>ONHB01000045.1 GCA_900317505.1 uncultured Lachnospiraceae bacterium | reverse complement strand
ATTGATCAGGCAATGGTTATTTTTGCAGTCGCACATCCGGATCCCAATCTGGGGCTTTTGGATCGTTTCCTGATCCAGATGGAGCATTATGGGATTCCGACCGTGATCTGCTTCAACAAGTCAGATCTTTCATCGGAGGATCAGACAAAAAGACTGGCCGCAATATATGAACAGGCCGGATATCAGACGATCATCGTCAGCGCAAAGGACCAGGAAAATATTGACGGAATAAGGAATGTTTTGCGCAATAAGGTGACAACAGTTGCGGGGCCGAGCGGTGTTGGCAAGTCTACGATCATTAATCTGTTGCAGACAAGCGTTGTCATGGAGACCGGCGCTGTCAGTGAAAAGATCTCAAGAGGAAAGCACACGACCAGACATTCCGAGCTTCTGGAGATCGATCCGGGCACTTTTATTTTTGATACACCGGGCTTTAGTTCACTGGATGTATCCTATCTTTTACCGGAAGAACTGGAAGCATGTTTCCCGGAAATGGTGCGTTTCCATGATAAATGCCGTTTTCTGGGATGTGCACATATACATGAGCCTGATTGTGGGGTGAAACAGGCACTTGCAGATGGGGAAATCAGCAAAGAGCGTTATGAAGACTATGTAAATCTATATGCAGAATGCAAAAACAAAAGGAGATACTAGCAATGAATATTTTGTCCCCGTCAATTTTAGCAGCGGATTTTTCCAAACTGGGAGAACAGATCAGACTTGTCGATGAAGCAGGTGCTGAATATATACACATTGATGTTATGGATGGATTGTTTGTGCCTTCCATTTCATTTGGTTTTCCGATTATCCAGTCTATACGACCGATCACACAGAGATTTTTTGATGTACATCTGATGATCTCTGAACCGGAGCGGTACATTGACCAGTTTGCAGAGGTAGGCTCCAACAGTCTTACCATCCATGTAGAGGCATGCCGTTGCATGATCGATACCCTTTTAAAAATAAAGGGAAAGGGTATGAAAACCGGTATCGCGCTGCATCCGCAGACACCAATCGAGGCAATTTATCCTTATTTAGAGTATGTAGATCAGGTTTTGGTCATGACGGTCAATACCGGATTTGGAGGACAGAAATATCTGGATAGCTGTACACAAAAAATCACCGCGGTCCGCAAGGAAATTGACCGTAGAGGACTTAAGGTTGATGTAGCGGTAGATGGTGGTGTCAACCTTCAGAATGTGGAAATGATCTTAAATGCCGGAGCCAATGTTATTGTATCCGGATCTGCAGTCTTTAAAGGCGATATCAAAAAGAATGTTGCGGAGTTTATGAAGCGGTTATAGAGCTTTCTGAGCTTTTGCCCATGATATATCAGATTGCTGTGTGCATTGCACTTTCGCAATAAAAATATACAAGAAAAAACAGCCGGTCGGGATCTACATATGAGTGCATCTGTCCGGCTATGTTTTTAAGAGAAGGAGAAAACATGGAATACGTACCTGTAATGTATGCCACTTTCTGGGCGCTGGTTCCCCCACTTGTGGCGATTATTCTGGCTTTGATCACCAAGGAAGTGTATAGCTCGCTTTTTGTTGGAATTGTGATCGGAGGATTATTTTACGGAGATATCTTTTCTTCCACATTTGATGGAGAAAAAGTGATACTTCATATTTTTGAAGATGGACTGGTTGGCGTCCTGTCGGACAGCTACAATGTCGGCATTCTGGTTTTTCTGGTTGTGCTTGGCATTATGGTATGTCTGTTAAATGCAGCAGGGGGATCTGCGGCATTTGGTAAATGGGCCAGCAAGCATATCAGGACAAGAGTGGGAGCGCAGCTTGCAACGATTGCACTTGGTATCCTGATCTTTGTAGATGACTATTTTAACTGTCTGACCGTCGGCAGTGTCATGAGACCTGTTACAGACCGTCACAATGTTTCCCGTGCAAAGCTGGCATATCTGATCGATGCTACAGCTGCACCGGTCTGCATTATTGCTCCAATTTCATCCTGGGCTGCTGCAGTCAGCGGTTTTGTGGAAAATGAGGACGGATTTGCAATCTTTATCAAGGCTATTCCGTACAACTACTATGCGCTGCTTACGATTGTGACAATGATCATTCTGGTTTTGATGAAGGTTGATTATGGTCCGATGAAGGTGCATGAAGACAATGCGGCAAAAGGTGATATTTATACCACACCGGACAGGCCGTATGCCAATGTTGCGGATGAGGTAGTGGAGTCAAAGGGTACGGTGCTTGATCTGGTACTTCCTGTACTGGTATTGATCGTCTGCTGTGTAGTCGGCATGATCTATACCGGCGGATTTTTCAGCGGAACCGGATTTGTAGAAGCCTTTTCTGACAGTGATGCATCCGTTGGTCTGATGCTCGGAAGCTTTGCTGCACTTATTTTTACCATTGCATTTTATATGATCCGCAAGGTCATTACCTTTAAAAAGGCAAGCGAGTGTGTACCGGAAGGCTTTAAGGCAATGGTTCCCGCTATTCTGATTTTGACCTTTGCATGGACCTTGAAGTCCATGACCGACAGTCTGGGAGCCAAGGAATATGTCGCAAGCATGATTTCCGGTATGTCCGGTGCATTGCTTTACTGTATGCCCGCAATTATTTTTGTTGTGGCAGTATTCCTTGCTTTTTCAACCGGTACTTCGTGGGGAACCTTTGGTATTCTGATACCGATTGTTGTCAACTGTTTCTCTTCGGATCCCAAGATGATGATTATTTCTATTTCCGCATGTATGGCCGGAGCTGTCTGTGGAGACCATTGTTCGCCGATTTCCGATACGACGATCATGGCATCGGCCGGAGCACAGTGTAATCATATGAATCACGTATCCACACAGTTGCCATATGTTGTTTTGGTTGCGAGTGCTTCCTGTATCGCATATCTGGTTGCCGGATTTGTGAAAAATGCCATCCTTCCGTTTGTTGTCGGATTGACTATCATCGTTGCCTTTTTGTGGGCACGGCGTATTTCCGACAAAGGATGATAAACGGTCATACAGACACGGACAGAATACGATCATAGGATTTTATACAGATAAATTTTCGATATAATTAAGAATTCCTTAAACAGAATAAACACATTTATGTGTTAGAATAGGACATGTTAAAGGAGGGTTTTTTATGAAAAAAATCGTTTTTTTAATTATCGGTGTTGTACTTATGATTTTGGGAATTATCGGGCTGATGCTTCCGGTGGTTCCGCAGATTCCGTTTCTGGTGGCGGGTGCCATCATGCTGATGCTTGGCTCGGAAAAAATTAAAAACTATATTTCAAATCATCATTTGTTTAAGGATCATGTTGAACCGCATATTCATAAAAGCAAATGGATTTCCGGGATATGGGAAAAGATAAATAAAGAGAACTAAAAAATACCTATAGCAGGGTAAATTCTGTTATAGGTATTTTTAATTTTCTTTTGATCTCAACAAATAGAATAGATTATTATCAGCAAAATAGTTGAGCTATTTTGTATTGTATTAAGAAATCTTAGAAACCAAGGTCATCATTGACAAGGATGACATGGATTCTTCCGACATGTTTGGAATATCTTGTGATCAGGAACTGACAGCAAACGGTATCCGGGGATTTGCAGTCAAAGCATTTCCCTGTTTCTTTACAAGGTGTCTTGATATCAAATCTCTGGGCATTGATTGGTGCAGCCACATTTCTGGCACGTTTCATGGCACTGTCAAGGTCGGCACATACCTTATTCATTCCAACAATAAAGATAACTTTTTGGGGGCCCTGTGCAATGCAGGATACACGATTGGAGTTGCCGTCAATATTGACCATAATTCCGTCGTTGGTAATTGCATTGGCGCTTGACAGAAAGATGTCAGAATCGTAAGCGGCTAACAGACCTTCACGGGGCTCCATTTTGGAGCGGTCCAGATAATTGTAGTTGCCGTTTTCTAATGCATTGATCAGACCGATTTCATGAGCACTCATGCAACCGCCCATGGAAATGGTGCTTTCCTCCGGGATAAGTTCCAAAGCCTGCTTTAATGCATCTTCCTTACTTGCTGCATAATAGCCGGACATGTTGCGGCTCTGCAGTCCTTTGATGACAACCTCGGCTAATTTTTCATTTCTTTTTGTAACATTTTCGTTCATTGATATATCCTCCAGTCTGCTAAACAGCATCTTATAACTTGTATTTTATCAATAAAAGAATTGGGATACAAGAATAAGTGATAAACTATAAAATTTTAATTTCGATTTCTATAGTTGGTATATCTTTTGGCAAAAATAATAAAAATTGCCGAAGGATATATTGATATTTTTGAAAAATATAATTATAATATATCTTACGGCAAAATAATAAAAAAATGCCGAAAGATATGGAGTGGTAAAATGTGGTATGAAGAAGTTGTTTGTCAATTAAATAGGCAAAAAGAATATACGAGACAGCAGATATATGATGCATTGGCTAGGGTAAAACCGGAGCTGACATTTAATTCTTTCAAATGGATCATTTCTGAAATGGTTGATAATGGAACTATTTGCCGAAAACAGCGAGGGAAATATGTTCTTCAAAGTAACAGTGTGGCAGGAAAGCATATATATAAACCCAGAGTGAATGAACAGCTCCAAGAGGTAAGTGAAAAAATAGAGTCTAAATTTCCTTTTGTCAATTTTGTATGCTTTGAAAGTGTGCAGTTGAATGAATTTTTAAATCATCTGATTGGCAGGAATATTTTTTTTGTGTTAGTTGAGAAGGATGCTATTGATTTTGTTTTTCGTTATCTTCAGGAAGAGACGGACTGGAATATTTTGCTTAAGCCTAATGAAAAGGAATGGGATGCGTATTGTACCGGTGATAATATTGTGATGCTTAATCTGATCAGTGAAGCTCCGAGGTGTGTGGATGAGCATCATAGTATGTGCATTGAGCAGTTACTGGTAGATATTATTGCAGAGAAAACCTTTAAAAATTTATATAGTAGAAGTGAATTGCAGGGAGTGTATAATCTTGCGGAAAAATCGTATTTGATTGATTATGCAAGACTCTTGCGTTATGCGAGAAGACGAGGCAAAGCAGATGAAGTAAAAAAATACATTGGCGAATATGCGGATGCTAACACAAGATAATTTTACAAAAGAGAATATTGAGAGACTACAGAAGATAAGCGGAAATGATCCGTCACTATTAGAAAAGACAGTATATGCCTTTGGACTGCTGGAAGCGATATCAAAGGTGGGAATGCCTTTTATATTTAAGGGTGGAACTTGTCTGATGCTTTTACTTGAAAAGCCAAGAAGACTGTCAACAGATATTGATATCATTGTAGAACCTGGAACGGATGTGGAAGCATTTATTCAGAATGCAGGTCAGATATTTCCCTTCAAAAGTCAAGAAGAGGATGTCCGAAGGGGGAGAAACAATATTGAAAAGAGGCATTACGAATTTACATATGATTCACCGGTTAATGATAAACCACTGGTTATATTGCTGGATATTTTATACGAGGAGAATCATTACCAGACGATTTTGGAGAAGCCAATTAAAAATGATTTGCTTTTGACTGACGGCAAGGATCTGACAGTTAGAATTCCAGATGTAAATAGTATTTTAGGAGATAAGCTTACTGCTTTTGCACCGCATACTATAGGAATTCCATTTGGCATAGATAAAGAGCTTGAAATTATCAAGCAGTTGTATGACTGTTATACGCTTTCAAGAGAGATGACAAATTATGATGATGTGCGCGAAGTATATAAGTCTGTGGCTGCTACGGAGATAGGGTATAGAGGAATGGATTATAGTGTCAATACTGTTCTTCGTGATATCATCAGTAGTTGCTTTTGTATTATTGCTAAAGGCGGTATTGATAAAGAGGAATATACATATTTTGCTGACGGAATCCGTAGGATAGGTGGACATATTTATAGTGAATGGTTCAATGGTGAGCTGGCAGCATATATTGCTTGTGAGGTGCTATATCTTACAGCTTGTCTTTATGCTGATGCAGAGTATGTAGCTATTGATAGTCCGGAAGAATATATGAATGATAAGTTGAGTTTCAGAGGGGCAAGAGGGATTAGTTATCTGAGAAAGGTTAATCTGGATTGCTATGCGTATGTGGCTGCGGCAGTGAGAATTCTGGGTGAAGAAGTGGAAGAGGTTGTGTATTCATTTGAGGAGTATCTAAAAAATAATTTGAGGAGTATCTAAAAAATAATTCCGATTGAAAGAGTTTTGCAGGTGGCATATAATAAAATGGTATTTGGAATGGACCGGAATCAGGAGAATTGGTATGAAAGATATAAAGAATGATCCATTTGATGAGTATATCAAAAATCTTCCACCAACGAGAAAAGAATTGGGACAGGCATGGGCAGCAGCCATTGGTCTGCAGGATGTAGACCGGTTAGAGCCATCCGCATATTTATATGAAACTGCAAGGAAAAATATCGATGGCAAAATTTCTGTTGATGAGGCAGGAAAGCTGATTGACAGTTATTATGAAGGCAAAGATGGCAGACAACTGGAGGGTGCCAGAACTGAGGAGGCAGATAAGGTATCTGCCAGAATAGCAAAGATGCTTTCCGATAAATCTTTTATTTTTTCACCAACCCAATATATATCCATTCATCGGGAACTGTTTGCGGGCATTTATTCCCATGCGGGCAAGATACGTGATTACAATATTTCCAAAAAAGAGTGGGTGTTGGACGGAGATACGGTTTCCTATGGTGGAGCAGCTGATTTGCGGGAAACTCTGGAATATGATCTCTTTCAGGAGAGAAATTTCAGATTCAATGGATTGACGATGGATGAAACAATTCATCATCTGGCAGTTTTTATTTCAAGATTATGGCAGATTCATGTCTTTGGAGAGGGAAATACCAGAACAACGGCGGTGTTTTTAATTAAATATCTCAGAATGCTGGGCTTTCAGGCAGAAAATGATTTGTTTGCAGAAAATTCCTGGTATTTTAGAAATGCATTAGTCCGTGCCAATTATAACAACATTAAAGACGGAATATATGAAACAACCGAATATTTAGAAAAATTTTTACAAAATCTTTTATTGGATAGAAAAAATGAACTGCACAATAGAGAAATGCATATAAGCGGTAAATTTTTATTGGGTCACAACAATTTGGAAAATGACCCAATAAATGAACCGATAAATGACCCAATAAAATTAACAGAGCGTGAAAAGAAAATAATCGGGCTTTTGCAACAACAACCGGATCTGACCCGGACAGAAATGGCAGAGCATTTAGGTTGTTCTGATTCAACGGTAAAAAGGACGTTGCAGTCTTTGGTTGAAAAGAAAGTGATCAAACGCATCGGTTCCAATAAAAAAGGCGAATGGATTATTTTTACTTTTTGACTCTGATGTGGTACACTATAACATGTTATGCGACGGAACAATTAACTTTTCAAAGGAGAAATATATATTATGAAATTAGGAATCGTCGCATTCGACGTATTTCCACATATCTTCATAAATCTCCATAAAAGCCTCTAAAGCTTGATAAATCAAGGGTTCCGGCAATTCGGCTCCTCT
>ONHB01000031.1 GCA_900317505.1 uncultured Lachnospiraceae bacterium | reverse complement strand
ATGTTCAAAAACAGAAAAATACATACAAAGAAACGCCAGCACCGACAATTTGCCGGAGTTGGCGTTTCTTGATTAGGGACTTATTTTACAGCCCCTTTTAAAACTTCATGATACCAATTATGCATTTACAAGATCTTTTAAAGCTTTACCGGCTTTGAATTTAGGTGCTTTAGAAGCTTCAATCTTCATTGTAGCTCCTGTCTGAGGATTTCTACCTTCTCTTGCTGCTCTTTCAGCAACTTCGAATGTACCAAATCCTACTAACTGGATTTTCTCACCTTTCTTTAATTCTTCTGCAACAACATCTGTAAATGCTTTTAATGCCTTTTCTGCGTCTTTTTTTGAGATTTCTGCCTGATCAGCGATAGCTGCTACTAATTCTGTTTTGTTCATCGTGAACTCCTCCTATTACTGAGTTTTTTCATATTTGCGCCATTTGTGCCGCCTACAACTAGTTATAATATTTTTTAGTATCTTTGTCAAGAAAATATTGAAAAATAGGGCTTTTTTCAAAAAATTTATAATATTTTTTCAAATATTTTCGTCATAAGTTTACGTAACTTTTTCTTGCCGGGAGACTCGGAAAATGTCTGCTTCTCTTTTTCCGTTTTTTTGATTTCCTGCCAGCTTTTTACCGTGCCCTCTTCCGGTTCTCTTCCATGAAGGGGTGTTCCGTCGGGCTCAAACACATGGGGATGTCTGCGGATCATTTTTTCACTGATCCCCTGAATAACATCATCCATTGTAAACAAGCCTTCCTCCGAAGCGATTTCCGCATGGAGGACAACCTGCATCAGCAGATCTCCGAGCTCTTCCTTCATATTGTCCGGATTGCCGGTTTTTTCATATATTTTGATACCGGATACTGCCTCGGCAGCCTCCTCAAGCATACAGCCCGTCAAAGAGCCGTGGGTCTGCTTTTTATCCCACGGACATCCGGTATCGGCCCGCAGCTCTTTTATGATCTGCGAAAAATCCGTAAACGTATATTTTTTCTTCGGTTTTGTTTCGTTATCCATTGCCTTAACCAATCATTTTCTCAACCATGGATACAACTTCTTTGCCGAGAGCTTCTGATTTGTGGTTTGCATCTTCCAAAGAAGTTCCCTTGATACCATAGTAGAATTTGACCTTGGGCTCCGTTCCGGAAGGACGTACACACAGCCATGCATCGTCGGAAAGCTCATAGTAAAGTACATTGGAAACCGGAAGTCCTGTAGGTGTCTCTTCATTTGTGCGGACATCGCGGATGATGCCGGTCTTGTAATCTCTGACACGCAATACTTGATATTCGCCAAACTTGTCAGGTGTATTGTCACGCAGGGTATTCAAGATCTCCTGGATCTTGGCAAGTCCTTCAATTCCCTTTAAGGTAACAGACTGGATACCATCTTTGTAGTAGCCGTATTTTTCATACATATCGATCATGGCATCCCACAGTGTCTTGCCCTGTGTCTTGTAATAAGCTGCTGCCTCAGCCAGTGCCATGGTTGCAACAATCGCATCCTTATCTCTTGCATGTGTTCCGATCAGGCAGCCATAGCTTTCTTCAAAACCAAATAAGTAGGTTCCTTTTTTCTTCTGTTCAAAGCCAAGGATCTGCTGTCCGATATATTTGAAGCCGGTTAAAACCTCGATCAGCTCTACTCCATATGCCTTTGCGATCGCATCTGCCATATTGGTTGTAACAATGGTTTTTACCAAAGCTCCGTCATCCGGCAAGCCCTTCAATGCCTTTCTCTGTCCGATTTCATAATCAGCAAGGAGACATCCGGACATATTTCCGGTCAGGGTGATGTATTCGCCGCTCTTTGCATCTTTTACATAAACACCCAAACGGTCTGCATCGGGATCGGTAGCCAGTACAAGGTCTGCATTCTTTTTCTTTGCAAGTGCCAGTCCCAGGGTAAATGCCTCTTTTGCCTCCGGATTGGGGTAAGAAACGGTCGGGAAGTCTCCGTCCGGCAGCTCCTGCTCGGGTACAACGTATACATTTTCAAATCCCAGCTCTTTTAATACTCTGCGGGCGGGAATATTGCCGGTTCCGTGAAGGGGTGTGTATACAATGGTGATATCCTTCTGTGCCTCTTTGATGGCATCCCAGTGAAGAACCTGGCTCTTCAACTCTTCGATATAGGAATCGTCAATGGCTGCTCCGATGGATTCGTACAATCCGGCGGCAACTGCAGCTGCCTTGTCCATGGTCTTTACATTCTGATAATCCGTGATAGCAGCAACCTCCTGCATGATTCCGGTATCGTGAGGGGGTGTGATCTGTGCACCGTCTTCCCAGTATACCTTGTAGCCGTTGTATTCCGGCGGGTTGTGGCTCGCTGTTATATTGATGCCTGCGATACAGGAAAGCTTGCGCACTGCATAAGAAAGCTCCGGTGTCGGTCTTAAGGATTCAAAAACATAAGCCTTGATTCCGTTTGCATTGAGGCAGAGAGCTGCTTCATCCGCAAACTCCGGGCTCATATGACGTGAATCAAAAGCGATCGCCACACCCTTATTTTGTCCGTTCTGACCAATAATATAATTGGCAAGTCCCTGTGTTGCTTTACGAACGGTATAAATGTTCATACGATTGGTTCCGGCTCCGATCACACCGCGCAATCCTGCCGTACCAAATTCCAGTTCACGATAGAAACGGTCTTCGATCTCTTTGTCGTTTCCTTCCAGTGCCTGCAATTCTTTTTTGGTATCCTCATCAAAATAAGGATTGTTTAACCAGCTTTCATAAACCTCTTTGTAACCCATGTCTCTCCTCCTATTGTCTTAATTAAATCGTTTTACTTGGATACCAGATCGGAAAAAGAGTATCTGACATCCTTTTTTGTATCATCAATCTCAAGGGTATAGCTTCTTGTCTGACAGCCATCTTTCCGAAGAGATATAATGTGCGTTCCTTCTTTTTTGGCAAAATCCGTCGGAATAATACCGACATATGCCCCATCCACATACAGTTCTGCGGATGTCGGCGCTTCAATATAAACACGGTAGCCGTCCGAAGCATCAATGCTGTTTTTGCTCACGGAAGGCGTAACCGTGGATGTTGTATCCTTTCCGTCACTTTCTTCCAGCTCAACATTGAGATTGGCGGTTGCCGTTCCGACCTTGATATACTGGGTCAGTGTCTTGTATCCGTCTGCCTGTACACGGATCTGATGAATACCGCAGGTAAGCTCCACCGGCTCATCATACAGGGTCTTTTCCTGATCAATATAAAGCTCTGCCTTGGCAGGTGAAATCGTAAAGATGATCTTGCCGGTCTCCTTGTCTTTGTTGACTTCAAACTTGGAAACATCCACAAGGGTCTCTTCACCGGCCTTGACACTGATATCTTCACTTCCGGCCATTCCGTTTTTGCTGATGTACAGGGTATAATCCCCTTCCGGCACAACGAGGAGCATCTCCTCGGTCACGCGCTTTATGACTGCTGTACCGATCTCCACAAATCCGTCGACAAAATTGTCCTGACCGCTTAAACGTACATATCCGTGACCCCGCTCAACGGTGATTCCCATAATCTGGTGATCTTTGGACACCACCTTCAGGGTATCGGCTGGCTGAATCTCATTTGCCTCTAACAGGCTGCCCCCGGATAGGATCATGGCATTTTTGGCGATCTGATATTGGTCAGCACCATAGGTCATGGTGCGGGATGCACTGTTTATTTCAAAATCCGTAATACCGGAATCGACCTGCAGATCGGAAGAAATCTGCAATGACTGTAGTCTTTTTGTATCATGAAAAAAAGTGATATGCACCGGATCACCACACGATAGCTGCCCTGCTACAAGCTCGTCCCCATGCCGGTTTTTGATCCGGGTCGCCGAATCATACTGCAGGGTATAGGTCTTCTGCGCCTGTAAATTGTAAAACCGGATCGTGGACTCGTCCGTATTGATATCAACAAGCAATGCCTCGTCATAGGAATCTGCCATCGGCTCAACATATGTACTCTGCACCTGTGTATCCGACACTTCCGCTGTCACAGGCATCTCCTGCCTGCTGCCACAGCCGGCAAGCAAGAATGCACAAAGAAAAATTGTAAACAAAAAAATACTTCTTCTTTGGTTCATCGGTATCCTCACTTTTCTTTCGGGCACATTATACCATAATAATCGTGATTTCTAAAGTAAATCCTTTTCCAGTTTATAAAGAAACTTCATTCTCTGCGGTTCGATCTTCTTTAGAGCGGTCAGTTTTTCAAACTGTCGTCTGGGCGGCAAGGACTTTCGCTTATTCAGATAGGCATTGGCAATCTTCCAGAAACGCTCCGGATACAAAAGTCTTGCAAAGAGATAACGCTTCTCATCTCTTCCCGGCTCTTTTTCTGAAAAATAAGCATCCATAACCTGTTTTCCCAATTCATAAGACCATTCGTTTTTTTCGAGTATTTTTCTCAAAAACAGATACAGATCCCGCACCTGGATATCCTTGCAACATTTTTCAAAATGTGTTACAACCATATCCGTGTCATGAATCAGGATATTGTGCTGATTGCAGTCACCATGGCAGAACATGCCTTTTTCCATGACCATACCACCAAGATGTGATAGACACTCTTTATTTAAAACAGCCGTTGCATCCTTTGCCACTGCCTCAAAATAGGGATATTCCCTTAAAAAATCCATTTCAAAAATGCCCTTTTGCGGCAGCTTTCTCATAAAGGAACGTACGCGCAAAAGCTCTGCTTCCCTCTTGGAAAAGTCGTGGATCGTAATTTCTTCCGGAAAAAAATCGGAGCCAAATTCCATCAGCTTGTGCAGCTTTGCCAGTTCTCCCACTATAAAACAGCAGTCCCCGACATTGTATACATCACATTCTCTTCCATCGATCTGGCGCTTTACGACATATTTTTTTCCGTCATAATCCGTGCTGTACAGCTGTCCCTCGGCATTTGCGATCAGACTGTCAATATGAAAAAATCCACTCTCATTTAACCGGTCACAGACTGCTTTGCAAAGCTCCAGCTTTTCCGGTTTGCCGGCATATTCCCATAAAGCCAGAGGACCAATGTCCGTCATTGCAACGATTGCTCCCCTTACCTTTCTGGTCTGCTCTATTTTCAGATCATATTGTTCAAATACTGATACCGCTCTATCGTTCACTCATCCATTCCCCCTTGATAGGTCATACTATCTTATGAAAAAAAAAGAGAATATATGACTGGACTTTTCTATTTTAGCAGTTCAAGAAAGATCTCTTTTAAAGCTTCCTTCCGGTTTTTTCCGGGATCATCGATCACAATTGCCAATAACTGCGAAAGCATCTCTCCAAGCTCCCTGCCCGGCTTCATCCCCCAGGCGATCAGGTCGCTACCGGTAACGGCAAGTCCTTTCAGATCAACACATTCATTTTCCTGAACGATCTCTTTGTACAAAGCACAGATTTCATCGAGCTTTTCCTGTTTTTCTTCTCTCTGATAGGTGCTCTGAGCATGCAGATCCGCCTGCTTGACCTTTAAAAGCAGAGGAAAAATATCCTTGCCAATGCGGTTCATCGCGCGTCTTACATATTTCTTTTCGGGAAGTATCCGGTAATCGTGATGTGTCACGAGCTGTACGACGGTATGGATCGTATCATTGTCAAATTTCAGTTTCCGCAAAGATACTTTACAGATCTGTCCCGATACCTCCGGATGTCCGTAAAAATGGTCGATCCCTTTTTCATCGGTTGTCAGACATGCCGGTTTGCCAATATCATGATACAGCATGGCAAGCCGGATATTTTTATCCGCATCCGATGCAGCCATACTCTGTATAATATGCTCGCCCACGGTATAGCAATGGTGCGGGTTGTTTTGCGCAGTCACCATGGCCTTGTCAAATTCCGGCAGGATCACGGCTGTAATCCCGGTCTCGTATAAATCTCTCATTTTCTCCGGATGATCGGAGCTGACAAGCTTTACAAGCTCTACCTGAATACGCTCGGCACTGATCTTTTGCAGGTTTATGGACAATTCCTGAATTGCTTTTTTGGTATCTTCTTCTATCGAATATCCCAACTGCGCCGAAAAACGGACGGCACGCATCATACGCAGGGCATCCTCATCAAAACGCTCCCGCGGATTGCCGACAGCCCGGATAATTCCCTTTTCCAGATCCGAAATGCCGTCAAACGCATCCACGATCCCGCTGCGGTCATTGTACGCCATTGCATTGATGGTAAAATCCCTGCGCTTTAAATCCTCGATCAGATTGGAGGTAAAGGTCACATTTTTGGGATGTCTGGCATCTTCATATTCCCCATCGATCCGGTAGGTCGTAACCTCGTATCCGACATGGTGCATCATAACGGTGACTGTTCCATGCTCTATTCCTGTATCAATGGTCTTTTTAAACAGTTCCTTTACCTTTTCCGGCTTGGCGGATGTCGTGATATCCCAGTCATTGGGATTGCGCAAAAGCAGGCTGTCCCTGACGCAGCCACCCACGGCATAGGCTTCATAGCCGGCTTTTTCTATGATTTCTATTATTTTTTTAACGTCTTCTGGAAGTTGTATCGTCATATTTTACCTCTTATCGCTATTTTATCATACCGTCAGCATGAAACGAAGATACATTTTTGTTTGTGTGTGCTATAATGTGATATCATGGTCAAAAGGTCAAAAAGTCGTTCGTGCTTGCACGATAAGACTTTTGAACTTGGGACCAGCCAAACATGAGAAAGTAGCGATTTACGCAGTAAATCAGCGGATTTCGAATGTTTGAGAATTGTGGGAGCTGCTTTGCAGCGGAGCAATTCGTGGATATCAAAGTCAAAAGACCGAAAAGTCAAAAAAGGAGTCCGATATGAAAAAAAGAATTCTAGCCTATATGGCTTATATGGACCGGCAATTACAGCAAAATGACAGTGGTTTAAGCTATGAAGAGCTTTGCATACAGCACGAAAAACAGCTTGCTTTTTTTATGCATGAGAGGCTTGTTCATCTGCTTGTCACCCTGACATTTGCCATTCTGGCCTTTATCACATTTTTTATGGCCGCCCTTCAGTTTTCGATCGGCCTGATCGTCTTATTTTTTGCTTTTTTAGTTTTGCTCATACCTTATATCATGCATTATTATCTGTTGGAAAATTCTGTACAGTATATGTACAAGCAGTATGACAGGCTGCAGAAAAAGATCCATCCGGGATGCTTTGATATGAAAGAAGAGGACGCATAAAATATGTCATATTATCTATCTGTCAACGAACTGCATATCCCTTATGAGATTGAGCGGACCAGACGTAGGACTTACGGCATCACCATGAAACCGGGCGGAGCCGTGATCGTGTGTATTCCGATGCGCGGCAGCATTTCCTATGCCCGCACCATGATAGAAGATAAAAAGGACTGGGTCTACAAAAATTATATGCGCTTAAAGGATGCCGCACCGCAGACCCTGCAAAAGGATAAATCCGACTATGAAAAAAGACTGGAGGCTCCTTATAGGCAGGCCGCCAAAGAGTATATTCCAAAGCGGGTGCAGTTTTATGCCGATATCCTGCAGGTTAGCTATGGAAAAATCACCATCCGCGATCAAAAGACAAGATGGGGCAGCTGTTCTTCCAGCGGCAATCTCAATTTTAACTGGAGGCTCATTCTCGCTCCACCAAAGGTCCTTGACTATGTCGTGATCCACGAGCTCTGCCATCGCAAGGAAATGAATCATTCTACACGTTTCTGGCAGCATGTGGAAGCAATCATGCCGGATTATAAAGAACAGAGAAAATGGCTTAAGGACAACGGAAGCTCCTTATCTCCACTTGGTCGTACAGACAGACCCGTTCTCTAAGTAAAATCCAACTGTTTCTACCATCGTCTCATTCAGGGTATCATACACAAATACGGTCAGTCCTTCATAGACAGGGCAGTATTTTTCATGGTTGTACTCAATGATGACCGATGTATCTCCATCTGCATAGTCCGTCTCATCCGGACAATGCACGCTTACCACATCATAGGTTCCAAGCTCGGAATGCCATTCAGAACCATCAAAGCTGTATACAAGCTCATTTTTATCTGTATCCACGACATAATACTGATTGCCGAGCTCTCCATCCGGGCTGATTCCGTACCGGTTTAATTTTTCCTGTATCAATCCATAATTGTCTGCATAGGCAAAACCGCCGCTAAGTGCGTAGACCACCAGATAATGATCGCCCTGCACAGCGTCCAGATATGTCTCCAGATCATCTGTTTCCTTAAGCTTCTGATCCTGCACCTTCTGATCATAGCAGGCACTCATCATATCATAATCCTCGTATGCTTCATCTTTGCGCCTGTCGGGAATGTCAAAGAAATTTTTGATATCCTGTGCAAGCAGGCGGGTAAACTTGGGACTTCCTTTATAATTGAGGTGATGGCCGTCCGCAAAATCGGATGTAAAGTCCAGTCCCATCTCATCATATAAAAGATTGTAATTTATGTAGGGTATCTGCTCCTCTTCGGCAATCTGGGCAATTTTATTGTAAATCTTTTCTTCCCATTCTGTCGGAAAATAGGGTGTATTGATCAGTAAAAGCGGAATATTTTCTGCTTTGGCAAGCTCTATGATCTTGTAGAGGTATTCCTGCTGTTTGGCTCCGAGCTCTTCTGTATCTGTAATTTCTTTGATATTGTCCATACGAAGATCGGCAATATTGTCGGCTGTTTCAGTTAGCATATGCTGACCCTTCCAGCTGTCATAGTGGGCAATGCCTTTGTTTTTGGCAAAATCTTCTTTGGAAAGGCTGGCATAACGGCTGTGGAAGCCAGGAAATCCCAAAAGGTAGGCAAATCTGTCTTTCTCAGCACTGGCGTAGATCGCATCAATTTTATTTTTGGAAAATTTCATGCCGAAGGTATTTTTTATCATGCCGCTTTCTTCCTGATATTCTTCTGTCAGGGTCGCGGTATAGCAGTCCAGAACTATAAGCTTTGGAGTCTGCGTTTTCAATGCTTCCTTCATATAAAAGTAGGTATTCCAAAGCGGCTGGATCGTACCGCCCAGATCATAGGCTGCGATTCCGTACTCATCCCACAAAACAGCGGTGTTGACGTCGACAAACATGTGGCTGCTGCCGAGGCATAGTACGTCTATGGAATCTTCCTTCTGCTTGTAGAACTGCTGGATGCCTTCGATGCCGTCTTCGTCGGAAAAGCGGTATTGCAGGGTGTGGTAGAAGGCTGCAAATAAGATGGCGAGGAGGATTAGGAAGGTGGCGGTTTTCAATATGGAGTTTTTTAGTCTGTTGGGATGGGAGTTTTCCTGCATTTGGGTTGGGTCCTTTCAAACTGGGGCGGCTGCGTATTTCCCCGGTTGAGAATTGCTCCGCTGCGGGGCAGCGATTGCAATTCATTCTATTAAAACTGGAAGTATATAAATTGTTTGGCGCTGAAGCCGGGGCCGTATTGGCCGTATATCAGGATGAAAAATAAGAGTGCAAAGATTACGGCGTAGCGGAACCAGAGGTTTTGGTTGTTTAAAAAACCTGCCAGGGTGAGGTTCTTTTTGTAGCGGATCAGGTCTACGAGGAGTAAGATCACCAGCGCGATGATCAGGATATGTACTTCGTTGACCGGTAGTAAAATATCATATATGGAGCCGTCAAAGAGGATCCATGGATTGGCTTTTGTAAAGATCCGGGCGATGATGGTAAAGGCATCGGATACGTGGTTGGCTCTGAAAAAGATCCAGGCGAAATCGGTAAGGATGAAGGTCAGGGCGATTTTGCCGAAGCGGTAGCTGAAATTATCGGTACGCATCTGGAATTTTTTGACAATTTTTTCCCGGACAGGGGTTGTTGCATCTTCGACCACCTGATAAAGTCCGTGTATGCCGCCCCAGATAACATAGGTCCAGTTGGCTCCGTGCCACAGGCCGCTGATCAGAAAAGTTAGCATAAGGTTACGGTATTTTTTGAGTTTGGAGCAGCGGCTCCCTCCAAGCGGTATGTAAATATAGTCTCTCAGCCATGTGCTTAAAGAAATGTGCCATCTGCGCCAAAAGTCTTTGATTGAGCTTGCAAAATAGGGGGTATTGAAGTTTTCCATCAGGTCAAAGCCCATGATCCTGGCTGCTCCGATCGCGATCTGAGAATAGCTTGCAAAGTCACAATAAATCTGGATCGCAAACAGGACAGAGGCAATGATAAGCTCGGTGGAACCATACATCCAGTAGGAATTGTAAACGGTATCCACGACAACGGATACGCGGTCTGCAATGACCATTTTTAAAAAGTATCCCCAGAGCATCAGGACAGCGCCTTCGGTGATCCTTTTATACGAAAAAAGATGGATCTCTTCTACATGATCAATCTGTCGTAAGAGGTTGCCGGAGCGTTCAATAGGACCTGCAACGAGCTGCGGGAAAAAGGATACAAACAGCGCATAGCGGAAGAAGTTTTTCTCAGCCTGTATCGTACCTCTGTAGACATCGATGATGTAGCCCAGAGCCTGAAAGGTATAAAAGGAAATTCCTACCGGCAGCAGGACATCAAATTTTCTCTGGATCGTACCTGCCCCGGCAAAGGACAGGATCCGGTTGATATTATCAAGTGCAAAATCATAATATTTAAAGAAAAATAGGATCAGCAGGTTGATACAGATAACACCGATCAGACACCACTTCTTTTTTTCTTTTCTGCGCTCAATAAACAGGCCTCCGAGATATGTAATGATCGTGGAAGCAGCGATGAGCAGCGCATATTTTGCATTCCATCCCATATAAAAATAGTAGCTCGCCACTAAAAGCCATAGGTGGCGAGCTTTTTTCGGAATCACAAAATAAATACATAATACAACTGGGAAAAATAACATAAAGCTATAGGAATTAAACAGCATCTGCTACCTCTCCTTTTTGATTGATTTCTTTGTAAATGCCAATTCCAAGATCGATCATAAGTCCTGCATACAGAATTGCATATACGGACAACGGGATCACGGTCTGTTGTGCCAGATACAGGGTATAACCGGCAAAGGAACAGCCGATCGCTATTAACGGCACATAAAATTTCCTGGGATTGGAAAATGCTACGATAACAGACAGTACATCTGCAAGGATGCCGTATCTTTCATGCATATGCGGCAGGAAGAAAACAACAACCATAACAAAAAACATTCCCATCCGGATGATCAGATCCTTGGTAAAGGTAAAGTTTTTCTGGGCAATATAATACATGAGCACCATCAATACCGCCAGGGTAAAATAGATCCCGGCATCCGCGTATTCTCTTAAAAAGCTGTCGGTTCCAATGATCTGGTAGACATTCGGAAATTTATGGGACAATTTGTAAATATCCATTTCTCCGTTGGCCTGGAACAGATAAACCGTCAGAAGCTCCCAGAGGTTTTTACCTGCGATCCACGAAGGAATGATGCCGATAAAATACATGATCGGAAGCCACAAAAAGTGCTGGATCTTCATTTTCTTTTTGACCCATAAAAGCACGTATAGCGGCGCGATAAATAAGGTCTGCAGCTTAAAGGCAAAAGCAATGCCGTAAAAAATCAGCGATGCGCGGGGCTTGTCCTTTAACATAAAGAGCAATGAAAGCATGACAAAGCTTGTAAAGATGATGTCACACTGCGCCCACATGGCTCCGTTGGCAACGATTGTCGGTACAAAAAGCATCACCGCATATGCCATATAACCGCTCTGCTTTTTATCTGTCATTTCATATACTATAAATCCGACTGCAATCGCCGCTACAAAATCAAAGAAAATAGAAACCATTTTCATCAGGATCAATGTATTAAAAAACGGACAGATACTGATAAAGGATAAGATCAGAAGATAGGGGGTCGTGTAATCCACATATTCAAATTCGGCACTGAGCCCCTGAAAGCCGCCGCCTGCTTCACGCAGCGTAGCAACCCACGGCTCAAAAAACATCTTATAATCTCCGGCAACCACGTTGCGCAAAGCATAACGGATCGAGCAACCGAAAACGGTTGCAAAGATAATAAGCAGAAGATCCAAAAAACCGATCTCAAACTTTTTGATTTTAAATTTTTTGGTTACTAACCCTCTTAAAAACTGATCGATCATATACTCTCCAAATAACCGGATTCTTATTTATTTAGAAACCAGACGTACTGTTTCTCTTGCGATTGCAAGCTCTTCGTTGGTCGGAACAACCATAACACAGGTCTTGCTGTCAGGTGTGGAAATTGTCACTTCCTCACCGCGGATTTCATTTGCTACTTTATCAAGTGTTACTCCAAGGTAACCTAAATATTCACAGATAGCTTCTCTTGCTGCAAAATTGTTTTCACCGACACCGGCTGTAAATACGATAAGATCTACGCCATTCATGGCTGCCGCATAGGCACCGACATATTTTGCAACACGATATGACCATGTCTCTAAAGCTGTTTTGGCCTTTTCGTCTCCGGCATCAGCGGCATTTCCAAGATCACGGAAATCGCTTGATAAGCAGGATAAACCGAGTACACCGGATTTTTTATTGCAGATATCCACAACCTCCTGTGCGGTTAAGCCTTCCTTCTGGGCGATAAAGCTGATGATCGCCGGATCCAGATCACCGGATCTTGTTCCCATGATCAGACCTTCCAAAGGAGTAAGTCCCATGGAGGTATCCACGCATTTACCATATTTAACAGCGGATACGGAAGCTCCGTTTCCTAAGTGACAAACGATGATCTTTAAATCCTCACGTTTTTTACCAAGGATCTCGGCAGCACGTTTGCTGACAAAATCATGGCTTGTACCGTGGAAGCCATAACGGCGGATCTTGTATTTTTCATAATATTCATAAGGCAGACCATACAGGTATGCTTTCTTTTCCATTGTCTGATGGAAGGCTGTATCAAATACGGCAACCATAGGCACATTGGGCATGATCGTCTTGCAGGAATTGATACCGATCAGATTGGCAGGATTGTGCAGGGGTGCAAGGTCATTGCACTCGGTAACTGCTTTGATCACTTCATCATCGATCACAACACTGCTTGCAAACTTTTCACCACCGTGTACGATACGGTGTCCGACTGCCCCGATCTCATCCAGGGATTTTACCACACCGACTTCGGGATCTGTCAGCTTCTGGATCACATATTTGACAGCGGCTGTATGATCCGGCATCGGGATCTGGGTGGTCACCTTTTCTCCGCCTGCGGGCTGATGTGTAATGGCACTTTTGTCGATACCGATTCTTTCACACAGGCCTTTTGCCAGTACCTTTTCACTTTCACTGTCGATTAACTGATATTTCAGTGATGAACTACCACAGTTAATAACCAAAATATTCATAATGATATATGCCTCTTTTCCTTCAAATTATATAATTATGTTTGGTTTCAAATTGCATTATGCTTTTTAATAAGCTCTGCCCCAATAAACCATCTTGGTCGCAGGCTTGCCACAGCAGACACAGGTATCGGTGATCGTCTCCTGCTCAAACGGCATACAACGGCTGGTAACTGCCAGTTTTTCCTTGATGGCATCTTCACATTCCTGATTGCCACACCACATAGCTTTTACGAAGCCTGATTTTTCATTGAAGATCTTTTCAAACTCATCCATATTTTTGGCAACATATGTATGACTGTCTCTGTGTGCTCTTGCTCTTTCCAGCATTTCTGACTGCATCAGGTTCAGTAATCTGAGTACTTCTCCCTCAACCTGATCCAAAGAACACTCGATCTTTTCTCTGGTATCACGACGAACCAGTACACATTTGCCTGCTTCGATATCTTTGGGACCGATCTCTACACGAACCGGAATACCACGCATCTCACATTCGGAGAACTTCCAGCCGGGGCTCTTGTCAGAATCGTCAACCTTTACTCTGAGGTTGCTGTCATGAATCTTGCTCAGACGCTCCTTCAACTCATAAGCCTTGTCCAGCACGCCTTCTTTTTTCTGCTGGATCGGAATGATCATAACCTGTGTCGGAGCAACTCTGGGCGGCATAACCAGACCGGAATTGTCACCGTGTACCATGATAACGGCACCGATCAGACGGGTTGTCATACCCCATGAGGTCTGATGAACATATTTTAAGGTATTGTCTTTATCTGTAAACTGGATGCCAAAAGCCTTTGCAAAACCATCACCAAAGTTGTGGCTGGTACCGGACTGCAGTGCCTTGCCATCGTGCATCAGAGCTTCGATCGTATAAGTAGATTCTGCTCCGGCAAATTTTTCTTTGTCGGTCTTTTTACCTTTGATAACCGGGATTGCCAGAACCTCTTCACAGAACTTGGCATATACATTTAACATCTGGATCGTACGTGCCTCTGCCTCTTCTGCAGTTGCATGAGCTGTGTGGCCTTCCTGCCATAAAAATTCACGGCTGCGTAAGAAAGGTCTGGTCTCTTTTTCCCAACGTACAACGGAACACCACTGGTTGTATACCTTGGGCAGATCTCTGTATGAATGAATATCATTTTTATAAAAATCACAGAATAAAGTCTCGGATGTAGGTCTTACACAAAGTCTTTCCTGTAAAGGCTGGAGACCGCCGTGTGTAACCCATGCAACTTCCGGTGCAAATCCTTCAACGTGATCCTTTTCTTTTTGTAACAGGCTTTCCGGAATGAACATCGGCAGATATACATTTTCAACTCCTGCTTCTTTGAAACGGGCATCCAGCTGCTTTTGAATCAGCTCCCAGATCGCATATCCTGCAGGTTTAAATACCATGCATCCCTTAACACTTGTGTAATCCATCAATTCTGCTTTTTTAACAACGTCTGTATACCATTGCGCAAAATCATCTTCCATAGCTGTAATAGCTTCTACAAATTTTTTATCAGCCATTTTTCTTTCCCTTTCTGATCCTGTTTTGTACCTAAAAATGCGCATAAGCCGCCAATCTATATTGCACAGCCTAATCAGTTCCATTTTATGCACAATACCTGTATTTGTCAATCACAAAGCCCGTCCCGGCATGGGTAAATGCGCTTGTACAATTCAAACAGGGTAAGCAGGTATAAGGGGCCCCATAAGACTCCGCCCACGCCGAAGACCTTCACGCCGACATAAACGGATACCAGAATACCGATCGGCCAGACTCCCATCCTTTTTCCGATCAGCTTTGGCTCAAGGACTTCCCTTGCAATCGACGTGATCGCAAAGGCTATTAAAAACACAAGGGCCGTGCGCAGCTGTCCTTTTACAATATGGAAAAAAGCGAGCGGGAAAAAGACCATCGCCGTCCCGATAAAGGGAAGCATGTCTAAAAAGCCGGTCACAAAAGCCCATAAGAATGCATAGGAATATGCATTAAATAAAAATACCGGAAAACAAATGATACTGATGATCGCCATGATCTCGATCTGCGCCCGGACATATTTTAAAACGGCTGTTAAAAGCTTCTTTAAAAGCATTTTTGCCTCACGCAAAAGCGGAACTGCCTGCGCCTTTTCAATGATCCGCTCATAATCCTGCGCAAACAGAATTGCTGCAATCAGCGTGGAAAGGATAAACATAAATGCCACAAACAGAGTTTTTCCATATAAAAAGGTCCGCCCCAGAAGCTGCGGAAAGAGATTTTTTTCCACGCTGCTCAGTGCCAGATTGATACGCTCTAAAACCATGTTTTCGACATAAACCGCGTCAATACCGAAATTTTCTTCCACCGAATCACAGCATTCATGTACAAACAGGAAAACATCCTTTTTATATACCATAAGACCGGGAATGATCTGTTTTAACCGGCAAAAAAGCGCCCCTCCGGCATACCAGACGAAAATCCCCGGCAATAAAAACAGGAAAAATAAAGATATTCCGGCAAGAAACCCTCTGCCGATTTTCAGCTTTTTATGAAAGAAATTCAAGGGTCGGCGCAATAAGAAAACGTATATTCCGGCAATCACAAAGGGCATAATATACACGATCACATATTTTAAGAATAAAAAAATCCCGACTGAGGCCAGAAAAAAACAGATTTCGTTCTGATGCTTTTTTACATCATCATAAAAAGATCCCATACCATCACCTTTTGATAGTATGGGAAATAGGTTTTCTTTTATTCTGTTATTTTTTGTAAAACCGGCTTATGGGGTTTAACAGAAAATTCCTGCTTTCTGCCTATAACCGGATGCTTAAACCGCAGGGTCTGCGCACAAAGCGCCACATCCCTGACAGAAAGTTCATCACTGATCTTTTGTGATGCCTCTGTGCCATATTTTCTGTCTCCCAAAAGAGGCATGTTAGCATGTGCAAACTGGACACGGATCTGATGATGTCTTCCGGTATGCAAAAAGATCCGGACGTAAAGGATCATGCCGCCTTCGACTTTTTCTTTTTGAAGAATGGTGTATGTCAGCTCTGCTTTTTTTGCATCCGGGTTTTCCAATACTTTTTTTGCATTGGAAGTTTTTTGTATCTTGAAATTTTTTCCGGAATCGGCTGTATTGGAATCTGCTTTTTCATTTGCAAGAGATGCTGGCTTTTCTACGACATAAGAGGTATTTGTGCGGGCATCCTTTACCAGATAATCCGTTAGCATTGTCTTACTGTGAAGAGGATATGCATCTTTTTCTTTCCAGAAGGCATCAGCCGGTTTATCCTCCGTTTTGACAAATACTGCTGCCAGATATTCCTTTTTTATCTCATTTTGTGTCAGCTGCTTATTGAGTGCGGCTGTCGCCTTTTTATTTTTGCCAAAGACAAGGACGCCTTCGACCGGCTGGTCCAGACGCTGGATCACTCCGACAAATGGATCTGCCTGTCCTTTGGCTGATAGATAATTTTTCAGCTCCGATACAACATCCATGGCAGCAAATCCACTGGTCTGTGTGGCAATGCCCGCCGGCTTGTAGCATACCAGAATGTCCTTATCCTCAAAAAGAATCTCTGTCTGCATCATACTTTAAACCTGTAACCAACACCCCAGATTGTCTCTATATACTGAGGCTTTGATGTATCATACTCAATTTTTTCACGGATCTTTTTGATATGCACGGTTACCGTCGCAATATCTCCGATGGATTCCATATCCCAGATTTCACGGAACAGCTCATCCTTGGTAAATACGTGATTGGGATTTTCCGCAAGGAAGGTCAGAAGATCAAATTCCTTGGTCGTAAAGATCTTTTCCTCACCGTTGACAAATACTCTCCTGGCTGTTTTATCGATTTTGAGACCACGGATCTCAATGACATCATTGGCTTTCTGTGATGAACCGACCAGTCTTTCATAACGGGATAAATGAGCCTTTACTCTTGCCACCAGCTCACTCGGACTAAACGGCTTGGTCATATAATCGTCTGCTCCCAGTCCAAGACCGCGGATCTTGTCGATATCGTCTTTTTTGGCTGAAACCATCAAGATCGGGATGTTTTTTTCTTCTCTTACTTTTTTGCAGATTTCATATCCGTCAACACCGGGAAGCATCAGATCCAGTACCAAAAGATCAATATCCTCTTTTAATGCTGCCTCCAGTCCCTTTGTGCCGTCATTTTCAATGAGTACCTCATAGCCGCTCATTTCCAGATAATCCTTTTCCAGATCTGCAATGGCCTCTTCATCTTCTATAATCAAAATCTTACTCATTTCTTTCCACCTCTTTATACTTTCTTAAAACAAAGTGCATACAGGTTCCTTCACCTTCTTTGCTGGTTGCCCATATATAACCGCCGTGATCCTCGATGATCTTTTTGACAATGGATAAACCGATGCCGCTTCCTCCACGGGAAGAATTTCTCGATGAATCAGTCCGGTAAAAACGTTCGAAAATACGTCCCAGATCCTTGGCGGCAATGCCTCTTCCGTTGTCCTCGATCTCGATACGGATCGAATCGACATCATCCAATAACCGGATCTCGATCATGCCCTGTCCTTTGGATGGATCCTTGTCCATGTATTTTACGCTGTTTCCGATGATATTATTGATAACACGCTTCATCTGCTCCGGATCCGCAATTACGATCGTATCGTCCGGTACCAGATTGTCAAAATTGAGCTTGATGTTTTTGGATTCCAGATCCAGTCCGACTTCCTCAACACAGTCGCTGAAATAATCGCTGATATTGATACGCTGGAAATTGTACAGGATGCGGTTATTGTCAATTTTTGAATAAATGGTAAGCTCGTTGATCAGCCGGTCCATATCATTGGCCTTGTTGTAAATTGTCTTGATATAACGGTCCATCTTTTCGGGGGTATCGGCAACGCCGTCCATAATACCTTCAACATAGCCTTTGATCGAGGTGATCGGTGTCTTCAGATCATGGGAAATGTTGCTTACAAGCTCTCGGTTGTGCTCTTCATTTTCCATCATTTCAGTCGTGGATTCCTTTAACCGGAGCCGCATATCTTCATAATTTTTGAAGACCTCGCCCATTTCACTTCCATATTTTGCATCCATGCGATAATCCAAGTTACCCTCGGCTATCTTTTTCATGGCAACATTGAGTTCGGAGATTGGCTTGATGATCTCTTTGTAAACATACTTGCGCATGATAAACATGGAACCGATCAGAATGACAAGTACACAGAGCAGTGTATCGATCATGAAAAACTTTAAAATTCCCGGATCCACACGGTCGTGAAAAGCCGCTCCCATTGTCGTTTCAAAATATCCTTTGATTGCCATAAGGGAACACAGGATCAAAATATTGGGAATAATAACCATAACAAAGCAGGCAATAATAATCTTTGTATTTAAGGAAAGCTGCTTTTTTTCTTTTTCCACTCTCTCACCCTCTTATATCTTTATCCTTCTGACACAGTCCCGGATGGCCATTGCCATCCTGCGGTCATTCAATTTAGTTACCTGATTGCACAGACTATCCATTTCATCAAATAGCATAGAAACAGTTTCTATGTGCATTATGATACTTTCTCCAAAATATGTCCATGCAATTAAGAGTAATGTTATACTTTTTAGAAAAAATTTATTGTCTGATTACAGCCATTCGTAGTCACCGCCGGTAACAGCAAGGCTTAAAAGTGTATCAAATTTTTCAACGTCCTCTCCCTCGACTACCTGAAGAAGCTTTGCGGCCTCTCTTGCCTTTGGCATTTCTTCATCCGGGCCAATTTCCATATCCGGTGCTTCGCCGCAGTAAGGGCAGACTATCCTGGATCCGATCTTTAAGTCTAAAAATCGGTTGCTGCAATCCTCGCATTCATAAAATCCGCAAATCTGCGTTCCATCCGGTACATAAAACATATTTATTCCTCCATTCGGTATACTTTCCTGATCAGCTTTCCAGCACGATAATAGGAAAAATTAAAATCTGTGATTCCCATTTCATCGGATAACTGCTGGTACGAGTCTATTTTATATTCTTTATATTCCGATACCTGTTTTTTGTCAAACTGCGGGCTCTGCAGATATACGGATAAGGCATCGGAGTTTAAATCTACTATATAATTGTAGTCGGTCTGTATCTCTTTGTCGGTGTCTGTCAGATTGTATTTTGCGATGACATATCCCGGACGGGCAAAGGACAGGGCAAGATACAAAACGGCAACCACTACCATCGCATAAGGAAACAGCGGAAACTGGTTTTTCCAGATAGTAACCATACATCCGATCAGGACAATACCGATAACTACAAGTCCCCATATGGTCAGGATTCTCAAGTAAGTGAGCTGGTATGCTTTTACATATAATACCATACGAAGAAGGCTTGAAAACAGCATAATATAGGTACAAACCGAGAAAACCGTCAGTTCAATTTTTAATATGAGATTTTCGCGGAACTTTCCGATGCATATAAATAATACGATCAGGTTGATCAGGCAGACTGCCAAAAGCTGGTAAAATCCTTCGTGGGCATAGGTTGCATAGGTATATCCTTCAGGAAGAGTAAATCCGCCGATGAATAAATATTTGATCTGGATTATACTAAAGATCAGATAAACGACTGTCGAAAATACTAAAAAAGTGATCGCAATGAGCGGTTCCCAGGTACGCTGCTCTTTTACCTCACTGGATATTTTTTCATCTGCAAAATAGCCCAGTAAGCCAAATGTGCCGGGAATGCCGATCAGGATCAGAATGAATAACCAAAGTGGTCTTTGAGGAAACTCAATATTTAAAAACAGATTTTCAAACATATTGCCAAATACCGCATCTGCGCTGACTAAAAGTGCTGTCACGATCAGCACAAAGGGAACACCCATCAAAACACCGATCCAGATATATTTGGCTTTGGAATTTTCTTTTTCTTCTTTTTTTGTAAAATAATGTCCCAGTGACTTGAAAAATCCATCAATGTAGGAAATCGGAACAAAAATACCATTGATAAGCTCTTTTAAATACTTGGGAAATCCCCATTTGGACGTATCACAGAAACGGGAAAGCAAAAAGCTGATGATCAGTAACACAATTCCGCATACATTGAAAAATACCAGTGTCATATCGCCTGTCAGGCAACAGCTGATGCCAAGTAGCTCAATGCCTGCCATGTAAAACCAGTCTGTCTTTTTAGATGCAATGCCAAGTTTTTTCATAACAAAATACAGTCCGATTATGGTTGCAAGGCATAAAACCGGCATGCTGATACCGTGAAATCCTTTGTACAGGCTGATGATAAACAAAATGCCATATAATATGGAACTGATTCCATATGGTTTAAATGAGTTGATCATTTCAGTGTACTTTGTGATGCGCGGTGGCTCCACGGTGTTGTTTAGATAAAATGCTCCGTTGTTTGTTGTTTCATTTATTTCTGGCATATCGAATCCCTCCTTCGCTACATTTCCTGCTCATCTTCGTCATCCTGCCATTCCAGAATATCTCCGGGCTGGCAGTTTAAGACCTTACATATTTTATCCAGTGTTTCTACCCGGATTGCTTTGGCCTTTCCGTTTTTCAGTACTGACATATTGGCTAATGTGATACCGACCTGATCTGCCAGATCGGAAACTTTCATTTTTCTTTTGGCCAACATGACATCAATATTAATTACTATCATCTTATGCCTCCCGGTTATTAAATCGTCAAATCATTTTCTTCCTTCATGGCTGCTGCCTTGTATACCAGATGTGATAGTGCCGCAGCCGCAACAGTAACGACCATTCCTGCAAATACAAGGAATAAAATCAGTATTTCTACCATTCCTGTGCTCATATTCAGTGCGAACATGATGCCTCCGGCAATGAATATGTAGATGGAATCGATGGTAGCAAGGATAGCGATGTTTTTAAGCATCTTTGCATTGATGTCGGAAAAGGAATTGTCCTTTCCGATTTCGGATGCAACCTTCCAGCCACAAATTAGCACAAGGTAACACGGCAGGGCGCTGATCCACAGTATGATAAGCCACGGCCAGTATGCATTTTCATATTGTGGGAAGTCGCCGATCAGTGCCTTTCCCCATACGGGTAAGAAATAAAAATAGATTAATAGTCCGCAAATGGCCAATCCGATTATGATTGCTTTGAGAGAATTGGCTAATCCTTTTTGACTCATGTTTGTTCCTCCAAAAATGTGATGATATGGTGGGGGTGTTGATATCATCGTTGATAATATTGTTGTTGATGGGTTTTGCTAGCTTGGTGTTATTATAGTATTGGATTTGGGTTGAGTCAATATATTTTTATTGTTTTGCGATAAATATTTGCTGTTTATTGTGGGTGAGATATATAAAATGAGGATTTGGAGTGGAGATGGTGGGGTCTGATTTTCTCTTGAAAATTTATCTTTTTTTAATAAGGGGGGGACGCCGGGAGATTTGCTGCTTCTTTCTCTCTTAGGATTCCTGCGCCTAGTGTCAGTAAATGTGGTCGGCTGCAAAGCCCTTTAAAAGGCAAGAAAAATACAAACGCGCTTCGCTTGAACGGAGTATTTTTCTTGCCGGCTTTTGCATCCAACCGCATCAACTGACACACGGCTCGGAATAAGTCGAGAGAAAGAAGCAGCAAATCTCCCGGCTGTGTTCTGGCTTTATTAAAAAGAATTATCTTTATGGTTTTTATGGTGTATTGTGCTAATTGGTGTTGATGATTGGTACTTGTTGTGAAAGATTTGTCGCACGCTCTCGCAAGCGGGGCTTGCATTGAGCGTGCTGAGATTTTGATTTTGAGTATTATTTATCATAATTAAGTATTAAGAATATTATGTGTTTGGAGAGGCGGTTGTATTGTTGTCTGTGGGGTCATATTCCAGGATGTCTCCGGGCTGGCAGTCAAGGGCTTCGCAGATTGCTTCCAGTGTGGAAAAACGGATGGCACTGATTTTTCCTGTTTTCATTTTGGAAAGGTTGACATTGCTGACACCTACTTTTTCGGAAAGGTCTTTGAGTGTAATTTTACGGTCTGCCATGACACGGTCTAATCGAAGTATTATTTTTCCCATAATTTAGCACCTTCTATCTTATAATGTCTCATCGGATTCCTGCTGCAGCATGGCTCCATATTGGAAGATATATACTAGAGCCAAAATGATCAGCACGATAATCAGCATGGTAATATCAAGGGATACCTGAACGTTTAATTTACCATTTAAAAGGGAGTCGATCATAGATCTTGATGTGCTGTTCAGTATTACCCAGGGGATAAGGGAATACGCAAAGCCGCGCATTTTTTTAATCACATTCTCTTCAAATGGAGACTGGCATTCTTTGAATGCTTTGCATAAAAATCCTGCAAAGAAAATGGATACCAGGGTCATTGCTATTGTAATGACCGCTGTAACCAGAACATATCCCAAGTCACGTAAGCTGACGCTGTCTGTCAATGTTCCTGTGGAACTGATCTGAATGGTATTACCTTCTGCAGAAAACTGGTCCAAAGTCAGTTGGTTGGCATTTAATTTATAGGTAAGTGTATCGCCGCCAAAGGTTTTTCCATTATTGATATTATCTCTTTCTTCATCTGTCAGCTCTCTGCCAACAGCATCCATATTGATAATAACGGTGCCACTTGTCGATCCCTGTAATGTTATAAAATCTCTTGGAATGCATACTATAATAATGCTTCCAATAATTGACAGGGCTAAAGCGATACCGCATAAAATTTTTGCGATCAAAATCAGGATTTCTCCGACCTTGCCCATGCTGTTAATTTTTTGAACTGCCTGTTCTTTCATCTTAAATCCTCCATAATCATTCATTGTCTCTGCCTGATATATTGCTCCAGACAGATATCATTTAATAGATAATTTTCAGTGATAAAAAATAATTAATTAATGTTTATCGTTAATCTTATTATATGTGATAATTTACATTTGTCAACAACAAATTATCGAAAAACGTTAATTTTTTTTTTACCTTTTGAATGTTATGGATATATATTAAAGCCGTTATCAGAAATATCCCTGATAACGGCTTTCTTTTTAAATCAACCAGCCGGTGTTCCGACTTCTATCAGATTGCCATCCGGATCGTAAAAACGAACTATCTTCTGTCCCCAGCTATGCGTCATTAACCGGTTCACATATTCTGTATCCGGATACAACCGCTCAAGCTTTTCTACAAAAGCTTCTATATCCGGCTCCTCAAAATAAAGCTCACTATGATTATTCTGAGAAAGAATATCTCGTTTTAAAAATTCCTTCCAGTATCGTTCTTCCTGCAATACAAGACCTTCTGTCAGGATCATGTTTCCACCATTGTCCAGTATCAGATCAAGCCCGAACAGATTGTGATAGTATTCCTTTGATTTTTCAATATCCTTCACTACAATAAGTGTATTTTTTAGCTTCATTGGTTTTCTCCGGATAATGTAAATATAATATATAATGTGTATATTCTTTTACTGTTCTGTAGAGGCTGTTTGTTGTTGTAGTTGTCGTTTGAGTTCGGCAATCAGAGCATTCTTTTCATTGTTTTCCTTTATAAGCTGTTGGTTTTGACTTTCTAATTGCTGACTTTTACTTTCTAGCTGTTTATTCTTTTCTTCCAGCTCTTTTTTATAATTCTCCTCTATTTTCTGCCAGCGCAGATAATCAGCCCTTGCTTCGCAACGCTGGCGGATCTGTTCATCCCGCGTAAGCTGAATAATCGTATCTGTTGCTTCTTTTATCATTCCATCTTTTTGTGCAAGCATCTTGATCTCCTCCCATGTCGTTGCCTTAAAAAGAGATGCCCAGTAGTCTATATGGTACTTCCGGTCCTCCTCCGTTGCAAGGTCTATATGCGTTAAGTCTAGCACAGAAAGCCGTAGTTTACTACTGTAGATTCTCTGATTTTTGATGTTCGTCATCATATATGTAGCATAAAATTCCGGGCTGTCCGAAAACAACTTCATATTTATTATCATTATCGAAAATTCGTTTATATTTTTTTGTTTTATATATTGACTCTGATTATTATTTCATTTATACTTCAACTATCTTAAGTGAAAACATCTGCTGTATATCATATCTTCAGCAATATCTTGGCATTCGCCAACA
>ONHB01000030.1 GCA_900317505.1 uncultured Lachnospiraceae bacterium | reverse complement strand
GGTTGGAAGCACTTGAAGAACTACCGTTTGAATGATGATTTCTGTGCTCGGAATATAGAAATGAGGGACGCTAGTCGTAAAAAAACTGGAAGTTCACAATAGTATAACAACTTAGCAATAACTCATCTATAGGGTTAGAAATGCAAAATAAAAATATTATATGTAAAATATACTTGACATAAGCAAGATATAATTGTATAGTAAGTTCATCAAGAAACAAAAAGTAGGTGGTTGATATTGAAAAATTTAAAAATGAAGCTTGCAAGAATGGAACAGGATATTTCCCAGACAGATCTGGCAAAGCGGATTGGCGTGACCAGACAGACGATCGGCATGATCGAATCGGGAGATTACAATCCGACATTGAAGCTATGTATTGCAATCTGCAAGGAATTGGGAAAGACATTAGATGATTTATTTTGGGAGGAAGATTGATATGAAAAGACGAAACAATTTAGATGAAATGCAGGAACAAAAGCTTTTACACATTGAAAGCAGGGGATACTGGCTGGCTTTTTGGGGACTTGCCGCAGCTTTGATCATACAGCTTGCCATATACGGACCGGATGCTGATTATAAGGTTATGCTTCCGGAGTGGATCGTATTTATGGGAATTTGCTTATATATGGTGATTGGATGTATCAAAGCCGGTATCTGGGATCGTGCGTTAAAGCCTAGTTTCAAAGATAATATTTTGATGAGTGTACTGGCAGGACTGCTGATGGGAGTTGTACAGTTTATCATAAGCTATCGCAATTATCACAAGCCAGTCGGTTCAGTTGCAGCCGCTATTTTCACAGGGATTATAGTTATGGTATTGTGTTTTGCCGCATTGAGTGCCTGTGCATCCATGTATAAGAAGAGACAGGAAAAGCTGGAAAAAGAGGATGAAGAATAATAATAAAAACCACCATGTTTTATAAACATCGGTGGTTTTTATTTATCTTAATACTAAGAAATTTTATTTCTCCGCATACTTCTTTGCCTGCTCATCAATATAAGACTGGTCAGCAAAGTAATTGATCTTCATGGAGTTTTTAACACGCTCCAAAGTCTTGGCTGCTTTAGCTTCGGCTTTGATGCTGCCCTGATGCAGGATCTCAAGTACGCCGGGAATATCCTGTTCGTACTGTTTTCTGCGCTCACGGATCGGAGCAAGGGTATCTTCCATAACAGCAAATAAGAAATTCTTGACTTTGACATCACCAAGTCCGCCACGGGAATAGTGAGCCTTTACTGCATCCAGATTTTCATATTCAGGCCAGAATTTTTTGAAATGCTCGTCCTTTGCAAAAGCTTCCAGATAAATAAATACCGGGTTGCCTTCAACCTGACCGGGATCATCCACACGCAGATGGTTGGGATCGGTAAACATCTTTTTGATCTTGTCCTTTACAACCTCTGTCGGATCAGATAAATAAATACAGTTGTTGAGTGATTTGCTCATCTTGGCATTGCCGTCTGTGCCCGGAAGGCGCATGCAGTATTTATTTTCGGGAAGAAGAATGGCAGGCTCTACCAGTGTATCTCCGTAAATATAGTTGAAACGGCGGACAATTTCTCTTGCCTGCTCGATCATCGGTTCCTGATCTTCTCCGGCGGGAACAGTCGTTGCATCAAACGCGGTAATGTCAGATGCCTGGCTGATCGGATAGGTAAAGAAACCAACCGGAAGATTGTTTTCAAAATTTCTCATCTGGATCTCAGATTTGACGGTGGGGTTGCGCTGCAGTCTTGCAACGGTAACCAGATTCATATAGTAGAAAGTGAGTTCGGTAAGCTCCGGTACCTGAGACTGGATAAACAATGTGGATTTGGAAGGATCCAGACCACATGATAAATAATCTAAAGCTACTTCGATAATATTCTGACGCACTTTTTCCGGATTGTCAGCATTGTCTGTTAATGCCTGTGCATCTGCAATCATAATATAAATTTCATCGTAATCACCGCTATTTTGTAATTCGACACGTCTTCTTAAAGAACCTACATAGTGACCGATATGAAGTTTTCCGGTAGGGCGGTCACCCGTAAGGATAATTTTTGCCATTTTTGTACTTCCTTTCCTGTAATCAAACATAGTCCTATTTTACCTAAAATAAAATCAAAGGTCAATGGCGCCGCTGTGCGGAATGTAAATTATATATAAATAATAGGATAGTTTTCTTGACATTCAAAAAAACTTCCCCCATAATGATGACGGACTGTCATGTGACACCCTGTCATTATTGATAAATTTTCAACGGAAAGGAAGAAGTTTATGCCGTCCGAGCGTTTTATAAATCTGCCGCAGGACAAGAAAAAGCGGATCATCGATGCCGCCCTGAAAGAATTTGCGAGAGTACCGTTTCAGGAAATATCCATCAACCGGATCATTCAGGATGCGGAGATCTCAAGAGGCAGCTTTTATCAATATTTTGAAGATAAAACAGACCTGCAGACTTATCTGCTTTCAGATTTTGAAGACAAGATCAGTGAAAAAATGCAGGCTTATTTAAAAGAGAAAAAAGGAGATATGTTCCAACTGTTTGAAGATGGGGTAAATTTTATTGTAAAAATCGGAATGGAAAGCCCATTTATCAATGTATGCAAAAATGTTTTCTCCCAGATGGAGCAGTGCTGCGGAAATCATTCCAGACCCTTTGATATAGAAGATAATGGCTTATTTTTCAAGGTCATGAGTGTCATGAAGGATGAATATTACCAGAACTACGAAATGGAAGATATCAAAATCGTCTGGGAAATGCTCATCATGATGTTAAAAGAGGCTGTGGTCAGGATTTTTATTATGAATGAGCCACAGGAAGAGGTTATACAAAAATATCGTAAGAAAACAGAACTGATCAACATAGGTTTCAAATCAAAGGAGAGAACACATGTCTAAATTTAGTGTCAAAAAGCCGTATACCGTTTTTGTTGCGGTGGTAGCGATCATTGTGCTCGGAATTGTGTCATATACCAAGATGACCCCCGATCTGATGCCCAATATGAACCTGCCGTATGTGCTGGTTATTACAACCTACCCCGGAGCAACGCCGGAAAAGGTGGAAACGGAAATATCAAAGCCGCTGGAGCAGACGTTTGCTACGCTTGATAAGATCAAAAACGTGACTTCCAGTTCCAGTGAAAACTATTCCATGGTTACATTAGAATTTGAAGAAGATGTCAACATGGATACCATATCAGTGGACATTCTACAGGATGTCGATTCGGTATCCGGTTCCTGGGAGGATACGGTAGGAACTCCGTACATTTTAAAAATCAATCCATCTATGCTGCCGGTTTCTGTTACGGCAGTCGGAATGGAGGGTATGGACACACAGGAATTGTCCAACTTTATGCAGGATGAGATCATTCCCAAGCTCGAAGGTGTAGAGGGTGTTGCAAGTGTTGATGCATCCGGACTTTCCGAGACAAAGGTCCTTGTTGTTTTAAATCAGGATAAAATTGATAAAGTTAATGAAGAAATTGCAGCAGCGCTGGATGACAAATTTGCCGATGCCAAAAAAGAACTGGACGACAGTCAGAGTGAGATCAACAGCGGAAAGAGCAAGATCAATTCCGGAAAAAATGAGCTGAATGCAGGAAAGGAGCAGTTAGCAGAGCAGACAGCAGATGCTTCTGCACAGCTTTCATCCGGCAGCAGCCAGTTACTCGAAGTAAAAATACCGCTTCAGCAGAAAAAGACAGAGCTTGAAGAAACCAAGAAAGATCTGGAGGATAAGAAAAAATCCCTGACGGAGCTTTCCGACAGCATTGAAAAGGCAGAGAGTGCCAAAGCGCAGTTAGAAAGTGCCAAGACGCAGCTGGAGAGCGGAATTGCTGCATTGAAGGAAGCTAAAAATGCGGAAGCAGCATTGCCCACACAGGTGGAAGCGCAGGTACGTCCACAGGTGGAAAGCGCTATTTTAAATCAGATGAAAACTGCCTACGGAATAGCAGCCGATGCGGATATTCCCGCAGATGTGCTTGCTACTATTCAGGCATCAGCAGAGTATCAGGCAGCCTTTGCAGCTGCTTATCAGACTGCTTATGACGAAGCATTACAGACCGCTTATACACAGCTGGATGCACAGTTAGCACAGGCAGGAACCGACCGTAGTGGTCTGGATGAAAAGATCGCTGCAATGGAAGCCCAGCTTGCACAGGTCAACGAAAGCCTTACGCAGGTTAATGCCGGATTAAGTCAGATCGATCAGGCGCTGAGTGCGCAGGGAATGTCAAGAGGCGATGTCAAAAGTGCTTTGACAGAGCTTGATAACGGTCTTGTGCAGGTAGATACCGGATTAAACAAGATCAATGAAGGCCTTGCACAGATCGCAAACGGAAGCATGCAGCTTAGTGACGGACAGAAATTACTGGAAGAGCAAAAGACACTTGGCATGTTCCAGTTGAGTGAAGCAACAACCCAGCTTTTATTGGGAGAGTTTCAGTTATCCAGCGCACAGTCCCAGCTGGATGCAGGCTTGGAGCAGTTCAATGATGCTAAGGAACAGGCTTATGAGCAGGCTGATCTGAACAATATTATTACTATGGATATGGTATCCCAGATCCTGTATGCGCAGAACTTTGCCATGCCGGCAGGTTATGTGGAAGAGGATGGAACCAAATATATGGTCAGCGTCGGTGATGAAATTGTCGATGAGGACGAGATCAGTAATCTGCTGATCATGGATATGCAGTTGGACGGACTGGATCCGATTTATCTTTCTGATGTTGCCGACATCTTTATGTCCGACAACAGTGATGAGGTTTATGCCAATATTGACGGCACAAATGGTATTATGCTTTCCTTTACCAAGCAGTCTACCTATGCGACTGCCAAGGTTGCCGAAAATATCACAGACCGTCTCGATCAGCTGACAGAGGAGTATGACGGTTTCCATTATTCAACCATGATGGATCAGGGCGATTATATTTACTTAATCATCAATTCCATTTTAAAGAGTTTACTTTTGGGAGCATTGTTTGCCGTAATTATCCTGTTCTTATTCTTAAAGGATATCCGGCCGACCTTTATTACCCTGTGTTCTATCCCGATCAGTGTTATTTTTGCCTTTGTACTGATGTATTTTTCAGGCATTACCTTAAATATGATCTCCATGTCGGGTCTGGCGATTGCCGTCGGCATGTTGGTTGACAACTCAGTTGTTGTTATCGAAAATACATACCGATTGATCTCCAAGGGAGAAAGTGCTCTGAAAGCAGCGGTGGCCGGAGCATCACAGGTAGCCGGTGCGGTTGCATCTTCGACCCTGACCACGATCTGTGTCTTTGTACCGATCGTCTTTGTAGAGGGTCTTACCAAGGAGCTGTTTACGGATCTGGCGCTGACAATGGGTTATGCGCTGATCGCCAGTCTGATCATTTCACTGACACTGGTTCCGGCGATGGCTTCCCGTATTTTGAAAAACAGCAAAGAAAAGCCGCAGCCTTTGATGAAAAAACTGCTTGCAGGTTATGAAAAGCTCGTTAGTTTTTCTTTGAACCATAAATTTATTACACTTGGAATTGCACTCGGACTTTTAGTATTCAGCTGTGTGGCAGCTATATTAAAAGGCTTCATCTTTATGCCGGATATGACATCCAACCAGATGTCAGCGACCATTACTGTTTCCGAGGACGGCACATTTACGGATCTGGTAGATGCTTCCGATCATATTGTGGAAGATGTTATGAAAATGGATGGTGTCGCAAGTGTTGGTGCCATGGCACAAAGTGAAGGAAGTACCCTGTCCATGATGGGTGGAAGCTCCTCAGACGGACCCAGCACGACTTTGTATGTTATGTTAGATGAGGATGGTTCGATCGATACACATGCACTTGCTTCCCAGATCGATGCACTTGGTGAAACCTATCAGTGCACGGTTGAGACACAGGCCGACGGCGGTATGTCAAGTATGATGTCCATGATGGGCGGCAGTGGCGTGACCTTGTACCTGTATGGTGATGATATGGATACTCTGCAGGAGACCGCAAAGGGTGTTGCCGAGGTTGTGGAAGGTGTCAAAGGAACGACGGATGTATCCGATGGCCTGGATGATGCAACTCCTGCGATCAAGGTAACGGTTGACAAAGAGGCAGCCATGAAGGAAGGCCTGACCGTGGCACAGGTTTATCAAAATCTTGCCGGTGCGATCCGCTCCGAATCAACAGCAACCTCCATCACGATGAGCACAGACAGCTATGATGTTGTGGTTGAAAAGGATGAGGATAATAAGCTTTCTTTAGCTGACCTGAAAAAATACACATTTGATACGACAACTCAGGATGGCGAAAGCAAAGAGATCTGCCTTTCTGATATTGCAACGATCACAGAGACACAGTCTTTACAGACGATCAACCGTGAAAACCAGAAGCGTTATCTGACGATCAGCTGTGGCATTGAGGACGGTTACAATGTGACCAGAGTTACCTCCGATGTGAAAAATGCACTGGATAAATATGAACTGCCTGCAGGAATGTCCATTGAATTTAACGGACAGAACGAGCAGATCATGGATGCGATGAGACAGCTTGTGCTGATGATCTTACTGGGTATTGTTTTGGTATATCTGGTTATGGTAGCACAGTTCCAGTCACTGAAATCGCCATTTATTATCCTGTTTACCATTCCGCTTGCGTTTACCGGTGGTTTCCTTTCACTCTTAATCTGTGGAATGGATGTCAGCGTCATTTCCATGATGGGCTTTGTCATGCTGACCGGTATTATTGTAAACAACGGTATCGTTTTGGTTGACTTTATCAATCAGCTGCGTGCCGATGGCATGAAGAAACGAGAGGCGATTGTAGAGGCCGGTACGACCCGTATGAGACCTATTCTTATGACGACACTGACCACGATCCTTGGTCTGTTTGATATGGCTTTAGCAAGAGATATGGGTAGTGAAATGATGCAGCCGGTAGCGATTGTCTGCATCGGCGGACTTTTATATGCGACCTTGATGACCTTATTTGTAGTACCGTGTCTGTACGATCTGTTCAATAAGGAAGAGTACAAAGTTGTAAAAGATGAAGATTTAGTACTGGATACAGAGTAAAAACAAATTGCCTGCCGATAAAATGGTTATATAATAAATATAAAATGTTGAAATAGGTGATTTCATGGATGCAGTTGAAATTTTAAACAAAGTAAAAAATAATGAAATGTCCGTTGAGGACGCAGCCCGCTTTTTTAAAAAGCAGCCCTATGAAGAGCTTGGATTTGCCAAGCTCGACTCTCATAGGGAGATCCGCTCCGGTTTTCCGGAGGTGATCTTCTGCGCGGGCAAGCCGGATGCCTATCTTTCGGATATATATTGTAAAATGTATGATCTGCATGGAGAAGTTTTTGGAACAAGGGCTGACAGACATCAATATGAGCTGGTCCGGGAAAAAATTCCGGAAATTACCTATGATGAGATTTCCCATATTTTAAAATATGAAAAGCCGGACAAAAAGCGGATCGGCAGCATTGCCGTGTGTACGGCGGGGACGGCGGATATTCCCGTAGCAGAAGAAGCTGCCCGGACAGCCGAATTTTTTGGATCCTGCGTACAGCGGTTTTATGATGTCGGGGTCAGTGGAATTCACAGACTGTTGTCCAAGGCGGAGGAAATTCAGTCTGCAAACTGTGTGATTGCAATAGCAGGCATGGAAGGTGCACTTGCAAGTGTCATAGGTGGTCTTGTGAGCAACCCGGTGATCGCGGTTCCGACCTCTGTCGGATATGGAGCGAGCATGCATGGACTGTCGGCGTTGCTTACCATGATCAATTCCTGTGCAAACGGTGTCGCAGTTGTCAATATAGATAATGGATACGGCGCAGGTTATATGGCAACGCAGATCAACCGTCTGGCAGAAAGAAATACATGACGATAAAAATCATAAGTAACAGGATTGGGAGAGATAAAGTTGGAAGAAACAGAATACGAAACAACCGAATTTGAAGAGATTGCGCTTGAAAAGCTTGAAAATTTAAAAAAATACCTGCTTGAAAAAGGCAGAATAGCCGTGGCTTTTTCCAGCGGTGTGGATTCTACTTTCTTATTGAAGGTTGCCCATGATGTGTTAAGAGACAATGCGATTGCGATTACGGCTACGGCGGAATTTGTTCCGGACAGGGAGCTGGCAGAGTCAAAGCAGTTTTGTGAAAAAGAAGATATCCATCAGGAGATCTGTACCGGCGAGCAGATGAAGGAGCCGGCATTTACAAGCAATCCGCCTGACCGTTGTTATATCTGCAAAAAGGCGTTGTTTACCAAAATGAAGGAAATTGCGGTTTCAAGAGGAGACTTTGTGCTGGTGGAAGGGTCCAATGCGGATGATTGTCATGATTACCGGCCGGGAATGAAGGCCATAAAAGAGCTGGGCATCCTGAGTCCTTTACAGGAGGTCAATTTATCCAAAAGCGAGATCCGGTTCTTATCGGAGAAATTAAAGCTTTCAACATGGGACAAACCCTCTTATGCATGTCTGGCCTCCCGCTTTGTATATGGCGAAAACATAACGACGGAAAAATTGTCGATGGTGGATCGTGCCGAGCAGCTTTTGCTGGATCTGGGCTTCCGCCAGTTCAGAGTACGTCTGCACGGGAAAATGGCGAGGATCGAGATTTTGACGGAAGAATTTGATAAAATAATAGAAGAAAAAGTCCGGACTGAGATCACATCCAAATTCAGGGAATATGGATTTACCTATGTATCCCTGGATCTGAACGGTTACCGGACCGGAAGTATGAACGAAACCCTGCAGAAAAAGTCCTCTGCAGATAATTAAAATGATAATCAGAATAATAAAAAAGACGGTGAAAAAATGAATTCATTATATTTAGAATGTAATGCCGGCATCAGCGGCGATATGACAGTTGCTGCGCTCCTGGATCTGGGCGCGGATGAAAAGGTATTGCGGGATGTGCTTGACAGCGTTCCGGCAGATGGATTTTCGATTGCGATATCGAGAGTGAAAAAGGCTGGCGTTGACTGTTGTGACTTCAATGTCGTGTTGGATAAGGAGCATGAAAATCATGATCATGATATGGCGTATCTGCATGGTGATGAAACTGTTTATGCTGAATTAAGTGGACATGAGCATAGTCATCACGATTATTCAGATCATGACCATATAGATCACAGCCACGACCATTCAGACCATGATCACACAGAGCACAGCCATGATCATTCGGACCATGACCACGTAGAGCATAGTCATGATCATACAGATCACGGCCACCATCATCACGAGCACCGTGGCCTGCCTGAGATCCGTGAGATCATTAACCACACACAGATGACAGAAAATGCCCTCAGTCTCGCCTTAAAGATTTTTGAAATTCTGGCGAAAGCAGAAGCCAAGGCACACGCTACGGATATCGATCATGTTCATTTTCATGAGGTCGGTGCGATCGATTCTATTGTGGATATTATCGCAGTTGCGGTCTGTATCGACAATCTGGGAATTGACAAGGTTTACGTGCCGAAGCTTTGTGAAGGAATGGGAACAGTTCGCTGCCAGCATGGTATATTGTCAATTCCGGTTCCGGCAACGGCCAATATTATGGAAGCATATCAGCTTCCCATTGAAATCATGAATGTACAGGGAGAATTTGTGACACCTACCGGAGCAGCGATTGTAGCAGCATTAAAGACAGATACTCACCTTCCCGGGCAGTTTTGCATCAAAAAAATCGGACTTGGTGCAGGCAAGAGAACCTATCAAAGACCAAGTATCCTGCGTGCTATGCTGATCGAAGCCTGTGATGGGACTGACGATACAGAAAATAATACGGAAAGTGATGCCATCTGCAAGCTGGAAACCAATATTGATGACTGCAGCGGAGAGGTCCTTGGCTATACCATGGAAAGGCTGTTTGCAGCAGGTGCCAGAGATGTACATTATATGCCTGTCTTCATGAAGAAAAACCGTCCCGGCTGGCAGTTAAATGTGATCTGCGATGAGACAAAAATCGCAGAACTGGAGCAGATTATTTTTGAGGAAACGACCACGATAGGAATCCGCAGAATCCCGGTAGAAAGATCCGTGCTGGACCGGCAGATCCAGAAGGTTATGACACCGTTAGGAGAGGCAGAAGTAAAAATCTGCCAGATAGGGCAGAAGAAAAAAATATATCCGGAATACGAAAGTGTTGTGAGACTCTGTAAGGAACATCATATGACATATCAAGAGGTATTTGATTTTATCATAAAAACCACGCATTGACGTAGATTGAATATACTGCTATATTATAAGGGTATAATTAAGATTAATATTCGGGTGTGAATTCTGATTTTGGATTCCCTCTTAAAAAAGGGGGGATGCGAATGAACACTATGGAAATTTAGACAAAAAGAAATAGCACCCACCCGACCAAAGTGTAAGTGCTAATCTTTTTTGCATTATTATGACTGAGGGCAGATCGGATTCGCATCCGATTACCTTTAATCAGATTATACAGGTGGTCGGTTGAAAAATCAACCGGCCATTTTCATTTTTACAATTTAATCCGCTTAGCAAGGCAGGCACCAAAGGTTCCGATGCCGACATGGGTCGCGATACTTAAGGGTATTGCTTCGATATGGCTGCGTTTTCCGAAGTGCTCCTGTACTTCCTCATTCCAGGCAATCGCCTCATCTCTTCTTAAGGCAGCAGCGGTATAAAGATGATAGTCATTGATATCCTCGCTGTGGAATTTATTGACCATATCATTTTCCAACGCTTTCAAAATCGCTTTTTTGGCAGCCTTTGTTCCACGGACTTTGTCATAGGATTCAATGGATCCGCCGTTTACGGACAGGATCGGCTTGATATGGAGCATGGAACCGACTGCAGCTGTTGTGGGGCTGATGCGTCCACCGGCTTTCAGATATTTCAGATCATCCACCATCATATAAATAGAAGCATCATCCTTTGTCATGGTCAGAGTGTTGCGGACCTCGATCAGATCCTTTCCGGCATCAACTAAAGCTTTTGCATCCAAAACAGCCTGCTTCAAAGAAATGGAAACTCGCTGGTTATCGATGACAACAACCTTTCCGTCATAGTCACCGGCCAGCATGGCGGCGGTTGAATAAGAGCTGCTAAGCCCGGAGGCCATGGGAATATGGATGACGGCGTCATAATTTTCCAGAGCCTTATCCCAGATATCCATGACATCAGCGGGGGATGGCTGCGACGTAAAAATGTGGGATCCGTTTACCTGCTTATCATAAAATTCATTGTGGCTTATCGAAATACCTTCGATATATTCCTCGCCATCAATATTGAAACGCATGGGAAGCACGAATACACCGTACTTTTCGGCCTTGGCTTGTGAAATGCCACTATTTGAATCGGTTACGATTGCAATTTTTTGATTAGACATTATAAAATCTCCTTTGTGACTGGGGATAATTCTTAATATAAAAACCCCAATTCCATCCCTCAGTATATACGATTCAAATGAGATTTTCCACACTTTTATATAAAAATGTTGCTTTTCTTGCGAGCCTGCGTCTTTATTGTGCACAAGAAAGGCCCTTTTAAAAGACTGTTCAAAAGGGCTGCCGTCATTGCTTTTTTAAGGGTCATGTGATACCTTATATTTATATGGTTTAACGCGTTAAAGTTTAATCGTTTAAATCGAAAAATTATAAAATGATTGGGGATACAAAATGCCAGTAATTGATTATTTGGAGAGAAATGCAACACTATATCCGGATGAGGTTGCGCTTGTTGAATTAAATCCGGAAGAGAAGGAGACACGCAGGACGACCTGGAAGGAATCGGAGCTGATCGAGCCTACCAGATTTGAGCCCTACCGGAGAGAAATCACATGGCAGGTATTTGATGAAAAGGCCAACCGTTTTGCCAATATGCTGCTTAGCCGTGGCATCAAAAAGGGAGATAAGGTTGCCATCATTATGTACAACTGTCTGGAATGGCTGCCTATTTATTTTGGTATTTTAAAGACAGGAGCTATCGCGGTTCCTTTCAATTTCCGTTATGATGCGGATGAAATTTTATATTGTGCAGAGCTTGCAGAGGTTGATATCATCGTTTTCGGACCGCAGTTTATCGGCCGTATTGAAGCCAATGCAGACAGACTTTCCAAAGGAAGACTGTTGATCTACCTGGGTGACAACTGTCCCAACTTTGCGGAAAGTTATCACGAGCTGGTTGCAGACTGTTCTTCCAAAGCACCGAGAATTGCAATTTCCGATGATGATTTTGGAGCAATTTATTTTTCATCCGGTACAACCGGTTTTCCGAAGGCTATTTTACATAAACACCGCAGTCTGACACAGGCTGCCGAAATGGAGCAGAAGCATCATGCTACCGGAAGGGAAGATACCTTTTTATGCATACCGCCGCTTTATCATACCGGTGCAAAATTCCACTGGATGGGAAGTCTCGTCGCAGGAAGCAAGGCAGTACTGTTAAAGGGAACGAAGCCTGAGACTATCTTATCAGCGGTTTCTTCCGAAAAATGTACGATCGTCTGGCTGCTTGTTCCGTGGGCACAGGATATTCTGGATGCGCTCGATCGCGGAGATCTGAAGCTTTCCGATTACAATCTGGATCAGTGGAGACTGATGCATATTGGCGCACAGCCCGTACCGCCGTCACTGATCAAAAGATGGAAGGAATACTTCCCCAATCACGCATATGATACCAACTACGGTCTTTCCGAATCGACCGGTCCCGGCTGCGTACATCTGGGTATGGAAAATATCCACAAGGTCGGTGCCATCGGTGTTCCCGGTTATCGTTGGGAATGCAAGATCGTTGATGAAAATGGAAATGAAGTAAAAAGAGGCGACGTCGGAGAGCTCTGTGTAAAGGGCCCCGGTGTCATGACCTGTTATTACAACAATCCGGAAGCCACCGCAGAGTGCTTAAAGGATGGCTGGCTGTACACCGGAGACATGGCTATGCAGGATGAGGACGGTTTTTATTTTCTGGTAGACCGCAAAAAGGACGTTATCGTCAGCGGTGGTGAAAATATCTATCCGGTCCAGATCGAAGATTTCCTGCGCAAGCATGAAAAGATCAAGGACGTAGCCGTTATCGGTCTGGCTGATCCGCGTCTGGGTGAAAAGACTGCTGCGATCATTGAGATCAAGGATGGAATGCAGGCGACCAAAGAAGAAATGGACGAGTACTGCATGGCACTGCCGAGATACAAACGTCCCAAAGAGATTATTTTTGCGGACATTCCGAGAAATGCAACCGGAAAGATCGAAAAGCCGGCACTTCGCAAGCGTTATGGTGCGGACAAGCTGGTCGCAAAAGAAAATATGGCATAATTTACAGATATATTTGGAGGAAAATCAATGAAAGAACTGATGCTTGGCAATAAAGCGATTGCCAGAGGTCTGTATGAGGCCGGATGCAAGGTAATATCCAGCTATCCGGGTACACCGAGTACGGAAATTACGGAGGAAGCCGCAAAATACGATGAGATTTACTGTGAATGGGCTCCCAACGAAAAGGTTGCACTGGAAGCAGCGCATGGAGCAACCCTTGGTGGTGTGAGAAGTGCGACTGCCATGAAGCATGTTGGCTTAAATGTTGCTGCAGATCCTTTATTTACGATTTCATATCAGGGCCTGAATGCCGGTCTGGTTATCTGTGTTGCAGATGATCCCGGTATGCACTCATCACAGAATGAGCAGGATTCCAGACATTATGCAGAGGCTGCCAAGGTGCCGATGTTAGAGCCTTCCGATTCGGAAGAATGTATTTTATTTACAAAAAAAGCATATGAGCTGTCTGAAAAATACAATACTCCGGTATTGATCAAGACCTGCACCCGCGTTGCTCATTCCCAGAGTGTTGTTGAGACCGGTGAGCGCGTAGTGCCCGCACAGGTTCCCTATGTCAAGGATCCTACTAAGGTCATGATGACCGCCAATTCGCGCAATGCGCATGTCCGTGTGGAGAAACGTACCAAAGACCTGATCGCACTGGCAGAGGATTGTGACTTCAACCGTGTTGAGATGGGCGATACCTCTGTCGGTATTATCACATCTTCCACATCTTATCAGTATGCAAAGGAAATTTTCGGAGAGAAAGCCAGCATTTTAAAGCTTGGTATGATCTATCCTCTTCCTGAAAAGCTGATCCTTGATTTTGCGGAAAAGGTTGATAAATTGATCGTTTTGGAAGAGCTGGATCCGTTTATCGAAAATCACTGCCGCAAGCTGGGACTTTCCGTTATCGGAAAAGATACCTTCCCGATCTGCGGAGAGTTTTCGCAGAATCTGATCCGCAGCTGCCTTGGTATGGAGACGGTTCCTACCGTGAAGCTTGAGGATGAAATTCCGTTGAGACCTCCGGTTATGTGTGCCGGATGTCCTCACAGAGGCGTATTCTATGTCTTAAAGAAACACAATATCATGGTATATGGTGATATCGGATGTTATACACTTGGAGCGATCGCACCGCTCAATTCCATGGACCTGAATGTCTGCATGGGTGCATCCTGCTCCGGACTTCATGGCTTCAACAAGGCCATGGGCAAGGAAGGTGAAAAAAAGAGTGTCGGCGTGATCGGTGATTCTACCTTCATTCATTCCGGTATTACCGGTATTACCGATATTTCTTACAATATGACCAATTCCACAGTGATCATTCTGGATAATTCCATTACCGGTATGACAGGTCATCAGCAAAACCCCACAACAGGTAAAAATCTTCGTGGTGAACCGGCAGGAAAGGTAGACCTGGAGGCACTTTGCAAGGCACTTGGCTATCGCCGGATCCGTGTGGTAGATCCTTATAATATGGCAGAGGTTGAAACCGCTTTACTGGAAGAGCTTGAGGCAGAAGAGCCTTCTATCATCATCAGCCGTCGTCCCTGTGTCATGATCAAGGGTACGGTACACAAGCCGCCGATTCAGGTCAACAAGGACAAATGTGTTGGATGCAAGGCCTGCATGAAGATTGGCTGTCCTGCTATTTCAGTACAAAATGGCAAGGTACAGATCGACGCAACACTTTGTATCGGCTGCAAGGTCTGCTCGCAGATGTGCAAATTCAAAGCATTGCCACAGTATGACGGGGAGGAAGCATAATGAGTACAAAAAATATTATGATCGTTGGTGTCGGTGGACAGGGCACCCTGCTTGCAAGTAAAATGCTTGGTTATGTTTTGTTAAACCAGGGATATGATGTAAAGGTATCAGAGGTACACGGTATGAGCCAGCGTGGCGGAAGTGTTGTGACCTATGTGCGTTATGGAGAAAAGGTATACTCTCCGGTCATTGACAAGGGAGAGGCTGATGTCATTTTATCTTTTGAAAAACTGGAAGCAGCCAGATGGCTGGAATACTTAAAGCCGGGCGGAAAGGTGATCGTCAATACACAGGAAATGGAGCCCATGCCGGTTATTACTGGAGCAAAGGTTTATCCGGACAATCTGGTTGAAAAAATGCAGGCCGCCGGTGCCGATGTCGATGCCAAGGATTTCCTTGCACTGGCCAATGAAGCAGGCTCATCCAAGGCTGTTAATATTGCTCTTATGGGTCGCTTATCCGTATATTTTCCGGAGATCAGTGACGAAAAATGGCAGGAAGCAATCGCTGCCAATGTGCCGCCCAAGTTTTTGGAATTAAACAAAAAAGCATTTGAACTGGGTAGAAATGCATAAGTTTTAAAGAGAGAGTAAGCGTCTGGCATTCTCTCCGCTTATTTTGGAAATATCTGTGGCTGCAAGGCCGGTGTTGTTTAAGATATTCAGGGATTCGCCCTGATCACTCCAGGGACTGTCACTTCCGAAAAGAATGCGGTCTGCACCGTGTTTCCGGACGAATTTACAAAATTCGTCTGTTTTAAGCTGCAGCCGTTCAGATCTTTTGGACCGGTCATCATAGCGGTTGATGGTCGCTGCCTTGGATTTGGGTGATCGCAGAGGCGTCAGGGAAAAAGAGGTATCCAGATAGACCGGAAGTCCGGCGATTTTTTCATATACCTCGTCCCAGCAGTTCCATCCGCCCATATGGGCGAGGACGAGTTTGGGCGGCTTCAGCTCTTTGATCATGGGAAGAACATGAGCGGGGGTCACAAAATCAGCGCCCGGATAACTGATATCATATCCGGCATGCGTGACGACGATCAGATCTTCATCCATGGCACAGGAGACGATCCGTTTGTATTGGATATCATTAAAATACGTTTTCTGAAATACCGGATGAAGTTTGATTCCTTTTACTCCATGGGTTGAAAGAAAGTGCAGGATTGCTTTATAATCATCATTATAAGGGTGAATACCACCGAAAGAGATAATGCCCTGATCATGGAAATGTTCATTGGTTTCAATGGCGAGACGGTTGATATTTTTCTCTTGCTCCGGTCTGGTAACAACCGGCAGGATGACAGAATAGTCGATACTGTTATTCTGCATGGAGGAGATCAGATCCGTTAAGGTACCGGCGATATAATTCTTGATGTCGGCAGAAGCGGAAAGCTTAGCGATCGCTGACTGGGCGATTTTTTCGGGGAATGTATGTGTGTGAAAGTCGATGATCATAAGGGCGCTCCTTTTTGGTTGTCTAAATTTATATGAAAGGGGAATTTAATGAAAATTACATGTGAATTTTGTCAGGAGTATATGTCGGATACCGACGAAAACTGCCCGCACTGTGGCGCCAAAAACCCGCATTTCAAACGGCAGAGCAACAATACTCCCAAGACCATCGAAGAACTAAAAAAATGGTATGAGGATCATAATCTACCACCGCAGAGTGTAACGAGATTTTTCATCGGTGTCAATACAAAAGAGCCAAAAGCTTTTGGTATTTATCAGGACGGCGATCTTTTTATCGTTTACAAAAACAAGGCAGACGGCAGCCGTGCCGTGCGTTACGAGGGCAAGGATGAGGCCTATGCCGTCCACGAGCTTTATCAGAAGCTCAAGGAACGTATCGCAGAGCAGAAGAGCAATAATCACAAAAACAAAAAGTCCGGCTCTTCTTCGAATGATTCGATCGATCCGTGACCGTTTCTGATCTGTGGCGGTATTTTTCTTGCAATCATTATTTATGTTGTTTCCGGTGTATTGGGACCGTCCAATGGTTATTATTCTTACCAGGATGACCAATATTATTATCTTGGCGGCGACTGGTATGTGTTTGATTCATATGATTTTGACTGGAATGAGACCACTGTTGATGATGAGCTTGAGTCAAACAGCAGCGATTATTATGAATCCGATTCCTACAGTATAGACTATGGTACATCTGATTTTGAAGATACCTCATATTACAAGACCTGGGAAAGCGAACAGGACAATGACAGCGATTGGGACAGCGACAGTACCTGGGATTCCGGGGACAGCTGGGACAGTGACAGCGGTGACTGGGACAGCGGTGACTGGGACAGCGACTGGTAAATCGTATATCGGACAATAACTACAGGCGAAAACTCATATATTTTATATGGGTTTTCTTTTTTTGGTGTTTTTTAAAAAACTATGTGATATGATATGGAAGATAATGATATTTTTTATCAATAAAAGCAAAATTTACAAGATACACATAGATGAGGTTGATGGTTTATGACACTGAAAGAATTAAAGATTGGACAGCCTGCGGTTATCACAAAGGTCGGTGGGGAAGGCGCCTTGAGACAGCATTTTCTGGATATGGGTGTGCTGCCGGGTGCCAAGATACGGATTGAAAAATATGCACCGATGGGAGATCCCATGGAGGTGCGGCTCCATGGATATGAGCTGACCCTGCGTCTGGATGAAGCAAAAGAGATTGAGGTAGAGGAAGCTGTTACACAGGAAAGCGGCAACAGTGGAAGGACGAATGCCGCCAAAGGAAGGTCGGTCAAAGAGCATCCCGGTCTTGGTGAGGGCGGCCGGTATCATGTCAAGGCAGATGAACATCCGCTTGAAGAAGGAACCAAAATGCATTTTGCTCTGGCCGGTAACCAGAATTGTGGAAAGACGACATTATTTAATCAGCTGACCGGATCCAATCAGCACGTTGGAAATTTCCCGGGTGTTACAGTTGACAGGAAGAGCGGATGCATCAGGGGAAATGAATTGACAGAGGTTGTCGACCTGCCGGGGATTTATTCACTTTCTCCATATACGAGTGAAGAGATTGTATCCAGACAGTACATATTGGATGAACACCCGGAAGGAATTATCAACATTGTCGATGCAACCAATATTGAAAGAAATCTGTATCTGACGATGCAGCTGATGGAATTAAATGTTCCAATGGTATTGGCTCTTAATATGATGGATGAGGTACGTGGAAACGGCGGTACCGTGGATATCAACGAAATGGAAGCACTGCTTGGTATTCCGGTTGTACCGATTTCTGCTGCCAAAAATGAAGGTATTGATGAGCTGGTCAACCATGCACTTCATGTTGCCAAATATCAGGAACATCCCGGCAGAATGGATTTCTGCGATGAAAAGGATTATAACGGTGCCGTTCACCGTTGTCTGCATGGTATTATGCATCTGATCGAGGATCATGCGCAGGCGGCTCAGATTCCTGTCCGTTTTGCCGCGACCAAGCTGGTAGAAGGTGACGGACGCGTATTGGAAAGGCTGGAGCTTTCCCAAAATGAAAAAGAGATGATCGAGCATATTATCTGTCAGATGGAAGAAGAGAGAGGAATGGACCGGGCTGCTGCAATCGCCGATATGCGTTTTTCTTTTATCAAAAAGCTTGTCAGCGCCTGTGTAGTAAAGCCACATGAGAGTAAAGAACGTGAAAGGAGCCGTAGGATTGACCGGTTTCTGACCGGAAAGTATACGGCAATTCCTGCTTTTGTCGGTATTATGGCACTCATTTTTTATCTGACCTTTCATGTGATCGGAAAGGGATTGCAGGATCTGCTTGCCATGCTGATTGACAAGCTTACCGTATATGCTGCACAGGGAATGGAGGCCGTAAATGTCAATGATGTGATACAGTCTCTCATTCTGGATGGTATTTTTAATGGTGTGGGAAGTGTTGTCAGCTTTTTGCCGATTATTGTGACTTTATTTTTATTTCTGTCTTTATTGGAAGATACGGGATACATGGCGCGTGTTGCATTTGTTATGGATAAGCTTTTAAGGCGGATCGGACTTTCCGGCAGAAGTATTGTGCCGATGTTAATTGGCTTTGGATGCTCTGTTCCGGGCGTTATGGCAAGCCGTACTCTTCCGTCTGAAAGGGACCGCAAAATGACGATCATGATGGTTCCGTTTATGAGCTGCACGGCAAAGCTTCCGATCTACGGCTTTTTTGCAAGTGCTTTTTTCCCAAGACAGGCAGGACTTGTCATGGTTATTTTGTATTTTACCGGTATTATAACCGGTATTCTGATGGCAACGATTTTGAAACATACCATATTCAAGGGTGAAGCCGTTCCGTTTGTTATGGAGCTCCCCAATTACCGCATGCCCGGTGTAAAAAACGTGGCACAGCTTTTGTGGGAAAAGGCCAAAGACTTTTTGATGAAAGCTTTTACAGTTATTTTTCTGGCGACGATCGTCATCTGGTTTTTGCAGACCTTTAGTCCCAACCTAAGCGTCGTAACCGATTCGAGGGAAAGTATACTGGCTGTGATCGCAGGCTGGATCGCGCCTGTATTCAAGCCGCTTGGATTTGGCGACTGGCGGATATCCACAGCTTTGATCAGCGGATTTATTGCAAAGGAAAGTGTGGTTTCCACGTTGTCTGTTCTGTTTAAATCAACAGATGCACTGCTTGCCCTGATCAGTCCCGCTGCTGCGGCAGCCTTATTGGTATTCTGCCTTTTATATACACCCTGTGTTGCAGCGGTTGCCTCTATTAAAAGAGAGCTTGGGACAAAATGGGCACTGGCTATTATTGTACTGCAGTGTACCGTTGCGTGGATTGCCGGATTTATTGTATATACGGTGGGCTCCATTTTTTGATCAAAAGATGCAAAAAAGAAGAAAAGAAAGGAAGCATCTGTCTTGACAAAACAGACAGGAAATCTATAATAGTTGGTGGCGCCTATTGGTGCTACCAATTTTTGTGAAAAGAGAACGTTACAAATGAAGTACTTAAAGCAGTTTATTTTAATATTGTTGATCACACTGGTAGGTGAGTTGTTAAAATACATCATTCCGCTTGCAATCCCGGCAAGTATTTACGGAATGGTGATTTTATTTGTCTGTCTGATGACAGGCGTGATCCGCCTTGAGGATGTACGCGAGACAGGAAAGTTTATGATTGAGATCATGCCGGTCATGTTTATTCCTGCCGGAGTTGGCCTGATCACGAGCTGGGGTGTTTTAAAATCCATGCTTGTTCCGGTTTTTCTGATCACGACGATCACGCTTGTTACCGTGATGGTGGCAGCAGGACGTATTTCGCAGATGGTTATCAGAAAAGGAAAGGATGAAAAAGATCATGAATAGTTTTTTTGAAGAATCCATGTTTGCCGGGGTCGTGCTGAGCCTGTTTGCATATGGGATCGGTGTTTTACTAAAGAAAAAATTCAAACTCGGCATATTCAATCCTTTACTCATTTCCATTATTATTTCCATCCTCGTTATCGTATTTGGAGAGATCGATTATGATACCTACAATGAAGGAGCCAAATATCTGAGCTGGTTTCTGACGCCGGCGACAGTATGTCTGGCAATCCCTCTTTATGAGCAGTGGGAACTTTTAAAGCAGAATCACAAGGCTGTGATAGCCGGACTGATCGGTGGAACCGTCACAAGCCTCACAACGGTATTTGTGCTTGCCTTGATCTGCGGACTGGATCACGAAGAATACGTGACCCTGCTTCCCAAATCCATAACAACCGCGATCGGCATGGGTGTATCCGAAGAGCTTGGCGGCTATGTGACGATTACGGTAGCTGTTATCATTATTACCGGAGTTATGGGCAATATGTTTGGTGAGACGATCTGTAAGGTGTTTAAGATCACAGAGCCGATTTCCAAGGGTCTGGCATTTGGCGCCTCCTCCCATGCCATCGGAACCGCAAAGGCCATGGAGCTTGGAGAAATTGAGGGTGCCATGAGCAGTCTTGCGATTGCCGTATCGGGCCTGTTGACAGTTGTACTGGCGTCTGTCTATGCGCATCTGCTATAATCTAAAAAGTGCTGGGATCAGAATATCAATCATAAAAGGGGAGCAATATGAACAATACCGGTGTGCAGATGGAATATGAAAAAGCCATCGATTATATATTTGGCATGATAAAGAACGGAGATCTGACAGTCGGAAGCAAGCTCCCGACAGAGCAAGCCATTGCACAGGAACTGAATATCGGGAGAAACTCGACAAGGGAAGCCCTGAGCATCCTGCATGGGATGGGGATGGTCAAAAGTGTGCAGGGCTCCGGCAATTATATCTGTGCGGATGCCAACAAGACCATTTTCCAGATCTTAACCGTGATGCTGGCACTCGGCTCCATTACCAAAAAGGATGTATGTGAATTTCGCCGGGCAATGGAAAAGACCGTGTGTATGCTGTTATTGGAAAAGAGTATATCCGAAGACGCGGACAAGAAAATGAAAAGTTTGCTGGATGATATGAAAAAAGACCAGCCGGTTTCCGGAAGCAGTTCGGAATGTGGTATAGAGAGTGATTTGCAGGAAAGATACGAAAATCCGGCAGTCAGGTCGGATAAAGAATTTCATGCACTGCTGGTTACGGCTACCCACAATGAGCTGCTTTCAACGATCATGGGAGCTGTGATGACGGTGTATCAGGAATGGATCGAACTTGTTTTGAAAAAAGCGGATCCGGAGACCAAAAATAGTCTGGTTTCGTATCACGAAGATATTTATAATGGAATTAAAGCTAAAAATGAAGGCCTTGTAAATGAGGCGATCGATAAACATTATAATCTGATAGAGGAGTTATTGATTGTATGAAATATAAAGTTGCGATTTTTGATATGGATGGTACGATTTTAAATACGCTGGAAGATCTTAGCGATACCATGAACTACTGTCTGAAAAAGTACCATATGCCGGAGCGTACCATTGATGAGGTGCGAAGCTTTGTCGGCAACGGGATCCGCAAGCTGGTAGAGCGTGCGGTAGCGGAGAATACCGATTCCAAGCAGATAGACGAGATTTTTGCCGTTTTTATGGATTATTACAAGGACCATTGCGCGATCAAGACAAGACCTTACGATGGTATTGCTGAGGTAATACAGAAATTAAGAAAGCAGGGTATCAAAACGGCCGTTGTTTCCAACAAGGCAGATGCGGCAGTCAAAGATCTGTGCGACGATTATTTTCCGGGATTGTTTGATTTTTCGGTAGGTGATAAAGAAGGCCAGCGTAGAAAGCCGTATCCGGACGGAGTATTTTCTGTTATGGAGCATTTTGAAGTGACCAGAGAGGACGTTGTTTACATCGGAGATTCCGATGTCGATTACCAGACTGCCCGGAATGCGGATGTCGACGTGATCATGGTCGGCTGGGGCTTCCGTTCTGAAGAATTTTTAAAATCGATTGGTGTAGATAAGGTCATCCATAAGCCGGATGAAATTGCGGGAATCTTAGAAGTGTAAATATTTTAAATGGGCAGAAAGAATATGTTGACAGACATATTCTTTTGCTTTATACTTCATTTAACAATTAGGTTAAATGTTAAATGAGAAAATAAAAGGAGGAATACGATTGGCATTACAGAATACGCTCAAAGCACTTGCCGATCCGATACGCCGGGAGATCCTCAATCTTTTAAAAAACAAAAGGATGTCGGCGGGTGAAATTGCCGCTCATTTTTCAGTGACGGATGCAAGCATTTCCAGGCACCTATCTGTCTTAAAGGATGCAGACCTGATTCGTGATACCAGGGAAGGCAAGTATATTTTTTATGAATTAAATGCTTCCGTTTTGGAAGAGATCATGTTGTGGATTAGTGATTTAAAAGGAGATGAAGATCATGCTGGAAAAGAATAAAACTCATATTATCCTTTCGTCCATTGTTGTTCTGATTCCAATGTTACTTGGAATTGTTTTGTGGAGGTTTATGCCGGATGAGATGGTCACGCACTGGGGAGTGGGCGGAGAAGCAAATGGATGGTCATCCAAGGCTTTTGCAATCTTTGGCATGCCGCTTATATTTTTGCTGACGCACTGGTTCTGCGTTTATATGGTGTCAAGAGATCCCAAAAACAAAGAACAGAATGGGAAAATTTTGCGAACCGTGATATGGGTCATTCCTGTTATGTCGATCCTGGTCTGTGGATTTACCGATCTGATCGCTTTAGGATACGATATAGGAATCAATACGGTCGTCTTTGGACTGATGGGTCTTATGTTTATCCTGATCGGCAATTATCTTCCGAAGTGCAAACAAAATTATACGATCGGCGTACGTGTTGTCTGGACTCTTCAAAATGAAGAAAACTGGAATAAAACACACCGTTTTACAGGTAAACTGTGGGTTGTTGGCGGATTTGCCACTCTGTTTGGTGTGTTTATTCCGGATGATTGGATGATGATGATGTATGTACTGATCGGCATTGCGCTGATCCTGAGCCTTTTGCCCATTGCATATTCTTACTGGTATTACCGTAAACAGCTGGCAGGAGGAACGGCATCCAAAGAGGAAGGAAAGCTTTCCGCTTCCATGAAAACCTTTATTGGAATTGAAATTGCGGTTATTATTTTGATCGTTGTCGGTGTCATGGTATTACTGTTTCAAGGAAAATATGAGGTTTCCTTATCTGATCAGTCGCTTAAGATCCATGCAGAGTGCTGGAGTGATGTAAGCGTTGACTTTGCAGATATCACACAGATCGAGTACAGACAAAGTCATGGAGCGGCCAATCGTACCAACGGCTTTGGAACTTCATCCATTACGATGGGTGAATGTAAAAACAACGAATACGGCGGATATACAAGATATACCTATGAAGACTGCGACGCCTGTATTGTGCTGACTGTGAATGATCATATTCTGATGATCAATGAAAAAACAGAAGAGGATACGAAAGCGCTTTACGATGAGCTTTCAGCGCGTATCAAAAATGAATAAATATAGAAAATGAGAAGAAAGAGGAATAGATTTATGGAAGAAAATATTCGTAAAACAGAGACAAAAAGGATTTTGTTTTATATAGGTATTACATTTTTACTTACCTATGGATACTGCTTCGGCGTTATCTATCCGTTTATAAACCGGGAGGATAGTGCCGGGACCGGAAGTATGCTGAGTATACTGGTGACTGTTGTTATGTTCTTTCCGGCGATTGGCGTGCTGCTTACCAGACTGGCCACAAAAGAAGGCTTTAAAAATGTCTGGATCAAGCCTCATTTTAAGGGAAATATCAGGACTTACCTTCTGGCTTATTTTGGTCCGGGAGTTTTGACAATATTGGGAGCACTGGTATATTTTCTTGTATATCCCGATAATTTTGATAAAAACTTTGGATATTTAGGTCAGACACTGGCGGAAACAGGGGCGCAGATCCCGCAGGAGACCCTGCCCATTGTTTTGATTTCCCAGACAGTAACAGCGCTTCTTTTTGGACCGATCATGAATATCGTTACCTGTTTTGGTGAGGAATGGGGATGGCGTGGATACCTGCTTCCCAAAATGGCAGAAAAGCTTCCGCCTATTCCGATGCTTTTGGTAAATGGTGTCATCTGGGGACTCTGGCACGCGCCGCTTACGGCTGTCGGACACAATTATGGTGTCGGTTATAAAGGATTTCCATTTGCGGGAATTGCTGCCATGTGTGGCCTCTGTATTGTGATGGGTACGTTCTTTTCCTATGTTGCCATGAAAACAAAAAGCTGTATTCCGGCTGTGCTGGCACATGGTGCGATCAACAGCATTGCGAGTATCGGAATTTATATGACAAAAGACGGATGCAATCCGTTTATCGGGCCGGCTCCGACCGGAATTGTAGGTGCAAGTCCTTTTATTCTCGCAGCAATAGTTCTGATGATCGTTTACTTTAGGAAAAATGGAAATAACAGGGTAGATGAGAGTATTACCAGTGAACCCGTATAACAACAGGATTAAATGATATAAATGGAAAATAAAAAAGGGGCTGTAAAAAAACTCCCCTGACAGAAAAATCGCCCAGACCATGCGGTCTGAGCGATTTTTTGGTATAATTAATTATGCTATTAAATAACAATACCA
>ONHB01000040.1 GCA_900317505.1 uncultured Lachnospiraceae bacterium | reverse complement strand
TGCTACCCTTATTTTACCACTTATGGAGAGAAAATTTATATAAAACAAGCATAAAAACCCAGTAAAATCAATGGGTTGTGGCGTTTATCAAACGCCTATAATACTAACTTAGAAGGAGAAAAATCTTATGTTAGACGAAAAAACGGTAATACGAAAAAAAAGTCTGTCGATAGCCATGATCTGTGGAATATTGAGATGCTTCTGCTATGGAGGTGGTGACTGGCTGATGATTTATGGTGATACGACACACAGTGGCAGTCTGTTCTGGCTTACACAGGGAGCTGCACAGATTGCAGGATGGAGAAACAGTCTTGCCATGGCACTTGCTTTTCCGGGAATCGTTTTTTATGGAGTTGCTTTGTTTTATCTGGAAAATTTCATAAAAAATCAGAAGGAAAAAAAGATTTATCATTATCTCAATGCATTTGGACTGACACCCTGGATGACACTTCATCTGTTTTATATCATGATACTTTATTTATTTTCATGGATGAATCAGAATGGATACCAGGATATTGCTCTTACTGTATGTGAAGCATTATTTGCACATTTGTCATGGATCATTTACTTAAGTGAATTGTTTATGCTTCTGGTCTTTATTTATTGGTTTTATCTGGTTGTTTGTGGTAAAACAACATTGCCTAAATGGATGGGAGCAACCAATGTATTGGTATTTTACGGCATTTTATCTGTTATAAAAATGCTGTTACCGGATACCGCTTTCCGTATCGGTTTTACAAATGGTTTAATGAGTGAAAGTATGATCTGGTTTTTCTTATTTATCTGGATCGTAGGATCTAAGAAAGGAAATGAAAAATGATAGTTTTACAGCTTGTTATTTATTGTCTTATTTTTACAGCCATCGTAAAAGTTGCTGTTATAGGAGGTGCTGTAAACGGTCTGTATTTTTACCCAAAAGAAATACAGGACCGTGTAATTGAAAACGGATTGATCACGCGTGAGAAAATGAACAAAAGAAGAAAAATTTTTATGAGCGCATTTTATATCATTATGCCGGTTGCTGCTGTACTGATCATAGGGTTGTGGAATCAGGTAACAGATTTTAAAACGGCATATCTGCAGGCTCTGCTTTTTCTTTTAGTCATGAACTGGTACGACGGAATTGTAATTGATAAATTATGGGTCGGATACAGTAAATTATGGATAATTCCGGGCATGGAAGATCTTCCGTATGTACAGACATGGTCTCAGATGATCAAGAAACGTGTCTTTTTATCATTGATCTGGGTTTTTGGTGCAGCTTTAATAGCCGGTATTGTAGTACTTATCTTTTAGATAGATATGGGAACGATTCCTATGTACAATAAGCACAAACCTTCGCAAATTAAAGTCATAGATTGCAATTTTATGTTGTAAAATGGCGCTTTATCTTTTAAAATCAATATGTAATCTAATGAATTCTTAGGATGCGAAAGGAGAAAAGAAAATGTTAGAAAAGTTTTTCAAATTAAAGGAAAACGGAACTGATGTTAAAACGGAAGTCATCGGTGGTGTTACCACATTTATGGCAATGGCTTATATTTTAGCAGTTAATCCATCCATTCTGTCTGCTTCAGGAATGGATCCGCAGGCAATCTTAATCGCTACTGCACTTGCTTCTTTCATCGGAACTCTGTGTATGGCATTAATGGCCAACTATCCCTTTGCTTTAGCTCCCGGACTTGGTTTAAATGCATATTTTGCATATACCGTTTGTGGTGCTATGGGTTATACATGGCAGTTTGCTCTGTTAGCAGTATTTGTAGAAGGTATTATCTTCGTAATACTTTCAATAACAAATGTCAGAGAAGCAATTTTTGATGCAATTCCGATACAGTTAAAGAAAGGTGTATCTGTTGGTATCGGTCTGTTTATCGCATTTATCGGTCTTGAGAACGGTAAAATTGTTGCAAACAGCGATTCTACATTAGTAACCATCGTAAACTTCAGAGAAGATTTCACAAATGTTGGTGTATGTGCTTTATTAGCTATCATCGGACTGTTGATCATCTCTATTCTTTACGTTAAAAATGTAAAGGGATCTATCTTAATTGGTATCTTTGCAACATGGATTTTAGGCATCATTGCTCAGTTTGCCGGACTTTATACAGGACCTTCTGTACTTCCTACATTTACCGGTTTCAATCTTGGTGCTATTGGAGAAACTTTCGGACAGTGCTTTACTTCTGCCGCTCTTACCAATTTCAATGGTCTTGATTTCTTTGTAGTTATGTGTGCATTCCTGTTCGTCGATGTATTTGATACACTTGGTACATTGATCGGATGTGCAGACAAAGCTAAAATGCTTGATAAAGATGGCAAGCTTCCGAGAATCAAACAGGCTCTGCTTGCTGACTCTGTTGCAACATGTGCAGGTGCTATCCTTGGTACATCTACTACCACTACTTTCGTTGAAAGTTCATCAGGTGTTTCTGAAGGAGCCAGAACAGGTCTTGCATCAGTTGTTACTTCTTTATTATTCTTAGTATCTATCGTATTAAGCCCGATCTTTATTGCAATCCCCGGATTTGCAACAGCACCTGCATTGATCTTTGTAGGTTTCCTGATGATCATGGCTGTTAAAGATATTTCATTTGAGAACCCGATCGAAGCAATTCCTGCTTACCTTGCTTTATTATCAATGCCGTTATTATACAGCATCTCTGATGGTATCGCAGTTGGTATTATCTCATATGTAATTCTTCATGTATTTGCCGGAAAAGCAAAAGAAGTAAAACCGCTGATGTACATTTTGGCAATATTATTCATTTTGAAGTATGCATTCTTATAAAATGATGTAGACTAAACATTTATTACTTATACATAAACATCAAAATTTATTAGATTTTACAGGAGCTGTACAGATTGATTTGTGTACAGCTCTTTTTTTGTGTTATAGTGGATAGGTAAAAGAATTGTTATAAAAAATATAAGACTATAAAAATTGAATTATACACTTATAATAAAAGGAAAAATCATGTTATCAGTAAAAACGGATAAAATAAAATTAAATAATATGGAAAATGAAAAAGTAAATAAAGAAAGTATATTTCAAAATCTGATCTTATGGATAGTGTCATTTATATCATCAGTCTTGTTTTTATTGTTTTATTCTACTGCTACTTCTCCGCTTACCAGTTATTACGGAGAGGATTCTGCTTTTTATGCCATGGTTGGTGCTGCCATGAAGCATGGCCTGTTGCCATACCGGGATTTTTATGAAATGAAGGGTCCCTACATGTTCTGGATCGAATATTTTGGACAGCTGATCTCGGAAGGCAGATTTGGCACCTTTTGTATCCAGACAATCAATATGACTCTTACGATCGGAATCATTTTATGTATTGTAAATATTTTACTGAAAAAAGTGACAGTAAAAAAGATACAAAGATTTTTTATCTATATCTGTTCTGTTTTATTTAGTCTGTTAATCATATCCTTTACTTTTGAAGGTGGAAATCTGACAGAGGAATTTTCTTATCCTGTCATGGTTTTATGTCTGTATCTCTGCCTGAAATACTTTGATAATCAGGACCGGTCTTCTGTCAGTGATCATCCTCTTAAAATTGGCTTTATCTATGGTATGGCTTTTGGCTTTTTTGCTTTTGTGCGCATTATCAATGCGGCATTTCTGGGAGCTGTGCTTTTAACGATTGTGATTTATCTGATTTTTAAGAAAAACTGGAAAAATATTTTGCAAAATGCTGTCGTATTTATTGCCGGAGTGATCGTGGCAATGTTTCCGGCATGTATCTGGGCGCTGACACAGGGAATATTAAAAGATATGATCCGTCAGGTTTTTGTACTGGCATTTTCCTACTCTACCGAGCTGAATATGGCAGACCGTTTTATGCTGGTCAAAAATTTTGTCTGGCCAATGATCGTGGTTGGAATGGTCTCAATTTTTCTTTATTTTACAAGTTTCAAAAAGAAATGGCCACTGCTGCTGCTCTCCGTCTCTTCGGCAGTTATTTTGCTGATTGCTGTATCGATGGGTGATGGTTATCTGCATTATTTTTCACTGCAGCTTCCAAATGCTGTGTTGGCATTGTATTTTTTGATTAGTACATGTTTAGGAAATTGTAAAACTGATATTAATGATTCAAGTTATTGTAGAGAAAATGTCTTGAAAAAAATTGAAAAAGATAATCAGGATAATACTGGAAAAAATAAAACTTTGCATATTATTCAGATCGTATTATCTGTATGCATTGTGATCCTTGCTATTGGCATGCAAAAAGATGTTATCCGTGACAAAACGTTAGCAGTTGCTAACTATACGGTTCAGAGCATCCGCCAGGGCAATCCGGATGAGGGGGATGTTGCTTACATACAAGATATTATGAATCAGATTCCGGATGATGAAAAAGACAGTGTCTATTTATATGGTTTTGGTTCCTGCTCACAGTGGTATGCCAAGGCCGGTATTTTCCCGCCCAACAAATATTGTGACTGGCAGCCTCATTGGATCATTCTGTATCCTGAAATCAAAGATGAACTTTTGGATTATATAGCTTCCCGCTCTGCAAAATGGATCGTGCTGCCAAACGGCGGAGAGATCTGGCCGGATGAAATAAAAAATTCCATATATGAAAACTATACGGAATTTTTTGTAAATAACTATTATATTTTACTGCATGAAAAAGTTGAATAATGCAATGTGAAATATTATTGTTTTATTTTAATTTCATTGTCCTGTTTTAATATTTTTTGTTTTTATATGTCGTTATCAGCCGCTGGCTTTCGATACAGGATTGTAGTAAATGCACTTTTCTTAATTTTACTTTCATCCGTTTCATAATTTTCTCTGATATAGTCGCCAAAATCCGGCATCGCCAGCACATCATCCAGAGAATAATAATAGGTATCTATGACAATCGCATCCGGGATTTTCTCCGGGTAAAACTCATAATATTTGAGAATGACATAGTCAAAGTTGGGAGTGCTGATACAGGTATGAGCGCCCACCTTTGTACCGGTCAGCATATAGAGGTAGGTATCACCTCCGATATAAAGAATGGTATCATTCGGATTGATATATTTCATAATGGCCTGCGCCTTATCGTGGTACTGGATATGCTCCTGTCTCGTGACTTCGATATCTCTTGCCGGACCGATTCCCACATCATAAAATTCTGTTCCGAGTGTTGTGACAGGCTGTACTGCTGTCATCCTCACAAAGAAAACACGTCCCACAATAATTCCGATAAATGCAAATACGATCAGAATTGTTTCGGTAGCCTTTGCTAACTTTAGATTGGTCGTAACATCTTCATTGATCTCATTGTGCAGGTCGATAAATCCGACAAGCAGACCCGGTAACAACAGTCCAAAATTGGCATAGATATCGAGATCTGAAATCCATGAAGTAGCAAGTACAAACAAAATGCTCGGAAATAATGCATAGTAATTTAAAATATGTACCTTGTGATGCTTTCTGTAGAAAACAAGCAAAAAGCATATAGCAAAAACAACATAAAAGATAACCCAGTTGATTGAAAAATACTGTGCCTGCATAATGTTGTGATAATGGGATATGCCGGAAAAAATACAGGCTGCCACGACAAGTAAGCACATGATCATGCGGATAATGCCGGGGATTTTTTTATTTTTACATTTCTTTGTTACAAAATAAAGAAGGAGCATCGGTACAATGATCACGAGAATCTCATCACATACAAACCAGAGGCCGCTAAAAAGCTTGTGATTTTTGAAAGCGATGGAGGTACTATGGTCACGGTCCGAATAGATATAAGGCAGGTTCCTGAAAAATTCGCCAAGGCTGACATCTTTAAAAACCAATATCAGAAAACATACGGCAACAAGTGCGATTCCACCCAGAAAATAGCAGAGATTCTTTTTGGAAATATATCCATCCTTCATTTTTCTGGAAAATAATATTAACAACAACAGGTATATAAATAATATAACCAGTGTAGGATAAGAAAGAACGCAGCATGCCATCCAGATACCGGCAAATACCAGGCAGATTTTCTTTTCTGTTTTCAGATAATCCATAAAAGCACAAAGTAATAGGAAAAAGAAAACATAAGCACAAAAGCAAAATTCCGGAGACTGAATAAATTTTGGCGTAAAGTTATAAAACATGGAAACCAGTACAAGCGCCAGTATTTTATTGACATATTTGGAAAAAACCTTGTATCCGTAGATGGATGCACACAGCTGGATAATGGTACCGCAAATCCTCATATATACGACAACTCCTGCTGTTGTCGTGGAAAATTTGAAAAACAGATACATAAACGGCAGGGAAAAAACAACGGAGGACTGATGGACAGCCCACATGGTCTTGAACAGCCTGTCCCCCTGCAGATAGCGATATGCCATGGTGAGCTGGTAGGATTCGTCAATATCCCAGCCATAGTAAATAGATTTGTAAGTACAGTAAAGTGTTATCAGTCCTAAAAAAATAAGAAAGATAGTATCGCATGCTTTCCGAATCTTTGATTTAGAAGCTCCGGCTGCTGCTATGGATGTGCTCATTTTAAATTCCCCTCTAAAACGTATATAATCAATACTATCTTGCATCACGTCATACAATTTTGCAAGCCTCAAAAGTTTAAGATTTGATTATAATTTTTGCATTTCCAGAATTAAAAAATCATAAACACTCTACGCAGATAACATAGAGTAATTTATGATTTTTAATCTTGTGTATATGTACTTTTGATATTTTAATCGCAGATGATTTCAAGATAGCCTTTGATATTGGCTTTGTCGATCTTGTCCTGTACACCATCATTTGGATCGTAATACTTGCCGTTGTAACCTACCAGATAATGGCTGAAACGTCCAAGATGCTCCATGATGATACAGCATTTGGGAAGCTCAATATCTTTTCCTCTTGTGTAAATGATCTTTCCGGAATGTCTGATGCCGGCATAATCAAGCGAAGAAACAATCTTTGCCATATTGGCCTGCCACTCACGGCAATGCATGATGTTGCTTGCTTCTTCGATCGTGACACCTGCAAGCATGGCAAATACGGATTGTCCGCACAAACCGTCCCAGGGCTGGATCAAAACCTCCATGCTGTCAATCTTGCGGATCGGATTGTCATAAGAATAAGGACTGGATTCCTTGTCGGAACCGTCTTTTCCGTTGATGGAAAAGGTAATCGAGTAAAAGTTTTTGGGATACAGGCCTGCAGCCTGTGCATCTGTCAAAGGAATGTTGTAATAGCCGTTTTTAATCGGCTCTAAGATGCAGTCAAATTCTTTACCGTTTACTTTTACATGAACCGGGATTTCTCCGATATTATCCTCACATACTTCCCATACATTAAAGGGAATCGGAAAATAATTTTTGTTATTTTCTTTGTCTTTTTCAAATCCGCCTTCAAATATATATTCCATTTGATATACCTCCGAGTAGTGCTAATGTAAATTTGCGAATTTTAAACAAAATACTTTTGATACCAGATGTTTGATCATTATGATTCTGCAACTGTCTGTTCTATCAGATTTAAGATGGTCTTAATTGAATTTTTCTGATGAGAATTGCTCATCGCATCAATATAAGTTTTTTTGTTGAAATACAATTCGTGTACAGAGTCAACTAAAAGCTGCGTGGTAATGTCATCTTCCATCAGAACCTTGGAATATCCCTGAGATTCAAAAGATCTGGCATTTAAAATCTGATCTCCGCGGCTTCCTGCCATAAGGGGAATCAAAAGATTGGGCTTTTGTAATGCTAAAAGCTCGCAGATCGCATTGGCGCCTGCCCGGCTTATAACGATATCAGCCATTGCAAAAATATCTTTTAATTCTGCTTTGACATATTCAAACTGCTTGTATCCTTTGGTTGTTAAAAGCATATTGTCAATTTTGTCTTTTCCACAGATGTGAACAACCTGAAAATCCTTTAATAATTCCGGTAATGCATCTCTGACAGCCTTGTTGACATTGGCTGCGCCGAGTGAGCCGCCGATAACCATAATAACAGGAGTATTGGCATCAAATCCGCACAGATCAAGAGCTGCGATCTTGTTACCTTTGGATAACTCTTCGCGGATAGGTGAACCTGTCAGTACAGCTTTGTCTTCGGGAATATACTGCATGGTCTCAGGAAAATTGCAGCATACCTTTTTGGCTACGGGAATACAGAGCTTGTTGGCAAGCCCCGGTGTCATATCCGATTCGTGGATGATGCAGGGAATCTTTAGGGATGCTGCTGCTCTTACCACGGGAACGGAAACATAACCACCTTTGGAAAAAACAATATCCGGTTTAAGCTCTTTTAAAATCTTGCGGGCCTCTGTATAGCCTTTGATCACACGGAAGGGATCCGAGAAGTTTTTGGGGTCTAAGTATCTGCGGAATTTGCCTGTGGAAATTCCATAATAAGGAATATTGAAATCAGCGATCAGCTTAGACTCAATTCCTTCATAAGAACCGATGTAATGAACTTCATATCCTAATTCCTGCAATCCTGGTAACAACGCAATATTTGGTGTCACATGGCCGGCTGTTCCGCCTCCGGTTAAGACAATTTTTTTCATGGTTTATCTCCCTTAGAATAAGCAGAGCTTATTTATATATACGCACTTGATTATATCAAATAGATAACGGTTTTTCCAGCAAAAAAGAGCAGAAGTATGAAAAACTTCTGCTCTAAAATGAGTACAATCTGATTAGATATTTAATAAATTACTGAATACTTCCAAAGCACCGTCTGTCTCATGAGCAAGAACACGTTTTGCAAGTACTTTTCCAAGCTGTACGCCTTCCTGGTCAAAGCTGTTGATGTTCCATGTAAAGCCCTGGAACATAACTTTGTTTTCGAAGTGTGATAATAAAGCACCAACTGTTTCAGGTGTAAGCTTCTCACCAATGATGATGCTTGAAGGACGGCCGCCTGCAAAGTTTTTATTGTTGTTGTCGTCTTTTTTGCCACATGCAAATGCAACGATCTGTGCTGCAACGTTGGCACACAGCTTCTGCTGGCTTGTGCTTCCCTGAATATCAACATCTGTACCGATCTGGCTGTTTTTGAAGCCGATGAACTGTAACGGAACGATGTCTGTTCCCTGATGTAACAGCTGATAGAAGGAATGCTGTCCGTTGGTACCGGGCTCACCAAAGATGATAGGTCCTGTCACATAATCAACAGGCTCGCCAAAACGGTTGACTGATTTACCATTGGATTCCATATCAAGCTGCTGTAAGTGAGCGGGGAAACGGCTCAGAGCCTGAGAGTAAGGTAAAACTGCTGTACAAGGATAACCGAGTACGTTTCTTTCGTAAACGCCGATCAGAGCATCCAGTAAAGCAGGGTTTTTCATCAGATCCTTGTTGGCAGCAAGCTTGTCTGCTTCTGCTGCACCCTGTAAGAACTGTGCAAATACTTCGGGACCAAATGCCAGTGATAATACGGCACCACCAACTGCGGATGAAGAAGAGAAACGGCCTCCGATGTAATCATCCATAAAGAATGCTGCAAGGTAATCATCGCTCTTAGCTAAAGGAGAAGTCTCACTTGTAACTGCGATCATATGCTTGGAAGCATCAAGACCTGCTTTTTTCAGAGCATCTTTAACGAATGATTCGTTGGTCAGTGTCTCAAGAGTTGTACCTGATTTGGAAACCAGTACGAAAAGTGAATGAGCAACATCAATAGAGTTTAAAACTGCTGCTGCATCATCCGGGTCAACATTGCTGATGAATTTTGCTTCCATCTTGAATGTGTTGTTGGTCTTTGCCCAGTTTTCAAGAGCAAGGTAAATAGCACGGGGACCAAGGTCGGAACCACCGATACCAATCTGGACAACGGTTGTGAATTTTTCGCCTGCAGCGTTGGTGATTTCACCTGCGTGAACCTTGTTGGCAAATTCTGCGATCTTTTCCTGCTGTGTGGTGTAGAAGGTACGTTTGTCAACGCCGTCTGCTACAACTGCATTGCCAAGCTGGCCACGGCACATATGATGTAAAACAAGACGTTTTTCACCGGTATTTACAACTTCACCATTGTAAAGAGCTTCAAATTTGTCAACTAACTGAGCTTCGTCAGCTAATGCTGCAAGATCTTTTAAAATTGCATCGTCAACAGCTTTTGCTGCATAATTGTAAACCATGCCGCCTGCCATCGGTACGCTGTAAGTCTTTGCGCGGGTTGCACCGTTTTCACCGGACATTACATCTACCAGATTGACACTTCCTTTTTTGGAAGCAAGGCTTTTGTAAGAATCCAGAGTATCCAAGTTGTTCCATTTAACCATGATAGGTTCCTCCTTATATTTGTGGAAAATAATTCATTGCTTACGATATTGTAACCATTTGAAATTATACCGAATAATTGTATTGATTTCAAGGGTACTTCTATATAGAATATAGTTGGAAAGGGGTTTTGCGGGTAATTGTGCAAATTTTGCATGCAGTTGTATAAGGGGCGGAAATTTCAGGCATACGAGAGGAGAGACAGAATGAACATTGTAGTATTGGAACAAAACAGCATTGGATTGGATATTGACCTGTCCATTTATGAGGAATTTGGTAATGTAACGTATTATGCAAATACGGTAAATGAAGTGGCAGAACGTATCAAGGATGCGGACATCGTAGTGGCCAACAAGGCAAAATTAAATGAGGAAAGCTTAAAGGATGCCAAAAATGTAAAGCTGATCTGCGAATTTGCGACCGGCTATGACAATGTAGATATTGAATATTGTAAAAAAAGAGGAATTGGCGTTGCCAACGCTGTGGATTATTCGACACCGGCAGTAGCCCAGCACACATTTGCAATGGCTCTGTACCTGCTCGAGAGACTTCCTTTTTATGATAACTATGTAAAATCCGGCACCTATGCTTCCCAGGATCGTTTTTCCAATTTTGACAGACCGTTTATGGAATTACAGGGCAAGCGCTGGGGCATTATCGGTCTTGGAAACATCGGTAAAAAGGCAGCACAGATTGCAAAAGCATTTGGCTGTGAGGTTGTTTATTATTCCGTGACCGGCAAAAACACCAATACCGATTATCAGAGAGTGGATTTTGATGAGCTTTTAAGTACCTGCGATTTTATTTCCGTTCATTGTCCGTTGTCAGATCTGACAAGAGACCTGATTGATTATGAAGCCATGAAAAAAATGAAAAAGACAGCGATTCTTATTAATGTAGCAAGAGGACCGGTTGTCAACAATGCCGATTTGTACCGTGCATTGACAGAAGGCGAGATCTATGCGGCCGGACTTGACGTATTGGAAAAAGAGCCGATTACCGAGGACAATCCGCTCAGCCAGATCAAGGACAGTGAAAAGCTGATCATCACTCCTCATATGGCATGGGCAAGTACCGAAGCAAGAACCAGACTTGCAAAAGAGGTTTATGAAAATATCAAGGCCTTTATAAATGGAGAAAAAAGAAATATCGTAAATATGTAAGATCAGGATTTTTACAGAAAATTATTGATGATAATATTGGGATAAAGTAAATCGGCGCCAGTCATGTGATTGGCGCCGAAAACTTTTTTACTTAGGTTTGGGTTTGTGATTGAATGTGTGTGTTTGGTAAATTCATCTTAACTTTTCTGTATCATAATTCATATTTAAAAGAAAATCAAATCGCAACTAATACGAAAATAATTCGCTTTTATGGGCATTTTGTATAATAAAGGTTGGAAAAAAAGAAAAAATCACTTTTTTTTTCGTTGGATTGTTCACGGGCACAAGACAGGTTTTGTGAAAAAGCACAAAAACCCCTGACAAAAGAAAATGAAAATTAGAAGAAATGTAAGAAATTAAAAAAATTACACTTGTCAGTTTGTATAGGAAAAGATAAACTAAAGAAGGTAAAAAGAAATAAACTGGAGGACATTATGAGTAGCGAAATCAGAGATATTAATCTGGCTCCCAGTGGGGAACAGAAAATAGAATGGGTAAAAAGAAACTGTGATCTGCTCCGCACCTTGGAGGCAGAATTTGAAAAGACAAAACCGTTTACCGGAAAGAAGATTGCTTTATCCGTACACCTGGAAGCAAAAACCGCATACCTTTGCAAGGTATTGAAAGCGGGCGGAGCTGAAATGTATGTGACAGGTTCCAATCCGTTGTCCACACAGGATGATGTGGCAGCAGCCTTGGTAGCAGCAGGTCTTGAAGTTCATGCATGGTACGATGCAACAGATGAAGAATATAATCACCATATCAGAGAAGTTTTGAAGATTGGTCCCAATATCATCATTGATGACGGCGGAGACCTTGTTAATATGATGCACACGGAGTTTACCGATCTGATTCCTGAAGTGATCGGTGGCTGTGAAGAGACTACAACTGGTATTATCCGGTTAGAAGCCATGAACAAAGCCGGAAAACTCAAGTTCCCGATGGTTCGTGTCAACAATGCGCAGTGCAAGCATTTCTTTGATAACCGCTATGGTACAGGCCAGTCCGTATGGGATGGCATCAACCGTACCACCAATCTGATCGTTGCCGGCAAAATTGTCGTTGTAGCCGGATACGGCTGGTGTGGTAAAGGAACTGCCATGCGCGCCAAAGGGCTTGGTGCCAGAGTTATTGTCACAGAAATTGATCCGGTTAAGGCAATCGAAGCCGTTATGGATGGATTTGATGTCATGCCGATGAAGGAAGCAGCTAAGTACGGTGATTTTTTTGTAACCGTAACCGGCTGTGACAAAGTCATCGATGAAGAAGATTTCATGGAAATGAAAGATGGCGCAATCCTTTGCAATGCAGGACATTTTGACTGTGAGATTGATATGGCAAGACTTCGTGAGATTGCCGTTTCATCCAAAGAAATGAGAAAAAATATTATGGGATACACCTTATCCAATGGGCATACCCTTTGCGTACTGGGCGAAGGACGTCTGGTCAATCTGGCCTGCGGTGACGGACATCCCGCTGAGATCATGGATATGAGCTTTGCTATTCAGGCACTTTCAGCAAAATACCTTGTAGAAAAAGGTGCCGCTCTGACTGAAAAGCTTATCGATGTTCCGGAAGAGGTTGACCGCGATGTAGCTGTCCGCAAGCTGAACTTCTTAGGTAAACAGATTGATGTTCTGACACCGGAGCAGGAGAAGTATCTGTACGGCTGATGGAGTGTTGGATGAGATATTGGTAATATAAATTAAGAAGAATAGATTAAGAAAAGATGAATCTTGGGATGACCTGAGATTCATCTTTTTTGTTTTTATTTTAGGAATTTCTCTTTAAATTCTTTCTCTGAAATATCAAGTTCTTTTGCAGCTCTTTCAATAGTCAAAGAACCGTCTTTGACCAATTTTGCAAGTAAACGATTTTTTTCTTCTTCCACTTCTTCGTCGATATATTCTCCCCATGTCATATACTGATTCCTCCCATATGCTGATTCCTTAATCCTAGTTACATGCTTGTGAAGTTCCTGTGTCAGTGGTGTAGTGGCGTTTTCCTGTGTGCTGTTCTGGATATATTTGAGAAGAGCACAAAGCTCGGTATCATTCGTAAACGCTTCAGCAGACTTTGTAATAAAATAATAAAAATCCAGTCCGTCCGGATATGGAATGGAAGTATCCTCTTCGCACATATTGTGAAAATGATACTGCATCTGACCTCTGTCAAAAGGGTCATAATCCAAAATATTGATCACACATAAATCCGGAAGTCTGTCAAAGTCATTTTCTCCGGATCTTAAATTGTTGGAATCAATTTTAGCCTGACTGAAACGGTTCCGCTTGATCAGATTATCCCGG
>ONHB01000037.1:14998-16662 GCA_900317505.1 uncultured Lachnospiraceae bacterium | reverse complement strand
CCCGGTTTTAAAATACCTTTCTTTTCAGCATCCTCGATCATTGCCAGTGCAATACGGTCTTTTACGGATCCTGCGGGATTTAAGTACTCTAATTTTGCAAGAATGGTTGCTTCGGTTGCTCCTGCGTCTTTGCTATAGTTGCTTACTTCCAAAATCGGTGTATTTCCAATTAATTCTGCTGCACTTTTTTTAATCTGACTCATGTTTGTTTCCTCCTGATATTCACAATTATCTTTCTTTTATTATTCTTATCTTTCTTTCATTATTCTTATCTTTAATTGTATCAAATTTTTTTTATCATTGGAAGCTTGTCTGAAATCCTCAGACAGCTTTATTGGTTTTCATCTAATCATCTGCCGCCTTGCGACAACATCGCATGGTCGGTCTGATATGACGCATCTTTACATTACGCATAGGCTCCTCCTTTTTCCTACTCGTTTAGTAGGATTTTTGATAATCTGATTGTATTCCATAAAAAATAGGATGTCAATACATTGACACCCTATTCCCTATTCCTAAATCCTATCGCTTGCTATAGATTTATGTTATAGCCAAAAAATTGAAAGCTTTTTTAATCTCTCTGATATCAGATTTAAAACCTGCCAAGCACGGTATCCTTAACATCCCATCGAAGCGGCGGATGCGGTGTCTGCGCTCCAAATCCGACATCCACATAGGTTACCAGACGGACATAATCCGGGAGATTGAATTTTTTACGCAGTCTGTCACAAAATTCCTCATTGGGGAAGGTCAGCCATACACTTTCCAAACCTGCTGCATGCGCTGCAAGTACGATATTCTGTCCTGCTGCACCGGCATCCAAAAGCTGGTTTCTGCGGGGCGTAAAAGAATTGGCACGATAGCATCTCATATCCTGGCAGATGACCAGATGCACCGGTCCCCCCGGAACATCGCTTCCACGAAACAATCCCGGTTCATTTTTTTCACGCACTACTACGTAACGGATAGACTGAACATTACAGCCGTGTGCTGCCCAAAGTCCTGCTTCCAATACCTTGTCGATCAGCTCATCCGGAACCTCTTCATCGGTAAATTCACGGACGGAACGGCGTTCCTTTAAAATCGTGAAAAAGGCATCTTCCATTTCTTTTGTCACAGGTGTGGGCTTATATGCGGAAAGATCCACATGCTCACCGTTTGCGAGCTTGTCTGCCGTATCGATCAGAAAAGATACATACCGGTATTCCGGCAGATCCGTTGACAGCCCTCTTTCTTTCCAAAGACGCATCAGACGCTTTGCATAATCCGCCTGTGTGGGTGAAAGCTTTTTGTCTCTGTGCTGTGCATGATAAACCTGAATTTCCAAGGTGTGATGACATCTTTCCCTTACGCGGGCGCGAAATTCATCTTCCTCCATTGCAAGCAGCTCTTCATCTGTTAAATTGATATTTGCATTCCAGATTGCCATTACTTCTTCTCTGGACATATAATCCATACTGGTATCTACACTTGCCATATTTCTGCCTCCTGTATTTTGTGTTTTCTTTGTTTTCTTAATTCTGTCTTTCCTGATTCTATATGTTCTGATGCTGTACTGTTAATTAAGTAATCTCTGAAACCGGTTATATTCCGGCTCTGTCCTTTCGCCCGCAGATCTATATGCTTCATCTCTGATCTATATTCCCGCTTTAGATAAAGTACTC
>ONHB01000037.1:0-14986 GCA_900317505.1 uncultured Lachnospiraceae bacterium | reverse complement strand
TTCTGTGCCAGATAATCGTCCTCTCTGTGACGCGGATAAGGAAGATTGATCTTGTACTCCTCCTGAATAACAGAAGGTCTGGGGCTGAACAGGATGACACGGTCTGCTAAATAAACAGCCTCATTGATATCATGGGTGACAAATAAAATCGTCTTTTTTTCTTCCTCGCGGATCTTCATCAGTTCTTCCTGCAAGGTGCATCTTGTCAGATGATCGACCGCACTGAAGGGCTCATCCATCAGGATAACCTTGGGATTCATCACAAGTGTACGGGCAATTCCGGCTCTCTGCTTCATACCACCGGACAGCTGTGAAGGATATTTGTTTTCAAAGCCTTCCAGATTCATCATCTTGATATAACGTTTCAGACGGCGTTCCTGCTCATCCTTCGGAACCTTTGCAATTTCCATTCCATAGGCGATGTTCTTTTTGATGGTCTTCCATGGAAATAAGGATGCATCCTGAAAAACAACGCCGATATCGCGGCTGGTTCCTGTGATCTTTTCATCATCCAGATAAATCTCACCACCGTCTGCGGACAGCAGACCGGCTACTATTTCCAGAAATGTACTTTTACCACAACCGGAGGGACCTACAATGGCAACGAACTCTCCGTCGTTGACAGTAAGACTGATATTTTCCAATGCATGTACCAGTTCCTTATCGGCACTCTGATAGTATTTTTCAATGTTGTTTGCTTTTATTGCAGGCATATATTCCCTCCGATTCCCATATGCATCTTTTCTAAAGCTGCATATGTGTGTATTTGCAGCAATGGACCTCCATTGCCATATCTTTTCCGAATATTATCGTTTTATTTATAGGGGTCTTCCAGTCCCAGTTCTTCTGCTGCTTTTTCAGCAAAGGTGTTGTCATAAGTACCTTCTGCTGTTACATTTTCATCCAGCCATCCATACTGATGCAGGATATCGATTGTATTGTTGACACGGTCAACCGGGATAACCGGGTAATCAGTCCATACGTCGATTTCTGATTCAACCGCATTTCTCATAACCTCTTCGTCTGTGTTCATCTTTTCAGCAGCCCATGCGATAAACTCATCAAAATATTCGTTCTTTACTTCTTCATGTACTTTGTAGTAAGCAGTGATAACTCTCTGCAGTTTTTCAGGCTCTTCGTTGATGATACGGTCAGATGCGATCAATGTACCTGTGTAGTAATCCGGAATGTAATCCCATGCACGTCCTAAGATATGTCCGGTGCCTTCTGCTTCTGCTAATGCAGCATAAGGGTTGTGGATGATGGTTGCATCTACTTCACCGGAAGTAAAGGATGCATATGCTCCCTGATATATACCGTTTGCTACGAGTTCAACATCATCTTCACCAAGACCTTCAGATTCCAACATCTTTAATACGGAAAGCTTCATTCCGCCTGCAGCAGCTGCTGTACCTACAGTTTTGCCTTTTAAATCTGCAATGCTGTCAATTCCGTCTTTGGCGATCAGCCAATAGCATCCGGAATATCTCCACATATTACCGACAAGCTTTGCGGGCACGCCGTTGGAAATACCGGGGATGTAAGCGGAAGGATCTCCGTCTGCAAAATCGATCTCACCTCTGGTGATCAGGGAAAGAACTTCATCATTGGATGACCATTCCACGTTGTTAAATTCAATTCCAAGCTCTTTGTATAAACCTTTTTCAATAGCAAAATTGTTGACAGCACCTGTCATACCGGTTGCCAAGCAGGTATTGATGACGATAGTGTCATCGCTGCTTTCATCACCGCTTTCTGTCTGTGCGTCTGTGCTCTGGCTGTCAGAAGCAGTTTCTGTTGATCCGCATCCGGCTAAAAGACCAAGCGAAAGTGTCAGGGTTAACAGTGTTGCTAAAAGTTTCTTTTTCATAATTGTCTCCTCATAAATTTTATTTAAACAACTTCAAATACCGTCGGTACTTAAAATTGTTATTTGTATTGTTTACGTTGCTATTTCACCTTGTTCTGCCATTTATGACAGATAGAAAACTCGATCAGGGCGATCAGTTTTACAAATAAAACGGATATTACCGTTACCAGGATGATAATGAAAAACATCCTTGCGGAATTTAAAAGGTTCTGTGCTTCGGAAAGCAGATAACCAAGTCCGCCCTTTGCTGACTGCATTTCCGAAAAGATAACACCGGTCAATGCGGTAGCTGCTGCTAACTTTAAGCCGTTAAACATGGACGGAAGCGCTGACGGGATCATGATCTGAAATACCGTCTGGATCCGGTTTGCCTGAAATACCTTTGCGACTTTCAGGTATTTTTCCTCTGTCTGCCTTGCTCCTGTTACCGTGTTGTACAAAATCTGGAATACGGAAAACAGAAATACCAGCATGACTTTTGACTTAAATCCAATACCAAACCACAAGATCAACAGTGGTAAGATCGCTGTTTTCGGAACTGCCATGATTGCGGAGCAAAAGACATCCATATATTCCTCAAGCTTTGGAAACAGTGTCCAGATCAGTGCGACCGTGATACCGACCAAAGCAGCCAGGCCATAACCGACAAGCACCTCTTCCAATGTCAGGATCAGATGTGGCAACAGGGTATGATCGGTAATGATCTCCACTGCTTCCTCAATGATCATCGTGGGGCTGGCAATAAATATTTTACTGATCTTTCCTGTATCAACCGCAATCTGCATATATGCAAGCAGTGCAAGCAATGTGATGATCTGTAAAACATTGATCACGGTAAATTTTTTCTTTTTCTTTATCTCCGGCTTAGCCATAGGTGTATTCTCCCTTCTTGACGCTGTCACTTTCAAAGTACTCTCTCAGACACGCCGTTCCCTCATTGAGAACATTCTGCGTGATCCGGTGTGACAGACATTTCGAATAATTTTCAATCGTTGTCGTGTCGATAACGTCACAGTAAAACGGTGCAAACTCGCGAAACCATGGATACTTTTCATAATAAGTTCTCCATACCTCCGCGTACGGACAGTGATCCTCGCCCCACTCCGGTATCCATCCTTCAAAGGGAAGATCGATATCCGACATAAAATCTGCTACGGTATCTGCTTTCTTACCCTGTGCAAGGGATTTTTCACGGATCTGGTTGCTTCTGTCAACTGCCAGATTGAAAACGGTTTCCCTGACAATATCCTTGGCAACATCATGTCCGTATCTGTCATATAAGGTTTTACAGAAGTGAAAATACTGCATGGCAAACTGTCTGGCTGCCTTACGGATCTGATCTACCATCAGAACCCGGTCCACTGTCCCGGTAATCTCATATGCTTCTTTTCCCATCGTTTCATCCTCCAAATCAAACGCTGTATTTTATTCGTGTTCTTTTTCCTCTACGGAATAAAATGTTTCCATCAGTTCAATGTATTCTTCTTTATTTGCAAAGCGTGGCTTGTAATTGTTTTTCATGCTCTTTGCCAAAGCCGCATCATCCTTTAACATGCGATATGCAAAAAGTGCAAACAGCTTTGCTGTCAATACATAAGCCTCATCTTCATCTACGACATCAAAATCGGATGCATGCAGGCCGCTTCCTGTCACGCCGCCGGTATGAAAGGTCAGAACCGGTATCAGCTGCTCTAAGTCTCCCAGATCGGTGGATCCACCTGAATGGCTGTCCTTGGGGATCTGGCGGACCGGTTTATCTCCGGCTACTTCCTTAGCCAGTGCTAACAGCTCCTGCGGCACATCCTGCGGAATGGAAGGAAGATATCCCGGCATGGTCTCGATCCGGTATCCGGCTCCGAGTGCCTCTGCTCCTGCCTTAAAGGAACGGTCTGTCTTGTAGGCCGCATCGGTAAATGCTTCTATTGTCTTTCCTCTTACCAGTGTCTCTAAAACGGCTTCCTCCGGAACGACATTTACCAGATCACCGCCCTTTGTCATGATCGGATGAACGCGGACACAGTCTTTTTCATAAAAAGTATCTTTATTGAAAGCCAGAGCCTGTAATCCGAGGTTAGCAGCGTACAACGCGTTGATTCCTTCCTCCTTGGCTCCTGCGGCATGAGCTCCCTTTCCTTTGATCTTGATGACCTTGGAAACAAATCCGTTGCCGCTTCCGTCGCCTAAGCTCACACCGTCCATTGCAATGTGATGTGTAAGAGCCGCGTCGATATCATCAAAAGCACCAATCCGGATCATCTCACACTTGCCGCCGCCATAACGGATCTTTCCGGCTTCTACCAGTGTATTTTTAAAAGCAACCTCTCCGTATTCCTCAGCGGGTGTTGTCATAAATACGAGCTGTCCGTCCAAAGCCTTGGCAACCTCCGAATCTGTCAGTGCAAATGCAGCTCCGATCACTCCGGCAAGCTGTGCGTGGTGTCCGCAGCAGTGTGCTCCCTGTGTCTCGGGATTAGCATATTTGTGATTGGGGATACGCAGTGCATCCAGCTCTCCGATCAAAGCCAGTGAAAAGTTGTCCTTTTTTTCTTCATTGATGTAAGCCTTGGAACCGGTGATCGCTATTTCTGTTTCCAGACGGCTTACCTTATCCTTTATAAAATCATTGAACTTTTCGGATGTACGGAATTCTTTGTATCCCAGCTCCGCATGTGTGTAAATGTCACGTCCGAAAGCAATGATCTCATCTTTCTTTTCATCTATAATTTGAATGATTTTCTGTTCTATCTGATCCATGGTGTACCTTTCGATGACTTTTGTTTCTCGCTTATTTATTTCCTACTTGTTTTGTATGATTTTGATTGTTACAGTTGCTATCTTAATTTTCTTTGCCCATTTTGTCAATGCTTTGGGCATTCGCATTATTTAAGAGCCAGCTATAGTCATTGACTATATCTCCCGTATTTGTCAAAGAATAGTGCTTATGGCATTCTTCAACTGCTCTAAAGCTTTTTCCAAAGTTTTCCTCGGACAGGCAACATTAAACCGTTCAAATCCCCTGCCGGTTTTTCCGAAAATAAATCCGCCATCCAGCCACAGATGTGCTTTGTTTTCTATGAAATTTTCCAGCTCCGTATCAGACAATCCCAATGCCCGGCAGTCGACCCAGGTCAGATATGTTGCCTGCGGATGGATCATCTTAAGCTGCGGTGAATTTGTCTCAAGGTAGTTTTCCATAAATGCAATGTTGTCTTTGATGTACTGCTTTACAGCCTCATACCAGACTTCACCATGCTGATAAGCCGCCTTGCAGGCTGTCAGTCCCGCTGCATTTAACTGGCTGTAGCCGGACGCATCAATGGCAGCTTTGAATTTCTTTTTAAGCTCCTTATTTTTGATCACAATATTGGATACCTGAAGCCCTGCCAGATTAAAGGTCTTGCTCGGCGCAGTCGCTGTCACGGCAATCTGGTCCAAGCCTTCCTTCGCTGTGATAAATGCCTGATGCGGTCCATCCCAGATAAAATCGGCGTGGATCTCATCACTGAAGACAGTTACCCCATGCTTACTGCATATCTCACCCATGTGTGCCAGTTCTTCTTTGGTATAAGCCTTTCCAACCGGATTGTGGGGATTGCATAAGAGGAAAAGACGGACATTGTTTTCCACGATCTTTTTTTCAAAATCATCGAAATCAACCGAATAGGTATGTGTCTCTTCATCATAAACCAGATCATTGCTCACAAGCTTTCTGTGATTATCCTGTATCACACCGCTAAAGGGATAATAAACCGGCTGCTCGATCAGCACCGCCTCATTTTCCTTTGTAAATGCCTGTACAGCCATCGCGATCGCATATACGATGCCCGGTGTTTTGACAAGATCTTCTTTTTTGATCTCGTATCCATAATGCTTTTTTGCCCATCCATTGACGGCATCCACATAATCATCCAGTGTGTCTGTATAGCCGTAAATACCATGCTTTACCTGCTCATACAAAGCATCCTGGATATAAGAAGAAATCTGGAAATCCATATCGGCTACCCACAAGGGCAGGATGTCCGCAGCTCTTCCTCTTTCTGTGGCAAAATCGTATTTGAGGCAGTCTGTATGATACCGGTCGATGACGCGGTCAAAATCCAGATTGCGTTCGGTCTGTTGTGTCTGCTGGTCTTTCATTTGTTGTTCCACCTTTTTTTGTCTGCTGATTTGTTGTTATTTCACAATTTATTCCGCCTGCTGATTTTTTTATCTCACAGTTCGTTCTGCCTGCTTTTTATCGATTACAATTATGAACGAAATGCCTGCTCCAGATCCCGGATCAGATCATCAATATTTTCTATTCCGACGGACATTCTGAGCGTAGCCTCCGTGATACCGTTTTGCGCCAGCACATCCTTTGGTACATCGGCATGTGTCTGGGTAAGCGGATATGTAAGCAAGGTTTCCGTACCGCCGAGACTTTCTGCAAACTGGATCAGTTTTACGTGATTTAACAGCTTTTCGGCAGTCTCTTTATCTTTTACATCAAAGGTCAGCATCGCGCCAAAGCCGCGGGCCTGTTTTTTCATAATCCCATATCCCGGATGATCGGGAAGTCCCGGATAGAGCACCTTGGTCACATTTTCCTGAGTAAGCAGCCATTCTGCAAGCTTCTGGGCATTTTCCTGTGCTCTGTCCATCCGGACAGCCAGTGTCTTGATCCCACGGACAACAAGGAAGCTGTCAAAGGGTGACAGGCCTGCACCTGTTGTCTTAAAAATAAAACGAAGTCTCTCGCTCAATGCCTCATCCTTGACAATCGTAAATCCGGCAATGGTATCGTTGTGACCGGCCAGATATTTTGTTCCACTGTGGATAACGATATCTGCACCCAGCTCCAGCGGATTTTGCAGATAAGGAGATAAAAATGTATTATCAACAATCAGTAAAAGACCATGCGCCCTGGTGATTTTTGACAATGCTTCAATATCTGTCACATTCATCATCGGGTTTGTGGGCGTCTCAATAAAGACAGCCTTGGTCTCTGGTCTGATATAAGCTTCTACCGGATCTTCACAGCAATTTACACTGGTCACTTCAATGCCGTTTTTCTTGCTGATATGGTCGAAAAGTCGAATCGTACCACCGTACAAATCCTTATCCACAATCAAATGATCTCCGGGCTCAAACAACTCCATAACAGTTGTGATCGCCGCCATTCCGGATGCAAAAGCAATACAGTCTGTACCTTTTTCCAATGCTGCCACCGTTTTTTCCAGATATTCTCTGGTCGGATTCTGCATTCTTGTGTAATCATAGCCGGTGCTCTGTCCCAGTCCCGGATGAGCAAAAGTTGCTGTCTGATAAATCGGCACGCTGATCGCTCCAAAACGCTCCTTACCATAATCATTCTCTAAGTGAATACATCGACTTTCAATTCCAAGTTCCATATTAAGCTCTCCTTGTGTTTTATTTTGAAATCAGCTGTTAATCCATACTGTTTTTGTATGATTTAGTCAGATGATAGTATAACATTAGAGGCTTTTTTCAGGCTAATACATAAAAGCAACCGCCTGTTATAGCCATAAGCTATTGCAAGCGGTTGTTATATCCTGCTATTAATTTTCCGTATTTTTTGTTTTACACGCAGCAGACATCATTCCTATTTCATTATTCCTATTTCATTATTGAAAACTTCGGAAGCGGATCTCCACCTTTGCTCCGCCGGTCTCTTCGGAATTTTTCAATATCAGCTCTCCTCCATGGTTTTCAGCAACCGTTTTTGCAAAAAACAATCCAATTCCATAATGCGCTTCCCCACTCCGGCTTGTATCATCCATGAAAAACTGGTCAGCTCCATGTAACAGTGCCTCTTTTGTAAATCCGTTTCCGCTATCCTCCACCGTAAACCTGATACTTTCTTTTTCTCCCTCAACATGAATACGGACGCAGCCACCTTCCGGTGTATGCTCAGCCGCATTCTGGATAATGTTCATAACAGCCCGTACCACCTGATCATACACTATGGTTAATGTCTGACTGTCCCGGTTTTCCTCCCAGTTCATGGCAAGATGGTAAATTTCCAACAGACCCTCGGCCTGTTTTTTAATATCGTCAAAAAGAACTTTTGTCTCAATCTTTTCCGGAGCACTTGTGATACCTGCTGCCGACTTTGTCACATCTATCAGCTTCTGTACATAATCCTGTATCTGCAAAGAGCTGTTAATAATATGCATGGTGTTTTGTTTCTGCTCCCCGGAAAGCTCCGTTTCATATAATAGCTCCGCATTTCCTCTTACAACCGTAAGCGGTGTTTTGATATCATGCGCCAGTGCGGACATCTGCCTGTTTTTATCTTGTTCTGTTCTCCACTGCCTTTCTAACGAATCCTTTAATGTAAGCCTCATCTCATCAATGGACGAAATACAGTCATCAAACTCCTGAATACCAGAATAAGCTACCTCATATTCCAGTTCCTGATTTTTGATTTTTTCCACAGCCTGCATCATGGGCTGCATACATTTTTTTATTCTTTTTCCAAAACGCACAGACGGCAGAACGATAATTGCAATTCCGCCTAAAAGAAATATCGTCGTCAGTAAATTCTGTGGACCGATGAAATGCTCTCTCAAAAAAGCAGACCGGTACTGCGGTATCAGACGGTATTGCAAAACAACATATTCCGTCTTTCGTTCAATAACCTTATAAAAATAATTTCCGGTTGCACCTTGATGAGTAACAACATCCCACGCTATTTGGGCTGACTCCTCCGTCATATTTCCACCAAGCTTCTGACCATCCAAAGAAAAAATAATATACTGGCAAAGCGGCGGTATCATATCCTCTGTCACTTCATCCGTATTTAAAATAAGGTCATAGGCCTCATCAATCTTTTGCTCCGCATAATTGGCCGGATAAATACATCCTGTATTTACCAGAATATTGAAGGCAAAAACCGTACCCAAAGCTAAGATCACCAGTGCTCCCAGCATGACCAGCACATATTCCATAAATATCCGGCTCAACGTATTGCTTCGCTTTTTCATTCTTCCCATCGATATCCAATCCCCCAAACCGTTTTTATCGGCATATAATCATAATCTGAGAGTTTCGTCCTTATATTTTTGATATGTGTAATGATCGTGCTGTCATTGCTCTCACTGTCAAATCCAAATACCTGCTCTAATATCTGTTCTTTGGAAAATACCTGGCCCCTGTTTTTTGCCAGGAATTCACAAATCTGATACTCAGCTTTTGTAAGCACAATTTCCTGTTCGTCCACAAACATCTGCTTTAAGGATAAATTAAAACAGCTTCTGCCAAGTGCCATCCTAACGGAATGTTCCCTGTGCTCCCTTCTCAGATGTGCCAAAACCCGCGCACGAAGCTCCATCACCCCAAAGGGCTTGTGAATATAATCATCAGCTCCCAGTGCAAGTCCGTTGACTAAAGAATTTTCCTCAGTCTTTGCCGTATGAAATAAAATGGGACAATCCACCAGCTTTCTAATCTTTGAACACAGTAAAAATCCATCCATTCCCGGCATCATAACATCCAATAAGATCAGGTCATAAAGCTGCAGCTTTTCTACATCGATTTTTTCCGGATCGCTTATCTTGGTAATCTGGTGTCCATCCTTATTCAAAATATTTTCAACCATATCCAAAATGGCCTTATCATCATCAACTGCTAATATTTGTGCCATACTATCCCTCTATTCCGATATTCTGCATCCTTCAAAACGTGATATCCACCATAAATAATATATCATACTGCCTACGGTAAATATACAGCCAAACAGGGCCGCTATCACAAGCTCTTTTCCTACACCTGCTTCTCCAAATATCAATTTCAGATACATATAAGGCATCCGTCCCGTCCATGAAATAAACGTATATTTCCAGACAAAGTCTCCAAGTCCGGTAAGCATCAATGCACTGACAAGACCTGAGGAAATGCCCACACCTGCCGACACGCCTTTTCCAAATGTAAATGCCACAATATACTGCCATATATAAACAGGAATACTGCTACACCACATAATGAAAACCGTAGCCAGATGTATGCTTATTCCCACCGTATCTTTTGCAATCCATCCATCAAACACAAATCCAAATAAAACAGCCGTCAACAACAAAGCAAACAGACTAAACATAAGTAAAAGCAAAAGCTTTGACACAAAAGCCGCGCACTTTTCAGGTAACGTAAGCAGATTTTGAAACTCTCCTGCATTTTGCTCCTGTTCCACCACACCTGCTGTAAATATTCCGATCAAAACCGGGAATCCGGCTCCAACCGCCTGATAAAAGGCAACGACCTTTGTCTGGTCACTCCATGCAGAGAAGGAATAGTAACTCAGAAAAATTCCACTTATGATGATGGGAATTAAAATATGGGCAAGTGTCACGGGAAGCCGTTTCATTTTTAACAGGTCTGCACATAGATTTTTTTGAAACATCCCTATTTCACCTCTCTTTTATCAAACCACTTAAGAAACAGTACAGTGATCACAATAAACCAGATCACAGACAGACAAAGCCCCGGTAAAATAACACTCCCACTTAAAAGCGGATGCCCTTCTTCCGCCCAAAGACCATTTGGCAATATGTGTAAAAAAGGACATACAATCCGCATCGGAACTGCGGAAATCAGCCAGTACCATTTTCCTGTCTGAGCCACGACCACGCCACAGACGGTAAGAAACAAACATATCAACAGTTCCGGTATCATGCCAAACTTCTCACTTAAAAACAAAGCCACCGGGATCTCCCATAATTGTGCAATGGTAAGAAGAAATACGGCGGCCGCCGCTCCCTTTACAGGTACACGTGTTGTCAATAAAAAACCGCCCAGCGAAGCTCCTGTAAAAATAATGATATTGGCTATGAAGACCACACATCCCATAAAAATAATCTTTCCAAGCATCAATTTTTTCCTACTAACCGGAAGTGTCATCAAATGGTAATAATTTGCCTTCTTTTCCTGCTTCATGGAAAGATAACAAATAATCGCAATCATCCCCTGCATCAACAAAGAATACCACCAGTTCCAAACACTTTCTGCATAGGAATTGGTCATTCCCAAGGTCAGTATCAACGCCACTGCAAATGTAATCACCGGACACCCCCAGATAAGCGTTTGCCGCATGGACCGCTTCGTCTTCAGATATTCCGCCTCTATGATTTTAATCATAAATCTCACCTGCTTTCCGGTTTTCCCTCACGACCTTCATAAAAAGCTCTTCCAGATCCTGTCCCGGTACAAGCGCCCCTTCATACCCAAGGATGCCGTTTGAAATAATTCCCACATGATCTGCTATCATCTGTACTTCGGAAAGAATATGACTGGATAAAATAACCGTTATTCCCTGCTTTGGAAAAGAACGGATCATCTCCCGCAGCTCTTCAATTCCAATCGGATCCAGACCGTTTGTCGGCTCATCCAGAATCAGAAGCTCCGGTTTTCCAAGTAAAGCCATGGCAATGCCCAGTCTTTGTTTCATTCCCAAAGAAAACTGTCCGGCCCTCTTTTTACCGGTATCCGTAAGCGAAACCATCTGTAACACTTCTTCAATCCGTTTTTCATCCACACCAAGTAACAATGACCGTACCTTCAGATTTTCTCTGGCTGATAAATTACCATAAACAGGTGGATTTTCAATTAGTGCACCAATCCTTGACAGACATTCCCGGTTCCACGGTTTTCCATCAAAATAAATCTCTCCGGCGGTTGGCTTTAAAATCCCCGTGAGCATTTTTAAAGTCGTAGACTTTCCGGCTCCATTCGGGCCAAGCAGACCATATACCTTTCCTTTTTCAATATTTAGTGAAACGTGATTTACAACCTTCTGCTTTTTAAATGACTTGCAAAGATCTGTAGTCTGAAGCATAAGTTCCATCGATATCCCTTCTTTCTCTTTGATAGAGAAAGCATATCAGGGAAAAATAAAGATTTGATAAAGATTAAGTTCATTTTAACTTTTTTACACTTTTATTAAATGCCTAGCTTTCAGCACCCGGCACTCCGGATAATTCCTTCCGGATTTCTCTATACTTATCCGGTATCTTATCCTCGGATATATTTTTGAGCACGTCCGTCGTCCCTGCGCTTTCCGCTGTTTCATAATACCAGCACTTATAATCAAGTACATCCAGCGTATGCTGCAGGGATTTCATCTGCTCCTGCACCAGCCGCTTCTGGTTTTGAAAAAGCTGGAGGCGTTCATGAATGGTCGCATCTCCTTCAAGCGCAAGCTCAATGTAGTCCCGGATGTCTTTTATCGGCATTCCTGCTCTTTTCATACATTCGATGATCTTCATCCATTCATAGTCCTGTTCCTTGAACATACGGATGCCGCCTGAGGTGCGCTCCACAAAAGGAAGCAGACCTTCTTTATCATAGTATCTTAAAGTGGAAGCCGGAACTCCCATTATATTTGCCATCTCACCTACTGTATATGCCATAAAATTTCCTCCTGAAAATACCGTGAGCCCTTCAAAAGTGTCCTTCTAAGCCGGCTCATCCTTGCAGACATCTACCCAGCCTTCTGCTCCTGCAACAGCTTCCAGCTCTGCAATCGTAAGCTTAACGGCACTGTGATCATTGCCGGCAGCCGGATATACCGTGTCAAACTTTTTCAGGGATTCGTCCAGATATACGGCAATCCCATCGTTGATTCCAAACGGGCACACTCCGCCCGGTGCATGTCCAATGTACTGTTCCACATCGTCAAAGGGTATCATCTTTGCTTTGACATGGAAGGTATCTTTATACTTGTGATTATCAATACGTGCAGTTCCTTCTGCCAAAATCAGGATCGGTTTATCTCCATTCAGAAAAGAAAGTGTCTTGGCGATCATTCCCGGCTCCACACCAAGTGCCTGTGCAGCAAGCTGTACGGTTGCGCTGGAATCCGCCAACTCAATAATATGATCCGCATATCCTTTTTCTTCTAAGTATTTTTTCGCTTTATCCAATGACATAATCCTATGCCTCCTCTATGTTTTCTCATATTTATTAAAAATTTTCTTCCAATAAGATATAAAGCTTCGGTTCAAACGAAAATTCTTTTCTCATAGCCTCTACTTCATCCAGATACTTTTTGTTGGAACCGCGCGCCATCATCGGCCGCTTAACCGCCCGGATCATGATATTTTTGGGTGTATGTTCAAAATCAATAAATTCCAAAAGCTGTGTCTTGTAGCCGCAGTACTCCAACAGATTGGCACGGATAGCATCGGTTGCAAGTGCACAAAAACGCTCCTTTACAATTCCATAGCGGGATAAAATTTCCAGCTGATCCGGTCTGATCTGTCCATTCAGCTCATGCTGGCAGCAGGGAACCGAGAAAATCATGTCCGCATTCCAGCAGATGGCATTGTACAGGGCAAAATCGGTTGCCGTATCGCAGGCATGCAGGGTAATCACCATATCCACATCAAACGGTGCATGATACCCATTGATATCTCCCATCTCAAAGTGCAGGTTTACATAACCATATTTCTGAGCTGCCTGATTGCATTTTTTAATCACATCCTCTTTCAGATCCAGACCGATCATTTCCACCTTTAGTCCGCGGATCTCTGTCAGATAATAATATACGATAAAGGTCAGATAGGACTTGCCGCAACCAAAATCTATGACATGCAAGGTCTCCATCCTGCGCTTGGAAATCTCATCGTCCAAAATTTCAATAAAGCGGTTGATCTGCTTGTATTTATCATACATGGAGTTGACCACCCGACCCTCTTTGGTAAAAATCCCCATATCGATCAAAGGCTCTATCTTTGTACCCTCTTCTAAGATGTAATTCTTTTTCCGGTTGTGCTCCGTCTGCGTCCCCGCCACGCGAATCGTATCATTGGCAATCCTTTTTACCTTGTAATTGCAGGCGCCTTTTTTAGAAATCAGAATGACATGCTCTTTTGCCCCGGAAAATGCATTGATCTGCTTGTAGTTACCCGATGCTAACTCAAAAAGACGGCTGCTAATTCCCTGATTTTTTACATCCGTTTCATTTGAACCACCGCAATTATCACTTACATTCTCATGAAACACCTGCTTTTGTGTATAAGATGCGATCTGCCAGCCATTCTGCTTCTTTTCGGCAACGATCTTATTTACAGGCTCCGATTTCATCCTCGGATTGCTGATGATCACGCGCACCACATCATCCGCAAAGATCTGCTCCAGATAGTATTTTAATTCATCCATATCTGCCTACCTCTTACTTTAATGCTTTATCCTGGAATTTGAGGATTTCATCCAGATACTTCTGTCCCAAAGGGCTGATCGTCATACCCTTTCTGATCAGATAACCAACTGTCATGATCTCATCCGAATCCAGCTTTACCGCACAGTATTCAGAACCATTTAAGTCCTCACATAAAATACCGGAGCAAAGCGTATAACCATTCAGTCCGACCATCAGATTCAGCAAAGTAGCTCTGTCGTTAGCACGGATTAACTGTTTATATTCATAAGTAGAAAGCACCTCTTCCGCAAAATAAAAGGAATTGTTGTTTCCCTGGTCAAATGCCAGACACGGATAATCATTGAGTTGCTCAAGGCTAACCTTGTTTTCCTGTGCCAGAGGATGTTTTTTCCACATATAGGCATAAATACCACAGTTTAGTAACGGATGAAACTCCAGATTATTGTCCGAGAAAATCTTGGAAAGTACATTCCGGTTAAAATCATTCAGGTATAAAATACCGATCTCACTTTTAAAGTTTTTAACATCATCAATCACATCATTGGTACGTGTCTCATAGATTGCAAATTCATACTCATCCATACCAAACTGCTTGACCATTTCTGAAAACGCATTGACCGCAAATGCATAATGCTGTGTTGAAACACTGAATTTCTTTTTCAGCTCTTTTTTACTAATGTACTTTGCTTCCATTAGCTCATACTGCTGCACGGTCTGTCTGGCATATCCGATAAATTCTTTTCCTTCCGGTGTCACGGTAATACCACGGTTGGTCCTGCGGAACAGTTCTATACCGATTTCACTTTCCAGCTCCTTGATCGCTGCCGATAAGCTCGGCTGTGAGATAAAGAGCTTGCCGGCTGCCTCATTCATGGAATTGGAGGAAGATACTGTGATTACATATTTAAGCTGTGTGATTGTCATGATGATTTCTCCTTCATATCAAACAATTCTATGATTTC
>ONHB01000012.1 GCA_900317505.1 uncultured Lachnospiraceae bacterium | reverse complement strand
TGTTGGCGAATGCCAAGATATTGCTGAAGATATGATATACAGCAGATGTTTTCACTTAAGATAGTTGAAGTATAAATGAAATAATAATCAGAGTCAATACATAAAACAAAAAAATATAAACGAATTATCGATAATTGCAAAAATAACAATCCCCCTGTAAGCAATCCGCAACAAACGCTTACAGGGGGATTTATTGTTTTATGATTTATGATATAGTCTTTCTTCTTCCTCGTACTTAGGCTCACAGGTAAGCTGGATGCCCAGACGTTTGAACATTTTGTCATCTACCGAAGAAAGAATAACTGTGGAATGTGCGTCACAGCCGTTTAATTTGGGAAGCTGTTCCAGGGCTCTTGCAGCAAGCTCATTGTCGGCTGCGGAGGTGGATAATGCAATCAGGATCTCATCTGTATGGAGACGTGGATTGTGGCTTCCGAGATAATCAATTTTTAATTTCTGAATAGGTGCGATGGAAGTCGCAGATACTAAGTCAAGTTCATGATCAATGCCGGCAAGCTCTTTTAATGCATTGAGCAGTGCAGAAGCTGCAGCTCCGAGTAAGTCGCCTGTTTTGCCGGTAACGACGGTTCCGTCGGGAAGTTCGATTGCAACAGCCGGATGTCCGTCTGTCTGGGAGGATCTTTCGGCAGCCTTGGTCACAACCTGACGGTAGGATGTGGTAATTCCTGCCTGATTCATCAAAAGCTCCAGCTTGTACAGGTCATCCTTGGCAAAGCCATTGATACGCTGTTCACACAGACATTTGTAATATCTGCGAATGATCTCGCATTTGGAGGCTTTGCAGCAGGCATCGTCATCGACGATACAGTTGCCTGCCATGTTGACGCCCATATCGGTAGGCGATTTGTAAATACTCTTTCCGGAAATCATTTCCAGCATGGACTCTACAACGGGGAAGATCTCGATATCACGGTTGTAGTTGACCGTTGTCTTTCCATATGCTTCCAGATGGAAGGGATCGATCATATTGACATCATTGAGATCGGCGGTTGCTGCTTCATATGCCAGATTCACCGGATGCTTTAACGGGATATTCCAGATCGGGAATGTCTCAAATTTGGCATAGCCGGCTTTGACACCGCGTTTATACTCATGGTAAAGCTGGGAAAGGCAGGTGGCCATTTTTCCGCTGCCCGGCCCGGGAGCCGTGATAACGACCAAAGGACGTTTGGTCTCGATATAGTCGTTTTTGCCGTATCCCTCGTCGCTGACAATTTTTGCAACGTCATTGGGATAGCCCGGTATTTTATAATGACGATAGGATTTGATACCAAGATCGTACAATTTTTTTTCAAACAGCTCTGCCTGAGGCTGGGCGGCATATTTGGTCAGGCATACGCTTCCGACATAAAGTCCGCGGCTCTGGAAAGCGTCGATCAGTCTCAATACGTCAAGATCATATGTGATACCGTAGTCGCCACGTATTTTGTTGCTTTCGATATCTTCAGCACTGATGACGATCACAACCTCGGCCTGATCCTTTAACTGCAATAACATCTGCAGCTTGGAGTCGGGCTCAAAACCGGGTAATACACGGGATGCATGGTAATCATCAAATAATTTACCGCCAAATTCAAGATAAAGCTTGTTGTCAAATTGCTTGATACGCTCTCTGATGTGTTCGGACTGCATAGAGAGGTATTTGTTGTTATCAAATCCTTTTTTCATAGTGAATATATTCCTTATTGTTGACTGTGTTTGAGTGCCGCTTCGACAAATCCCTTAAATAAAGGATGAGGTCTGTTCGGTCTTGATTTAAATTCGGGGTGAGCCTGTGTTGCAACAAAGAATGGATGCGAAGGAATTTCGCACATTTCAACGATCCTTCCGTCCGGGGAAATACCGGAAAGACGAAGACCGCCTGCAACTAAAGCATCACGGAAATCATTGTTGACTTCGTAACGATGACGATGTCTTTCGTGTATGGTCTCGGTGCCATACAACTGGTATGCTAAAGAATCTTTGGCTAAAATACAGGGATAAGATCCCAGTCTCAAAGTACCGCCGATATCGACAATGCCATTTTGGTCGGGCATGAGTGCGATAACCGGATGTGTGGTATCGGGATCAAATTCTACCGTATGTGCATCGGAATAACCGATCACATTGCGGGCATACTCAACGATGGCGAGCTGCATGCCAAGGCATAAGCCGAGGAATGGAATCTGATTTTCACGGGCATACTGGATAGCCGTGATCTTTCCTTCGATTCCGCGGGAGCCAAAGCCGCCGGGAACTAACACGCCATCGACATCTCCGAGGATGTCTGCAACATTGTCTTTGGTAACTGTTTCCGAATCAACCCATTTGATATGAACGGTTGTGCGGGCATAGATACCACCATGCTTTAATGCTTCCACAACGCTTAAATATGCATCATGAAGCTGGATGTATTTGCCGACTAAGGCAACGGTAACCTCATGGCTTGGATTGTGCAAAAGGTCTACCATCTGGATCCAGTCTGCTAAATCCGGCTCTCTGTTTTCCAAATGAAGGGCTTCGCAGACAACATCTGCAAGTCTTTCTTTTTCCATTGCAAGAGGAGCCTCATATAAATAAGGAACATCCAGATTCTGCAATACACAATTAGTGGGAACATTACAAAACAGAGCAATTTTATCTTTGATCTGCTGATCAAGCGGATGCTCGCTGCGGCACACGATGATATCGGGCCAAATTCCCATACCCTGCAGTTCCTTGACAGAAGCCTGTGTTGGCTTTGTCTTCATTTCTTCGGAAGCCTTGAGATAAGGGATCAGCGTAACATGAATGAGAATTGCATTTTCGTGTCCGACTTCATGCTGGAACTGTCGGATAGATTCCAAAAATGGCTGGCTTTCGATATCTCCAACCGTACCACCGACCTCAATGATCGCAATATGCATTTCATCGTCTTTGTCATTGTGGTAAAAACGACTTTTGATCTCATTGGTAATATGAGGGATAACCTGAACAGTACCTCCGCCATAGTCGCCATGGCGTTCCTTCTGTAATACAGACCAGTATACCTTACCGGTTGTAACATTGGAATTTTTGTCGAGACTTTCATCAATAAATCTTTCGTAGTGACCTAAATCCAGATCGGTCTCAATTCCATCATCGGTAACATACACTTCGCCGTGCTGAATAGGATTCATGGTACCGGGGTCAATATTGATGTAAGGATCAAACTTCTGCATTGTTACAGTGTAACCACGTGCTTTCAAGAGTCTGCCCAAAGATGCTGCGGTAATGCCTTTTCCTAACCCGGAAACAACACCACCAGTTACGAATACGTACTTAACTGCCATAAACTAGTCCTCCTAACATACACAGTATTATACAATGAGTCAAATTCAAAATCCATAAATCCATTTAATTTTTTTTGAAAAATTATGTAGAAATAAGTGCACCGTTTCATAGGGAAAGTGGTAAATATTGCACGAAAGACAGCTTATATATTCTGAGTTTATAGAAAATTCAGAAACAGAGCACAGAAATTTCAAAATCTATCTATTGATTTATAATTAGCCAAAATTTATAATAAGGACAGACTTTTTAAGGAGATTTTCAATGGATAATCAAAATAACCAGAATAATAATCAGAATAACCAAAACAACAATCAGAACGGGCCGCAGAAAAGACAGAGCCTTTTTATGCTTCTGATCGCTGTTTTAATTACCATTATGGGTATGAGCTTCTTTATGAATCTGATGTCAGGCTCTGATTCGGAAATCACTTACAGCGAGTTTCTGAAGATGGTCAAGAATGATGAGGTTAAGAGCGTTGTCATCACAGATTCTGAGATTGAGATCACACCCAAGGAAGCCAAAAAAGATGAAAACAGCCAGCCGGTCATTGCAACAAGACCGACCACAACGGTCACATATTATACCGGAAATCTGGAAGACGACAATCTGTACCAGCTTCTGGACGAGCATGATGTTGAGTATTCCAAAGAGATACCGGATAATTCCGGCATGGTGCTCAGTTTCATTATGACATGGATTTTACCGGCTTTGATCCTCTATCTTTTACTGACCTTCCTGATGCGCAAGATGGGCGGAGGCGACGGCCCCATGGGTGTCGGAAAGAGCAAGGCCAAGGTCTATGTACAAAAAGAGACCGGCGTGACCTTCAAGGATGTTGCCGGAGAAGAAGAGGCCAAGGAATCCTTGCAGGAGGTTGTTGATTTCCTGCACAATCCAGCCAAGTATACACAGATTGGTGCCAAGCTTCCCAAGGGTGCTCTGCTTGTAGGCCCTCCCGGAACCGGTAAGACACTGCTTGCCAAAGCGGTTGCCGGAGAAGCACACGTACCGTTCTTTTCACTGACCGGTTCTGACTTTGTAGAGCTGTATGTCGGCGTGGGTGCTTCCCGTGTCAGAGACTTGTTCAAGGAAGCCAATAAAAACGCACCTTGTATTATTTTTATTGATGAGATCGATGCGATCGGCCGGAGCCGTGATTCCAAATACGGTGGAGGCAACGAAGAAAGAGAACAGACCCTCAACCAGCTGTTGTCTGAGATGGATGGTTTTGATTCATCCAAGGGTATCCTGATCCTGGCAGCTACCAACAGACCGGAGATTTTGGATAAGGCATTGTTAAGACCGGGACGTTTTGACAGACGTGTCATTGTAGAAAAGCCGGATCTGAAAGGCCGTGTGGATATTTTAAAGGTGCATTCCAAGGATGTGCTTTTGGATGACAGTGTGGATCTGGATGCCATTGCCCTTGCTACGAGCGGTGCAGTTGGTGCCGATCTTGCCAATATGGTCAATGAAGCTGCTATCAATGCCGTAAAAGAAGGCAGAAAGGCCGTTTCACAAAAGGATCTTTTCGGCGCGGTAGAGGTTGTCCTTGTCGGAAAAGAAAAGAAAGACCGGATCATGAGCCAGCAGGAGAGAAAGATCGTATCTTACCACGAGGTAGGACATGCATTGATCGCTGCGCTCCAGAAAAATTCCGAGCCGGTTCAGAAGATTACGATCGTTCCCCGTACAATGGGAGCGTTGGGATATGTTATGCAGGTGCCGGAGGAAGAGAAATACCTCAATACCGAGGCAGAGCTGCATGATATGATCGTCGGACTGCTGGGCGGACGTGCGGCAGAGGATGTGGTATTTGATTCTGTTACAACCGGTGCTTCCAACGATATTGAAAAGGCCACCAGTCTGGCAAGAAGCATGGTTACCCGCTATGGTATGAGCAAGCGTTTTGGTCTGATGGGACTGGAAACAGTCGAAAGCCAGTATCTGGACGGACGTACTTCCATGAACTGCTCCGAGGTTACGGCAGCAGGCGTTGATGAGGAAGTTATGAAATTATTGAAGTCCTGCTACAAGGAAGCCAAGACCATGATCAAGGAAAACAGAGCTATTCTGGATAAGCTTGCGGGACATCTGATTGAAAAAGAGACCATTACCGGTAAAGAATTTATGGAAATTTACTGCAAGGAAAAAGGCATTCCGGTGCCGGTAAAGGAAGATCCGCTGCAGGCACAAAAAGCCAAGGCTGATAAAGCATCTGACAAAGAAGATAAAGAGGAAAAGGATGCTGACAAGGCGAAAGAAGAGAAGACAAACAAAACGGTAGTCATGGATTTCAGGGAAGTGCTTACTGAGGGCGAAGAAAAGCTGAAAGAAAGCACTTCGTCAGACAGTAGCACCGGTTCTGATAAAGCATATTCAGGTGCAGGATCAGCTGAAAATACAGAAACAGATAAAGATAATCCGGATGACGAAGAGAATACAGCCTCTTCAGGTGCTGAAAAACAGAAGGCAGATGAGGAAATCGAAGCTGCATCTACAGAGGAATCAGAGGATTCACAGAATGTACAGGATCCGGATGATACCAACGATTTCAGAGAGGTATAAAAAGGACAGCCGGATGCAGTCTGTCATACCGTTGATAAGATAAATAAAAAGGAGCTTTTATAAGGCTCCTTTTTCACGTCAGAGATGAAAATTCAGGGAGAGGCCATGTTTGATATACAGGAAGAACTCAAAAAACTGCCGCACAGTCCGGGAGTTTATCTGATGCATGATAAAAATGATACCATTATTTATGTGGGCAAAGCTGTTGATCTGAACAGACGTGTGCACTCTTATTTTCGTACCATGCACAACCGGACTGCCAAAATAGAGCGGATGATATCGCTGATCCAGTATTTTGAATATATTGTGACCGATTCGGAGCTGGAGGCTCTTGTTCTGGAAAACAACCTGATCAAGGAGCACCGCCCCAAATACAACACCCTGTTAAAGGATGACAAAACCTATCCTTATATAAAGGTGACAATGGGTGAACCCTATCCGAGGCTGGTCTTTTCGCGCACCATGAAAAAAGACAAGTCACGTTATTTCGGACCGTATACAAGTGCTACCGGTGTCAAGGACACCATTGAGCTGTTAAATAAGCTTTTTGATCTGCGTACCTGCAGGAAGGTGTTGCCACGGGATATCGGCAAGGAGCGTCCCTGCCTGAATTATCATATGAAGCAGTGCAGTGCCCCCTGTGCCGGAAAAGTGACGCAGGAGGAATACCACAGACAGATCGAAAAAGCGCTTGAGTTTTTGAATGGGCATTATGCGCCTATTCTCAATGACCTGAAAGAAAAAATGAACCGCGCCAGTGAGAAAATGGATTTTGAGGAAGCTATCCGGTACCGGGATCTTTACAACAGTGTAAAGTCCGTAGCGCAGAAGCAGAAGATCACGGAAAGCTCCGAAGAGGACAAGGACATTATTGCGATGGCAGCAGACGACAAGGATGCTGTTGTACAGGTATTTTTTGTGCGAAGCGGCAGACTGATCGGCAGGGAGCATTTTTATATGACCAATGTTGCCGAGACAGAAGCGGCAGAGGTGCTCGGCAACTTTATCAAACAGTTTTATGCGGGCACACCGTATCTGCCCCGGACGATCATGCTGCAGACCGATATCGCGGATCAGGAGCTGATCGAAGAATGGCTTTCAGCAAGAAAAGGGACAAGGGTTTATCTGCAGGTTCCAAAGATCGGCAACAAGGAAAAGCTTGTCACGCTGGCGGCTAAAAATGCCCGGATGGTGCTTGACAATGACAAGGAAAGGATCCGCAGAGAGGAAGGCCGCACGATCGGTGCTGCCAAGGAGCTTGCGGGTCTGATCGGAATTGAAAAAGCAGACCGGATCGAGGCATTTGATATCAGTAATATCAGCGGCTTTCAAAATGTCGGTTCCATGGTTGTTTTTGAAAAGGGAAAGGCCCAGAGGAGCGATTACCGCAAGTTCCGGATCAAGTCTGTGGATGGCCCCAACGATTATGCATGTATGAGAGAGGTGCTGATCCGGAGATTTTTACACGGACTGGAAGAAAAGCAGCAGATGGAAGAAAAAAAGCTGGACGAAGAATTTGGCAGCTTTACGAAGTTTCCGGATCTGCTTTTGATGGATGGTGGAAAGGGCCAGGTCAATATCGCAAAGGAAGTGCTTGAGGCATTGCATATCGATATTCCGGTCTGTGGTATGGTCAAGGATGACCACCACAGGACAAGAGGCCTTTATTATAATCAGAAGGAAGTGCCGATCGCCAAGGATTCGGAGGGCTTTAAGCTGATCACCAGAGTACAGGATGAGGCGCACCGGTTTGCAATCGAATATCACAGATCCCTTCACAGAAATGAGGGAATCCATTCCACACTGGATGATATAAAGGGAATCGGCCCTGCCAGAAGAAAGGCTCTGATGAGGCATTTTAAGACAATCGAAGAGATCAAAAATGCAGATGTAGAGACACTGCTTTTGGTGCCGGAAATTACAAAAAATCAGGCAGAGGAAATTTACCGTTTCTTTCATGGGTAGTCCGTTGCGATAGCCCGGAAACTATGCTATATTAAAAATGATGGGGTTATGCATCATGTATTATTTTGGACAAGGAGAAGGAAAATGGCAAGTGTATCATTATCTAAGATTATTGAACGTTTCAAGTTGGAAAACCTGACTCCCGAACTGGATATTTCGGAAGTTAAAATCGTACAGCCTGATATCAACAGACCTGCGCTTCAGCTGGCCGGTTATTTTGAGCATTATGAGGCAACACGTCTGCAGATCATCGGTTTTGTCGAATATACATATATGGACAGTATGGATGATGACAGAAAGGAAGAAATCTACAACAAACTGTTATCCTGCCCGATTCCGGTTATTATTTTCTGCCGTGATCTGCAGCCTGATCCGCTGTTTTTAAAAATTGCACTGGAAAAGAAGATCCCGCTTCTTATGAGCAAGCAGGCAACCAGTGCTTTTACTGCTGAGATTATCCGCTGGCTCAATGTTGAGCTTGCACCGCGTATTTCCATTCACGGTGTTTTGGTTGATGTATATGGTGAAGGTGTACTGATCACCGGCGAGAGTGGTATCGGTAAATCAGAGGCCGCTCTGGAGCTTATCAAGAGAGGACATCGTCTCGTAAGTGATGACGTTGTAGAAATCAGCAAGGTAAGTGATGATACACTGGTAGGACGGGCTCCCGAAATCACCAAATATTTTATTGAGCTTCGTGGTATCGGTATCGTGGATGTCAAGACCTTGTTCGGTGTTTCCGCTGTAAAAGAGACCACATCCATCGACCTGGTCATCAAGCTTGAGGACTGGGACCGCGACAAAGAATACGACAGACTGGGACTGGAAGAAGAATATACCGAATACCTCGGTAAAAAGGTTGTCTGTCATACACTTCCGATCAGACCCGGACGTAACCTTGCAGTGATCTGTGAGTCAGCAGCTGTCAACCATCGTCAGAAAAAGATGGGCTACAATGCTGCACAGGAACTGTATACAAGAGTACAGAATAATCTTGCTAAAAAACGTGAGGACTAATATTAAAAGCTTTATATAAGGAGAAAAATGATGTCAAAGTATAGTTTTGGTGTTGACGTGGGCGGCACAACAATTAAAATGGGACTTTTTGATCTGGATGGAAACGTTTTGGATAAATGGGAGATCAAGACCCGTACCGAAAATGGTGGCGTGAATGTACTTCCCGATATCGCAGAGGCGATCAAGGCAAAGATCAGTGAAAAAGCGATTGCCAAAGAAGATGTAGTCGGAGTTGGAATTGGTGTTCCCGGACCGGTTGATGACAAGGGTGTTGTATACAAATGTGTCAACCTCGGATGGGGCGTATTAAATATCAACGAAGAGCTCGGCAAGCTTCTTGATATGCCTGTCAAAGGTGGTAATGATGCCAATGTAGCTGCTTTGGGAGAAATGTGGAAAGGCGGCGGCCAGGGCTTTGAAAGTATCGTGGTTGTAACACTTGGAACCGGTGTCGGCGGCGGAATTATCATGAACGGAAAGATTTTGACCGGAGCAAAGGGTGCTGCCGGAGAAATCGGACATATCCATGTGGATGACAATGAAAAGGATGTCTGTGGATGTGGAAATTCCGGATGCTTAGAGCAGTTTGCGTCTGCAACAGGAATTGTCAGACTGGCTAACCGCGCACTGGAAGCAACCGACAAAAAGACAGTCCTCAAAGCAGGAGAAGTATCTGCCAAGGATGTCTGGGATGCCGTAAAAGCAGGCGATGAGGTTGCTATTGAAATCGCTGAAAAATTTGGTCAGTATCTTGGAAAAGGACTTGCTGCAGTAGCAGGCGTGATCAACCCCGAAGCTTTTGTAATCGGTGGCGGTGTTTCCAAGGCAGGAACCATTTTACTTGATTATATCCAGAAAAACTATACACCTTATGTATTCCATGCAAGCAGGGATGTGAAGTTTACACTTGCAACTCTTGGCAATGATGCAGGAATCTATGGAGCTGCAAAGCTTGTTTTAGACTGATTTATTTTTGACCCTGGTATCTTTTCGCCGGAATGGTCATACTATATTTAAAAATAAAAAGAGGCAGTGGGTGGACAGTTGGATAAGGCATTAATCGAATTTTTACAGACAAAGGTGCCAAGTGAATATATTTTTGTAGACGAACCGATGGATAAGCATACGACCTTCCGCGTAGGCGGATGTGCCGACTGCTTTGTAGAGATCGGCAAAGTAGAGGAGCTGTCAGCGATCATCAAGTATCTGAAGCAGACAGAAAGAGACTATTTTGTATTGGGAAATGGAAGCAATGTCCTGTTTGGAGACAAGGGCTTCAGGGGTCTTGTTTTACACATTGGACGACGTTTTTCCGATATACAGGTCAAAGAAAATACCATCAAGGCACAGGCCGGAGCCATGCTTACCACTGTGGCAAAAACTGCCTGGGAGCATGCACTGACCGGAATGGAATTTGCAGCCGGAATACCGGGAACGGTAGGCGGAGCGGTTGTGATGAATGCCGGAGCCTATGACGGAGAAATGAAACAGGTTGTGCAGACGGTCACGGTACTCAGTGAAGCCGGAGAGATCATGGAGATTTCCAACAACAGCATGCAGTTTTCATACCGCAACAGCATTATTAAAAACAGACCTTTTATCGTTTTAGAGACTGTGTTTTCCCTGCAGGAAGGGAATGCGGATGAGATCCGGGCTAAGATGGATGATTTCAATGAAAGACGGCGTAGCAAACAGCCGTTGGAATATCCGAGCGCCGGAAGCACATTCAAGAGACCGGAAGGATACTTTGCCGGAAAGCTGATCATGGATGCGGGGCTTCGCGGCTACAGCATCGGTGGCGCACAGGTATCGGAAAAGCACTGTGGTTTTATCATCAACAAGAGCAACGCGACAGCAGCTGATATTTCGGAGCTGATGGACGAAGTGACCGAAAAAGTAAAAAGACGCTTTTTTGTCACACTTGAGCCGGAAGTGATCCGGGTTGGTGATTTTTAGTATACTGCGACGAAGGGTGATCTTATGTCATTTTCCGGAGATGTAAAAGAGGAGCTGTTATCGGTAAATGGCAATGGAAGGCATTGTCAGATAGCAGAGCTTGCCGCTATTTTTTCCTATTGCGGATTTGCCCGGACGGATCGTTTCGGGCAGATGCAGATCGGAATTGCCGCGGAAAACAAGGCGATTATTACAAAAAGCTTTACATTAATCAAAAAAACATTTAATATATATTCTGATATTCTGATAAAAAAACACAATTTTTCGAATAAAATTTTTTCCTATGAACTCTGTATACAGGATATGGAAGAAATTGAGCAGATCCTTATGGCGATCAAAAGGTATAAGGGATCGGAATTGCCGCAGCTGCGACAGTCGGCAGATCCGCTTTTACTGAAAAAGGACTGCTGTCGGAGAGCTTTTATCCGGGGAACTTATCTGGCGATCGGTTCCATGAGCAATCCGGAAAAAGGGTATCATATGGAGTTTGTCTTTGACAGGCAGGGCATGGCAGATGATTTTATCAAAAATCTCAGCACCTTTTCCATAGATGCCAAGATGGTGCTCCGCAAAAAGAATTATGTTGTGTATATCAAAGAGGGAGAAGAAATTGTGGATATGCTCAATATCATGGGCGCACATGTTTCCCTTATGAATCTTGAGAATACCCGCATCGTCAAGGATATGCGGAATTCTATAAACCGCAGAGTAAACTGCGAGACGGCTAATATCGCCAAGACGGTAAATGCCGCAGCCAAACAGGTGGAAGATATTTTGTTTATCCAAAAGGTTTATGGTCTCCATAAACTGCCGGATAATCTGAGACAGGTGGCAGAGGTAAGACTTTCTTATCCTGAAGCGTCATTAGTGGAACTGTCCCGGTTAATGGATCCTCCGGTTGGTAAATCAGGCGTTAATCACAGATTACGGAAGTTAAGTGAGCTTGCAGAGAGATTAAGAGTGAATTAGGAGGTCAAGGAATGATTCAGAAATCCATGCAAATTCAATTGGCAAACGGGCTAGAAGCAAGACCGGTCGCAGTTCTTGTTCAGAAAGCCAGTATGTTTGACAGTAAGATTTACATTGAAGCAGAAGGCAAAAAGGTAAACGCAAAGAGCATTATGGGAATGATGAGTCTGGGACTCAATGCAGGGGAAGAGGTTACTGTTATTGCCGAAGGCACGGATGAAGGCGCCGCCGTTGACAGTCTTGAAGAATATATCAGCGGAAACGCAAAATAATTGAAGCTCACGACAATACGAGAATTAGGCTATCGCATATTATGCGACAGCCTTTCTTAAGTTATTGTTATAATAAGGTTATGAAACCGGTATTATAAGATATGAAATGAAAAATATTGTAGTAGAAAGGATGGATGAGTTTGGAAAAAAAATTGCTGTTTATTTACAATCCACATGCAGGCAAGGCCATGATCAAAAATTATTTGTCCGATATTATTGATATTTTTACAAAAGGCGGATATGAGGTGACAACACATCCGACACAGGAACGTGCGGATGCCACAAAGGAGGTTGTGGAAAAAGCGGATGGATATGATCTGATTGTCTGCAGCGGCGGAGATGGGACGCTTGATGAGGTTGTGACCGGTATGATGCAGCTTGAAAAAAAGGTTCCGATCGGTTATATCCCTGCCGGATCGACCAATGATTTTGCAAGGTCACTGCGCATTTCCAATGATATGACAAAGGCGGCAAGAGAAATTGTCGGCGGCAGATTTTACCCTTGTGATGCAGGAAGTTTCAACGATACGTTTTTTATTTATGTGGCTGCATTCGGGCTGTTTACGGATGTATCCTATGAGACAGACCAGCACATCAAAAATGTTTTGGGACATGCTGCTTATCTGTTGGAGGGTGCCAAGCGCCTGAGCTCCATTACCAGTTATGAGATGAAGATCACCTGTGATGACCAGGTTTATGAAGGCGAATATATTTACGGTATGGTTACCAATTCACGCTCAGTCGGAGGATTTTCCAAGCTGACCGGAAAGACGGTTGATTTAAATGACGGATATTTTGAAGTCTGCCTGATCAAGAGACCGCGCCGTATCAACGAATTAAACCAGATCATCCTTGCAATTCTGGATGACAAGATCGATTCGGAATACATGCAGTGCTTTAAGGCACAGCAGATTGAATTTAAGTGTCAGGTCGAGGTTCCGTGGACGATGGATGGTGAAAATGGCGGAAAACACAGTACTGTCAACATCAAAAATGAGTTTCAGGCACTCAATCTGATCATTCCGTCAGTGGAAGCAGTTGCACAGGCAGGATATGTCAAAGAAGAGAGCTTAGAAATTTCCTAAAGGATATTCCATTTTTAAAAAAAGTGCGTTATAATAAGCGCAAGAGCGCGGAGTAATTACTTGCGCGTATATAAATTATAATGGAGGTAATTTAAAATGGCATTAGTTTCAGCAACAGAAATGCTTAAAAAAGCAAAAGCAGGCCACTATGCAGTAGGTCAGTTCAACATCAACAACTTAGAGTGGACAAAAGCTATCCTGTTAACAGCTCAGGAATGCAACTCACCTGTTATCCTTGGTGTATCTGAAGGCGCAGGCAAATACATGGGCGGTTATGATGTAGTTATGGGTATGGTTAATGGTTTAATCAAAGACCAGAACATCACAGTTCCCGTAGCAGTACATCTTGATCATGGTTCATATGAGCACTGCTACAAATGTATGGAAGCTGGCTTCCCTTCAATCATGTTTGATGGTTCTCATTACTCAATCGAAGAGAACATCGCTAAGACAAAAGAATTAGTAGAAGCTGCTCATGCAAAAGGAGTTTCCATCGAAGCAGAAGTTGGTTCTATCGGTGGTGAAGAAGATGGCGTTATCGGAATGGGCGAATGTGCAGATCCTAAGGAATGCAAGATGATCGCTGACCTTGGCGTAGACTTCCTTGCAGCAGGTATCGGTAACATCCATGGTAAATATCCTGCAAACTGGGCTGGTTTACAGTTCGACGTACTTGACAACATCCAGAAAGAAACAGGAATCCTTCCTTTAGTTCTTCACGGTGGTACAGGTATTCCGGATGACATGATCAGAAAAGCAATCGACCTTGGTGTTGCTAAGATCAACGTTAACACAGAGTGCCAGTTAGTATTCGCTGACGCTACACGTAAATACATCGAAGCTGGTAAAGACTTAGAAGGTAAAGGATTTGACCCTCGTAAGTTATTAGCTCCCGGTTTTGATGCTATCAAAGCTAAAGTTAAAGAAAAAATGGAATTATTCGGATCAGTTGGACAGGCTTAATCTGTACACGGATAACCGCGTAAAGACATCAGACAGCTTCTCTGGGATTTCCCGGAGGAGCTGTTTTTTATTGCCGTCAATATAGAATATATAGATGCCGTATAGGGCAAAATAGTGTTAAAAATAGGCAAAATTAGAGAGACGTTCATATTTTATTTACAATTTTGATTCAAAAACTTAATTTACATAACATGGTTTTGTCATTTTCCTCCCATATAATAGCATTATAAGATAACAATAAATAAGTAATAAGTGTGTTATTTATGTTATAAAAACTTTTTCATAATAAATGCCGGGCGATGATATAGTCGACCCGGCATCCTCCCTTTTTATGGGGTATTTATTCTTCTTTTCTGGAATTGTACAGATATAAATACAATTTTAATGGTTGACATTTTATAATACCTGCACTATACTCAATATCAAGCAAGGGCGCTGAAGTTCATTCAGTGCCCTTTTTCTTTTTGAGATACCGATACTCACAAAGAAAACAAGGGATAGATTGCCCTGTATAGAAAACAAGAGAGTAAGGTTTATTACCACAAAGGCGTGGCTTGTTGTGTGTAGTAGGCTTTATTTTTTTGTATCATGAGGAGGAATGATTATGACACAAGAAATTTTTGATGCCGTCAATGGTCAGGTATTCGGTGTGTGGTTTTTAATCGGCGCAGCACTGGTATTCTGGATGCAGGCAGGCTTTGCGATGGTAGAGACAGGTTTTACCAGAGCGAAAAACGCAGGTAACATTATTATGAAAAATCTGATGGATTTCTGTATCGGTACAGTTACATTCATCTTGATTGGTTTCAGCTTATTGCTGGGTGAAGACTTAATCGGACTTATCGGAAAGCCCGGATTTGATGTTTTCACAAATTATGCAAATTTTGACTGGTCCAACTTCGTATTCAACTTAGTGTTCTGTGCAACTACAGCAACGATTGTTTCCGGAGCTATGGCAGAAAGAACAAAATTCTTATCCTACTGTGTTTATTCCGGAGTGATCTCAGCACTGATCTATCCGATCGAAGCACACTGGATCTGGGGCGGCGGCTGGTTAGCACAGCTTGGCTTCCATGATTTCGCAGGATCATGTGCCATCCACATGGTTGGTGGTATTTCCGCTTTAGTCGGAGCTGCAATGCTTGGCCCCCGTATTGGTAAATTCCAGAAAGATAAAGATGGAAAGATTGTAAAAGTAAATGCCTTCCCCGGTCACAACTTACCGATTGGAGCACTTGGTGTTTTCATTCTCTGGTTAGGCTGGTATGGATTTAACGGAGCTGCTGCAACAAGTGTTGAACAGTTAGGTTCCATTTTCGTAACAACAACAATCGCTCCCGCTATTGCAACTGTTACATGTATGGTTTTCACATGGGTTAAATATGGTAAACCCGATGTTTCCATGTGTCTAAATGCATCTTTGGCAGGTCTTGTTGCTATTACGGCACCTTGTGATGTAACAGATGCATTTGGTGCAATCGTAATCGGTATTGTAGCCGGACTTCTTGTATGCTTCGGTGTATGGTTCTTAGATTACAAGCTTCATGTAGATGATCCTGTTGGTGCTGTTGCAGTTCACTGCTTAAACGGTATCTGGGGTACAATCGCTGTTGGTTTATTTGCTACCAATACAGCTCCCGGTTACAGCATTGCAGATGCAAATGGCAATGAATTGGTTGGTCTGTTCTATGGCGGCGGATTTAAACTTCTTGGATTACAGCTTCTTGGTTTTGTTTCCGTAGCAGCATGGGCAGCTATCACAATTACAATCGTTTTTCTGGCAATCAAGAAAATCTTTGGTTTAAGAGTAACAGAAGAAGAGGAAATCATTGGTCTGGATGCAAAAGAACATGGTCTTCCGAGTGCATATGCAGGCTTCTCTATCATGGATATTTCCAATACCATGACAATGGAAGTGAATGCTAACACAAATCTTGGTTCTGAGGATTATGACACAGCATCTGATGCAGCAAAGAATGCAGCTGTATCTGTTGCAAAAGCACCTGATCTGGTTCCTTCAACAGGTATTTATAAAGTTGTTATCATTGCAAAACTTGCAAGATACGAAGCAGTAAAACAGGCAATGAACGATCTTGGTGTAACCGGTATGACAGTCACACAGGTTATGGGATGTGGTATCCAGAAGGGTGCCGGCGAGAAATACCGTGGTGTTGAAGTCGATGCAACCTTACTTCCGAAGGTAAAAATCGAAGTCGTTGTCAGTGCAATCCCGGTTGATGATGTTATTGCTTCCGCTAAGAAAGCACTTTATACCGGACATATCGGAGATGGTAAGATCTTCGTATACAATGTTGATAAGGTTGTTAAGATCCGTACCGGTGAAGAAAACTTTGCAGCATTGCAGGATGTTGAATAAACATGCGTTTATCTAATCCCTTAGTTTAACATATACAGGGCGGCCCTCGGATGCTTCCACCATCCGGGGGTTGTTCTGTTTGTGGTTGGTTGTGAATTGGAATACTCCTCTGCGGTCTGACGCGGTCTGGGGCTCTGCTATAGCTTTTCACGGAATATCTGACATTTTTTCGTGCAATTCTTAGGGACATAAAAATACAAAAATAATGCCGGATTTCAACCCGTTCAAAGACCGTCAGGTCTGCGTTTTGAAATCCGGCATTAACGCTTTATTTTGTATTTTTATGTCCCTTAGAAGTGCTAGAAAAGTTTGTCCATTCCGTGAAAAGCTATAGCAGAGCCCCAGACCGCGTCAGACCGCAGAGGGGTATTCCTCGTCGGAGCCTGTATTAAAAAGAACTCTGCTTCGGGCTTACATTTTTTCGGGTTCGGGGTAGTCTACGCCGAAGGTGTCGACTGTCATGGATTTGATGCGCTGATCTTCCAATGGTCTGTCAGAATAGTCTGTCGGTGTCTCGGCGATTTTATTAACAACGTCCATTCCTTCGGTAATCTTTCCAAATGCAGCATAGGCTCCGTCAAGGTGAGGAGAGGTCTTGTGCATGATAAAGAACTGGCTTCCGGCTGAGTTGGGCATCATGGATCTTGCCATGGATAATACACCTTCGGTATGCTTTAAGTCATTTTTGAAACCGTTCTGTGCAAATTCGCCCTTGATGGAATAGCCGGGACCACCCATTCCGGTGCCCTGAGGACATCCGCCCTGGATCATAAAGCCACGGATAACTCTGTGGAAAATAAGTCCATCATAATAGCCTTTGTTGATCAGACTGATAAAATTGTTGACGGAAATCGGAGCGATGTCGGGATATAATTCTGCCTTCATGACATCACCGTTTTCCATAGTAATGGTAACAACTGGATTTTGTGCCATTTTTAAACCTCCTGTTTGTTTCTTTGTCTGGAATCATATATAATGATAATAAACTAATCTCATTCTAACGAAAAATGGAATGGATGTAAAGGAACAGACCATGTATGAGGTTGAAATCACACATATTTTTTTGATATTTACAAAAGCTGTGCCTGATGGGCAGGTGGCTTTGTTAAAAAAAATACTGGCTCAGCAGTCTGATATCCGACTGACTGTTAAGTGGATAGATGATGTAGGGAGCATGGAGCTATCCGGCGGTGAAGATGCGGTCATGCAAGCAGATACAGTTGAGAACGGGTATTCGGTTGATCTTACAGAATCAGTCAATAAAGAGAATGCGGTAGGAAAATCGGTTGCGGACAGAGCAATAGATACAGTAAACAAGGCAGGAATTTCAAATCTTTGGATGACCATGGACAACCATCCGGCAGATTTCTGCATCACAGATATCCCAAAGCTCTGCCGGCTGGCGGCCACAGAGCAGATACCGTCCCTTTTATTTTTACATGAGGGCAATAAAAATGCTCCTATGCAGCAGATCCCTTATGCGGTCATAGATTTTGAAGGAATTGACTATGCGTATCTGTGTGATATTTATAAAAGATTTTTCCATATTCCATGGACAATACTGGAGACAGAGCGCTGCGTGCTCCGGGAAATGACGCCGGAGGATCTGGACGCCTTGTATGAAGTCTATGCGGATCCGGAAATCAGCAGATATACCGAAAATTTATATGAAGACCGTGAACAGGAGCTTGCTTATATTAAAGATTATATCGAGCATGTTTACCGCTTTTGCGGACTGGGCATCTGGGTCATTGTGGAAAAGCAGATGAACAGGCTGATCGGCCGGGCCGGGCTTGCGTTCCGGGATGGATATGATACACCGGAGATCGGATTTATAATAGGAAAAGAGTATCAGAGAAGGGGCTATGCATATGAGGTATGCAGAGCTATTTTAAAGTATTGCAAAGATCTGGATATGAAAACAATCCGGGTCGTATATCAGAGAGAAAATCTGGCATCTGTAGAATTGTGCAAAAAACTCGGATTTACAATAACAGGGTCTTTTACGGAAGACGGTAAGGATATGGTCACAGGAGAAATAACCATATGAAGAAAGAAAATAATCATTCATCACGAAAAATTTATACTGTTACGCCGGTTTTGTTATTGGTTCTGATGGTTGTTATCAGCTTTCTGGGAGTCCATATTTTCCGGGTGCAGTATGATAAAAACAATCTGCAGGAAGAGATACAGGATTACAAAAATTACAGCAAATATTATGCCATGATCACGACCGATGACCGTGCCGATTTCTGGCAGTCTGTTTATAGCGGCGCAAAAGAGGAGGGTGAAAACTCAGATGCGTATGTGGAGCTTTTTGCCGGAAACGTGGGCACCAATTACAGCATGGAAGAGCGGCTGGACATTGCGATCGCCTCAGATGTGGATGGCATTATCTTAGAGGGCGAAGATGGAGAAGGAATCAGACAGAAGCTGGAAAAAGCTGCTGAAAACGAGATTCCGGTAGTCATGGTTTCGCAGGATGTTTCCGACAGCGAGCGTATCAGTTTTGTCGGCATCAGCCGCTACAATCTGGGACAGACCTATGGAAAAGAGATCGTCACACTTGTCGGACAGATGCTTTCGCAGGATGACAATTTATACAACGGTGGCGAACCGCTGTCTGTCATGGTGCTGATCGGAAAAGAGGATGACAGCACAGGGCAAAATATCTTATTGTCAGGTATCAAAGAGGAAGTTGCCAAAAATAAATCTTTGGCAAGCAGGATTTCCATTGAGACCTATTCGGTGGATGACTCAGGCACATTTACAGCAGAGGAATCCATCCGGGATATTTTTATGGGACAAAAGTCCGTGCCGGATATTCTGGTATGTCTCAATGAAATTCATACCAACTGCGCTTATCAGGCCGTTATTGACTACAACCGTGTCGGCAAGACCAATATTATCGGATATTATGATTCGGATTCCATTCTGAATGCTGTCAGAAAGGATATTGTATTTTCAACCATTTCGATGGATACGGCACAGATGGGACGGTATTGCGTGACGGCCCTCAATGATTATCTGGATGACGGTTATGTCAATGACTATTATACGGTTGATACCTATGTTGTAAATCATGACAATGTGGATTCTTATATGGAAGGAGAGAGCAAATGAGACTTCGTCGGAAAATAAATGATCTTTCCATACAGAAAAAACTGATGCTGGTATTTTTTGTAACAACCATTCTGGTACTGGCAGTCAATCTGTTTATGTATATCGATATCAATGCCATGATGCGCCGTCTGGATCAGATTTATGTCAGCAATATCAATCTGAACTCTTTGTCTGATATGCTGGACAATGTGCAGAATGATATGGACAATTACCTCAATACCAAAACGACCGATTCCATGGATGCTTATTACAAATCCTATCAGGAGTACAGCTCCAATCTGGAAAATCTGTCTGATCAGATCACCGGAAATGAGGTGCAGCGTATGGAGCGCAATATCCGCAATATGTCGGAGGAATATCTGGGATATACGGAGCTTGCGATCGAGGCAAAGCGAGGCAGAAATGTAGAAAAATACCGCTACTACAATGAAGAAGCAACGACGATATACAATTATCTGAAGGCTTATATCGGAAGTCTCAATATGTCGCAGTTTAAATACAATTCGACCAATTATGCGGCGTTGTCACAGGCGTTGCGCTATGTGGAAATTGTCAATATGATCGTGTTTGTGTTTGTGGCATTTGCCAATGTATTTCTGGTCCTGATGGTTGTCCGGGATATTACGAGACCCTTGACATCCTTATCGGAGGTTGCCAATGAGGTGGCTGCCGGCAATCTGGATGTTGATATGCTTGCCGTTACATCCAAGGACGAGATTGGTGTTGTGAGCAGCGCTTTCAACCAGATGGTAGTCAGTATCCGCAATTATATTGGAAGGCTCCGCACGAGTATGGACAATGAGCGTGCCCTCAAGGAAAAAGAGCTGAAGATGGAGACGCATTTAAAGGATGCACAGCTTAAATACCTGCAAGCGCAGATCAACCCTCACTTTTTGTTTAATACGTTAAATGCGGGTGCGCAGCTTGCCATGATGGAGGATGCGGACCGGACTTATGAATATGTCCAGAATGTTGCGCAGTTTTTCCGTTATAATATAAAGAAGAACCACGATACAGTCACTTTACGGGAAGAGCTGGAACTGATCGATACCTATATTTATATTTTAAATGTCCGCTTTTCGGGAGAAATACATTATGAAAAAGATATCGACGAATCGCTGACAGAGCTTGTTATACCGAGTATGATTTTGCAACCCGTCATAGAAAACAGTGTCAATTATGGTATCCGGGGAATTCCGTGGGAAGGAATTATCCGGGTGGAGCTATATGAAAAGGATGACCATGAAACGGCGTGCCTCGTGATCGAGGACAACGGTGTGGGCATCACGGATGAGGCCATTGCAAAGATCATGTCGGATCAGGAATTTGAAAATGATATGAGAGAGGATTCCAATGGCATCGGATTGCAGAATGTGATCAGCAGACTGCGACTGTTTTATGACACCAATGACATATTTGAGATCAGCTCGTTAGGAGAAAATAAAGGAACACGGGTCGTTATTTCGATTCCGCTTTCAAGGAAAGAGGAGGAAGTCCATGTATAAAATTATGCTGGCCGATGATGAGGGAATTGTAATTGATTCCCTGCGTTTCATCATTGAAAAAGAATTTGGGGATAGTTGTCAGATTGAATTTGCGAAAACGGGGAGAAACGTGATCGAGCTGGCGGAGCATTTCCGCCCGGATATTGCTTTTATGGATATTCAGATGCCCGGGATCAACGGAATTGAGGCCATGAAGGAAATCCGGAGAAACAACGCCAATACGATTTTTATCGTCATGAGTGCATATGACAAATTTGATTATGCCAAGGAAGCCATCAATCTCGGTGTACTGGAATATCTCAACAAGCCGGTCGAAAAAAGCAAGATCATTGAAGTGCTGAAAAAGGCGATGGGTATGATCGACAAGGAGCGGAAAAAGAGAAGCGAGGAGCTGATGATCCGTGAAAAAATGGAAACGGTTGTACCGATCATCGAAAATGGACTGATTTACAATTTGCTCTTTCAGGAGTATTTTGCGGATGACATTGAAAACTTCAAGACACTTCTGGAATTTCAGGCGGATTACTGCTATATGTCAGCCCTCGTATTTGGACAGGATCAGGTCGGCAACCGCATGACCAACGCGATCGGAACCTCGGTAAGGGTGCAGGATCATTACAATGAAGTTCGCGAAATCGTAAAAGGATATTTTCCGTGCATCATGGGATCGGTCATGGCCAACAAAATTGCAATTCTGATTCCGGCGGAAAAAGAAGACCTCAATTATAATGAAAGAATTGCTTTGATCGACAAAGCAAGGGAGCTTGTGCGGAAGTTAAGAAAACGGACGGATGTTTCCTTCCGTATGGGCTTTGGCTCGATCGGCAGGCTGCAGGATTCCATGAAATCCTACAATGAAGCGCTGCGGGCTTTGCTGCAGACAGATGGAAGCGTGGCGCATGTGGATGACATTCCAATCACCTGTGATTATGAGGAAAATTATCCGGTTGAAACAGAGCATGAGATTTTTGAAGAGACCAAAAAGGGCAATGTTGATGCACTCTGCACGGCTGCTAACCGGTATTTTGACTGGATGATCGAAACCTATGGAAACTGTGAGTATGATATCAAACTGAAAGTTTTGGAATTTGTCCTCAGGGCAGAGACCATCAGCTACAATGCCAGTGGGCGTACCTACCGTTTCCAGTCGAGACAGGATTATCTGCCGACGATCATGGGAATGACGGATATGGAAATGCTGCGAGGCTGGTTTATCGACAAAATGAGCCAGGCGGCAAGAGAGGTTTCTGACAATATGGCGACGCAGTCCGGTGGTATCATCAGTCAGGCCAAGGCATATATCCTTGCCAATTACCAGAAGGAGATATCTCTGGATGATGTATCAAGAGCCGTAGATATCAGCCCTTATTATTTCAGTAAAATATTTAAAGAAGAAACCGGACAGAACTTTATTGAATATCTGACCGCGATCCGCATGGAAAAAGCAAAAGAGCTTCTGACCGGATCCGGTCTGTCCATGAAGGAAATCTGCGCGCAGGTTGGTTACGCGGATCCCAATTATTTCAGCAGAACCTTTAAAAAGAATGTGGGACTGACACCGACAGAATACAAGGAGCAGCAGAATGGTTAAAGCAATTTTTAATAAAAGAAATACAATTTTTACGCTGCTTCTTCTTATGATGTGTCTTCTGTGCGGCTGTGGAAGCCAGACACAAAAAGAAGAAGAGAGCGAACAGGAAGAAAGTAAGATCCAGATCGGGTTCAGCTTTGATTCGTTTCTGATCGAGAGATGGGAGCGCGACCGGGATATTTTTGTCACGATGGCAAAAGAGCTTGGTGCGGAGGTCAATGTCCAGAATGCCAATGGTGATGTCAATGAACAGATCGCCCAGATCGAGTACCTGATCGAAAAAAAGATGGATGCGATCCTGATCGTAAGCGTTGATTCGGACGGTTTGTCAGAGGTTGTCAAAAAAGCAAAGGATGCAGGAATCGTTGTGATCGCTTATGACCGTATGATTTACAATGCGGACGTGGATCTGTATATCTCGTTTGACAACGAAGCCGTGGGACGCCTGATGGGAGAGGCACTTGTCCAGGCGGGCGTGACGGATGGCAAGGTGCTGATCCTTTCCGGACCGACGACCGACAACAACGTATCCATGGTAAATGAAGGCTTTATAAAAACAATGCAGGAAAACGGAAATGAAATCGTGGATATCATGTATGCAGACAACTGGCGACCGGAATATGCTTCGGAATATATTTACGGACATCCGGAGGTTCTGGATGAGATTGATGCCATTATGTGTGGAAATGACAACCTTGCCACACATGCGATCCGTGTCCTTGCTGAAAAAAGAAAGGCTGGAGAAATTCTGGTGACCGGACAGGATGCGGATCTGGAGGCCTGCCAGCGTATTGTGGAAGGCACGCAGCTTATGACTGTTTACAAGCCGGTAGAGGTCCAGGCGCGTACGGCAGCGGAATGTACCATTGAACTGATCAAAGGAAACATGCCGGATGCAGTCAATGTCAATATTTCGGACGGAACCTATACCGTGCCCGGTATTGTGCTCGATCCAGTGGCTGTAACAGCCGATAATATGGATGCTGCGATCATTGACAGCGGGTTCCACTTAAGAGAGGATGTGTACCTGAATATAGGAGAAGACAACAACTAAACGCCTGTTAATATGGGAAAATCTGGATAAATGCTATTCTATGAAAGGAAACTGGAAATGGAATAGCATTTTATTGTGGATTTCAAAAAGCATCTTTGCAAAAAAGTGCTAGATAATAAAAATTTGCTCGTGCACGCTCGTGGAAAAATACAGAATTTCGCAAACATTTGCTATTGGTCCTGTGATATATTGATAAATGTAACAGGGAGACAGATAGTTTCCCTTGGGCGAAAAAGTATATAATATATAAGGGAGGAATTTCAAACATGAAAAAGAAATTACTTAGCGCAGTATTGAGCGTAGCTGTAGTTGCATCATTATTAGTTGGATGCGGTTCTTCAGACGCTGGAACAACAGCAAGCAGCGATGCTTCAACATCTTCATCAGGCGGTACAAGAGTTGGTGTATCAATGCCTACAAAAGACTTACAGAGATGGAATCAGGATGGTTCCAACATGGAAGCTGAATTAAAAGCAGCTGGATACGATGTAGACGTACAGTATGCATCAAACGATGTTCAGACACAGGTTTCACAGATCGAAAACATGATCTCAAGCGGTGCTGATGTATTAGTTATCGCAGCAATCGAAGGTTCTTCACTTGGTGAAGCATTAGACATGGCAAAAGATGCCAACATTCCTGTTATCGCATATGACCGTCTGTTAATGAACTCAGATGCAGTTTCTTACTACGCAACATTTGATAACTACATGGTAGGTACCGTTCAGGGCCAGTACATCGTAGATACACTGGATCTTGACAATGCAGCAGGTCCTTTCAACCTTGAGATCACAGCTGGTGACCCTGGTGATAACAATGCAGGCTACTTCTTCAACGGTGCATACGATGTATTAAAACCTTACATCGAATCAGGCAAATTAAACGTTGTTTCAGGACAGAAGACATTTGACGAGTGTGCAACTCCTTTATGGGCAACAGAAACATCTCAGTCAAGAGCAGAAAACATCTTATCATCTAACTACTCAGATGGTACAAACGTAGATGTTTGGTTATGTTCAAACGACTCTACTGCACTTGGTGTAGAAAACGCATTAGCAGCTAACTACAACGGAACATACCCGATCGTAACCGGTCAGGACTGCGACGTTGAAAACGTAAAGAACATCATCTCTGGAAAACAATCTATGTCAGTATTTAAGGATACTCGTACACTTGCAAGCCAGGTTGTTAAGATGGTTGGCCAGATCTTAAAAGGCGAAACCGTTGATGTAAACGATACAACAACATATGACAATGGATTAGGAGTTATTCCTTCATACCTTTGCCAGCCTGTATTTGCAGATGTAAACAACTACAAAGAATTATTAATTGACTCTGGATACTACACAGAGGATCAGTTACAGTAATATCGACTGAGATATTCAAAGTTTTATAGCAGGCGGGTAATTAACCCGCCTGTTTATTCTAGTAAACGTATGACAAATACATAAACAAAAGAAAAACTATGAGAAATTTCTTTGAAATGGAGGGATAAGTTTGGCAAAAGTATTACTTGAAATGAAAAACATTACCAAAACCTTCCCCGGTGTTAAAGCTTTAGACAATGTAAATTTGCAGGTTGAAGAGGGAGAAATCCACGCACTGGTTGGAGAGAATGGTGCGGGTAAATCCACACTTATGAATGTTCTGAGTGGTGTTTATCCATATGGAACCTACGAAGGCGACATCATCTACAATGGAGAGGTGTGCCAGTTCCATAAAATCAAAGATTCCGAAGAAAAAGGAATTGTTATTATTCATCAGGAATTAGCCTTAGTTCCTCAGATGTCTATTGGAGAAAACATGTTCCTCGGAAATGAAAGAGGAAGAAAAAATGCGATCAACTGGAATGAAACCTACGGCGAGGCTGACAAATACCTCAAAATGGTAGGTCTGTCTGAATCATCCCGCACACTGATCAAAGAGATCGGTACCGGTAAACAGCAGTTAGTTGAAATCGCAAAAGCACTTGCTAAAAATGCAAAGCTGCTGATTTTGGATGAGCCGACCTCTTCTTTGAACGAAACAGACTCCAAGGCACTGCTTGACTTGATGTTAGAGTTTAAAAAGCAGGGCATGACGATGATCATCATCACACATAAATTAAACGAAGTTGTATATGTAGCTGATAAGATTACCGTAGTCCGTGATGGTTCCACTATCGAGACCATGAACTGTCATGAAATGGAAATCAACGAAGACCGTATCATCAAAGGAATGGTTGGTCGTGAGATCACCGACCGTTTCCCGAAACGCCACGATGTTAAAATCGGTGACATCAATATGGAAGTCAAAAATTGGACCGTACATCATCCGTTATATCCGGAACGCAAGGTTGTAGACAATGTACATATGAATGTCAGAAAGGGCGAGGTTGTTGGTATTTACGGATTGATGGGAGCCGGACGTACCGAGCTTGCCATGAGTATCTTCGGACGCTCTTACGGAGCTAATATTTCCGGTACTCTGACAATCAATGGCAAAGAGGTTGTATTGAAAAATCCTCGTGAAGCCATCAATGCAAAGCTTGCATATGTAACAGAAGACAGAAAAGGAAATGGTCTGGTACTGAGCAATCCTATTCGTGTCAATACTTCTCTTGCCAATATGGCAGGCGTCAGCAATCATAATATTATCGATGTAGATAAAGAATATCAGGTTGCTGTTGAATACAAAGAGAAATTAAAAACCAAAACTCCTTCTGTAGAACAGAACGTCGGCAACCTGTCCGGTGGTAACCAGCAGAAGGTATTGCTTGCAAAATGGATGTTTACCGATCCCGATGTACTGATCCTCGATGAACCTACCAGAGGTATCGACGTAGGTGCCAAATATGAGATCTACTGTATCATCAATGATCTGGTAGCAGCAGGCAAATCCGTTATTATGATATCTTCCGAATTACCTGAAGTAATCGGTATGAGTGATCGTATTTACATCATGAACGAAGCTAAGATCGTTGGTGAAATGAATGCCAGTGAAGCTACACAGGTTAATATTATGGCAAGTATTTTACAATCAGGAAGGAGCGAATAAAAATGGGTGGTGTAAAAATTACAGACGTTTTAAAGAAATACACAATGGTAATTGCCCTTATTTTAGTAGTAGCTTTCTTCTATTGGAAAACGGGCGGTAAAATCTTACTTCCGCAGAACATCAACAACCTGATTTCACAGAATGCATATGTGTTTGTATTGGCAGCAGGTATGTTGTTATGTATCCTGACCGGTGGTAATATCGATCTGGCATGTGGATCTGTAGTCTGCTTTATCGGTGGTATCGGAGCCGTGATCATGTCCAACAACGTCAATGTATGGGTTGCCGTTTTAGTTATGCTTGTTGGCGGTATTTTAGTAGGTATCTGGCAGGGATTCTGGATTGCATATGTCAAGGTTCCTCCGTTCATTGCAACGTTGGCCGGTATGTACGCATTCCGAGGATTGTCCAACGTAGTTTTACAGGGTATGACAGTTGGTATCAGCAACAGTACATTCTTAAATGTATTCGGTGGCGGTGCTGAATGTTATGTTCCGGATTTATTCGGAAACGGTTCTTTAAACCTTACCTGTCTTTTACTTGGAATTATCATTGCAGTGATCTATGTTGCATTTGTTTTGAAAAACAGAATCAGTGCAAAGACCAAAGATTATGCGACAGCTCCTCTGGCAACAGAGATCATTAAGATGTTTATTATATGTGCTGTTGTAATCTGGATATTCTACAAACTGGCACAGTACAAAGGTGTTCCGACATCCTTGATCTGGATCGCAGTTGTACTTGTTGCATATGGATATATCACATCCAAGACTACCATGGGTCGTTACCTGTACGCGGTTGGTGGCAATGAAAAAGCAACCAAGCTTTCCGGTATTGATCCCAGAAAAGTATATTTCTTTGCTTACGTTAATATGGGACTTATGTCAGGTCTGGCAGGTATCCTTACCGTAGCAAGAGCCTGTGGCGCACAGCCGACATTCGGTCAGGGCTATGAAATGGATGCTATCGCAGCCTGCTTCGTAGGTGGTGCTTCTGCATACGGCGGCGAAGGTAATATATTTGGTGTTGTTATTGGTGCAACTTTAATGGGTGTTATCAACATGGGTATGAGTATCATGGGTGTTGAGGCCAACTACCAGAAGGTTGTTAAAGGTCTTGTACTCCTGATCGCGATTGTCTTTGATGTAATGTCCAAGAAGCAGAAGAAATAAGGAGGAGGATGAATCATGAAAAATACAGTAGCAGTATTAAGAAAACATACGATGTTAATTGTCCTTGTTCTTGTGTTTCTTTTCTTCACAATCATGACAAATGGACAGATGTTTGAAGCATTAAACTTTAATGCTCTGATTACACAGAATGCATATGTGTACATACTTGCAACCGGTATGCTGATGTGTATGTTGACCGGTGGTAATATCGATTTGGCCTGTGGTTCTTTTGTATGCTTTATCGGTGCCGTCGGCGGTATCTTTATGGTAATCAAAGGAATGAACCCGTTCTTGGCCGTTATTCTGATGATGGTAATCGGTATTGTTTACGGAAGTGTCCTCGGATACCTGATCGCATACTTAAATGTTCCCCCGTGGATTGCTACACTGGCAGGTTATCTTGCTTTCCGTGGCTGGGGAACCGCACTTTTAAGTGCAAACAGCTCAACCGGTAGTATCGCACCTTTCCCGAGCGGCTTCTTAAATGCTTTCTCCGGAAAAGTATTCAGCTCACCGATCGGACAGCTCAATGTTGTTTGTATGGCAGTTGGTGTTATCGCAAGTGTTCTGGTTGTTGTGATCAACATCACTACCAGAAAAAATAAATTGAAAAAAGGTTATGAAGCAGACAGTATGACAGCTGTTATCATCAAATCAGTTTTGTCTGTTGCAGTTATTATGTTATTTGCATATAAGCTTGCTTTAGCAGGAGGTATTCCTACCGTACTGATCTGGGTAGCTGCTATCGTTTTGATCTATAGCTTCATTACATCCAAGACAACACTTGGACGTTATTTCTACACCATTGGTGGCAATGCTGAGGCAACCAGATTGTCCGGTATTGATACCAGAAAGATCATGTTTACCGCATACTTAAATATGGCTGTTCTGACAGTTATCAGTTCTTATATCGTTATTGCAAGATTCCAGGCTGCCAACTCTACAGCCGGAACCAATTACGAAATGGATGCAATCTCTGCATGTGTTGTAGGTGGTGTATCTGCTTACGGTGGATCCGGTACAGTATCAGGAATGGTTGTTGGTGCTACACTGATCGGTGTTATCAACCTTGGTATGTCCTTAATGGGTATCGATGCTAACTGGCAGAAGGTTGTAAAGGGCGTTGTACTTTTAGCAGCCGTTGTATTTGAAATTTTAAATAACAAAGACACATCTAAAGCTTAAAAATAAAAAACTCATAGGTTTTCTAAAAGAGAAAGATGCAGTTTTACTGTTATCTTTCTCTTTTTTTGATATAATATAAGGGTCATAAGTAGAAACCCTGTTCGTGCTCGCACGAAAAAGGGTTTGTATTTATGACCCGCCACACACATGAGCAAGTAGTGATTTTCTTTAGAAAATCAACGGATTGCGAATGTGTGGAGAATTGATAACAAATATAAAATTAAAACACAAACCCAAAATAAAACAATAAAAGAAAGGAAACTCCAGTCAGCCATAACCCCTCTCTGGATAACAAACAAATATGAAAAACATGTCCTTTAAAAAAGATCCCGGAAAGAAATATGATGAAAACGCCAGAAATGTAGCAAAAAGAAAATGCTTTATAATTTATCTGGTGGTAGCCTATATCCTGTATCAGTCCTATGGAATTATACAGTCCAAGCTTCAGAACGAAACAACCATGTCATGGGCAGGCGCCATTGTGGGAGCCGGTATTCTTGTAGTCGGGTCTCTGGCAGTTGCGGTTATTGCAACCCTGAGAATGGGAAGAGAACTGGCAGCCAGTGAGATCACAGAAGAAACGGTTGAAGCAGATAATCCTGAAACCAATGAAGAGGATATAGATCAGAATCCTCAAATCAATGAAGAGGATACAGATCAGAATTCTCAAAGCAATGAAGGGAATGTAGTCCAAAACCCTGAAAATGAATAAAAAAGTCACAACATATAATTTCTAAAGATTAATAAGATAAAAAGTACCTCCAGAATCTGGAAACATGATCTGTATATATGATATGATGTACAGGAGTTTGGAAGTTTATCATAAACAGATTTACTATAATCAGATTGGCAGTCGGAACCTTCGGTTTTGATATGCCAGGAAGTTGAAAGATAAAGATATGTTATTTAATTCGCTAAATTACTTAATTTTTTTTCCTATTGTCATACTGTTGTATTTTGCCATTCCGCTTAAATATCAGAAAGCGCGTAATTTATGGCTTTTGATCGCCAGCTACTTTTTTTATATGAACTGGAATGCGCGGTATGCCCTGCTGCTTTTTGCGTCAACCTTTATTACCTATCTGGCGGGGATAGGAATTGACCGTGCAAAGGTAAAGGAAAAGCTTGTACTTGCGAAATGGATACTGGGACTGAGCTTTGCCATCAATCTTGGAATCTTATTCTTCTATAAATATATCAATTTCTTTATCGGCAATCTCAATAAGATACTGGGAGCTGTGGGAGGCAGTCAGCTAAAGACTTTGGATATCCTGCTTCCGGTCGGCATTTCATTTTATATCTTTCAGGCACTGGGATATACGATGGATGTATACCGGGGCAAAACTAAGGCGACTACCAATCTGTTCCGCTATATGTTGTTTGTATCGTTCTTTCCCCAGCTGGTTGCCGGTCCAATCGAGCGAAGCACCAATTTATTAAAACAGTTTGATGAGCCACATACATTTGAAACAGACAGAGTGCGGGAAGGACTTCTGATCATGCTCTGGGGGCTGTTTATGAAAATTATGATCGCAGATAATCTGGCAACCTGCGTAGATCTCGTATATCAGAATTATCCTGCATATACCGGTGTGGAGATTGCGCTTGCGACAGTTTTGTTTGCATTCCAGATTTATTGTGATTTTGGCGGTTATACATATCTGGCGATCGGCAGCGCCAAGGTACTTGGCTTTTCATTGATGGAAAATTTCAATGCGCCTTATCAGGCACTGAGCGTCAAAGATTTCTGGAAACGCTGGCATATATCCCTGACAGGATGGTTTACGGATTATCTTTATATTCCGCTTGGAGGAAACAGAAAGGGAAAGCTTCGCAAATATCTCAATACCTTTATTGTATTTTTTGTGAGCGGATTGTGGCATGGAGCATCGTGGTCTTACGTTGCATGGGGTGTGATCAATGGTATTTACATGATCATACAGGATGCGACAGTCGGTATACGGCAGAAGCTAAAGAACTTTTTCGAGGTAAAAGAGGACCGGTTCAGCTACCGCTTTGGATGTGGTCTTATTACCTTTATACTGGTTGATTTTTCATGGCTGTTTTTCAGGGTGGACAGCTTCAGTACCGCGCTTTATATGCTGCGGCAGATGGTAACTGCCTTCCAGCTGCCCAAGTTTTTCGGACTGGCGGTCAACCGTATGGGATATTCGATGCAGCAGCTTGTGGCACTGATCTTTGCAATGCTTTTGTTGTTTACATTCGATATTTTAAAAAATCATTATTATCTTTTAGAAAAAAAAGATCATGCAATGATCTCCAAAGCAGTTAGCAGTGAGCAAAAGATATATAGTGTTTTTGAACTGGTTTTGTCACAGGGAATGTGGTTCCGATGGCTTTTATATATTGGACTGTTATTTATGATAATGGTATATGGGGCTTACGGACTGGATTATACACAGACAGAGTTTATTTACTTTCAGTTCTAAATAAGGATCTGGGTGCCTGATGACGTAACGGATATACGAAATTAGCATGAGCTAATTGAAATATAAATGGAAACCCGGTAAAAAGTATTAAAGGAAATCATATGAAAAAGAAAGCTGTGTTTTTAATAAAATGTCTGGTCATGCTGGCATTGATCGTGCTTTTTTGTTTTGTGATCGTTATGCCGCAGTATTTACTCAATTATCAGGCTTCGCTTATTGACAAGAATGAACGATTGTGCTCGATTGATGAAGCCAAAATTGTACTTGTCGGCAATTCCAACTGGGCGTTTGGTGTTGATTCACAAAAACTGGAAGAAGCCATGGGAATGCCTGTTGTCAACATGGGAATGCATGGCGGGATTGGCAATCCGTTCAATGAACAGGCCGCGGTGCAGAATATCTATGAGGGCGATATTGTGATTATCAGCTATAGCAATTTTGCGGATGGAGATATTATCAAAAACCCGGAGCTTGCATGGATCACGATCGAAAATCATCCGGCGTTATGGAAATACATCCGGCTGAAGGACTGGCCGTCCATGATAAAAGCCTATCCGACTTATTTAAAGGACTGTCTGGATCTGTGGAGTCAGGGAATTGGCAATATGGACAGCGGAACCGAATACAGCCGTCTGCAGTTCAATGAATATGGCGACAATATTTATGACCGGCCGGCACTTGTTATTTCAGATGAAGAGCTGGCGGAGGCACATATCCCGGAGATCGGCGATGAAACCATTGACCGCTTAAATAAGCTCAATCAGACCTTGCAGGAAAAAGGTGCCACCCTGTTGGTAACACCGTATCCGACCCCGGTGATTTCTTATACACCGCCTGTGGAGGAATATGTGGCATTTTCGGATCAGATAGAAGAACGACTGGACTTTCCGTTAATTGGCAGGTATGAAGATTACCGGATGGACAAAAATTTATTTTATAATACATATCTGCATCTTAATAATGAAGGAAAACAACTCCGTACACAGATGCTGATCGATGATTTACAGGAGTATTTGTCATCAAAATAAAAGAAACTGCTTATATTTAACTGTAAATAGAAGCGGAATATATAAACTTACCAGAAAGGAATCATATCAAAATGATAGAAATTTTAAAGGCGATTTTATTTGGTATTGTGGAAGGCATCACAGAGTGGCTGCCTATCAGCAGTACCGGACACATGATCTTATTAAATGAATTTGTCACACTGGATGTCAGTGATGAATTCTGGTCCATGTTTGAGGTTGTTATCCAGCTTGGCGCGATCATGGCGGTTGTTGTGTTGTATTGGAACAAGATTTTTCCGTTTTATCTGGGGGAGAAGGCAAAAGAGCATCATGGCTATGTGCGTAAAAATGTCTTTATCCTGTGGTTCAAGATCCTGGTGGCATGCATCCCGGCCGCGATCGTAGGTCTTTTATTTGATGATCTGATCGACAAATATCTGTACAATCCGTGGGTCGTAGCAATTATGCTGATCTTATTCGGTGTTCTCTTTATTATAGTTGAAAATTACAATAAAAATAAGAAACCGAAGATCCGCAGGCTGAAAGATCTGGATTATAAAACCGCTTTTATTATTGGTATGTTCCAGCTGATCGCTGCAGTATTTCCCGGCACATCCCGTTCCGGCGCAACGATTGTCGGTGCTTTGCTGATCGGCGTATCCAGAACAGTGGCAGCAGAATTTACATTCTTCCTTGCCATTCCGGTTATGTTTGGAGCCAGCCTGTTAAAGATCGTAAAATTCGGCTTCCATTTTACCGGTATGGAAGCGGCTATTCTGCTTACCGGTATGATCGTGGCATTTTTAGTTTCCGTTTTTGTTATCCGTTTCCTGATGGATTACATCAAAAAGCACGACTTCAAAGTATTTGGATGGTACCGTATCGTGCTTGGTATCTTAGTGATTCTGTATTTCTCAGCCCGCGCGATCATGGCAGGGTAAGCATATGCTAATTGATAAATAACAGACAACCTGGCAATGGAAACTATGGCTGATAAATTGACATAGCAGGTATTTTGCGTTAAACTCATAGTTATAAAAAGGTTGGTAAATGAAGCCATGATTGATAGGATCATAGATGTTTCATGATTACCTGATATGTGTAGCAAGGAGGAGTATATATATGGCAGAGACAAAGACAAAAGCAGTTGTAAAGGCCGTTGTGGCAAAAGTACCGGCAGTAAAAGATGAAGTTAAAAAAGAAGTTGCAAAAAAAGAAACTCCCGCTAAAAAAGCACCGGCTAAGAAAGCTCCTGCAAAAAAGGCAGAGACAAAGGCTGTTGTGCATCTGCAGTTTGATGGCAAATCTTATACCAATGATGACCTGATTAAAATTGCAAAGGATGTATGGAAATATGATCTGGGCAACAAACCGGCAGACTTCAAAACAGTTGATCTGTATGTAAAGCCGGAAGAGAGCCGCGCTTATTATGTGATCAATGGAGAGATCACCGGAAGCTTCGGAATCTAAACCGACAGATTGATGTGCCGTTATAAGTACACAACAGAATAAATGATGAATGATGGATACCGCAGGATTTACATAGATCCCGCGGTATTTTTTGTTCTTTATATATAAATGAAAGAAATTACTTGATTGGCTTTATACGCCGGCCTGTCCGGGGAACTGCCTGTCACGCCTATGTCCTTTTCGGAGCATTTCATATCGGATTGCGTAAATTTGTCAGATGCCGCTCTGAGGCTCAAAATTTGTGTGCTTCACTAAATGGACACCGGAGGGGCGCCGTCCATTTAGTGAAGCACACAAATAAATCAAAAGAGCCGAGGGGCGGCATCGACAAATTAGCAATCCGATATGCGCTCCGAGAAGGACATAGGCGTGACAGGCAGTTCCCCGGACAGGTCGGCTCACAACCCCAAATCAAAAGTTTATATTTTCTTTATAAATATCCGCAATTTTTGTGTTGACAATAAAAGACTGTGGTGCTAACTTAATATACAGAAAAGATATTAGCACTCTAATTAGTTGAGTGCTAACAACAAAGAAACCGCATATGGAAGGAAGTGATGGTGTGGAACTCGATGAAAGAAAGATGACGATCCTTCAGGCAATCATCAAAACATATTTAGAGACCGGTGAGCCGGTAGGAAGTCGTACGATTTCCAAATATACAGATTTAAATCTCAGTTCCGCAACTATCCGTAATGAGATGGCGGATCTGGAAGAGATGGGCTACATTATCCAGCCACATACATCCGCAGGACGTATTCCTTCCGATAAAGGATATCGCTTATACGTCGATACGATGATGAGCGATATGGAAAGTAGGATTTCAGCCAAGGATAAAGAGGTCGAGGAATTAAAAGAGCTGTTAGTCGAAAAAGAAGAAAAGATGGACAACATGCTCAAGCAGGTAGCAAGGACACTTGCAGTCAATACCAATTATGCGACGATGATTTCCACACCGACCTGCAATGGCAATAAGTTGAAGTTTATCCAGTTATCCAGAGTGGATGCCAACCAGTTGGTTGCAGTTGTGGTTTTGGATGGCAATATTATTAAAAATAATATCTTATCCATTTCCGAGGAACTGGATGATGAGACACTTTTAAAGCTTAACATCCTGCTCAACACACATTTGAATGGTCTTCCGATTGAGGAAATCAATCTTGGACTGATCGCAAAGCTCAAACAGCAGGCGGGCATCCACAGTGAGATTGTGGGAGACGTCATAGATGCTGTAGCTGATTCCATCAAGGCTGATGATGATCTTCAGATTTACACCTCCGGTACTAACAATATTTTTAAATATCCGGAACTTGCAGATCAGACCAAAGCCAGCGAGATCATCAATACCTTTGAAGAGAAGAAGCTGTTGACGACGCTTGTACAGGATAATCTGTCAAAGGATGATGCCAATGGTATTCAGATTTACATCGGTGATGAAAATCAGGTTGAGGCTATGAAGGATTGCAGCGTAGTAACAGCCACATATGAGCTTGGCGAAGGCATGAAAGGTACGATCGGTATTATCGGACCAAAGCGTATGGACTATGAAAAAGTAGTCGGTACCATGCATACGATGATGAGCCAGATGGAAGAATTATATGGAAAAAACAGAAAGGACAGTTAGTTTAAGATATGGCAGAAGATATCAAGAAGGAATTGGATGATGAAGCGGTAGATACAGAAAATACCGTGGATGAAACAACAAAACCGGAAGATGCCGCAACAGATGCACAGGCAGATGAAAAAGATGCCGCCGGAGAAAAAGCCGGGGACAAGGAAGCAGAAGCTGACAGCGCAGAAAAGGACGGCAAAAAGATTTTCGGTAAGAAAGATAAGAAAAAAGACAAGGCACAGGAAAAGATCGAAGAGCTGGAAGATAAAGTAAAAAGACAGCTTGCCGAGTTTGAAAATTTCCGCAACCGTAGTGAAAAAGAAAAAACAGCAATGTTTGAAACCGGAGCAAGAAGCGTCATTGAAAAGATGCTTCCCGTGATTGACAATTTTGAACGTGGTCTTGCCATGATACCGGAAGAAGAAAAAGATACACCGTTCGCGGATGGTATGAATAAGATTTACAAGCAGATGGTAACAGAGCTTGACGGACTTGGAGTAAAACCGATCGAAGCCGTTGGAAAAGAATTTGATCCCAACCTTCACAACGCGGTGATGCAGGTCGAATCGGATGAATATGAATCAGGTGTGATCGCGCAGGAGCTCCAGAAAGGATACACATACCACGACACTGTTGTAAGACACAGTATGGTAGCAGTTGTGCAGTAGCTGCCAACCGATAATCGGTCATAAGGAGAAATCCTTTTGAAATAGAAAGTAACAATCATTATTATAAATTGGGATAACCCAGGAGGTAAAAATTATGAGTAAAATTATTGGTATTGACTTAGGAACAACCAACAGCTGTGTAGCTGTAATGGAAGGTGGTAAACCCACCGTTATCGCTAACCAGGAAGGCGCACGTACAACACCTTCCGTTGTAGCATTTACAAAAACAGGAGAAAGACTGGTTGGTGAACCTGCAAAACGACAGGCTGTTACCAATGCAGATAAGACAATCTCTTCAATCAAGAGGGATATGGGTACAGATAACGGACGTACCATTGATGGTAAAAAATATTCTCCTCAGCAGATTTCCGCTATGATCTTACAGAAATTGAAAGCAGATGCTGAAAACTATCTGGGAGAAAAAGTTACAGAAGCTGTTATCACAGTACCTGCATACTTCAACGATGCTCAGCGTCAGGCAACTAAGGATGCCGGTAAGATCGCCGGTCTGGAAGTAAAACGTATCATCAACGAGCCTACTGCAGCAGCTCTGGCTTATGGTCTTGATAATGAAAAAGAACAGAAGATCATGGTATACGACTTAGGTGGTGGTACATTTGATGTATCTATCATCGAGATCGGTGATGGAGTTATCGAAGTATTGTCAACCAACGGTGATACACATCTTGGCGGTGATGATTTTGACCAGAAGATCATTGACTGGATGCTTAAAGAGTTCAAAAACGCAGAGGGCGTTGACTTATCAACAGATAAGATGGCATTACAGAGATTAAAAGAAGCAGCAGAAAAAGCTAAGAAAGAGCTTTCATCTGCAACAACAACCAATATCAACCTGCCTTTCATTACTGCAACAGCAGAAGGACCGAAGCACTTTGATATGAACCTGACAAGAGCTAAATTTGATGAATTAACATCTGACTTAGTTGAAAGAACAGCTATTCCTGTTCAGAATGCATTAAGAGATGCAGGTTTAACAACAGCAGATATTTCCAAAGTATTACTGGTTGGTGGATCTACACGTATCCCTGCCGTACAGGAAAAAGTAAAACAGCTGACCGGAAAAGAGCCCAACAAATCATTAAATCCTGACGAATGTGTAGCACTTGGTGCTTCTGTTCAGGGTGGTAAATTAGCAGGCGATGCCGGTGCCGGCGATATCCTTCTTCTGGATGTTACTCCGCTTTCACTTTCTATCGAAACCATGGGCGGCGTTGCAACCAAATTGATCGAAAGAAATACAACAATTCCTACAAAGAAGAGCCAGGTATTCTCAACAGCAGCAGACAATCAGACCGCTGTAGATATCAACGTATTACAGGGTGAGAGACAGTTTGCAAGAGATAACAAATCCTTAGGACAGTTCCGCTTAGACGGTATTGCTCCCGCTCCGAGAGGAATCCCTCAGATCGAGGTTACATTTGATATTGATGCCAACGGTATCGTAAATGTATCTGCCAAAGATCTGGGAACAGGTAAAGAGCAGCACATTACCATTACTGCAAGCTCCAACATGTCCGATGCTGATATCGACAAAGCAGTCAAAGAAGCTGCTGAATATGAAGCACAGGATAAGAAGAGAAAAGAAGCAATCGATGCCAGAAATGAAGCTGACTCATTTGTATTCCAGACCGAAAAAGCATTAAATGATGTCGGAGACAAAGTATCAGACAGCGAGAAAGCAGCTGTAGAAGCTGATATCCAGGCTGTAAAAGACATTCTGGAAAAGACAAAAGATCAGGAAATGACAGACAGCCAGTTAGATGAATTAAAAGCAGCTAACGAAAAACTGATGAAATCCGCTCAGGGCGTCTTCACAAAGATGTATGAGCAGGCTCAGGCCGCTAACGGCGGTGCCGCAGGCGCAGGTCCTGACATGGGTGCCGGATTTAACGGTGCTTCCAATGCTTCTGATGCATCTGCAGCAGACAGCGATGTTGTAGATGGAGATTATCGAGAGGTTTAATCTGTTATGGCTGAACAAAAAAGAGACTATTATGAAGTCCTCGGCGTTGACAAAAATGCAGACGAGGCGGCGATAAAAAAAGCATATCGTGTTTTGGCTAAAAAATATCACCCGGATATGAATCCGGGTGATGCCGAAGCCGAAAAAAAATTCAAAGAAGCTTCCGAAGCCTATGCGGTATTGAGTGATCCGGAAAAACGTAAGCAGTACGACCAGTTTGGTCATGCGGCGTTTGACGGAACAGGCGGTGCCGGCGGATTTGATTTCAACAACATGGACTTTGGCGATATTTTCGGTGACCTTTTCGGTGGAATGTTTGGTGGCGGCGGGAGCCGTAGAGCCAATAACGGACCCATGAAGGGTGCCAATATCCGTACCAGTGTCAGAATTTCTTTTGAAGAAGCCTGTTTTGGTGTAGAAAAAGAACTCGAACTCAATTTAAAGGATGAATGTAAGACCTGTCACGGAACCGGAGCCAAACCGGGAACGTCCAAGGAAACATGTCCGAAATGTGGTGGTAAAGGTCAGATCGTATTTACCAGCCAGTCTTTCTTTGGAACCGTGCGCAATGTCCAGACTTGTCCGGACTGTGGCGGCAGCGGTAAAATTATCAAAGAAAAATGTACAGACTGCCATGGAACCGGATATATTTCCAGCAGAAAGAAAATTCAGGTTTCCATTCCGGCAGGTATTGATGATGGTCAGAGTATCCGTATCAGGGATAAGGGTGAGCCCGGTATCAACGGTGGACCGAGAGGTGATCTGTTGGTAGAGGTGCTTGTTTCCAGACATCCGATTTTCCAGAGACAGGATTACAATATTTATTCAACGGTTCCAATGTCCTTTGCAGTAGCTGCACTCGGCGGTGAGATTTTGATTGATACGATTGACGGCCGTGTTGCCTATGATGTCAAGCCCGGTACACAGACTGATACCAAGGTGCGCTTAAAAGGCAAGGGAGTTCCGACCCTGCGTGATAAAAACGTACGTGGCGACCACTATGTGACATTGGTTGTAGAGACACCGACCAAGCTTTCTGCAGAAGCAAAAGACCTCATGAAGAAATTTGACGAAGTAACCGGAGGTTCTCTGGATGCCGTTAAAAATCATACCGAGGGCAAGGATACCAAGGAAAGCAAAAAGAAAAAAGGCTTTTTTAAATAGATTTTATCAGTAAAATAAATCCTAAAATAAAAGCAGAAATGATATAAAATGCAAACTCTTTGATGATATAGTCGTGCAATGATGTGTGTGACTGTGGATTCAAAGAGTTTTTTTGTGTATTTTTTTAGAATGTGTTATAGTATTAGACGGTTGTGGAGCAATAAATTCGCGAAAATATATAGTTTCACGATTATCAATGTGATATATTAGGGTAGAAAGAATACAGGAAAGGAAGTTTGAGATGAAATATTATAAGAGCGCAAAAGAAGCAAAAGAAGTACGTGATGCAGCAGCGACCAAGGCCGTAGCTGATATTATCTGTCAGGTCAGACAGGACAAGGATCAGGCATTAAAGGATCTGGCAGAGAAGTTTGATCATACAAAGCTTACACAGATCCGTGTTTCCAAAGAGGATATAGAAAAAGCATACAGCATGGTTGATGATCATGTGGTAGAAAGCTTCCGCAAAGCAGCAACCCAGATTTCCTTTTATGCAAAAGAGCAGTTAAACTGCATTAAGCCGCTTCATGTGGAAAGCCCTGTCAAGGGTGTGGAATTAGGACACAGACTGATCCCCGTAGACGGAGCCGGTCTGTATGTACCGGGCGGCAGATTTCCGCTTCCGAGTACAGCACTGATGCTTTCCATTCCGGCCAAGATCGCAGGAGTAAAAAGGACAGTTGCATGTTCACCGGCCAATAAGGATTATGGCATGATCCATCCGGCAACACTTGTTGCCATGGACATTGGCGGAGTAGATGAGATTTATACAGTAGGCGGCGCACAGGCGATTGCAGCCATGGCATATGGTACAGAGAGCATCGGCAAGGTAGATCTGATCGCAGGCCCCGGCAACCGTTATGTGACAGAAGCCAAGAGACAGGTTATGGGTACCGTTGGTATTGACTCCCTGGCCGGACCTTCCGAGGTTCTGATCGTAGCCGATGAGACTGCCAATCCGGAATATATCGCGATCGATCTGCTTGCACAGAGTGAGCATGATGCATTTGCACAGTCTACACTGATCATTACAGATGAAAGCAAGGTTCCGGCTATTTTAAAGGCAATGGAAGAGCTTGCCGCAAAGCTTCCTACCGGTGAAGCTGCAATGCAGAGCTTTGCTGATAACGGCACAATCATTATTGCAGATGATATGGATGAGATGGCTGCACTTGCCAATGAGGCAGCTCCGGAGCACCTGGAGGTTCACACCAAGGATCCTGTAGAGTACAGCAAAAAGCTGTATCAGTTTGGTTCACTGTTTATCGGAGAGGATGCACCGGTTGCTCTGGGCGATTACTGCTCTGGCACTAACCACACACTTCCGACTATGAAAAATGCCAAATTCTCCAACGGCGTATATGTCGGCACTTTCTTAAAGACTTCATTTGTGCAGCATATTACCAAAGAGGGATTGATGAATCTTTCCGATACCTGCATGACAATGGCTCATACGGAAGGACTGGCAGCACACGAGATGTCTGTACGGATCAGATTGCAGTAATTTAGAATAATCATAGATAATTGAGAAAGGACAAAACCATTTTCATTCGATGGTTTTGATTATCAGCTATATGAAATGGAAAAAACTAACGGTTAAAACGGTTACCGATGCAGAAGATATCATTATCTCAGAGCTGTATGATCTGGGACTGGAAGGCGCTATGATCGAGGATCATGTGCCGCTTACTGCATGGGAAAAAGAGCAGATGTTTGTCGATATCCTGCCTGATGGACCGGAGGATGACGGAATTGCATATTTGAGCTTTTTTGTTGAGGTTCCTTCAGATGATGAAGAAAAAGGAATTGCAACGCAGAATGGTCTTTCAGATGATATGGACAATTCCTATTTTATCGTCAGCAATGGACAGGCGCCCGATATGGATGCACTTGTGGAAGCTGTCCGGAATAAACTTTCTGAAATCCGGGAATATATGGATATAGGAGAAGGAAGCATCACGATCTCCGAAACCGAGGATAAAGACTGGCTGAACAACTGGAAAGAGTTTTTCCATCAGTTTTATATTGATGATCTTCTGGTCACACCCTCATGGGAAGAGATAAAGCCTGAAGATCAGGACAAAAAGATTTTGCATATTGATCCGGGAACTGCATTTGGAACCGGTATGCATGAAACAACCCAGCTTTGCATCCGTCAGCTTAAAAAATATATTACGCCTGAGACGGTTTTACTCGATGTAGGAACCGGAAGCGGAATATTAGCGATCGTATCTTTGATGTATGGCATTAAAGAGGCTGTGGGAACCGATCTGGATCCCTGCGCGGTTGAAGCGGTGCGTGAAAATATGGAAGTCAACGGTGTCAATGCAGACCAGTTTGAAATGATGATCGGTAATATCATATCCGATCCTGAAATTCAGGACAGAGTTGGTTATGAAAAGTATGATATCGTAGTAGCCAATATTCTTGCAGAGGTATTGCTGCCGCTTACCCCTGTTGTCAAAAAATGTTTAAAGCCCGGTGGAATTTATATTACATCCGGTATCATTGCTGAAAAAGAGCAACTGGTTGTGGATGCTGTCAAGGCAGCAGGCATGGAAGTACTTGAAGTGACCAGACAAAATGAATGGGTCAGCGTAACAGCCCGGAGGTAGTATGTATCAGTTTTTTGTAGAGCCCGAACAGATACAGGGAACCAAAGCGTATATTACGGGCAGTGATGTCAATCATATCAAAAACGTCCTGCGCATGAAGGTCGGTGAAGAGTTAGCATTGTCTAACGGCTGCGACCAGAAGGAATACCGTGTCGGCATTGTTGCATATACAGAGGATACGGTAGAGTGCGAGGTGCGTTTCATAAAAGAAGACGGCGTGGAGCTGCCTGCCAAAATCTATCTGTTTCAGGGACTTCCCAAGTCAGACAAGATGGAGCTGATCGTCCAGAAGGCAGTTGAACTGGGTGTTTACGAAGTGATCCCGGTTGCCATGAAGCGCTGTGTTGTCCGCCTGGATGACAAAAAGGCGGCGTCAAAATGCAAACGCTGGCAGACCATTGCAGAATCGGCAGCCAAACAGAGCAAAAGAGGCATCATTCCCAAGGTGCATGGTGTTCTTTCTGTAGAGGAGGCGCTTGCCTATGCCGAAAACATGCAGGTAAAGATGCTCCCTTATGAGCTTGCCACCGGAATGGAAGCCACCAAAGAGCTTGTTTCGTCCATCCGTCCGGGAGACAGTGTTGCGGTATGGATCGGACCGGAGGGCGGCTTTGATGAAAAAGAAGTAATGACAGCCACAGAGTGTGGATTTCAGGCGATTTCCCTTGGAAAACGGATCCTTCGCACCGAAACGGCAGGAATGACAGTGCTGTCAATTCTGATGTATCAGATGGAGATTGCAATGCCGGATATGGACGCGTAATTCAGTCACTTGGATGCCTGTTTTAACATAGGATAATAGTAAGAAACACAGGAAACCTATGAAGGGAGTTTAAGACAATGGAAATATATTTGGACAATTCTGCAACAACAAAAGCATACCCCGAGGTTGCCGAACTGGTTGCGGATATTATGACCCATGATTATGGAAATGCTTCAAGCATGCACCAAAAGGGTGTGGATGCCGAGAAGTATCTGAAATATAGCAAGTCTGCGATTGCGGGAATTATGAAGGTAAAGGAAAAAGAGATCTATTTTACCTCAGGAGGAACCGAATCGGATAACTGGGCCCTGATGGGGACGGCATTTGCCAACCATCGCAGTGGTAAGCATCTGATAACTACGCAGATTGAGCATCCGGCTATTTTACGGACAATGGATCATTTAAAGGAGCTCGGATTTGAAATGACCTATCTGTCTGTGGATGAATACGGACAGATTTCACTTGAAGAGCTGAAAAGAGCGATCAGACCGGATACGATCCTGGTATCCATTATGTTTGTCAACAATGAGGTCGGAGCCATACAGCCGATCGACGAGGCCGGAGAGATCATCAAGAGCGTCAATCCTAAGACCTTGTTCCATGTTGATGCAGTGCAGGGATTTGGAAAGCTTCGTCTGCTTCCCAAGAAGTGGAAGATCGATATGGTATCGGTAAGTGGCCACAAAATACACGGACCTAAGGGAACCGGTTTTTTGTATATTGATGAAAAGGTCAAGATTAAACCGATCATCTACGGTGGCGGACAGCAGAACGGTTACCGTTCCGGTACGGAAAATATTCCGGGTGTAGCCGGACTTGGAAAGGCCAGTGAACTGATCTACAAAGATCTTGTGGAGGATACCAACCGCTTATATGCATTGAAAAAAAGACTTGTCGATGGTCTGTCAAGGATTGACCATGTCAAGATCAACGGACCGCAGGATGAGACCGGAGCACCTCATATTGTATCGGCATCTATCGCCGGTATCAGGTCAGAGGTCATGCTGCATTCGCTAGAGGATAAGGGCATCTATGTATCGGCAGGAAGTGCCTGTGCTTCACACAAGCATACCGTCAGTGATACGCTAAATGCCATGAAGCTTTCGACAGATCTGATGGATTCCACCATCCGTTTCAGCCTGAGTGTATTTACGACACAGGAGGAAATCGATTATACATTAAAATGTATCTATGAGCTTGTGCCGATGCTTCGCAGATATACAAGACACTAAAGCTGCATCCGGTATATAAAGCAGATATGCGACATGTATCATAAAGCAGATATGCAAATAGATGTGCAGAATATGCATGTAAAATATATGTGATCGGAGAGACACCGATTTTATCATGAGAGGAGAAAGAAATGTTTACCGCATTTTTAATTAAGTACGCAGAGATTGGAGTAAAGGGAAAAAACAGATATCTTTTTGAAGAAGCGCTTGTAAGACAGATCGAGTTTGCCCTTTCCAAAATAGAGGGTCAGTTCAAGACCAGAAGAACACAGGGAAGAATTTATGTGGATGCAGTCAGCGAGTTTGATTTTGACGAGACCGTGGCTGCGCTCAAAAAAGTATTTGGTATTTCCGGTATCTGTCCGGTTGTATATGTAGAGGATGAAGGCTTTGAAAAGCTCGGAAAGGATGTCATCAATTTTATTGAAAATGTGTATCCGGATAAAAATAAGACCTTTAAGGTATGTACCAGAAGAGCCAGAAAAAATTATCCGAAGAGCTCCATGGAAGTCAATGCCGATATGGGTGGCGTAATCTTGGACGCTTTCCCTGAGATGAAGGTAGATGTGCACAATCCGGATATCGAGCTCAATATTGAAATCCGGGAAAAAATATATATTTATTCAGAGGTCATTCCGGGACCCGGCGGAATGCCGGTGGGTACCGGTGGAAAGGCAATGCTTCTGTTGTCCGGTGGTATCGATTCTCCGGTAGCCGGATATATGATCAGTAAGCGAGGGGTAACTCTTGAAGCTGTATACTTCCATGCACCGCCGTACACCAGTGAGAGAGCGAAACAAAAGGTTGTGGATCTTGCCCGTTTCGTATCCGAATATTCCGGTCCGATCAACCTGCATGTGATCAACTTTACAGATATCCAGCTTTACATTTATGAGAAATGCCCTCATGATGAGCTTACCATTATCATGCGCCGGTATATGATGCGTATCGCTGAAATGATCGCCAAAGAGACAGAATGTCTGGGGCTGGTAACAGGAGAAAGCATCGGCCAGGTAGCCAGCCAGACGATGCAGGCGCTGATGGCGACCAACGAGGTATGCACTCTTCCGGTTTACCGTCCGCTTATTGCATTTGACAAACAGGATATTGTGGATATTTCTGAAAAGATCAATACCTATGAGACATCTATCCTGCCGTTTGAGGACTGCTGTACCATATTTGTGGCAAAGCATCCGGTTACCAAGCCCAATTTAAAGGTAATCAGACAGCATGAGCAGAATGTATTTGATAAGATTGATGAAATGGTGGAAACAGCACTCAAGACACGTGAGATCATCAAAGTGCAGTAAAACCGCAGTCTGATCTATCTAATGGATGATTATTCACATATTATGTTGAATCCGATATGGGGGATCATAATATGATAAATAAAACGAATAGATAATAAAAATGCACAGCCGGAAAGCTGTGCATTTTGTTTGTATCATCAATGTGGATTTTCAACTTGTCTATTCAACGCAGATACAGTTGCCGATATCGTCCATGGTCGGTGCATTGTTGGAGGTGTCACCGTGTCCTCTTTTGTCAGTGTTGCTGATCCATACCACAAAGGGCGTATCCAGCGTGCCGCGGTTCTGGATGTATATATGGCAGTTGGAAGCGTGCGCTGACTTGATCAGTGCTTCGTAGGTCGACTGGTTAAGGTCGGGCAGACAAAGTGTATCCATGATCTCTGCGGCAAGGACATTGCCGGAAGGAGAGCCTAAATCTTCTAATTTGGTGGGATTGCTGAGACTGTTGAGCAATGCCGTGCTGGCAGCATCCTCAGATGTCTTGGGATCCGTTGCCGCATAGGTCAGTGCTTTGGAAATGGAATCGACCAGCTGTGAATCGCTGGAAACTCGAGACTTTTGTACATAAATCATATAGGTCGGAACCAGGATGCCGACTAAGACGCCCATGATCGCAATAACGGTGATCAGCTCGACCAATGAAAAACCTTTATTTTCCCTCATAATATAACCCCTTTTGTGATAAACTGTTCACTATATTAAGAATAGCAGAGCGGACAGTAAATTACAAGGTAAAAAATCAGCCGGTACTATATACCGGCTGAATACTTTCTTTCCAATATGTGACATCTGCATAACAGATGTCAGGTTGTGTGCGGTTCGTACCGCGAACTCAATTAAATAATGTAAGGTTTCAATACTGCTAATACATCATCAATATTGTCTTCTGCGTGGATGTTTAAATCGATCGGCTTAGAAAGATCTAAACTGAAGATACCCATGATAGATTTTGCATCGATTACGTATCTTCCTGAAACAAGATCGAAATCATAATCGAATTTTGTGATGTCATTAACAAATGATTTTACTTTGTCAATTGAGTTTAATGAAATCTGAACTGTTTTCATTAAAAATTCCTCCTTTTCAATTAATACCTTCTCCTTTATACTAAAGGTTAGATATTGAAAAGTCAATAAGAAAAGAGTACAAAGATTGTGAAAAAAAAGATACAAAATGTGGCATTTCATAACCTGGGATGCAAGGTAAACTCCTACGAGTTGGATGTTGTGCAACAAAAATTTGAAGAAAAGGGATATTGTATTGTACCTTTTGATCAAAATGCAGATGTTTACATTGTCAATACCTGTACGGTAACCAATATTGCAGATAGAAAAAGCAGGCAGATGCTGCATCAGGCTAAAAAGAGGAATCCGGACGCTGTGGTCGTGGCGCTGGGCTGTTATGTCCAGACGGACAGCGAGCAGGTGGAGCTGGATCCGTGTATTGATCTCGCAATCGGTAACAACCGTAAAAAGGATACGGTTGAGATTGTGGAAAACTATCTTGACAAAACTGTATGGAGAAAACCGGCTGCGGATGACAGCGGAGCTGATGTTTTAAAAGAGCAACAAAATGAAGAAGCAGAGCATCAGACAATTATAGATATCAACCATACAAATGAATACGAAGAAATGCAGCTGAAAAAAACCGGTGAGCACACTCGCGCATATATCAAGATCCAGGACGGATGCAATCAGTTCTGCACCTATTGTATTATTCCGTTTGCCAGAGGACGTGTCCGTTCGAGACAGCCGGAGGATATCCGCAGTGAGATTGAAGGACTGGTCAGGGCAGGATATCAGGAATTTGTTTTAACCGGGATTCATATCAGCTCCTACGGCATAGACTTTGATCCCGAATATTTAAAAGAGACAGAGCTTGAAACAGAGGCCGGTAAGGAAGTGGTAACTTATGGAAAGGGAGTATCCAGACTGGAAGAGCTGATCGACTTTATCCACGACATTGATGGAGTGGAGAGGATACGGCTGGGATCGCTGGAGCCAAGAGTTGTGACCGAAGGCTTTGCCAGACATTTATCCGGGCTTCACAAGATATGTCCTCATTTTCATCTGTCGCTGCAGAGCGGCTGCGATGAGACACTTCGCCGCATGAACCGTCACTATACGACGGATGAGTACCGTCAGGGCGTGGCATATCTACGGAAATATTTTGACAATCCGGCTATTACCACCGATGTGATTGCGGGTTTTCCGGGTGAAACAGAGGAAGAATTTCTTCAGACCAGGGAATTTCTGTCCGATATTCATTTTTTTGAAATGCATATCTTTCCCTATTCGCGGAGAAAAAATACGGTGGCAGCCACCATGCCGGATCAGATAGACGGCAATGTCAAAAAGCAGAGGACACATGAGCTGCTTTTACTGGAACAAAAGCAGTCACTTGCGTACCGGCAGTCCTTTATAGGCAAGGAAGAGTCTGTCCTGTTAGAAGAGGAAAAAGAAATTAACGGCAGCCGGTATATGATCGGCCATACCATGAGGTATGTAAAGGTTGCTAAAAAGATGGATAGTAAGATGTCAGAAAAAGAGTTGTCCGGAAAGATCATAAGCGGCAGACTGAAAGGGATGCTGACGGATGAGATTCTGGAACTGGAGGACTGTTAAATCTGTGAAAGCAACCTGCTTAACAGAGGGATTGTACAGTTTTTATGCCCCCAAAGTTGTAATTTTATGGAAAATGGGGTAAAATATCAATATCTATGGATAAAGGACGTGATAAAATGCCAGATTTAGGAAGTACACAATATTTTAAAGTTACGGAGCCGGAAAACGGCGTCAAGATTGTTTTATCTACCGTATATGAAGCACTTACAGAAAAAGGATACGATCCCGTCAGCCAGATTGTCGGCTACATTATGTCAGGGGATCCGACCTATATTACAAGTCATATGAATGCCAGAAGCCTGATCATGAAGGTTGAACGTGATGAACTGGTTGAAGAAATGTTAAAGCAGTACATTCGGACAAATAATTGGAAATAAGAGGATATACTTATGAGGATCATGGGACTGGATTTCGGATCAAAAACGGTAGGAGTTGCTGTCAGTGATCCTTTATTGGTTACGGCACAGAGCGTGGAGATCATCCGCAGAAAATCGGAAAACAAGCTGAGACAGACCTTGGCAAGAATTGAAGAACTGATCGAAGAGTATGAGGTTGACCGGATCGTGATCGGTCTGCCCAAAAATATGAACAATACAGAGGGCGAGCGCGTCGAAAAGAGCAGGGAATTTGCCGATATGGTGTTCCGTCGTACCGGAATAGAGCCGGTGATGTGGGATGAGAGACTGACCACAGTATCCGCAGACCGTGTCATGATGGAAGCCGGTATCCGTCGCGAAAACCGCAAAGAATATGTAGATGCGATTGCAGCATCCTTTATCCTGCAGGGATATCTGGACAGCCTGCTGCTGCAGGATAAGCAGTGACAGATGGTTTTGCTATAGGCAAGGAGACAAACGTGGAGAAAATCAAATTTAGCCAGCAGGGATCAGAACCTGTTGAATTTTATGTATTAGAACAGACAAGACTGGGTGGTATCAACTACCTTTTAGTTACAGATAAAGAAGACGGAGATGCAGAGGCCCTGATCTTAAGGGATCTGTCCTCAGAAGAAGATACAGAAGGTGTATATGAAATTGTCAGCGACGATCAGGAGCTTGATGCGGTAGCTGCCATTTTTGAAGACATCCTCGAAGATGTGGATCTTGTGTCGGATGATGCACAGGACTAAGCTGCGGATCAAAAGATAAGCAGATATAAATAACAGATTAAGATGTGATAAAAAATTTTGATATGATTATCAGGATTATAACAACTAAATACAAAAAGTAACTGCCTGTAAAAACGGCATGGCGGGGATTTTATTCATAAAAAACACGGATAAGCTTTGCGGATGTGGAATTAAGCTTTGACAACCGGTTTTGGAGAAGAAGTTCACGGGATGCGGAATCTGCAGACAGATAAGAATTTGGAGGAATATTAATTGAATAAAAAGAAAACAACAGCTCCTTCCAAGCTCAAGATTATACCCTTGGGCGGTCTGGAGCAAATTGGTATGAATATTACTGCCTTTGAATATGAAGACAGTATTATTGTTGTGGATTGCGGATTGTCATTCCCGGAAGATGATATGCTTGGTATTGATCTTGTGATTCCGGATGTGACTTATTTAAAGGAAAATCTGGACAAGATCAAAGGTTTTATGATCACCCACGGTCATGAGGACCATATCGGAGCGCTGCCCTATGTATTAAAGGATGTTCCGGCACCGATTTATGCGACCAACCTTACCATGGGAATTATTGAAAACAAGCTCAAAGAGCATGGAATGGAACATATCGTAAAGCGCAAGGTGGTCAAATTCGGGCAGATCATCAATTTTGGAAATTTCAGGATCGAATTTATCAAGACCAACCACAGTATTGTAGATGCAGCAGCACTTGCAATTTATTCACCTGCCGGTATCGTTGTTCATACCGGAGATTTTAAAGTAGATTATACCCCGGTATTCGGAGATGCCATTGATCTTCAGAGATTTGCGGAAATCGGCAAAAAAGGCGTTCTGGCACTTATGTGCGACAGTACCAATGCCGAAAGACCGGGCTTTACACAGTCAGAAAAAACCGTCGGCAAGACATTTGACAGTCTTTTTGCAGAGTATGCGGGAACACGTATCATCATTGCAACCTTTGCGTCCAATGTAGACAGGGTGCAGCAGATCATCAACTCGGCATACAAATTTGGCAGAAAGGTTGTTGTGGAAGGCCGTAGCATGGTCAGCATCATTGATACCGCAGCCAATCTCGGCTGTCTCAATGTACCGGACAATACCCTGATCAATATTGAAGAGCTCAAAAATTATCCGGATGATCGGACTGTCATTATTACGACAGGAAGTCAGGGCGAAAGTATGGCAGCCTTAAGCCGTATGGCAGGCGGCATACACCGCAAGGTCAGTATCGGACCCAACGATACCGTTATTTTTTCATCCCATCCGATTCCGGGCAATGAAAAAGCAGTATCCCGTATTATCAATGAATTGTATGCAAAAGGGGCCAAGGTTATCTTCCAGGATACACATGTTTCCGGACATGCCTGCCAGGAAGAGATCAAGCTTCTCTATACACTGGTACGTCCCAAATATGCGATTCCGGTACATGGCGAATACCGTCACCTGATCGCACAGGCCAATCTCGTAAAGGGACTGGGATATGACAGTGAAAATATTTTCATCCTAAGCTCCGGTGATGTTTTGGAGATCGGCGAGGACAGTGCAGAGGTTATCGGTAAAGTGCCGACCGGCGCTGTATATGTCGATGGTCTTGGAGTGGGAGACGTCGGCAATATCGTATTGCGCGACCGTCAGCATTTGGCTGAGGATGGTATCCTGATCGTTGTTATGGCTTTAGAATCAGCAAGCAATTATCTGGTATCCGGTCCTGACATTGTTTCAAGAGGTTTTGTATATGTCAGGGAATCAGATGAATTGATCGATGGAGCACGGGAGATCGTCATAGACCTGATGGAGAGATTTCAGGAAAGAAATGTTTCGGACTGGGGCAAGATAAAAGCAGCCATCAAGGACAATCTTGGCGATTATCTGTGGAAAAAGACCAAACGCCGTCCGATGATTTTACCGATTATTATGGAAGTGTAGACACCGAGCAAAAATATTTTGAGAGGCTTGCATGAGCGAATATATACAGATTACCAATGACTATTTACAAAGAATCCGGAATGATAGTGTCTGTCAGGAATATTTCAGACAGAAAGAACTGGTCACGACACAGTATCTGGAATTGAAAAAACAGATTGATGAATACCGGGAACGCAACTTTAAGTTGCAAAATGAGACGGATTCAGATAGACTCTTTGATGAAACTGACCGCTTTGAGAGGGAATATGAAGAGTTTCGGAAAAATCCGATCGTAAATGATTTCCTTGCGGCGGAGCTTGCATTCTGCCGTATGTATCAGGAGCTTGAAGCATATATCGGCGAAGCTTTTGCCAGGGATTTCGATTTGTCAAAATAGGAGGAGCTTGTGTATGGAGGCAAAAAAAATCGTAGGAGCATTTGTGGGCATGGTTTTACGTGTGATCATTGCCATCGTTGTTCTTTATTATTTATATCATACTGCGATTAATGCCTATAATTTTGGATACCGTATTTTTGCGGATCTGCCCTGCGCGATCGCACCCGGCAGAGATATCCAGGTGACGGTCACAGACACCATGGACAACAAAGAAATTGCCAAAGAATTTGAAAATGTTGGTCTGGTTGAAGACTGGAAATTATTCTGGGTACAGATCTTACTTTCAGAGTACAAGGACGACATCCAGTCCGGAACCTATACTCTCAACAATTCCATGAACTCCGAAGAGCTGCTGGCAAGCCTTGCGGGTGTGACGGAAGAAAATGATGACGGAACCGATTCGACACAGGATTCTTCTGAGAGCAGCGGGGAAGAGACCATCATGAACAATACAGATGATGTGGTAATTCCTGAAAATGAAGATGGAAGCGACAGTGAATCCACCTTGGAAGAGGATGGATATTCTGTTGAGGAAAGTGAATAAAAAAGAGGTCAGAAATGATTACCGATGAGCGATTTGTTGCCTACATCAATTCCTTGGATGCAGGCAATCCGGCTTATCTGGATGAACTCGAAGCATATGCCATACAGACGCAGGTGCCGATCATACGCAAAGAGATGCAGAGCTTTATGCGCACCATGCTTTTGATGAATAAACCGAAGCGGATTCTGGAAGTGGGAACTGCGATCGGTTTTTCTGCTTTATTGATGAGCGAGTTTATGCCACAAGACGGACATATTACAACAATAGAAAACTACGAAAAGAGAATCCCGATAGCCAGGGCTAACTTTCAGAAATACGGAAAGGAAGAACGGATCACGCTGTTGGAAGGTGATGCTGCCGAGGTATTAAAGACATTGGAGGGACCATATGATTTTATTTTTATGGATGCCGCCAAGGGACAGTACATTCATTACCTGCCAGAGATCATGCGGATTCTTGCGCCGGGCGGAGTGCTGATCTCGGACAATGTCATGCAGGATGGTGATATTATCGAGTCCAAATATGCCATTACAAGAAGGGATCGCACGATCCACAGAAGGATGCGGGAATATCTGTATACCCTGACACATCATGATGAATTGCAGACAAGTATTCTGACACTGGGAGACGGTGTGGCTGTTTCCGTGCGTAAATGAGATCACAAGATGATGCCGGAGATAAAAGTGCAAAGCACAGAGCAATCCGGTATCGTGTTGCTGTTGTTTTATATTAGGAGATAAAAATGAGAAAACCTGAGTTGTTAATTCCGGCCAGCAGTCTGGAAGTATTAAAAACCGCTGTTATATTTGGTGCGGATGCCGTTTATATCGGTGGAGAGGCTTTTGGACTTCGTGCCAAGGCCAAAAATTTCACACCGGAAGAAATGAAAGAGGGAATTGAGTTTGCACATGCTCACAATGTTAAGGTGCATGTGACAGCAAATATCCTTGCACACAATTATGATCTGGATGGAGCTGCACGGTATTTCCGGGAATTGGCAGAGCTTAAGCCGGATGCCATTATCGTGGCTGATCCCGGCATGGTAATGTTAGCAAAGGCTAATTGTCCGGACATTGATATCCATATCAGTACACAGGCCAATAATACCAATTACATGACCTTCCGTTTCTGGTATGAGCAGGGAATCCGCCGTGTCGTATGCGCTAGGGAGCTTTCACTTGCCGAGATCAGGCAGATCCGGGAAAATATTCCGGAGGATATGGAAATCGAGTGCTTTATCCATGGAGCTATGTGTATTTCCTATTCAGGGCGCTGTCTTTTGAGCAACTATTTTACCGGAAGGGATGCCAATCACGGAGCCTGTACACATCCGTGCCGCTGGAAATATGCGGTTGTGGAGGAGAGCAGACCGGGCGAATACCTTCCTGTTTATGAAAATGAACGCGGAACCTATATTTTCAATTCCAAGGATCTGTGCATGATCGAATATATTCCGCAGATGCTGGATGCCGGTATCGACAGCTTCAAGATCGAAGGCAGGATGAAGACCGCTTTGTATGTTGCAACCGTTGCACGTACCTACCGCAAGGCGATCGATGCAGCACTGCAGGGAGAAGAAGCTTTTAAAAAGATCTTACCCTGGGCAAAGGAAGAAATTTCCAAGTGCACCTACAGACAGTTTACGACCGGTTTTTATTTCGGAAAGCCGGATGACACGACACAGATCTATGACAGCAACACCTATATCAACGAATATATCTATCTGGGAATTGTAGGAAAGGTAGAAGGACAGACTGTTTTTATTGAACAGAAAAATAAATTTGTCGTCGGCGAGACGATCGAGATCATGAAGCCGGACGGCACCAATGTGCCGACAAAGGTTCTTTCCATTACCGATGAAGAGACTGGCGAAGCGATGGAGAGTGCACCGCATCCCCAGCAGAAATTAAAGGTTGAGCTGGATCAGCCGACAACCATCTATGACCTGCTTAGAAAAAAGGCCTCGGAGGCATAACTTTCTTGACCGCCGTTTACTCACTCTGCTATAATGACAGATGTGTGAACGACGGTCGGAAAAAATTTTTTAAAAATGGGCTTGCATTTTTGAAAAAATAAGAGTATCTTATCTATATGAAATAGATAACGGTGTTGAAGCCACCGACATAAGATATTTTGAACAAAGATGTTCCAACCGCATGGTTTGGAACTTTTTTTATGCTTTAAAATATCAGCTCCCAATAAAAAGTAAAGGAGATAGGAACAAATGAGTGAGGTTATGAATGTCGAAGAAATCTTCGGAAAAAATGTATTTACTCTTGGCAAAATGAAAGAACGTCTGCCCAAGGACGTTTTTAAAGAGGTTAAGAAAGTTATGGATCAGGGCGGCGAGCTTTCCATGGCAGCTGCCAACGTAGTAGCAAAGGCTATGAAGGACTGGGCTGTAGAAAATGGAGCTACCCATTATACACACTGGTTTCAGCCATTAACCGGTATTACCGCTGAAAAGCATGATGCATTTGTGACTCATCCGGATGAGATGGGCAAGATGATCACAGAGTTTTCCGGTAAAGAGCTGATCAAAGGTGAGCCGGATGCCTCTTCATTCCCTTCAGGCGGTCTTCGTGCTACATTCGAGGCAAGAGGTTATACAGCATGGGATATTACTTCTCCCGCATTTTTAAAGGAAGCTGCAACAGGCGCAATCCTCTGCATTCCGACAGCGTTTTGTTCATACACAGGTGAAGCACTGGATAAAAAGACACCTTTGCTTCGTTCCATGGAAGCTGTATCCAAACAGGCACTTCGTATCGTAAAATTATTCGGCAATACAGAGGCAACCAGAGTTACCGCATCTGTTGGTCCCGAACAGGAATATTTCTTAGTTGACGAAAAATTATACAAACAGCGTCCTGACCTGATGTTTTCCGGACGTACTTTATTCGGAGCACTTCCTCCGAAAGGACAGGAAATGGAAGATCACTACTTCGGTGTCATCCGTGAGCGTGTCGGCGCATTTATGAAAGACTTAAATGAAGAGCTGTGGAAGCTTGGTGTAACCGCTAAGACACAGCACAACGAGGTTGCTCCCGCTCAGCATGAGTTAGCACCGATTTACGAAACAGCTAATATCGCCGTTGACCACAACCAGCTGGTTATGGAGACAATGAAGCGTGTTGCTGTAAAGCATGGCATGAGATGCTTATTACATGAAAAACCGTATGCAGGTGTAAACGGATCCGGTAAACACGACAACTGGTCTATTACAACCGATAATGGCGTCAACTTATTGGAGCCCGGTGATACACCCAATGAAAATATCCAGTTCTTACTGGTACTTGCCTGCATCATGAAAGCTGTTGACACACATGCAGACCTGCTCCGTCAGTCAGCTTCAGACGTTGGTAACGATCATAGACTTGGAGCTAACGAGGCACCTCCGGCTATCATTTCCATGTTCCTTGGCGAACAGCTTGAGGATGTTGTAAAACAGCTCGTTGAAACCGGTAGTGCTGACAGCGTAAAACACGGCGGCAAGCTGGAGACCGGTGTATCTACTCTGCCTGATCTGCAGAAGGATGCAACAGACCGTAACCGTACATCACCTTTTGCTTTCACCGGCAACAAATTTGAATTCCGTATGGTTGGTAGTGCAGATTCCATCGCCGGCCCCAACACAACCTTAAATGCCATTGTTGCAGAAGCATTCTGCGAGGCAGCTGATATTCTGGAAAAAGCAGATGACTTTGATGTTGCAGTACATGATCTGATCAAAGAATACATGACCAAACACCAGAGAATCGTATTCAATGGAAACGGTTATTCCGATGAATGGGTCAAAGAAGCTGAAAAGAGAGGACTTCCCAATATTAAGTCCATGATCGAAGCTGCAAGCACCCTGACATCTGATAAGGCAGTTGCTTTATTTGAAAAATTCGGTATCTATACAGAGGCTGAGCTGAAATCACGTGAAGAGATTATTTACGAGACATATGCTAAGTCAATCAATATCGAAGCTTTGACCATGATCGACATGGCCGGCAAGCAGATCATTCCTGCTGTTGTCAAATATACAAAGGTACTGGCAGATTCTGTAGTTGCTGTAAAAGCAGCCGGTGCAGATGCAACCGTTCAGACAGATCTGTTAAAACAGGTAAGCAAAAAGCTGGAAGCCATGCAGAAAGCTCTTGTCAAATTGGAAAAAGCAGAAGCAAAAGGATCTGCTATGACAGATGCCAAAGAACAGGCCTTCTATTACAAGGATACCGTTATGGCGGTTATGGCTGAATTGAGAAAACCTGCAGATGAGCTTGAAATGATCGTTGATAAGGATCTGTGGCCGATCCCTACATATGGCGAGCTGATGTTTGAGGTCTAAGCTGCTGTATCAGGTCATATTATGAAAAGAATTTATCTAATGTGTGAATAGTAGTTGAACGTGAAGCATGAATTGAAAGGGCAGGTGTAAAAGCATCTGCCCTTTTTCTATGAAAAGCCGCCGCGAAAGGAAGGAAAATAGCGGAAAAATAGTAAAACGGCAACAAATGAAAATTTAGGTAAAAAAATTAAAATTTGTGCTTGCATTTTGTCAGCAGATTGTGTATACTAACAAATGTTGAAGCGCTATCGCCAAACGGTAAGGCAACGGACTCTGACTCCGTCATTTCCAGGTTCGAATCCTGGTAGCGCTGCTAAAGGGTCATTTACTGATGGATATCGGTAGATGGCTTTTTATTTTTGCTATTGACAGTAATGGATAGCGATCTGTTGGAATTGCGCTTCATTGGACTTGGGATCGGTAGGTACAGTAATCAGCCGGAACAGTCCTGACACGGATTTCCAGATGACGGACAGGATAAAGGACAGGATAAAATACAGAAAAAGAACGAATAAAAGGCAGGCTCCCGGGTGGATAATACCGCTCAGGGGCCTTTTCTTGTGCAAAATGTACAAAACAAATGGAACATAATGACCCTTTTTGCTAAAAATGATATTGGGGCTTGCTTTCGTGTTTAAAACATGTTAGATTGAATTTAAGGAAACGTTACCAATCAGTAAATAAGCCAAGGTAACGTTACCAGTGGGAACGTTACCAAGATAAAACCAATAACCAATTTTTAAGAAAGAGAGAGGAAAAAAGTATGAAAAAGAAATTAATCAGTGCTTTATTGTGCGTAAGCATGATCGCAGCTACTCTTGTTGGCTGTGGAAACACATCTTCTGATTCCAACGGATCTGCAGGAACAGATGCCGGTACAGAAGTTGCAGAGGAAACTACAGGTGGATCATCAGAAGGCGGTCAGGTTTACTGGTTAAACTTCAAACCGGAAGCTGACGAAGCATTACAGCAGATTGCAAAGGATTACACAGCAGAAACAGGTGTTACTGTTAAGGTCGTAACTGCTGCATCCGGAAACTACGAATCTACATTAACAGCAGAAATGGATAAGTCCAATGCTCCTACATTATTTGTAGTAGGTAATCAGGCAGCTGTTAAGACATGGGGCGACTATTGCTTAGACTTAAAAGGAACAGACATCTACAATGAATTAACAACAGATGACTTTACGTTATATGATGCAGACGGAAAAGCCTGCTCTATCGGTTACTGCTATGAAAGCTTTGGTATCATTACCAACAAGAAGCTCTTAGGCGAGGCTGGTTACTCACTGGATGACATTACAGACTTTGCTTCATTAAAAGCAGTTGCAGATGATATTCATGCACGTGCTGATGAACTTGGATTTGACGCATTTACTTCTTCAGGTATGGATGACTCATCTTCATGGAGATTTACAGGTCACTTAGCAAACATGCCTTTATACTATGAAGAAAAAGCAGACAACTGGACAGAATGTCCTGCAGAAATCAAAGGTACATACCTTGATTTATACAAAAACATCTGGGATCTTTACATCACAGACTCAGCTGTAGATCCTGCTTCTCTTGCAACAGGCGGATATGATGCAGAAGCTGAATTCAAAAACGGCGAAGCAGTATTTTATCAGAATGGTACATGGGAATATGGCGCATTAAGCGAATCATGGGCTGACGAAGACTTAGCTATGATCCCGATCTACTGTGGCGCAGAAGGCGAAGAAAATGCCGGTCTTTGCTCTGGTACAGAAAACTGCTGGGCAGTTAACAAAAACGCATCTGAAGCAGATATCAACGCAACTATTGATTTCATGACATGGTTAGTAACATCTGAAAAAGGTACAAAGATGATGTCAGAGCAGTTTGGCGAGATCCCTTACAAGAACGCAGCACCCAACGGTAATGTATTCTTCCAGGATTCAGCTAAATACATCGACGAAGGCAAATATGTTGTTGACTGGGCATTCAATTACACTCCTAACGTAAATGACTGGAGAGCAGGCCTTGTAGCAGCTCTGAACCAGTACGATGCAGGCGGATCATGGGACAACGTTGAAACAGCTTTCGTAGCAGGCTGGGCAACACAGTACAAACTGGCAAACGAATAAAAAGTAACATATAAACAAAATGGGGCGGGATGATGTCTCGCCCCATTTTTAAAAAATAAGGGTTTTACGGGTATCAGAACATGAAAAAGAAAAAGAATCAAACGAGTAGTGTAAATTCAACGATGATTACACGTCCGATTGCAAAACTTTTTCCGGTATTTTTACTGCCGATCACAGTTGCGTTCTTAATCGGATTTGTATATCCCTTTTTAAAAGGTTTTTATCTGTCATTTTGCACATTCACTACAACAAGTGATGCAAAATTTATCGGCATCAGCAATTATATAAAAGCGTTCCAGGATGCAACATTTGTCCATGCATTTGGTTATACATCGCTTTATACGGTTGTATCTTTAGTACTTGTCAATGTATTGGCGTTTTTCCTGGCATTCCTTCTGACACAGAAGATCAAAGGAACCAACCTTTTCCGTACCGTATTTTTTATGCCGAACCTGATCGGTGGTATCGTACTTGGTTATATCTGGAGTATGATCTTTGACGGTGTATTAAGTCACTATGGAACAAATATTTTGCTGGAAACCAAATATGGTTTCTGGGGCTTGATCATTTTGATGTGCTGGCAGCAGATCGGTTATATGATGATTATCTACATCGCAGGAATTCAGTCTATTCCGGAGGATATGATCGAAGCCGCACGTATCGATGGAGCAAGCAAGATGCAGACGTTATTCAGGATCACACTTCCCAACTTAATGCCCTCTGTTACAATCTGCTTATTCCTGTCTTTGACAAACGGCTTTAAGCTGTTTGACCAGAACCTTGCATTGACAGGTGGTCAGCCGTTTAGCTGGCAGGCAGATGGTACTGTTGTCAAGACAACAGAAATGTTGGCATTGAATATTTTTAATACATTTTACGGACAGTCATCTACTGCAAGAGGTGTAGCTCAGGCAAAAGCAGTGCTGTTCTTTGTACTGGTTGCAGCTATTTCACTGATTCAGTTATCCGCAACCAAAAATAAGGAGGTGCAGCAGTAATGAAAAACAAGAAAAAAGGTGCCGGAATGATTCCCGGACTGATCGTTCTTATTATTGCATCAGTAGCATGGGTACTGCCCATTCTTCTGGTATTTATGAATTCATTTAAGAAAAACACCTTCGTAAAGACAGCTACCTTTGCGTGGCCCTCCGGCGAAAATGCTGCCGGCTTTGATAATTACATCAAGGGCGTGACCTTTGGTGATTATCCTTTCGGAAAATCTGTTATGTACAGTGTTACCATTACGATTTTGGCCACTCTGCTGATCTTACTGTTTTCATCTATGGCAGCATGGTACATTGCACGAGTTAATAATAAGTTTTGCAAGATTATGTATTATATTTTTGTTTTTTCCATGGTAGTTCCTTTCCAGATGGTAATGTTTACACTGGCTAAGACAGCGGATACCCTGAAGTTGAACACCCCCTTGACAATCCCCATTATCTATCTGGGATTTGGTGCCGGACTTGCCGTGTTTATGTTTGTCGGATTTATCAAGGGATTACCATTGGAAATAGAAGAAGCGGCTGCAATTGACGGATGTAGTCCTATTCAGACCTTCTTCCTGGTTGTACTTCCGATGTTAAAGCCCACGATGATTTCAGTAGGTATTCTGGAAATCATGTGGATCTGGAATGACTACCTCTTACCTTATCTGGTACTGGATCGTACAAAGTATATGACAATCCCGATCCATATCCAGTATCTGCAGGGAAGCTACGGTACCGTGGATCTGGGAGCGATCATGGCTCTTATCACACTGAGTATCATTCCTGTTATTATTTTCTACCTGACATGCCAGAAGCACATCATCAAGGGTGTGGCAGCAGGTGCTGTAAAAGGTTAATACAAGAGATTGAGAGAAATAAGTGTTATGCGAAAAAGTGGTGTGTTGCTTCCCATTTTCAGCCTTCCCGGCAAATATGGGATAGGATGCTTTTCAAAGGAAGCATATCGATTTATCGACTTTTTGGCGTCTTCGCGTCAGACCTATTGGCAGATCCTGCCACTAGGTCCGACGAGTTACGGAGACTCGCCCTACCAGTCGTTCTCTACCTTTGCAGGGAACCCTTATTTTATCAGCTTGGAAGGTCTTATAAGTGAGGGCCTTCTGAGCACAGAGGAATGCGAAAAAATTGATTTTGGTACTAATCCTAACTATATTAGCTATGATATAATGTACCGTAATCGTTTTTCACTGCTGAAGGTAGCTTATCATAGAGCCGATCTGTCACAGGATAAGGCTTACAGACAATTCGAACAGGACAATGCATTCTGGCTTGATGATTATGCTTTATATATGAGTGTAAAAAATAAGTTCCGGGATGTGAGTTTTGATCAATGGGACGAGGATATCAAAATGCGCCGTCCCGAGGCTGTCAGTGCATATACAGAGGCACTGGCAGATGAAATAGGCTTTTATAAATTTTTACAATACAAATTTATGGAGCAGTGGACCAAGTTAAAAAAATATGCGAACAAAAAGGGTATTAAGATTGTCGGAGACATTCCTATTTATGTTTCCTACGACAGTTCGGATGCCTGGGCGCATCCGGAGCTCTTTGAACTGGATGAAAAAAAGGATCTGATCGCGGTTGCCGGATGTCCGCCGGATGGATTTTCGGCAGATGGTCAGCTGTGGGGTAATCCGATCTATCGATGGGATTATCATGAAAGCACGGGATACGCATGGTGGAAGCAGCGCATGAAAAAATGCACAGAGCTTTACGATGTGATCCGTATTGATCATTTCCGTGGGTTTGATGAATTTTATTCTATTCCTGCAGGTTCCTCCAATGCCGTAAACGGGACATGGAGAAAAGGACCCGGAATGAAGCTGTTTAATGCACTGAAGGAAACACTTTCGGGAACACAGATTATTGCGGAGGATCTGGGATTTATCACAGATACCGTAAGAAAGCTGGTACAGGACAGCGGCTTCCCCAATATGAAGGTTTTGGAATTTGCTTTTGATGAAAGAGATTCCGGAAGCAGAAATGAATACTTACCTCACAATTACGTTCACAATTCAGTTGTATATACCGGAACGCATGACAATGAGACCGTAGTGGGCTGGCTTGGCGAGATTACAAAAGCAGAATATGAAAGAGTAAAGGATTATGTGGATTACCACGGAACCAGTGATGCAGAGATCGCAGACAAGCTGATCCGTCTGGCACAAGCTTCCGTTGCGGATACCTGTATTATTCCGCTTCAGGATTATCTCCATCTTGACAATTCTGCCAGAATCAATAAACCTGCCACACTTGGTGGAAACTGGGTATGGAGGATGAATGCCGAAGATATCGATGAAGATCTCGCAGAAAAGATCGGCATACTGACTGAATTATACGGACGAGGGTAAAAATATGGCAAACCTGACAATCAAAGATATTGCAAAAATTTGCGGAGTTGGAACAAGTACGGTATCGCGTGCTATGAATGATGATCCCGGGATCAATCCCGACACCAAAGAACGTATCTTAAAGGTGGTTGAGGAGTTTCATTACGTTCCCAACAACAGTGCCAGAAACCTGAAGGTAAGTGAGAACAATACCATAGGCGTATTGGTCAAAGGACGCAACAATCATTTCTTTCAGGGAATGTATACCTTTATTGAGCAGGAGCTTCAGGAGGCCGGATATGATTTTATTCTCAAGGAAATATCCTGGGATGAGAACAATACCACAGAGGCTGTGGATATGGTCAAGTCACAGAGACTAAAGGGTCTTATTTTCCTTGGCGGTATGATAGAGGATCTGGATAAAATCCGCATGCATGTGGATATTCCCTATGTTTTTTGCACGGTTGCGACGGATTTCAATGTTTCTGACTGTAATCTTGTTGCAATTGATGATGAGAAGGAAAGCTGTAAAATTGTTGATTACCTCATTAAAAAGGGGCATAAAAAAATTGCTATCATAGCAGGACAGAAGCGGGATTTTGCTGTAGGAAGGATCCGGCTGAAGGGCTATAGAAAGGCATTGCGGGATCATGACATTGAATTTGATCCTGCATTGGTAGCATATCAGAGAGACGACCTGCCTGATTACAGCTGCGAAAACGGTTATGCGGTTATGAAGGATCTGTTGGATTCGGGCACAGAGTTTACGGCAGTTTACGCAATCTCTGATTTAACCGCCTTTGGAGCTTATAAAGCAATTTATGATGCTGGTAAAAAGATTCCTGACGACTATTCGGTTGTCGGATTTGACGGAATAGAAATGACAAAATACATGTATCCTGCCTTGACGACCATAAGGCAGCCCGCGGAAGAGATGATCAAAAGTGCGATCGCGCTTCTGACCAAGGCAATTGCCGGAGAGGTTGAAAACCGCCGTATTATTTTCAAGGGCGAGCTGGTTGAGCAGGATTCCGTTAAAGATATCACAACATGATGTTTTTTGAAGGAGTTATATATGGATTTTAATGCTGTTTATCATGAAGCAAATGATAATTATTGCTATCCATTTAATGATGATGAACTGATTATTAATATTAAGACCGGCTACGATATCAAGTCGGTCAATATTATTCTGGGAGATCCTTTCGCTAACGGTATTTTAGGCGGAGGAGAAGACTGGGAAGGCGAAAAAGAGGAGATTGTTTTTAAAAAACGTCTCAAAAATCAAATCTGGTGGACCACAACGGTAAAGCCACCCTACAAAAGACTGAAATACTATTTTGAACTGATCACGGATGATGAGAGATGGTATTATTTCGAAGACGGATTTTTAAGCGATGAGCAGAAAAATCTGGCAGGACGAAGCAGACAGTGCTTTGTATTTCCATGGATGAATCCGTGTGATGTCGCAAGGACACCGGCCTGGGTCAATGATACGGTATGGTATCAGATTTTTCCTGACCGTTTTTGTAACGGAGATCATTCACTGGATCCGGAAAATGTATGCCCGTGGAGAAGTCACAAGGAAACGGTTCTCAACGAAGAGTCTTTTGGAGGAGATCTGCAGGGTGTTATTTCTAAACTGGATTATCTGGAAAATCTGGGAATTACCGGTATCTACATGACACCTATCAATGAATCATATTCCAATCACAAATACGATACAGTCGATTACAAAAAGATCGATCCTCATTTTGGGGATGAACAGATTTTTAAGAATCTGGTGGATGAAGCGCACAGTCGCGGTATCCGTGTGATGCTTGACGGAGTCTTCAATCACAGTGGATATGATTTTGCACCATGGCAGGATGTACTGCAAAAAGGACCAGCATCGGAATATTACGACTGGTTTATGATCAATACATGGCCTCTTTCCGAAGGCGGCGGGCATGCACACAAGGGAGAATATTATACATTTGCTTTTTTTGATGATATGCCCAAATTAAACACCAACAATCCGGAGGTGCGCAAGTATTTCATTGATATCTGCGAAAACTGGGTCAGAGAGTATGGTGTAGACGGTATCCGTCTGGATGTAGCCAATGAAGTGTCACATCTGTTTTGTAAGGAGCTGCGTACGAGGCTGAAAGGTATTAACCCCGATATTTATATTCTGGGTGAGATCTGGCACAATGCGCTGCCCTGGTTAAGAGGGGACGAGTTTGATGCTGTCATGAATTATCCGCTGGGAGAAAGCATCAAGGACTTCTGGATTGATAAATCGCTGACCAATGAGGATTTTGAGTTTACGGTCAATCGCTGTTATACCATGTATATGCAGCAGATGAATGACGTGCTTTTCAATCTGTTGGATTCACATGATACCAAGAGACTGCGTTCGGATGTGAAAAGTCTGGATGCATACTTTGCCCAGCTGGCAGTGCTGTTCACGATGCCGGGAAGCCCGTGTATCTATTATGGAACGGAAATTGCCATGGAGGGTTCCTATGATCCTGACTGTAGACGCTGTATGCCGTGGGATGCCATCGAAAGAGGCGAATTTGATGACCGGATCAATATTATCCGGCAGCTGATCGGGCTTCGTAAGAAGGAGCCGCTTTTAAAGAGCCGCAATTTCCATTTTCCCAATGAATATGCAGACCATCCGCGCCTGATCCAGTTTCAGAAGGTGGGCTGGAGTGACAACTATATCGAAATCATTATCAATGCATCCGAAGAGGATGTGGAGATTGCCCATAAGGGTGAGGTTTTATTTGCAAGGCACTATATTGACAGTACCCTTTTGTGCAACGGTATTCTGATGCGCCGGATCAACGAACAAAACGGATGCGTGTAAAATAAATGATAATATATATAGCGTAATAAAACTGTATGTATGAAACAAATTAAAAATATGGAGAGGTATGAGATGAAATTACAAGACTATCTGTCAGAAAAGTACAATAAAAAAATTGAAGACTGCAGCAATGAAGAGCTTTATGTGGCTCTGTTAAACCTGACCAAGGATATGGCAGTTGAAAAAGTCAGCAATGAGGGAAAGAAAAAGCTGTACTATATTTCCGCTGAATTTTTGATCGGAAAGCTGTTATCCAACAACCTGATCAATCTTGGTGTCTATGATGATATCAAAGATGAGCTTGGAAAAGCCGGCAGATCGCTTGCTGAGATCGAAGAGCTGGAGCCGGAACCGTCTTTAGGTAACGGTGGTCTGGGAAGACTGGCAGCCTGCTTTCTGGATTCCATTGCAACACTTGGTTTAAATGGCGACGGTGTCGGATTAAATTATCATTATGGTCTGTTTAAGCAGGTCTTTGAAAACCATCTGCAGAAAGAGACACCCAATCCATGGATGGAAGAAAACAGCTGGCTTCACAAGACCGAGACCAGTTATCAGGTAGAGTTTGGCGGAATGGCGGTTACCTCCAGAATGTATGATATTGATGTGACCGGCTACAATAACCGTACCACCAAGCTGCATTTATTTGATATTGAATCGGTTGATGAAAGCATTGTAGGAGATACGATTGATTTTGATAAAGAGGCGATTGCGAAAAATCTGACCTTGTTCCTGTATCCGGATGATTCGGATGACAAGGGACGTATGTTGCGTGTATATCAGCAGTATTTTATGGTAAGCAATGCGGCACAGCTGATCTTGGATGAGGCGGTTGCCAAAGGTTCGGATTTATATGATCTTGCTGATTATGCGACTGTTCAGATCAACGATACGCATCCTTCCATGGTGATTCCGGAGCTGATCCGTCTTTTACAGGAGCGTGGTATCCGTATGGATAAGGCTGTTGATATCGTATCAAAGGTCTGCGCATACACCAATCACACCATTCTGGCAGAGGCACTGGAAAAATGGCCGATCGCTTATATGGAAAAGGTAGTTCCGCAGCTGATGCCGATTATCCGTGAGCTGGACAACCGCGTGCGTGAAACGGTTTCTGATGAAAGCACCTACATTATCAAGGACGGTCTGGTACATATGGCACATATGGACATCCATTATGGCTACAGTGTCAATGGTGTTGCCTATCTGCATACCGAAATCCTGAAAAATACAGAGCTCCACAATTTCTACAAGCTGTATCCGGAGAAGTTTAACAACAAGACTAATGGAATTACCTTCCGTCGCTGGCTGATGGCATGCAACCCTGAGCTTGCCGGACTGATTACGGAGCTGATCGGGGACGGCTGGAAAAAGGATGCCATGGAGCTGACAAAGCTTGGAGAATTTGTTGACCGTGATGACGTGCTTGACCGTGTGCTTGCCGTAAAGGATGGCAAAAAAGCAGAACTGGCCGATTATCTGTCAAAGACACAGGGATTTGAGCTGAATCCTGCATCTATTTATGATATACAGGTAAAACGTCTGCATGAATACAAACGTCAGCAGATGAATGCATTATTTATCATTCACAAATATTTTGAGATCAAATCCGGTAAAAAACCGGCAAGACCGATCACTGCTATTTTCGGAGCCAAGGCTGCACCGGCATATATCATTGCCAAGGATATCATTCATCTGATCCTGTGCCTGCAGGAGCTGATCAATCATGATCCGGAAGTCAGTCCTTACTTAAAGGTCATCATGGTCGAAAACTACAATGTGACTATGGCTGAAAAACTGATACCGGCATGTGATATTTCCGAACAGATTTCACTGGCATCCAAAGAGGCGTCCGGAACCTCCAATATGAAGTTTATGTTGAATGGAGCCATTACTCTGGGAACTAGCGACGGAGCCAATGTAGAAATTGCCGAGCTGGTCGGTAATGACAATATCTTTGTTTTTGGTGAGAATTCACAGACGGTTATTGAACGTTATGCAAGAGGTGATTACAACTCACGCTCTTATTATGAAAAGGATGATAAGCTTAAACGTGCCGTTGATTTTATTGTCAGCGATGAGCTTTTAAAAATCGGATGCAGAGAAAATCTGGAGCGTCTGTATCATGAGCTGCTCAATAAAGACTGGTTTATGACATTCCCGGATTTTGAGGAATATGTTAAGACCAAGGAAAGCTGCTATGAAGCTTATGAAGACCGCAAGCATTGGGCGAAGATGATGCTTGTCAACATCAGCAAGGCAGGCTTCTTCTCTTCAGACCGTACCATTGACCAGTACAATAAGGAGATTTGGAAATTATCATGAAAACAATCGTAAAAGGGGACTTTCTCAGGGAATGGGAAAGAATTGGATTGAAAAAAGGCGCTGTTGTAATGGTACACACTTCTCTAAAAAGTCTCGGCTATGTCTGCGGAGGCGCGCAGACTGTGATCGAATCACTGCTTGAGACCGTGGGAGATGAGGGTGCAATTATGATGCCTTCGCAATCATGGAAAAATCTGGATCCGGAGGATGGCGTCCACTGGGACTGCGATAAAGAGGACTGGCAGTTAGTCCGTGATAACTGGCCGGCATATGATAAGCGTATCACACCGACCAATACTATGGGTGCCGTGGCCGAAATGTTCCGTATCTGGCCGGGAAGCCTTAGGAGTGATCATCCGGCGCGGTCTGTCTGTGCATATGGTAAGTATGCTGAGCATTTGACAAAGGATCATGACCTGTCCAATATATTTGGAGACGGTTCGCCGATTGGACGTCTGTATGAGCTGGATGCTTATGTCCTTTTGATCGGTGTCGGTTATGATAAAAATACTTCCCTGCATCTGGCAGATGAAAGAGCATCTTATCCGGGAAAACATCATTGCACAGAGCATAGTGCTGTCATGATCGATGGCAGACGTGAATGGAAGGCTTATGATACCCTGTACGTGGATGGTGAGGATTTTGACGAAATTGGCGAGGCTTTTGAAAAGGAAGGTCTGGTCAGAGCCGGAAAGATCGGTGATGCAAAAATCAGACTGATGAAACAACGTGATCTGGTAGATTTTGCTGTTGCGTGGATGGAAAAGAACCGTAAATAAAGAATAAAAGAATGTAAAAAAGATTATGATGCCAGAGGCAAAAGAGATTTTACCTCTGGCATTTTGTATTTGGTTAGTGGTTTTGAATGTTTTGCTCGAAAGACTGAATGCTTTCAGCGTTGACCGCAAGGACAAACCATTTTTTTAGAAGTTCTGTATCGTTGCAGCAGTTGATGCTTTCCTCTGTTGAGGAAGATACAGTGCCAAATCTGGATAAAACAGTCAGAATATTATTTTGCAGGCTGGTACGTTCACCCTCAGCCCGACCTTCCGCTAAGCCCTCAGTTCGACCTTCCGCTAATCCTTCAGCCAAACCTTCGGCTCGGCCTTCGGCACGAGCTTCTTTTCTTGCGGTTTTGCATGCTTCTTCCACTTCCTCGTCGATATATTCTCCCCATGTCATATACTGATTCCTCCCATATGCTGATTCTTTGATCTTGGTCACATATTTGTGAAGCTCCTGTGTCAGTGGTGTAGTGGCGTTATCCTGTGTACTCTTCTGGATATACTTGAGAAGGGCACAGAGCTCGGTATCAGCCGTAAACGCTTCTGCTGACTTTGTAATAAAATAATAAAAATCCAGTCCGTCCGGATATGGAATGGAAGTATCCTCTTCGCACATGTTATGAAAATGAT
>ONHB01000053.1 GCA_900317505.1 uncultured Lachnospiraceae bacterium | reverse complement strand
ATTGTTATGAAAATGTCGGGGACAGCATTGTTGTTGGGTTAAAGATTAATAACGGAAAGATAACGAGTGCTGTAAGAACGGAATTATCTATAACATCACGTAATTTGGCGTGGTTAACATTCTTATTTTGGGCTATAGTTTTATGTCTCAAGCAACCTAAGAACAAATAGCATTCAGTTTGTTGCCATCGGGCGAAAACCGCCACTCGGATTAAAACAACCATTTTGACGTTTTCTCTTAGTTTAATACATACCATGCGCTGTGGCGGTAATCCTCAGCTTCAGTTGTTGAGGACTGCCACCCATTGATCGGCAAGCTCCGCAGCACAGGTATCCAAATCCGCAACGCTGTAAGCGTATTTATCAGCGTAATCATGGAAAGCAGTGATGACATCTGTATTTTCAATGGATGGAACCATGGTCTCAAAGCGATCCAGGCTGCTGAATACGTAATTTCCGGCTTCCGCATCATAGCCATTCAGAGTACCGCTGTTTTGGAGGATCTTACGGGCTTGTGTGTTGACAGGGATTCCTTTTTCCGTACCCTGCAGGAGGACCATGTCACTGTCATTTACCAGAAAGTTCAAAAGGCTTGCAGCTTCTTTCGGATGACTGCTTCTGCTGCTGATTGCATACATTGTGGCGGGTTTTACATACCACCCGTAAAGTGCGTCGTGGTCATTAGTACGAAGAGGGTTAGCAAGAACCGGTGATGCGCCGCGACTGGTAAGCATTGTACAGTAATTATCGGCATCACTTGCCCAGATCCCGACACCGGCGCAGGTCTCGTTACCGAAATCAATATCAGCACTCTTGCCGTCTACGCAGATCACCTGTCCGTCAAAGAGCTGTTTGTAAAATTCCAGCAGTTGCCTTGCAGCGCTAATTCCCCCAATGTACTTTCCGTCATTATCAAAAATAGTCTGCCCTGTTATCTGTTCATAGTGGGCAATTACAGAGAGAAAAAGGTGCTTGTCACTCAGATGAAGAGGATAACGACCATCCTTGTGCATGACAGATGCTGCTGCAAAAAGATCATCCCATGTTTCAGGAACATTTAAACCGTATTGATCCAGTAAAGACTGATTGTAGTAAAAGACCACGGCGTTATATGCAATCGGGATGGCATTCAGCACGCCATTGGAAGTGCCATAACGCAGATCTATCTTACTGTAGGAACTTAGATCGATGATATCTGAGAGCTTATTGAGATCATAATATCCGGAACCATCAGCAGAATACTGGCGAATCCAGTTAAAATTGATCTGCATGACATCAGGCTCCTTGCCTGAGAGCATATACACACGGTTACGTCTTTCATAACCGTTCCAGACACTGTAGGAACAGTCAACCTCGATCTTAGGATGTTTTTTCTCAAATTGATCAATGCCTCTCAGAGTATAAAGATGTCTGTCATCATTACCCCACCAGCTGAAGGAAATAACGGTATTTTTCTTAGTGTCCGTAATGACATCGCGGTTTTCTGGTTTGTAGACAAGAAAATAATAGTTGAATCCAAAGAAGATCAGGAGCATAAAGATACCGATGGTAAACCGGATGACATTGCTTTTTCTCCTTGGTTTTTTTTCTCGTAACTTTATCATGGATTTTCATTTCCCTCGTCATCAAAATGATCCTGGCTTTTTCCGTTTTTCTTTCCCAGGTAGAGGAGAGTATCGGCTCTATTGAAAACATCAGTAAAGTTCAGGTCGCTTTTATGTACGATTGCTGTGCCACTGCAAAAAGAGAGACTGTCAACGGAGTAATCTTTTGCAAGGCTTTTATTGAAGCTGTTCCGTAATGCGGCGATGTATTTTTTAAGCTCGGTGATGGCGCGCATCTCATCTAAGATATCTATGCAGCCGAAAACACCAAATTCATCACCGCCGAGTCTGCCTAAGATAAATTCTGAGCCGAAGGTGTCAGATAGGAGCTTTGAGAAACGGCGCAGAACTTCGTCTCCTTCCAGATGACCGTGTTGATCGTTGATTGACTTAAAATGATCCATATCAAAAATGGAGAAGCTCATTGTTTTGCCCGCAGGTTTTTCTTTTATAAAGGCATCCGCTATAAGGTGAAATTCTTCGCGATTATAGAGACCGGTCATGCGGTCGTGTTGAGCCTCGTCCTCCAGTGAATCGACATAATGATTGGCGGTTACATTCATCCGTTTTGTCACCACTACGCCGAAAATGAGGATGACAGCAACGAAAGCCAGTATGACAATTATGGTGACTTCCATGAAGCGGGTGTTGTCCTGAATAATCAGGCTTGCCGGTACTGTGCAGACCACACACCAGCCATTACTGCATTCATCGCTGGTGATCAGTAGAGTATTGGTCATTACACTGCCGTTTTTAAGGTTGTTAAGAAGTGAAATTGTAGATTCCGGCAGATTTGAACCGATTTTTTCATCTTCGTTGGAATAGAGGATACGATTATCGTTGTTTACCAGAGAAACCTCCATACCATCCAGCTGTTCAGGAATCTGAAATACCCCCTTTAGTTCGCGGGAGTAAAAAGAAATCAGTATGATGGCATAGCTGTTGTATCGCTCAAAATAGTAAATGTGCGCGGTATCTCCGTTCAATCCAAAAACCCAGGCATCGCTGTTATTTTCCTCATCCAGAATCTTACTGAATGCATGATACATACCGCCGTTTACGTACATGCTCTTTGTCACCTTTGAGAGCGAGCCGATCACCTCGTCATTACTGTAAATAACGGCAAAATCAGCATAATTGTCCAGCAGACTCAGATCGGTAATATTGTCATTGATCCGGTTGGCTATCTGAAGTTTTGTATAGTCATCAACGCTGTCATCCGATGGATCATAGGTATAGCTGGTACTGTCGGAAAAGAGCAGTGCAGAAGCTTTTCTGACCTTGTTGAGATAAGAGTCAATATTCAGTTCCATCTGACGGTTACTTGCCCTTACAAGGCTTGCTGCATTCTCCTGCATAAAAATATTGGACCTGCCTGTGAGAAGCACTATAATATAAAGCGCGATCCCCAGGATCAGCGATGCAAAAAGAATGATGGAACGCAGCTGTATTTTTTTAAATTCGTTACCCATTTTATAAAAGAGAAATTATATATAAAGCGTGTTCTTTGAAACAATTTTTAATTCATCGGATCGTACTTCCTGATAAAATTAAATTATCACTTAATTTTAGCAGTGTCAATTTTGGACGCTTTATGAAGAAGTAGTATATTTTGCGTTTTTATGTAGATGTCGTATTATTCTGTGTCTCAAAAAGCTGCTAATGATTTGCAGGCAGGAGTACTAGCGGGAATAGGTTTTCCTATCGTTTTAGTAATTTCGGTATTCTATATTCGGAAGAAG
>ONHB01000036.1 GCA_900317505.1 uncultured Lachnospiraceae bacterium | reverse complement strand
TTATATATATGATACGTTCTGACCGGTCGAAATTTATGGGAGTATTTTCACTGTTCGCCGATTGTGCAAGCACATTGACTCTCTTACGCTCATTATATCATAGTCCATACTCCGTGCTCTACGTTGCTTCGCACTTTTATAGATAAAAAATGCGTAACAGACAAAATCTGTTACGCATTAAAAATCTGACGTTTTATCAATTTTATTTTTCTTTACGTTTTACCGCGATCACAACGCCTGATGCCACAGCTGCCACGCAGACAATTACGATCAGCCAGATAAGCAGTGTGTGGCTGTCTGCCGCTTCTGCAAATTTAACGGTTCCGGTCTTTTTTCCAAGTCTGTCGGCAATCTCGTCATTGCTCATTCCCTGCGCCATCAACCGGAATACATTTGTCTCCATAGCTGTCAACGGTTCATAATATTCGGCCGGTGATTTCAGGTAATCGGGAAAATGTCTGCCAACCTCTCCCGCAAGATCCATGATCGTATCCGTAAAGGCATCTGCGCCTCTCTCCTGCTGATAGGCTGTGAGCATCTGTACCATGCAGTTGCCTTCATCTACAAGCAGTCGGAGGTAATGATACCGCTTTGCAAGCTCCAATGCTTTGCCAAGCTCATCGCACATCCGTTGTCTGTCACCGGCTTTGTGGTAGATGATGGAGGAAAGCATGTAGCACTCGCACAGATCCATATACCTTTTTACCGGGCTAAGCAGATCGGTAAGCTGCTTCACTAACACATGAGCCACCATATATCTGCCCATTTGCAGATAACAGCGTACCTTTATCAGATAGGCATACATGTCCATCATAAAGATGTCCTTATTTTCATCCGGTGCTGTATGCTCCAGCCAGTTCTCCACTTCCTCCTGACATCCGTCATAGCAGGCCGCCAAACAGGCAAGGGCATTTAAGCTGGAGGTCAGCTCCTCCCAGCCTGTTTGATGTATCCTTTCGCGGATCTTTTCAACCAATGGCTTTGCCATCTTTGTCTGCCCATTTACAAGCAGGATCTTCATCTGCAGGGCCAGCGCCACGAAGAGACAGCGCATATCCTTATCCTTTTCAACAAGAGGGATCGTGCCGGTTACCAGCACAAGCGCATTGAAGCAGTTATTATTTTGATAGTACCATTCTGCAAGCATAATCTCATATATGCTCTGTCCATTGCCTCCATACAGCTTCTGCACGGTGTCCGTGACGATAGTACTGTATTTTTCCAGATAGGGACCGTATCTCGCAAAATCACGAAATCCATTCAGTATGCTTGGGCGACAGGCCGACAGAGTAAGCCCCATGACCGGCACCGCCTGCATTTGGATCAGGCTGAAAACGATCCTGAGAAACATGGCATCGCTTGTATAAGGCATGACCAGCTCCAGTGCAATCCTGTAAAAGTCCGTCTGTTTCAGGTCCTGCGGTTGCCAATGACTTGGCGTCTCTCCTAGCAGCTTCAGAAGCTCCTTTGCCAGATCCAGTCGTCCTGCCATGGAATAGATCAGGGCAAGATGTGTCACCAGCACGGGATTTTTTGCATAGTCCTGTGTATCAATACGGTAAAAATACTCTCTGCAATCCCACAGCGCGGGCATGGAAAAGGAATGCAGGGCAAATTCTTCTATGATCGTTTCCAGTAAATGTCCCTCTTTATCTGCCGCTTTCATAATGCGCAGCATTTCTTTCCTCGGACGGGGATAGGTTTGTTTTTCTTTTTTCATCATACTCATTATTGTCTCTTTAAAATATGGTGTGGACAGTATATAGGGATATTATACTCCTTGTAATTGAGTTTTGACAAATGATTCGGGTGCCGATCAGTTGACGGACAACGGAAAAATCAGTCAAAAAGGAAGGTATCTTCTGTTAATCAGAAATGCCTTCCTTTAAATTTACTTTCTATATTTATCTTTCAATTACAACTTCTTAATTCTCTCAATCGCCTCAACCGTATTTTCATAAGAGCCAAATGCAGTCAAACGGAAATATGTCTCACCGCTCGGTCCAAATCCGGAACCGGGTGTACCTACAACATTTGCTTTTTCCAACAGATAGTCAAAGAACTCCCAGCTGGTCATTCCGTTCGGAGCTTTCAGCCAGATATAAGGAGCATTTACACCACCGGAAACTGTGTATCCGGCATCTTTTAATCCGGTCAGGATATATTTTGCATTGTTCATATAGTAAGCAACCTGCTCTTTTAGCTGTGCTTTTCCTTCCGGAGAGTAAACGGCTTCGCCTGCACGCTGGACAATATACGGTGCTCCGTTGTATTTGGTGCCATGACGTCTTGCCCACAATGCATGAAGTTTGGTTCCTTCTACCTCAAGGTCTTTGGGAATAACGGTATATCCAAGACGCACTCCGGTAAATCCGGCATTTTTGGAAAATGAATGTAATTCAATCGCACAGGTTCTGGCGCCCTCGCACTCGTAAATGCTGTGAGGAACATCGTCTTCGGAAATATAAGCCTCATAAGCAGCATCGTAGATGATCACAGAGCCATTTTTATTGGCATAATCCACCCATTCCTGCAGCTGTGCCTTGGTAATGGTAGATCCGGTCGGGTTGTTGGGGAAACACAGGTAGATGATATCCGGCACCTCTTTTGGAAGCTCCGGTGCAAAATCATTGTCAGCAGTACAGGGCATGTAGATCACATCGCTCCATGTCTCGGTCTTGGGATCATAGGTTCCGGTACGGCCTGCCATAACGTTGGTATCTACATATACCGGATATACCGGATCGCAGACAGCAATCTTGTTGTCCACACTGAAAATCTCCTGAATATTACCGGAGTCACATTTTGCTCCATCTGAAACAAAGATCTCATCAGCCGCAATATCACAGCCTCTTGCCTTGTAATCATTTTCAGCAATCGCATTTCTTAAGAATTCATATCCCAGATCCGGTGCATATCCATGGAAGGTCTCGGCTACGCCCATTTCTGAAACCGCACTGTGGAGTGCCTCGATAATAGCCGGGGCCAGTGGCTGGGTCACATCACCGATTCCAAGACGGATAATCTTTTTGTCAGGATTTTCTGCGGCATAAGCATTTACCTTTTTTCCTATTGTTGAAAAAAGATAGCTTCCCGGAAGTTTTAAATAATTGTCATTTACTTTTGCCATGTTCTTTTCTCCTTTTCAGGATCAGATGCATTTTTACTGTACTGATTCTATTTTTATTATATTTTTTATTAATCTTCCCAAGGGTATTCGCCCTCAAAAACAGTCTCGGCAGGTCCAGTCATATAGACGAGATTTTCTTTTCTGTCCCAGAATATTTTGATCTTGCCGCCAAGGACCCTGACTGTCACTTCATCATCTGTCAGTCCGTTTAAAATACAGGCAACTACGGTTGCACAGCATCCGGTTCCGCAGGCTAAGGTTTCGCCGGTTCCTCTTTCCCAGACACGCATGTTGACATGCTTTCTATCCACAATCTCTACAAATTCTGTATTGATCCGGTTGGGGAAATCTTCATAATTTTCAAAGGAAGGTCCGACAGCTTCAATATCCAGATCTGCCACATTGTCCACAAATACGACTGCATGCGGATTGCCCATGGAAACACAGGTGATCTCATATACATCTTCTTTTATGGTAATCGGAGCAGATACGACAGCCTTGTCATATCCGGGAATATCGTTAAATTCTGCCCATCCTCCGTTTTTACTCATTTCTGAAAGGTATTCTGCTACAGGTACTTCTTTTGCATTTAAAACGGGAGCTCCCATATTTACTTTTGCATGCGTCATTTTACCATCCCGGACCGTAAGATCCAGATATTTGATCTTTCCGGCACTGACAATACGGATCTTTTTCTTGTCAGTCATTTTGTGATCGTATACATATTTTGCCACGCAACGGATACCGTTTCCGCACATCTCGGAACGGCTTCCGTCCGCATTGTACATTTCCATTTCAAAATCTGCCACATCCGACGGATTGATAAAGATTGCGCCATCTGAACCGACGCCGAAGTGTCTGTCGCTGACAGCCCGTGCAAATGCCGGTTTATTTTTTATGTTTTCTGTAAAACCATTGATATATACATAGTCGTTTCCACAACCCTGCATCTTGGTAAATTTCATAGTATCTCTCCTTTTGGAACATTCTGCATCCGGCACTTACTCCCGCATGATGCTGAGCACCATCTGCGCCGTTTCCACCATGCTGGTGCTGTTATCCATACTCGTTTTTTGTATGTATCTGTGAGCTTCCTCTTCTGTCATGTTGTTCCGGTCCATGAGTAAGAGCTTTGCTTCTTTAATCAGTGCAATTTCCTTGGGATTGCGTTGTCTTGGCTGCGCCTTTCTCTTTTTCCGCTTATAGGAAATAGAATTGCTGAGCATTTCAACCGTGTTGACAAGGTCTCTCATCTGAAACGGCATAGCCAGACAGATGATATCATTGTCCTGACATTCCACTAAAAGGTGCTGCGATGCCATCAGAAGCATTTCAAAGTCATCGGGGAGATTTTCGTGCAGTTCAAAATATAGCATATCTGTAAGCTTGTACCCGCACACAACAATTCCGTCCCGCAGCTGGTCAACTGCCGCAAGGACCTGTAAGCCGGACGTACAGACCGCTTCAACTGAATACCCGCTTCGAACCAGCAGATTTTTCATATTTTTTGCATCTTCAATTTTGGGAAGTGCAACAATTATACTGGTCACTCTACATACACCTCCTATCCGTGCCTGCATAATCAGACAAAACAGTAAAACCATTTTGCCAAAACATATGATTGCACTTCAAGTTTAGTATCTGTAGAGATATTTAGACACTTCCCAGTCTGTTACAACTGCGCGGTACTCATTCCACTCGTTTAATTTTTCTTCCAGATAAGTATTGTATACCTGTTCGCCGAGCACTTCCTGCATAAAGGGATCTTCACGGAATGCTTCAATCGCTGCCATCAGGGTATCGGGCAGAGTCTTGATGCCAGCCTCTTTTCTTTGTTCTTCAGTCATAGAGGATGCGTTTTCATCCATGTGTGCCGGAGGCTCGATTTTATTTTTGATGCCGTCCAGTCCTGCCATCAGGGCAACTGCGATTGCAAGATAAGGATTGGCAGTCGGATCCGGGCTTCTCAATTCTACTCTTGTACTTTCGCCGCGTGATACCGGAATACGGATCAGATGGTTTTTATTTTTGCAGCTCCATGCTGTATAAACCGGTGCTTCATAGCCCGGAATCAGTCTTTTATAAGAATTAACCAGAGGATTGAATACCAAAGTCATGGCGCAGATATGCTTCAAAATTCCTCCGATGAAATAATAAGCTTCTTTGCTGATGCCAAGTTCATCCGAAGGATCGTCAAAGATATTTTTTCCATCCTTCATCAGAGACATATTCATGTGCATACCGCTTCCATCGCAGCCCGGCTTGGGTTTGGGCATAAAGGTAGCATGAAGTCCATGTCTCTTGGCAATGGTCTTTACCGCCATCTTGAAGGTCTGGATATTGTCAGCGGTTTTCATTGCTTCATCATAACGGAAATCGATCTCATGTTGGGCGGGTGCTGCTTCGTGGTGGGATGACTCTACAACAAAGCCCATTTCTTCCAGTGTCAGGATCATCTCACGTCTGGCATTTTCTCCAAGATCCAAAGGTCCGATGTCAAAATATCCGGCCTGTTCATGTGTCACGGTAGTCGGAAGTCCGTTTTCATCTGCATGGAACAGGAAAAATTCGCATTCCGGTCCAACCTGGAATGTGTAGCCCATTTTTTTGGCTTCTTCAACCGCTCTTTTTAATACATTTCTCGGATCGCCTGCATAGGGCTTTCCGTCCGGTGTATAGATATCGCACAAAAGTCTTGCAACCTTTCCGTGCTGTGGTCTCCATGGAAATACCTCAAAGGTACTGAAATCCGGATATAAATACATATCGGATTCTTCATCGCGGACAAAGCCTTCCACACTTGCCCCATCAAACATGAACTGATTATCAAGAGCCCGTTCAAGCTGACTGACGGTAACCGCTATATTTTTTAATGTACCTGAAATATCGGTAAACTGTAATCGGATAAACTCAATATCCTGCTCATTGCACATACGCACAACGTCTTCTCTGGTATATTCTGCCATGACTTCCTCCTTATGATTTACATATACATTTTATAAAAGGGCATTCCTTCCCCGTGAAAGAACGCCCTTGTTCTTCAACATAATACCAACTCAACCGTTATTTTGTCAACGTTTTCGGAAAGAAACTTCGCACCGGATTCTGCCCGGCTCCCCGCTCTGGGGCGTTTGCTATCGGTGTACAATCGATTTTGTCGAGCCGTGTGGAAGTTAATGCCGCCAAAGACAAAAGACTGGTACGGAAAATAATCCGTTCAAGCCGCAGGCGCGTTTTTTATTTTCCGTGCCTTTACCGGCGAAAAAATGTGGATGGCGGCATTTACTCCCACTAGGCGCAGACAATCAGAGATTGTACACCGATAGCAAACGCCTCAGAGCGGGGAGCCGGGCAGAAGCCGGTGCGAAGTTTCCATCAAAAGTTGGTATAAATCCCTTTCGCATGCATAAATTATAACAACAAACTACCAAAGGAGTCGCCCATGCAAAATAAAACAAAAATTGTTGTCCTTCATATGAAAGAATTGATATATACCGCTATTTTCGCGGCACTGGCCATTCTTTTTGTCATACTGTTAATTGTCATGTTTGGAAAAAAGGAACCGGATACGACGGTGGAAACCATGGCAAGCGCCACCTATGTTCCCGGCGTATATTCCACCAGCCTGACGCTCAACAACCAGGTCGTTGATGTCACGGTCACGGTAGACGAAAGCCATATCAATTCGGTAGAGCTCAACAATATAAATGAAGCTGTAACAACGATGTTTCCTCTTATGGAGCCTACATTCGATTCCATTGCAGCTCAAATAAAAGAAGGTACAGCACTCTCCGATATCGCTTATGATCAGGAGAATTACTATACCTCTCAAATACTCATTCAGGCGATCCAAACTTCTTTGGATAAAGCATCAGCTGCTATAGTGTCTCAAAACGGGACCTAATGCTTCCAACTCTTCCATCCAGATGGCTGCGCTTGCATCAGAGGGCATGCGCAGATCACCTCTGGGAGATACGGCAACGCTTCCGACCTTCGGTCCATCCGGCAGGCAGGAGCGTTTAAACTGCTGTGCAAAAAATCTACGATAAAAAATCTGAATCCATTTATAAATAGTATCGCAGTCATATTCACCGGCAAAAGCACCCAGTGCAAGACGGAATACCTTGATCGGTGAAAATCCGCACCGGAGCATGTAATACAGGAAAAAGTCATGTAGCTCGTACGGTCCGACCAGATCCTCTGTTTTCTGGGAAATCGTGCCGTTTTCAGTTGGCAGAAGCTCAGGACTTACCGGTGTATCCAATACATCCAAAAGGATTTTTTCAAGCTCAGGATCCTTGCAGGTATCTGCATAATATCGGACCAGATGACGGACAAGTGTCTTGGGCACGCCCGCATTTACTCCATACATGGACATGTGGTCGCCATTGTAGGTCGCCCATCCTAAAGCAAGCTCTGACATATCTCCGGTACCGATGACCAGACCTCCGGTCTTATTGGCTAAATCCATCAGCACCTGTGTACGTTCTCTTGCCTGACAGTTTTCATAGGTCACATCATGGACATCCGGATTCTGTCCGATATCTTTAAAATGCTGGTTGACTGCTGCCTTGATATCGACCTCGATCAGTTCAGCACCCGCAATTTTAGACAGTTTGCAGGCATTGTCATAGGTGCGGTTGGTTGTTCCAAAGCAGGGCATTGTCACAGCCTTGATACCACTTCTGTCAAGTCCGCACAGATCAAAAGCCTTCATCGTAACAAGCAGCGCAAGTGTCGAATCGAGCCCGCCGGAAATTCCGATCACGGCCGATTTTGCTTTTGTATGGTCCAGTCTCTTTTTCAGGCCATATGACTGTATTGAAAGAATTTCTTCACATCTGTTATTGCGCATTGCCGGATCCTTTGGCACAAACGGCTGGCGGTCAAAGGTTCTGTCCAATACATCCTCTTCTATTACAAGTGCAACCGGAATGATCATATATTCCTTATCGTTGGGCTTTGAAAAAGAATTCATCCTTCTTCTTTCTGAACGAAGTCTGAAAATATCCAGGTCGCTGTATACGTGACTGCAGGTAAAATTACGCTCGCTTGCTAAAATGGTTCCGTTTTCAGCGATAATATTGTGTCCGGAAAAAACAACGTCCTGGGTGCTTTCTCCTTCTCCGGCACTGGCATATACATATCCGCAGACAAGACGTGCCGACGTCGCCTTAACAAGCATCTCACGGTATTCCTTTTTACCTACGATCTCATTGGATGCCGATAAATTGACAATGACATTGGCTCCGGCGATCGCATGATCTGTAGACGGCGGATTGGCTACCCAGACGTCCTCACACAGTTCGCAGGCAACACACAGCCCCTCCATCGCATCTGACGTAAACAGTAAATTGGTTCCAAACGGTACTTCCATACCTTCATAATCTATCACGACCGGTGTGGCATTTCCGGATGCAAAATGACGCGGTTCATAGTATTCGCCATATCCGGGAATATAGGTTTTGGGAACAAAGCCCATAAGCTCACCGCAGTTGATGACTGCTGCCACATTATAAAGACGGTTCTCCCTTTCAAGCGGCAGTCCGACAAAAATAAGACCATCCACACCGTCTGAATGTTCTACAATGATATTCAGTGCCCGTTTTGCTTCCGATAATAATTTTTCCTGCAAAAAAAGGTCATGACAGGTATAGCCGGTGATGCAAAGCTCCGGAAATACCATGATTTTTGCTCTTTTTTCTTCTGCTTCGTCAATACAATCACAGATCTTCTGTGCATTGTACATCGGATCGGCAACCCTGATATGCGGGGTCAGTGCCGCTACCTTTAAAAAACCGTTCTCCATTCTTTTTCTCCGTTTCTCATCCTGCCTGTTTTATTTATATGATGATCTTCTTTCCTGCTAATATCCTTTTTGCAGATATCTGTCCCGGCAGGAAATTACTTTTTCTTTGCTTTCTTTAATAAATGCTTTAATTCTTCAACCGAAAAATGATATCCCATATTGCAGAAGTGGCATTTTACTTCGATTTCTTTTCCTTCCCGGATCATTTCATCGATATCCTTTTCTCCGATACTGATGATGGCTTTTTCAATCCGTTCTTTGGAACAGTTGCAGTAAAATTCGGTCGGAATAATATCTGTAATCTCGACTTCCATGCCATCAAGTACGGTACAGAGCATTTCCTCCGGCGTATGCCCCTGATCAAGCATGGAAGTAACAGACTGTATTTTTTTGAGATTTTCTTCCAGCCGGTCGATCACGGCATCTTCAGCAAAAGGCATCAGCTGGATAATAAATCCACCTGCCTGCTTGACGGTATTGTTTTTTTCCATCAGGACACCCAGACCCACGGAAGACGGGATCTGCTCTGAAGTTGCAAAATAATAAGTCAGGTCTTCGGCAATTTCTCCGGTCTGTAATGCCGTCTGTCCGACATAAGGCTCTTTCAAGCCCAGATCACGGATAACTGTCAGAATACCATGTCCAACCGCACCGCCGACATCCAGCTTGCCGATCGCATTGGGCGGCAGCATAACCTGCGGATTGTCCACATAGCCCTTTACTCTTGCCTTGGAATCGGCTGTCACTGTCACTCCATGTAACGGACCGTCTCCCTTGATCTGCAAAGTAAGCAGGTCATCTTCATCCTTTAACATGGAACCCATCATGGCTCCGGCTGTCAAAAGCCTGCCCAGTGCAGCAGTTGCCACCGGACTTGTCCCATGTGCATTTCTCGCAAATTCCACAAGATTTTTGGTTGTGGCCGCAAACGCCCTGATCTGTGCATTTGCAGCGGTTGCTCTTACAATATAATCATTCATCGTCTGTTCTCCATATTTATCTGCAAAGTCTGATATAAAATATTTACCGGTATTTTTGGCACCTGCCTGCCGGCATCTGTTTTCTAATCTTTTTGATATCTGTTTGCTGATATTTTTTACTTACCACACTCTCTGGCAAAAACATAGATACGTTCGCTGCGGTCCGTTACCTCTGCCTGCGTATCAGCATCTAATGCCTTTTCAAAGATCATACCGGCAGCTTCCAGCAGTTTTTTCATTTCCTCCAGTGTATAGCCTCTCTGGAAATGAACCTCTTCATGCTTTTCATAAAGCTCTTTCTCTCCGCTCGGAACAAAAATTGTCAGATCATACTCATTGATCTTTGTTTCCTCATCATAGGCATTTTCCCAGATAAAGCTGCCCTCATCCCGGTTTTCCGCGATCACGGTATCGCCAATCACTTCACGGTATTTGTACTCCGTGTTGAAATCAAAAATAAATAATCCGCCGGGATCAAGATAATTGTTGACCAGTTCAAAAACCGTCTGAAGCTCTTTGGGCTCCGTAATATAATTGATACTGTCGCAGATACTGTAAACAGCCGCCACCGTACCATACAGCTCAAACTCTCTCATATCCTGACAGAGATACAAAATATTGTAATTGGAAGCTTCTGTCCCTGTACTCATGCGATCTGCCTGTTTTTGTGCAGCGACATCCAGCATATCATAGGAATTGTCTACCCCGATCATGTCATACCCTTTTTTTGCAAGATATTCGGTCATGACACCGGTTCCGCAGCCCAGATCCAGCACAATCCCATCATAAATTCCGTATTCTTTTAAACTGTCACTTAGGAAGCTGCCCCATTTTTCATAAGGGGTTGTATCCATAAACATATCATATACAAAAGCGAAACCAGTATATGCTTCATCCATATCTCAATCCTCATATACGAAAGCTTTTTTAATTGAAGTATCAGACGGGCTTTCAGATCCCTATAATGCAAAGATGGCTCCAAAAACACCTGCGCTGACAATTCCCATAATAATTCCGGCAAGCACAACACCGAGCATAACAGCGGTCACACTCTGTTTAAAATCCATATCCAGAATACTTGCTGCAAGAGTTCCCGTCCATGCACCTGTTCCGGGAAGCGGGATTCCAACAAACAAAAGCAGAGCTACAAACAAACCTCTTCCGGCTTTCTCTTTCAGCTTTTCGCCGCCCTTATGTCCTTTTTCAAGGCAGAATGTGAAGAATTTGCCAATAACCGGCTTATCACAGCCCCATTCCAGAACTTTTCTTGCAAAAAAGAAAATAAACGGCACAGGAAGCATATTGCCAAGCACTGCGATCACATAGCAAAGTGGCAGACTAAGCGGGGATCCCGCCTGAATAAAGGCTACCGCGTAGGGGATTGCCCCTCTTAATTCAATTAACGGTACCATCGATACAAAAAAGATAATCAGATAGTGTTTTAACATGCAACAATCTCCTTTATGGTATTAATTAATGTCTTCATTTCTTCGTCTGTACCAATGGTTATCCGCAGATAATCCTTGATACGTTCGCCATTAAAATGACGTACATAAATATCTCTTTTCCGGAGTTCTTCAAAAATATTTACAATATCATAATCCGGGTGGGTCGCAAAAATGAAATTACTCATGGAATCCTTAAAAACAAATCCAAGCTCTTTCAGCTCTTTTTTTGCCCATTCTCTTGTATTTACAATTTTACCAACAATTTCTTTAAAATATGCATCATCACGCACAGCCTCTACACCGAGTGAAAGTGCCGGGCGGTTCATGGTATAAGAGTTAAAAGAAAATTTAACATCGCTCATATACTTGATCAGCTTTTCACAGCCAAACGCATATCCGATGCGGATGCCCGCCATAGCCCTTGATTTTGAAAAGGTCTGGACAACCAGCAGATTATCATACTTTTGGATCAGAGGCAGCGCACTGATGCCCCCAAAATCAATATATGCTTCATCCACAACGACAATGACATCCGGATTGGCTTTTACAATATCCTCAATAAATGCAAGGTCTACTAAAACACCGGTCGGCGCGTTGGGATTGGGGAAGATGATGCCTCCACATTCCTTGCCAATATAATCCTCTTTGTTGATCTCAAATTCATCATTGAGCGGGATCTGTCGGTATGGGATCCGGAAAAGATCTGCCCATACATCATAAAATGAATAGGTAATATCCGGAAACAGCAACGGCTTTTTACTATTGAAAAATGTCATAAAGATCATGGCAAGCACATCATCCGATCCAACACCTACAAAGACCTCCGACTGCTTGACGCCATAATAATCTGCCAGTGCCTTTGTCAGATCCGTTGCTGCCGGATCAGGATACAGTCTCAATGTATCTGCCTGAAAGCTCTGCAATGCCTTTGCCACACCCGGTGCGGGCGGATAAGGACATTCATTTGTATTTAACTTGATCACATTTGGATTTTGAGGTTGTTCTCCCGGAGTATACGGGACAACCTTGCGGACATTATCTTCCCAGCTCATGATTTTTCTCCTGTTTATCTATATTTCTTTTATTTATACTTTTTTAATTGTTATCGTTTTTAGCTTCTGTATATACCCTGTTTCTGTCTTTTCTCAATTCAAGCTTATTCTTACATTCTATCATAACCACCGGATGACATTTTGCAATGTTTAATCTATCCGGCCTGTTTACAAACCAATCATTTTTTACGGATAATGCAGAGTGAGTCCGTCTCCTTCATACATTCTACATTATAATTCTTTGCAATCCAAATACCAAACGGATTTTTTGCAAAAAACTTTTCCCGGTTATCAACCGTATTTTTCGCCAGAAAGATAACAGTCGGTTGTTTTTCCTGATACAGTTCAAAATATTCTACCCATTGTTCATTGAATGCCGGTGTGCTGATGGTAGTCGGACTGACGATCCTGCCATTTGCATACAAATTGCACAGGCTTTCCGTTCCCATAAAGAGCACCTGATCATCCTGAGTGGTATTTTCCTGTATCGTATGATAATCAGATGTAAAACGAAGAGCATCCTCTTTTTTTACATAAATACCATGCAAAGGTCCTTCTTCCATCTGCACAAGTCCATCAGTAATATCTCCCGGAACATACTCTGTATTGCGCATGTAAAAGCCCTTGCACATCAAAAAACTCGTCACAAACAATATCGCCCCAATCCATGTCAGGATCCGGATCTTTTTCTCCTGTTCTCTTCCTATAAGAAGAGTCAGTCCTGCAAAAAGCATATTTCCAATTACCAGATAGGATGCGCTGCTGGTGGGGCCTACATTGGAAGCTAACAGCACGCCCAAAAATGCCGCAAATGAAAGCCACCAGAGCCACTGAAGCTCCTGTTCCTGACGACCATTTTGAACATTCCACAACTCTGATGCATCCTGTTTTTTTTGATTGGCATAAACGCCTGAAGCATTCTGATATTTTTGCTTCTTAATATCTGTCATTTGTCTTTTATAGAACATAATCAGGTACAATGCCATGACAAACTGAATGATGTATCTTACCTGCAGACGAAATGGCCCCCAGGTAACTACAAGTCCGGCAAAGGTAATCAACGCCGCGGTCTCTATTTCAAAGACAATGCAAAGTAAAAAGCCCAATGTACGGTCCGGCTTTTTTAAAAGAAGCCATATGGCAACCGTTACTATGGCCACCGGAACCAGTAAAATCGCAGACTGTACCAGAACCTCCAGCCACTGCATCAGATACTGGGAAAGCTTTGTGGCAAAATCATATTGATGTGCACCGTCCATAAAAACCTTTGGAACGGCATCCAGCAGATCCTGCAGGCTCATATATCGGAAAATAGCTGCAAAGAAAATACCTGCCGCCGCCAGACAGCCCAGACTTAGCCATATAAAGGGCTTTATCACAGACTGCTGCCATATTTGTGTTTCATCGTCCGTCTTTCTCTTCTTTCCACGGATAATCAGGCATACAATCACTGCCGGATAGCAAAGCACCATTCCCGGATAAGCCAGTACGTCCATAGCCAGAGCCAGTCCTGACAAAAACAGAAACAACATAGATTTGTTTGTATTTTCTGTTTTTATTCCTTTAAAAAGGAAAATCAAAAACAAAGTAAAAAACCACAGCTGCTGCATTGAAAAGTCCATATCCAGCATCCATTTTGGAAGAAAATTGCAATAGATCAATGCCGCAATAAAAGCGATCGCCTTTCTGTCACTTCGCTCCTTTAAAACAGCCAGTTTTTTACAAAAAACATATACCAGAACCGACATACCGATATGGATGACAGCCGTTACCGCCCTCATATACAGCACAAGATACTCCATTGAAGGCACAATCATTGCATAAAGCTTTATAAACAGGTAAGGCATAAAATAAGAAGTCTGGTGAACCTCCCACATATCCTGAAAAAGCCTATCCCCCTGCAGGGCGCGATAAGGCAGAGCAAGGGCATAGGCTTCATCAATATCAAATCCGGTCATGATTTTAATAAAGGTTGCAACTAAAGAAAGAACAATCAAGACACATACTGCAGTTCCTGTTATCGTTTTGTTTTTTTTGTTCATGAACATACGCAACCTTCCGAAAACTTGTAATATCGTTATGATGCCAGAATCTGAATGTCAAAAAATCAATAACATTTTTGACCGCATCACCTGAATATTATACCATGCCATGGATTCGGTTTCAACGATTCAGGCTTTTATTATATCTGTACTTCGATCTCTTCCTGCATCTCTTCGCGGATACGCTTCCTGTCGATCTCGATAACCACATAATCGCCTTCACATTCTTTTACGAAGGATTCCTTAAAAACAAACACATATCGTCCGGTCCCCAGATTGCCAAGCTTGCGATCCGGCACCTCAACAACCCAGTCACCAAAAACATATTTTAAGAAAATACGTGTCAGTCTCTTTCGTTCATTGTACGCACTGATTTCATATACCACACAGCTATAATGCAGGGCTGTAAGCAGGAAATAAAGTCCAAATGCCGTAAGCCCCACAACTAATATCGCTGCAAGAACAGCTGCCGCAACCTTTCTCACGGTCTTTTTGGCTTTATCTTTTTCCGCAACCTTGTTATCCATTTCATTGACTTCAACCTCATGGCTGCTCAGTTTTTCCTGCATCTTTTCCTTGAAAGTACTGTTCACCGTATTGTCTTTATTTTGATTATTTAACTGCGATGTGTTTTCTTCATGAAAGTTTTCATATGAACGGTCGTCAGAAGTGTTTTTTTCACTGGATGACGGTTTTTTAGGGGACTTGTCATTTTCTTTGGTGGTTTTATTTGTGTCGGATTTTTTGTTGGTCTGTGAATTGCTGCTGTCGCCGTTGTCATTTCCGGTGCCACCATTATTGTTTCCATTGCCACCATCTTCGCCCGGATTGTTACCCTTCCCAGTGTCACTATTTCCACTTTCATCGCCCGGATTATTGCCATTTCCGCTGTCGTTATTTCCAGTGTTGTCTCCATCGCTTCCACTTCCATCACCATCTCCGCTTCCGGTATTATCATTTCCACCATTATCTCCGTTATCCGGCTCTTCTTTTTTCACAATACTGCTGACATTCTCACTCTTTTTGGTGGTCAGTCCCATATTGTCACGCACAACGATTTCATAATCACCGTTTTTATCTACATCCTTAAAGTTATCCTCCTGCCAGGTTTCTCCGTTATCAAAGGAATAGGCCTCTTTTGAAAGTCCGCTCCCGTCGCCATCATTTGCAGACACACTGATTCTTACTTTTTCAGTTCCAACCGGAAGCTGCGATACAGACTTAATAACCGGTGGTGTATTGTCCACATTAGAGATCTTCGTACTCTGCTCGGCAATATTGCCCACAACATCGCGCACGCGCACAACATATGTTCCATTTTCTTTTACAATAAATTTATTACTCTCAGTCCACGCACCGTTATTGAAAGAATATGCCTGTTCGTGAAGTCCGCTTCCACTGTCACTTGCCACAACCTCAATTTCATTTTCCAGACAGAATTTTTCCTCATTGCCTGTAACACTGTGAATTGTCGGTACGGTACGGTCAATATTGGATACCGTTATGCTCTTTGTTGCTTCATTTCCGACGGCGTCTCTCACCTTTACCTGATAAGTTCCATTTTCCGTGACGGTAAGCTGATTGGATGATGTCCATGCACCATTGTTGAAAGAATATGCGGTCTGATGCAGTCCACTTTCCCCGTCAGAAGAAACAACCGTTAAGATGGCACTGGTGCAATAATCGCTATTATTTATCCGGAAGGAAGAAATTGTCGGTGCCGTTGCGTCAATACAGTCAACATTTACCGTATGTTCCCCACTTTCATTTCCAAGCTGATCATAGGCTTTTACCTGATAGCTTCCGTTTGCACTTACCCGGTATTGTTCGGTAATACTCTCTGCATTGGCTCCGTTTCCTGCCGAATGTATCTCTGTCCCGCTCTTATAAAAACGAATGCCACCCGGACGTGACTGGTGATCCGTTGCCGTTACCTTTAAAACAGCAGCCGATCCCCACGTCCTGCCATTTATCACGGCCGTAGTTCCCGAAGGAATGACATCACAGGCAACAATGGGCGCCACCGTATCAATATTGGCTGTATTTTGCGGAGTAACATTTTTCAGATTTTGATAATACCAGACATGATGATTATGACCATAAGATTCGGAGATATGAAGATATGCACCGCTCGCAGGCTGATAGGTATAACAGATATACTCCGGAAGCTCTGCAAGTGATCCGACCTGAAAAGAGGCCCGTACTGTATTATTAGTATCCGGTTCTGCACTGCCAACGCTTCTGCCATCATAAATAGCGCCCAGATTTAATGCTCCCTGCTGCCAGATTTCGCCATTGGGCTTGTAAGCAAAGTGACATCCGCCGGACGGATTGAGATTATTTCCCACATAAAAATCGCAGCCATCATACCCGGAAAACGCGATAAAATTCTCTGTCAGCTCATAGTCAACCCGGTATCCCGAAAGCGTCGAATATCCATTGATATTCTGCCCGGCTCCCAGCGCCGTGATCGTCACCTTTCCATCCTGAGAGGCTCCCGTTATCTGGTAATCATATGCCCATATATTTTGCGTATTTGCTGCAAGCATCAGCGCACATGCCAGAAAAAGTACAAATTTCTTCCGTCTTTTTTTACAGATTTTACTTTTCCATTTTTTGCTTTTCCACACTATACTTTTCCATATTTTATTTTTATGGATTTTACATTTCCATATTCTATTTTTCATTTCAGACTCCTTCATGCAAATATAGTTTTATAAATCTTTTTAGCACAAAAAAATCTTAAACACCCATAGGCATCATTCCTGTCTGTCAAATTGTGATGTAATTTAATAATTTGAAATTTTGAGCGATATGCTCATAAGAACCGGCAGTACCGGAGATTGCCACGCGATGTGTGGCTTATGGATAAAATATAGCACAATGATTTTCATTTGTCTAGACTGTATTTTTTAATTGCTTCAAGTTCTCGATTAATGAACAATTTTTTGTGAAAAATTTTGCAAAATAAGAATTGTAAATGCTTTGCAATGATGATATAGTTATCGCAAAGCATATTTTCTTTTCCGGAGATTTTCTGTTTCCGGCAAAACATATCTTTATGATGCATGCCATCATATCTGTTTATCTTTTAGAAAATCCATGCTTGTAACTAAATAAGGGCAGGGATTTGTGAAAGGACATGCAGAATAGGATATGATCTGTTGTATTTTTTACAAGAAATACAATGCTGTGTGAAATTTGTTTCCAGACAGTTCCTGCCAACGCAAATGCAACGAAAGGAGCCGCCTATGAACAATGCTGGCACAAACATGTATGAAAAACTGACAATCCGGAACAAATTTATGTTCGGAAAGGTAACCCAAAATCCGGTGATCGCGCAAAAGATGGCAGATCTTTTGACACCAGTTGAAATTGGAGCAGTCACAGAAACTGACCGCGAAAAATTTCTGCAACACCGGAGCTCATCCAAGTATGTGAAACTGGATATGTATCTGGAAGATGAGAATGGTCATGTTGTAGACACGGAAATGCAGAATAAGTCCAATAACAAAATGGTGCAGGAGGAATTGCCTCTTCGCATCCGGTACTATCAGGGGATGATAGATCAGGAAATTTTATCCACAGGAACAGATTATATATTTTTAAAAGAAACGTACATCATCTTTATATGTACTTATGATCCGTTTGGAAAGGGAAAATATGTATATCACTTCCATATGGCATGTGATGAGGACGAAAGCATACAGCTTCACGATAAGATGAACTGGATCTT
>ONHB01000024.1 GCA_900317505.1 uncultured Lachnospiraceae bacterium | reverse complement strand
ATGTTCAAAAACAGAAAAATACATACAAAGAAACGCCAGCACCGACAATTTGCCGGAGTTGGCGTTTCTTGATTAGGGACTTATTTTACAGCCCCTTTTTTCGTGCACCATCAGGGACTCGAACCCTGGACAAATAGATTAAGAGTCTACTGCTCTACCAACTGAGCTAATGGTGCATATATATGGCGTCTTACTTGCGACGCAAGTGTTATTATAGTATAATAAATGCCGGTTGGCAAGAGTTTTTTGAAAAAATATTTTTAAAGGCAGAAATTATGAAAGATGCAATGATTATAGATACACATGCCCATTATGATGATGAGGCATTTGACGAGGACCGCACAGAAATACTTGAAGGCATGAAAGAGCAGGGAGTGGGAACGATCATCAATGCTGCAGCGTCCATGGACGGATGCCGGCGCACACTGGAGCTTACCGGGAAGTTTCCCTTTGTATTTGGCATGCTCGGCGTGCACCCGGATGATGTCGGGAATCTGACCGAGGCGGATATGGATTTTATCAAAAAGAATGCAGCCGAAAAAAAGATTGTTGCGATCGGTGAAATTGGCCTTGATTATCATTGGGATATTGCTGACAGAAAGATCCAGAAGCACTGGTTCATCCGCCAGATGGAGGTTGCGCGCGAGGCAGGACTGCCTATCTGTGTACATTCGAGAGATGCAGCAGAGGATACCCTTATGGCAATGAAGGAGGCACATGCCGAAAATATCGGTGGCGTGATCCACTGTTATTCCTACAGCAGGGAATTTGCCAGAGAATTTCTGGATATGGGATTTTATTTTGGAATCGGCGGCGTTGTGACCTTTAAAAACGGACGCAAATGCAAGGAGACTGTAGAAATGCTTCCGATGGATAAGATCATTCTGGAGACCGATGCCCCTTATCTTGCACCGGAGCCCTTCCGCGGCAGGAGAAACAATTCTGCTTATCTGTCTTATGTGGCAGAAAAAATTGCAGAGATCAAGGGCATTTCCAAGCAGGAGGTCATCGAAAAGACCAGCCACAATGCCTGCACCCTGTACAAAAAGCTTGTATAAAGCATGTCTTTGTGAAGGCAATTTTTAAAATATGATCAGATAAAATAAACAGACTGCCAGAAGGAATACAGAAGGACAGGACAAGATTTAAGGAGATAAAAGATTATGGCTTCGTTGGGAATACCGGCAAACACGATCGCCGTATTACAAAAATACGGTTTTCAGTTTCAGAAAAAATATGGACAGAATTTTTTAATAGATACACATGTATTGGAAAAGATCATTTCCGAATCGGAGATCACAGCAGATGACTGCGTGCTGGAGATTGGTCCCGGAATTGGTACGATGACACAGTATCTGGCAGAAAATGCAAGACATGTTGTCTGTGTCGAGATCGACGACCATCTGATCCCGATTTTAAAGGAGACACTTTCCGCATATGATAATGTGACGATTATCCATGGCGATATTTTAAAAACAGATGTAAAAGCACTTTGTGATACATATAATGAAGGGAAGCCGTTAAAGGTTGTGGCCAACCTGCCTTATTACATCACGACGCCGATCATCATGGGCCTGTTTGAAAGCCATGTTCCGTTATCGTCCATTACGATCATGGTGCAAAAAGAGGTGGCCGACCGGATGCAGGAGACGCCCGGAACCAAGGATTATGGCGCTTTATCGTTGGCGGTGCAGTACTATGCCAAGCCGGAAATTGTTGCCAATGTTCCGCCCAACTGCTTTATGCCAAGGCCAAATGTCGGCAGTGCCGTGATCCGGCTGACGCGCTATGACAAGCCGCCGGTTGAGGTGCAGGATGAAAAAAAGATGTTTGCTCTGATCAGGGCGGCCTTCAATCAGAGGCGCAAAACGCTGGTCAATGCGGTTTCCAATGCCGGAATATACGGCATTACCAAGGAAGATGTGCAGAATGCGCTTGAAAAAATGGGACTTTCCCTGACAATCAGGGGGGAGGCGCTGGATCTTTTTCAGTTTGCCAGATTGTCAGACGAGCTTGGTAAAAAATGATCAGACAGCCGGATGTAGCCGATGTGGATACAGAAGATGAAAACCGGCTGAAAAATAGTAGGAAAAAGGGGACAGATCGGGGTTATTGTTTTGACATCAAAATGTACCTATGCTAAACTTATATTTAGTTTAGAAAATAGGGTTTTTATGTAAAAAAATACAACATCATGTATGAGACCCTGAGAGGTGAGCTATATGGATAAGTATGAATATAAGATTCGTGCTGAGGAAATCAATTCATTAATAGAACAAAAGAAATTTGTGGATGCGGTAAAGATCGCAGATACGATTGACTGGCGCAGGGTAAAGAGTGTCAAAATGCTCTGCAAGGTCAGTGAATTGTACAAGATGAACCGCCGATATGAGGACAGCAAGGAGATTTTATTGCTGGCAGATGAGCATCTGCCCAATTCGCGCAATATCATATATTCTCTCTGCGAGCTGAGTATCAAGCTGGAAGATCTGATCCCTGCCGTTGAATATTATAAACAGTTTGTGCAGATTGCCCCCAGAGATACCGGACGTTATATCCTCCAGTATCGTCTGTATGAGGCACAGGATGTCAGCCTGGAAGAGCGTATTGCGGTGCTCGAAGAGTACAAAAAGCGTGATTATCGCGAAAAATGGGCTTATGAGCTTGCATATCTGTATCACCGGATTGGTCTTGCTACCCGTTGTGTAGAGGAATGTGATGAACTGATTCTGTGGTTTGGCGAAGGCAAATATGTGATCAAGGCCATGGAGCTGAAAATGCTGCATGCCCCGCTTACAACATCCCAGCAGGAAAAATACGACCAGAGATTTGCAACAGATTCCAATGCTTATGTTGTGAAAAAGCCGGACGAGACCAAAGAGGCAGCTTTGGAAAAAGCAGGTATGGCAGTTCAGGGTGCATCCGAAGTTTTGCAGGAATCAGCTGCATCTTCGGTTACAATGGATACCATTCCGTCTATGCCGATCCAGATCAAATCCGTTGAGGTTTCCAATGCGCCTACCATGCGTATACCCTCTAAAAAGGTAGAAGAGGAAATGCAGAAAGAGCAGGAAGTCAAAATTGATCTTCCCGAAATTCCGCTTGCCGAAACCAAAGAAGAAGATATTCAGGTAAAAACTCCCGATATGGGCAAGTTTAATACCATTAATTTACAAAAAGAGCTGGCTAAAAGTCTTGCTGAGGTTATGCAGCAGGAGGATATGGATGCCACCGACGCTACACGAGCACTTCCGATTGAATCCATTCAGGATTTTGCCGAAGGTGCCAAAGAAGCAGAAGAGGAGCAGACAACAGAGGATGCTCCCGAAACCGAACAGACCAAAGAATTGAAACCGATTGCAGATACAGCAGTTACACGTGCGGTAATTGAAGAAGTCAGAAAGGCTTTGGGCGAAGAGCCGCAGGATACGATCACAGAAGAAGATCTGTTGCAGTCATTGGCGGAGACAGAAGCCGAGACCGCTGAGCCTGAGCAGCCGGCTGTAGAGGAAGAAGCACCGGTTGCTCCGGTAGTAGAACAGCCAATAGAAGAAGCACCAGTTGCAACAGCAGCAGAGCAGTCGGTGGAAGTACCGGTAGCTGAGCCTGAAGCAAAGGCAGAGCCGGAAGTCCATGCGACCGAAGACACAACACCGGTTGCATCGACAGTAGAGCAGCCAGAAGAAGCATCAGTTGCAACAGCAATAGAGCAGCCAGTGGAAGAACAACCGACATCAGAGCCCGTGCAGGAAACCGCACCGCAGTCCGCAACAGCAACAGCCCAGCCGGACGACTCCGAAGAAAATCCGGTTGAAAAACAGATCACCGGCCAGCTCAGCTTCAACGATATCATGGCAGGCTGGGAAGAGACCAAGAAAGCTGCAGAAGAACGCAGACTGGAAGAGATGCGCAAGAAAGTAATGGCGCAGACAGGCCCGTTGCTTCAGGACTATGAAGAACCGGCAGCAGAAGGTCTTTTAGATAATATTGATATGATTACTCCCGCTATCACTGTATTTGACAACAGCGATATTCCGGAAGTTGATCCTATGATCACCGACGAGGATGAGGTCGAAGAACTGACCGAGATCGAACCGGTTGAACAGATCGACGATTTACCCAAGGAGCCGGTGACAAAAGAATTTGATTTTGACACAGCAGAGATCAACGGCATCGAAGAAAAGCTGATCAATTCTGTGGAAAAGACTGCAGAGGAATTAAAGGAGCCGGAGCCGGAACCGGTTAATCTCAAAGGCGTTTCCGTAACAGAGGAATTTGACAAGGATTTAGAGCGTCAGATTTTGGAAGCTCTTGATGAAAAAGAAAAGACTTCGGACAGCCATGCTGATGAAGCAAAGAAATCTTTTGCAGATGCAGAATTTAAGATTACAGATTTAGATGCAGAGGACAAATCAGAAGAGCCGGAAGAAGTGGCTATACAGGAAGTAACCGATACCGTTTCTGACAATTTCGATAAAGAATCCGAAAAAGCTGTATCTGAAAATAAGGAAGATGAAAATAAGGAAGACACAAAGAGCCATACACGCCGTCAGCTTTCCAAAGAAGAAAAAGAATTATTTGGAATGGTTGCAAAGACGAAAAAGGTGCAGGAAGAAATTGCACATACCGTTGATAATATCAGCTTAGATCCTGCAGTCGGCAATGTCATCATTACCGGTGAAAAAGGTGTCGGCACACTTGAGCTTGCGACCAATATCATCAAAGAAGTATCCGTGGAAAATAAAAACTTCTCCGGAAGAGTTGCAAAGATTACCGGAGAACAGCTCAATACCAGAAATATTCCGGATACCCTGAAAGGCTTGAATAATGGTGCACTGATCATTGAACAGGCGGGAGATTTATCCGATTTTTCTCTGATCGCCATAGCAGATTATTTAAGAGGGGCACACAATGACGGACTTATCATCTTTTTAGAAGATACCAAACAGGCACTGGATGCCTTATGCAAAAAAGACAATATGCCGTTAAACAGCTTCAACCTGCGGATTGATGTTGCTGCACTTGACAATGACGGTCTTGTAAACTTTGGCAGGGAGTATGCGCTTGAGCAGGAGTATTCCATTGATGAAATGGGTATGCTTGCGCTATATACAAGCATTTCGAATCGTCAGACCAGCCAGCATGCGGTTACGGTTGAAGAAGTAAAAGAGATTGTGGATCAGGCAATCATCAAATCAGAAAAAGGAAGCGTTTCTCATATCATGGATGTCATTTTGAAAAAGCGCTACGATGAAAATGACATGATCATTTTGAGAGAGAAAGATTTTCTATAAATAACTTGGGGGTAGTTACATGACTAAAAACAAAGAAGAAAATGCTCTTTACATCACGGAAGCAGACCAGTATGTATTTGCGCAGGGGTGTCATTATGAGATTTACAACAAAATGGGGGCACACAAAACAACTGAAAACGGAGTAGAAGGTGTATATTTTGCTGTATGGGCACCCAATGCAAAATATGTCAATGTAGCAGGTTCGTTCAATGACTGGGATGCTTATCAGTATGAGCTGCAGAGACTGGGAGAAGGCGGTATTTATGCAGGCTTTGTACCGGGTGTAAAAGAGGATGACCTGTACAAATTTGTGATCACCACAGCTGATGATGAAAAGATCTATAAAGCCGATCCCTATGCCAATTATTCCGAATTAAGACCGGGCAATGCATCCAGAGTAACAGATATTTCCAATTTCAAATGGACTGACAAAGCATGGATGGATGCCAAGGCACACAAGGAATGGACAAAAGAGCCGATCGCAATCTATGAATGCCACATCGGATCCTGGATGCGTCATCCCAAAGAGGATGAGGAAGGCTTTTACAATTACCGTGAATTTGCGGATCGTATTGTAGAGTATTTAAAAGAAATGAAATACACCCATGTGGAGCTGATGGGCATTGCAGAGCACCCCTTTGACGGCTCCTGGGGATATCAGGTAACCGGATATTATGCACCGACCTCACGGTACGGAAAACCGGAAGATTTTATGTACCTGATCAATTTATTACATAAAAACAAGATCGGTGTTATCTTAGACTGGGTACCGGCGCATTTCCCGCGTGATGAGTTTGGCCTTGCTAACTTTGACGGCACCTGCCTGTATGAGCATCCGGACGCACGTAGAGGCGAGCATCCGGACTGGGGAACCAAGATTTTCAACTATGCGAGAAAAGAAGTCAGTAACTTTTTGATCGCCAATGCCATGTTCTGGGTTGAGAAATTCCACATTGACGGACTGCGCGTGGATGCAGTTGCTTCTATGCTATATCTGGATTATGGTAAAAAAGACGGCGAATGGCTTCCCAATGAATACGGCAACAACAAAAATCTGGACGCCATCGAATTTTTCCGCCATCTCAACAGCATGATGGAAAAGAGAAATCCGGGTACACTGATGATCGCCGAGGAATCCACAGCATGGCCGATGGTAACAGGCGATGTAAAAGAGGGCGGACTTGGATTTACCTTCAAATGGAATATGGGATGGATGCATGACTTCTGTGAATACATGAAGCTGGATCCGTTGTTCAGAAAAGACAACCACTACAAGATGACCTTTGCCATGAGCTACAACTCAAGCGAAAATTATATTTTACCGCTTTCCCATGACGAGGTTGTGCATCTGAAATGCTCTATGTTAAACAAGATGCCGGGCTTTTATGTAGATAAATTTGCCAATTTACGTGTCGGATATACCTATATGTTTACACACTCCGGTAAAAAGTTATTGTTCATGGGTCAGGATTTCGGACAGGATCACGAATGGGATGAGTCCAAGGAGCTTGACTGGTGCCTTCTGGCTGACAAAGAGCATAGCTCATTAAAATATTATGTATCACAGCTTCTGGATATTTACCAGAAATATCCGGCATTGCACGAGATAGACAGAGACTGGGCAGGTTTTGAATGGATGAATGCAGATGACTGCGAAAGAAGTATTTACAGTTATGTGCGTAAAGCCTCATCCGGTAAAAACAATATCCTCGTTATTTTAAATATGACTCCGATCGAGCGCAAGGACTACAAAGTCGGTGTATGGAAAAAGAAAAAATACAAACTGTTGCTCAATTCCGATGAGGAATGCTTTGGAGGAAAGGGCGGAAAAATCCCGCAGACACTTACCGCCAAGGAAGAAGAAGTGGAAGGTAAGCCTTATGCACTGACCTTTGACCTTCCGGCATATGGCGCCGTTATGTTCCGTTTCTAAACCATATGACAAATATTTAGGGTGGAAAGATTTATTACAGAAATCGGTGTCCATCTTATGAAAATAGCATAATTAGCCGAAATAAAGGGTGAATGTATTTTTACATTTGCCCTTTTAATATGCAGATATGGGTAAATAAACGGGAGACCACTATGAATGTATTTGTAAATCAGATAGAAGGTAAATATGATCAGGGAGCGGTTACAAGATCAAGCCGTGGATCCGAGGAAGCAGTCAAAAAAGACAAAACCTCTGGAATGCAGTCGGTTTTTATATGGAGCCAGAGTGAAAATGCTGTGGGTATGCAGGCCTACCGGACCTCCGGCAAACAAAACACGCTTTTAGATCAGGCGATTGCCTTTGATGAAAAAAATAATAAAAATTATATGGTTGTGATGTCACAGACGATGTCTGCCGAGGATTATAAAAAGCTTCAGGAGGATGGGGTAAATCCCGCAGACTGTACACCTCATGAAATGGTTACTGTCATGGATCAGATCAAGGTGACTCTGGCAAAGGCCGGTGTGGAGATTGCCGGTTTTACAGATGATCTGGACCTTGCAACCATCAAGGAAACCGGTGTCAGTGAAGGCTATGCCAACGCGATTGCCAATGCATGTATCCAGAAAAATATTCCGGTTACAGAGGACAATATCAAAGCAATCGCATCCCAGATGGACCAGATGCAGGAGCTTCAGGGGCTTTCTGACAGTGCCAGACAGTATCTGATTGAAAATGACCTGCCGCCGACATTTGAAAATCTGTACAAGGCAACCTATGCGACTGGAAAGGGTGAAGCGGTTGCACAGGGATATTTTCAGACAGATTCCCATGGGTATATGGCAAAAAAAGGCGATGCCGACGAGGTGGCTGCTCTGGATGACCAGATAAAAAAGATCGTTGAACAGGCAGGCCTTGGAGATCGTCCACAGAGCTTTGAGGACGCACAGTGGCTCTTAAAAAGAGGCCTGATGCTTACAGATGAAAATCTGCATTATATGGCAGGGCTGGATACTGCTTTTTCTGATTTTGATTTAGATTCGGTGGCACTGGCAGCAGCGGATGCAATCGCTATGGGATTATCTGCCAAGGACGGAAATCTTCTGGTCGGTGATGGCTACCGGACTAATGAGGCAGGTTATATCCAAAAAGCAGAAGAAATCAATGAAAAAGTACAGAACCTGACAGATGAAGATATCAAACGTGTCATTCTGGATGGCAGAGATGTGCAGCTGTACAATCTTTTTTATGCAAATGCACAAAGCACATCTGCTGAGGAAGGAAATGAAAATCCTGCAGATTCTGCAGTGGAGCAGTCTAAAAACTTTATTCAGGCAAAAAAACAGCTGGTAGAGATCCAGCTTTCCATGAGTGCAGCGGCCAATCTGAAGCTGTTAAAACAGGGCATCCGCATTGATTTAGAGCCGTTGAGCCGGTTGTCACAGCTTCTTGAAAAAGAAGAAAGCCTGTATCACGCAACGGCATTATCCAATACACAGGAACAGATAGATGAGATCAGGGCTCTGCCTGCCGATACCATAGGTATCACAGTCAAAGAAGCCTGGATGGCCAATCGTGTATATACCTTAGATCATGTATACGAAGCAGGTAAAAGCATAGTAGCCGATTATCAGAAGGCGGAACAAAGCTACGAGACGATGATGACTGCGCCCAGAGCCGATCTTGGTGATAATATCCGCAAGGCATTTCAAAATGTGGACGCCCTTTTAGAAGAAAACGGGATGGATGTTTCCGAGGAAAACCGGAAGGCTGTGCGGATACTGGGCTACAACGGAATGGAGATTTCCGAGGAAAATGTACAGGCAGTCAAGGAATCCTATGCCTTGTTAAAAAAGGTGGTACAGGGACTGACACCGCAAAAGACCTTGCAGATGCTTCGCGATGGCGTAAATCCCATGGAGATGAATCTGGATGAGCTTTCTTCCTATCTGGAATCCATGCAGTCTGAAAGTGAACCGCTTGAACGTTACAGTAATTACCTGTACAAATTGGAAAAAAATAATGAGATCACGGCAGAAGAAAAGGATGCCTATATCGGTATCTATCGTTTGTTAAGACAGGTTGAAAAAGGCGACGATGCTGCGGTCGGAATGCTTGTACAAAACGGACAGGATCTTAGCTTCGATCATCTTTTGCAGGCAGTCAGGACCAGGAAAAAAGGTTTTGTTGATGCAAAGATCGATGATGCATACGGGCTTTTAAAAGAAGTACAAAAAAACGGAACATCGATTTCTGACCAGATTATGAATTACTATCAGAATCGTGCCGAAAACTGTATGAGAGAGATGGAAAGAGCTGATTTTACCGGGACATATGCTGATCAGGAGCTTTTTGCACAGATGCAGGATGTACCTGATGATGTATTTTCCGCACTTTCGGGCGATGATCTTTCCGTGACCGCATGGCAGGTGATCTCAGAGCAGATGCTTTCGGAGGAAACGTCATTTTTTAAAGACCTGCAAAAGCTTTCCGATAAAGAGGATAGAGAAGATGGCCTTTTCGATGAAATGGAAAAGCTTGCCGATTCCTTTGAAGAGGGAAAAGAGGGTGTACAAAAGGCATATGAAGTATTTGCCGAGCGTGCGAAGGATGCTTTTTTAAGGGCCGGAGAAGAAAGTGGTCAGTATGTGGATGCGCGGACCTATGCTCTGGATATGAGACAGGTTTCTTTGTGGAATGCGCATGCTGAGCAGGAAAATTATTACATACCGATGCAGGCAGATGATCGCATCATGATGGTACAGGTCAAGATCGTAAACAGCGACAAAAAGGGAATTGTTACGGTAGATCTCAAACAAATGGATGATAACCTTGGCAGGGCTTCGGCTGTTTTTACCGTAAAGGATGGTCATACAGAGGGCTTTATCCGGGTGGCTGACAAGGAAAATCTGGAGCGATATCAGAAAATTGCGGATAAATGTAGTGAAGCGATACTTGAGAAAACCGGAAAAACTGCCGATATAACTTGTGTATATAATCAGACTTTGGATATCAGTACATTTTACAAGGATCAAAAGACCGAATCCAATAAAGAACTATATCTGATTGCAAAATCATTTATTCAGAGTGTAGAGAAAGAGGTACATAATTATGAGAGTGAATTATAATGCTTCTGCAATTTTAGCAAGTAATGCTTTAAACAAAACAGACAGCAGACTGACCAAGGTATCAGAGAGACTGTCTACCGGATATAAGATCAATCATGCCAAGGATAATCCTTCAGGACTTGCAATCGCACATCGTATGAATATGCAGTTAAGAGGACTGAGCAATGCATCCCAGATCGCATCTGACGGAGTGTCTGTTGTACAGACGGCTGAGGGTGCCATTCAGGAAATGCAGGATATGGTGCATCGTATTTCTGAGCTTGCCGTACAGGCATCAACCGGTACCAACTCCGATACAGAAAGACAGATGATTCAGGAAGAGATTGATCAGTTAAAGGAAGAGCTGACACGTATTTCCACAGACACGGATTTCAACGGCAAAAAGCTGTTAAACGGTGACTTTGATTTAAAGGGCTACAGTGATGTACAGGGCGTAAAGGTATCTTATTATTCTGATGAGGTTACAGCCGGCAAGTACATCGTTTCTGCGATCAATCCTGCCTATGATGCGGATGGCAATCTGACAGATGGTTCCATTACCCTGCTTCAGGACGGAAGTGAGCAGGCTTTTCCTGCTGACTGCAAGGTGCGTTATGAAGGTAACAAAGCGATCATCGAGGGATCAAACAGTTTTCAGGTGGAGCTCGTGCTGGATCCCAATCTGACAGGGGCTGCAGATGTGACACTGGATCTGACCGGGATCGGAGCTATGCGTATGCAGATTGGAGCCAACGAAGGTGAAGTCATGGAGATCCGTATTCCTGCCATGGGACTGGAAGAGCTTGGCTTAAAGGATACTGACTTGTCAACAAGGGACGGAGCACTGAAAGCTATTGATCAGACCCAGTCAGCCAATGCATTTATTTCATCTGTACGTGCAAGACTTGGTGCATATCAGAACAGACTGGAGCATACAGCCAACAGTCTGGATGCCACGAGTGAGAATCTGACCGATGCTTATTCACGTATTATGGATACTGACATGGCAGAAGAAATGACCGCATATACCAACGATCAGGTACTTACCCAGGCCGGAATTTCTATATTATCACAGGCCAATGAGAGACCGCAGCAGGTACTTCAGTTATTACAGTAATAGGAACAGTGTATGGATAATCAGTTAAAACAACAATTTACTCTGCGGATCACACAGGCCAACAAGACAGAGCTGTGTGTGATCTTATATGAAATGTTCATCGTATATTGCAATGATGCGACGCATTGCATTGACGAGGATGACGTCAAAAGCTTCCGTGTTAATATACAAAGAGCGAGGGGATGTCTCAAGGAGCTGATGGATTCTTTGCATTTTGAATACGAACCGGCTCCGACCCTGTTAAAGTTGTATATTTATATTAGCAAGCTGTTAGTCAGTGCTGATCTGCACAATGCCACGGCACCTTTAGAGGAAGCTGTTCATATCATGCAAAGTCTGCATGACTCTTTTGAAACCGTCAGCAAACAGGATACCTCCGGTCCTGTCATGGGCAATACACAGACTGTATACGCCGGACTGACTTATGGCAAAACAGATCTGAATGTCAGTCTTTCCGATCCGGATAACCGGGGATTTTTTGCATAATCAAAAACGAACAGGCATATAGTGTATCAAATATAAATGTGAGACACGTATATGAACTCTTTTTTGGAATGGTTAATGAATACTGCACAGATTGGTGCAGATAAATTATATGGAATAGCAGCCCTGCTTCTTGTCCTGATTCTCGTTTTGGGAATTGGTGTGCTAAGACACAAGGCTGCTTTTTTGATTGGCTGTATTGTGCGGCTGGCTTCCGGTGGCGTGGCAATATTTCTTGTCAATGCTATTTTAAGTTATTACCATGTGGAGGTTCTGGTAGGCATTAATGCGATCAGTCTTTTGACAAGCGCAATCCTAGGGATTCCGGGGGTTTGCCTGCTCTATGCTCTTTTATATCTGTGATTTTTTGTGCGCCTTTCACAAAAAAATAAAAGTTTCAAAAAAGGGGTTTACATCTGAAAAATCATCCGATATAATTCAGACATATTAAAAATGATTTGATATCTTTGAAACATTTCTGGTCCGTTTCGGACATGTTTCCCGATTTTATTTTAAGACGTTATAAGTGATTTATTTAAAGGAAAAAGTATGTTACAGACAGTGTTCTTATTTGCTGTTCTGATCATTGCTGTGATCTATGATTTTTGGAAGTGCCGCATTCCCAACTGGCTTGTTGTTATAGGCTATTTCGTTGGAATTGCCGGTGCACTCTGGCAGGACAAGCTATGGTATTTCAGACTGACCGACAGTCTTTTGATGCTGTTGATCCTGTATCCGCTCTTTCTCTTCGGGGCTTTTGGTGGAGGCGATGTCAAGCTGCTTCTTTGTATTGTCGCCTTTGTCGGTTTTGAAGAGGGTGCCTGTATATCCATTTTCGCAGTTATCATTGGTGCAGTCATTTCTATGATTAAAATTATATATTTTCTTTGTGGGAAAAAGATGTTTCAGTTTTCCCGGCTCTATATTCATTTCTCGCTGCCGATTTTCATGGCCGCTTCATTTTCTGTTTTTCACGGAGGTTTTCAATTATGGAACATATTTTAGCAGTACTGGACCCTGACAAAAAGTATGTAAGGAAGCTGACTTCCTATATGGAAAAGAAGGGAGGACTTCCCTTTGAAATACTGGGCTTTGACAGCCGCGTACGACTGCATACCTATTTGCAGACGCACAAAATTTCCATATTGCTGTTAAGTGAAGCATGGAAGGAAGAGGACTTTTCCGGCATGACAGATCTGATGATCCTGCTGGTTGATAAAAAGACGGACGAAAGAGTTGAACCGGATGTCTGTGGCATAGTTTCTCTTTGCAAGTACCAGTCAGGAGAAATGATCTGCAAAAAGCTTTTAAATATCTGCGCTCTGACCGGAGGTGAAGAAATCCTGTCCTCGGTCAGCCCGGCAGCACAGAGACAATGTCAGATCATAGGTGTTTATTCGCCGGTCAAAAGAAGCCTCCAGACTTCATTTGCCTTTATCTACAGTCGTCTGATCTCTACACATAAAAAGACTTTATATCTGAATTTTGAGGTTTTTTCGGGATTTCATATGTGGTTTCAGAAGGAGTACCAGTCAGATCTGATGGATCTTATGTATTTTCTAAAGGATGATACCGAGAGGTTTTTGCTGAAAATGGCAGCTATGACTGAGGAATTTGGGAATGTGAAATATATTCCACCTGCGGTTTCCTATGAGGATTTTATGCAGGTAACGGCACAGGAGTGGCTGAAGCTTATCACGACGATTGCCAATTACAGTGATTATGAGGTTCTGGTTTTGGATCTGGATGACCGGATGCAGGGGCTGTTTCCTATTTTGGAGCTTTGTAACAGAGTGTATACAATGACCAGACCGGATGGACTTTCGATGGCAAAGATTACGGATTATGAGGCAGCGTTGAAGCAGTCGCACAAGGAGGCTGTACTTCAAAAGACGATCAAATGCAGGTTTCCGGTTTTTAAGGAGATCCCGCAGCGTGTCAATGAACTGCCCTACAGCCAGCTGGCAGATTATATCAAAAATAAACTGGGAGAGGATTTTGGCTTATGAGTACAGACTATGAACAGATCCGGAAGATCTGTAAAGAAAGATTGTTAGAAAATCTGGATTATACCAGGGATATTTCTGATGAAGAGATCCGGGAATTTATTGATGATTGCATATTGCAGATCGGGAGGGCAGGAGCATTATCCCTGCAGATGAAGAAACGCCTGCAAAAGGAGCTGTTTGCGACGATCCGGCAGCTGGATGTTCTCGAAGAATTTCTTTCTGATAATTCGGTGACAGAAATCATGGTAAACGGCCCCAATTGCATCTTCATTGAACGAAAAGGCAGGATACAGAAGGTGGATGCGCACTTTGAGTCCATAGAAAAACTGTCCGATGTGATCCAACAGATCGTTGCCAGAGTAAACAGAGTTGTGAATGAAGCTTCGCCGATCGTAGATGCCAGACTTGCTTCGGGAGCAAGAGTTCATGTGGTAATGCCACCGGTTGCTTTAAATGGACCGATCCTGACCATCCGCCGCTTTCCGGATCACCCGATGGAAGAAGCGGATTATTACCGGCTGGGATCTGTAAATCAGGAGATCATGGGTTTTATCAAAAAACTGATATATGCAAAATACAATATTTTTATCTCCGGAGGAACCGGAAGTGGCAAGACCACATTCTTAAATGTCCTATCCGGAAACATTCCGGCAGATGAAAGGATTATCACAATAGAGGACAATGCTGAGCTGCAGATTCAGAATATCAGCAATCTGGTCCGGCTTGAGACCAGAAATGCCAATATGGAAGGCTGTAAGCCCATTACTATCCGGGATCTGATCAAGGCGTCTCTCAGGATGCGTCCTGACCGGATCATTGTAGGTGAGGTCAGGGGAGAGGAAGCGGTTGATCTTTTGACAGCCATGAATACCGGACACGATGGGTCGATATCGACCGGACATGCCAACAGTGCAAGAGACATGCTTACCCGGTTAGAAACCATGGTTTTGATGGGTGTTGAAATGCCGCTTGAAGCAATCCGCAGACAAATTGCTTCGGCAGTTGATGTCATTATCCATTTGGGGCGGCTCAGGGATCATAGCCGTAAATTGTTGGAAATTGTGGAGGTGATTGGTTATGACAATCATGAGATTGTGCTTTCACCTTTGTACACTTTCGTGGAAGACGGTTGTACTAAGGAAGGGAAGATCTGCGGAACCTTTGTAAAGCAAAATAATATGGTTCATGTACAAAAGCTGAAAGCGGCAGGAATTGAAGTATGAATAAAATGAAAGAACATATGAAAAAAATTATGAAAGGGACCATAAGCGACAATAGGAGTAAGGATAGAAACAATATAAAGGAAACTGGAAAAAGCTTTCTTATAATAAAATGCTTAATTTTGATGGGTTTTGTTTCCTACCTTTTTTACGATTCATTTCTGGGTGTTGTATTTACTATTCCGGCTGTTATCTTGCTTTACCGCGATGGCTGTAAGAAGCTTGCAGATAAACGAATCGAAGAGACTGAAAATCGTTTCAAGGATGTATTGCAGTCGGTGTTGGGCTCCATGCGGGCCGGATCCTCTGTTGAAAATGCATTTTGTGATGCGTCAAAGGATCTGGAATACCGTTATGGAAAACAGGATTACATGGTAAATGAACTGCTGATTTTAAACAGACAGGTACAAAATAATGTTCCCATTGACAGACTGATCATGGAGTTGGCAACCAAAACAGGATCAAAGGATATCAGTGATTTTGCAGCCGTTTTTATGCTGGCAAGAAAAAGCGGAGGCGATATGGGCAGGGTGTTGGGCCGGACAATCCAGATCATTACAAGACGCAGGGAAGTGAAGCAGGAAATAGAGCTTTTAGTAGCAGCTAAAAAATACGAACAGCAGATCATGAATTTGATGCCGATGGGAATTATCGGTTATATCCGACTGACCAACCCTTCGTACTTTGATCCTTTATATCACAATCCGTTTGGTATTGTGATGATGACGGTGGTACTGGTGATCTATTACCTGGCCTATCGGATGTCGGAGAAGATATTGGATGGGATATAAGCATAATAGTGAGATGAGGTGGGATGAAATATGAACTTCAACACATGGAGAAACGGTCGGAACAGACAGGCAGCAGAATATCTGCAGAAGTTAAATCCCGGAAAGGATATCCGCAGGCTGCTCTCAGAGTACCGGGAGAAGAGAAAAAAGCGGATGGCAGCAGTTTTCTTAACTGGCATATTGTTAAGCGTTTTGATTTTGATTTCAGATCTGACATCCGGTGAGATTGGAAAAGACGGTCTGATTTCCCGGAACGGATATGGAGAGGCAGATAAAAATATAACGGCATCTGTTCAAAGCCCGGAATATGAGGATTTTGAAATTGACGTATCCGTTGCTGCCCGGAAATATACACAAAAAGAAGCAGAGGAGGCCTTTGCAAATGCAAAAGACTGGCTTGATCAGGAAATAAAAGGTGAAAATGAATCACTGGATCTGGTACAAAAAGCACTGTATTTTCCGACGGAGTATGCATCCGGCAGCATAGAATTGACCTATACCACCAGTGATTCAAAACGGATTGATGCAAAGGGAAGAGTGTTTTGTGAAGACCTTTATGAACCGGAACAGGTCATAATAACTGTTGGATTTTCCTGCGGAGAATGGGAGGATGCCAAAGATTATACCGTCACAGTCATACCGCCAAAACTTTCCCTGCAGGAGCAGTTTGTAAAAAAGGTACAGGCTGTTGTGGCGGAAGCAGATGGTGTGCAAAATACAACTGACAGTTTAAAACTGCCTGCCGACATAGACGGAACGGAGGTTCAATATAAAAATACATATTCTTACCGTTTTGCCCTGATTTTTATTCTGGGTGTCGGCTCGGCTGTCTTGATCGCGTTTTCCATGGATGAGGATTTAAAGAAAAAGACAGAGGAAAGAAAAAACAAGCTTTTATATGAATATCCGGAGTTTATCAGCAAGCTCGCCCTGCTGATGGGAGCCGGGATGAGCTTAAACGGAGCTCTCCGACGGATTTATGCCGATCATATGAAAGATACAAATCCATTGTATGAAGAATTGGGAATCGTTATCCACAACCTGGATAATGGCATTTTGGAAGAACGCGCCATGGAAGACTTTGGGAAAAGAACCGGGCTTGTGGAGTACCGGAAATTCTGTTCTCTGTTAGCGGTCAATTTAAAAAAGGGATCCTTCAATGTAAAAGAAATGTTGGAAAAAGAGGCAGAAGATGCGTTTTTAAAGCATCAATCACTGATCCGGAAACGCGGTGAAGAAGCTGGAACAAAATTATTACTACCAATGGTCATGATGTTGGTACTTGTTATTGTGATCATCATGATACCGGCTTTTTTAACATATCAGATAGCCTGAGAAAGGAGGAGACATTATGAACAGAATGAAAGTATTGTGGCAGGATGAGCGGGGCATCGGAACCGTGGAAATGATTCTGATTTTAGTTGTATTGATTGCTTTGGTCCTGATCTTCAAGGAGCAGCTTACAGATCTGGTTAATACGATTTTTGAAAAGATTAGTTCACAGAGCAGCAAGATCTGACGATAAGGCAGATTCAGTAAAAAGGTTATTGTATGGGGAAGGGGGAGGGAATATCAGGTGATTGTAAAGATGAAAGAGGTAATAAAACACGACAATGAGATAAAAGTCGACAGGATAGATCACAAGATAAAAAGGATGAGAAGATGCAAGTAAAAAATAATAATAGAGGTTCCGTTTCAATATATATCATTTTAATGTTTGCCGTTTTACTGTCCTTTATCCTGTTGATCGTAGAAGGGGCAAGGAAAAATGCGATCCGGTTAAGGACAGAATGCGCCATGGATTTATCCATGAGCTCAGCTCTGGGTGAATATAACCGGGAGCTGCTTGAGCAATATGATCTGTTTTTTATTGATACCTCATATGGAAGAAAGCAGGCATCCATTGATAATACTGCGGAACATATTAAGGGTTATCTTACTGAAAATTTTGAAGTTTCAGGTCACATGTCCAAGGATCTGCTTGGACTTACGGCAGAACAGGTGCTGATTACCGACTATTCATTGGCAAGTGATGAAAATGGAGTGTTGTTGAAAAAACAGGCCGTGGATTATATGAAGGATCTGTATGGAATTTCCTATGCCAAAGAGTTTGCAAAACAGCTGGATGTGGCAAATGAAAACGGATTGTTTACGCTGGATGTTTCTGCGATTCAGAAGGCCAGTCAGTCAGAGATCGATTCATACTCTTTGCCAAAGAAAAAGGTTACAGATGAAAAAGGGGACCATTGGGAGGATGTCAGACTGGATAATCCTGCAGATGCCGTCAATGCGACAAGAGGGATTATATCACTGGTGCTTCCTGCCGAAACGGATATTTCAACGGCTGCCATCAATCCATCCAATTATCTGTCCGAACGAAGCTGCAATGTGGGTAGCGGTCTTGCAGGAAGAAAGGCATTAAAAAGCACAGATGAACTCCTGTTTAATGAATATATCCTAAAGAAAAGCGGTAATTATGCTTTTCCCAAGGATAATAGTGAGCTGAAATATGAAATGGAATATATTCTCCATGGAAAGAGCAGTGATATTGACAATTTGAAAGCAACGATTACACAGCTGTTATTTCTCAGGGAAGCATCCAATTATATCTTTCTATGTGCAAATCCTCAGAGAAGTAATGAAGCCGAGCTTTTAGCTGATACCATTTCTCTGGCGGCCTTTTCTCCGGAATTGAAAGAACCCATAAAGCAGACGATCCTATGTGCCTGGGCCTATGCAGAAAGCGTATATGATGTAAGAAAACTGTTAGTGGGAGGAAAAATCCCACTGATGAAAGATGATGAGAGCTGGCATTATTCTCTGGGCGGTATGTTTAGCTATGCAACAGATGCTATGGAAGAGGATTTATCTACAGGATCCGGCATGGATTATACCGATTATCTGAGACTTTATCTGATGCTTAAGGGCTCTGAAATAAAAACAAAGCGTTTTATGAATGTCGTGGAGATGGATGTCAGAAGAACTACTGGCAATTCTTATTTCCGGTTAGACTGTTGTGTTGATTATATCGAGGCAGAGGCTTTGGTTTCCAGTACCTACGGGGCCAACTATACGATATCAAGATCCATAGCCTATAGCGAATAAATCACGAAAGCATATAAAAACATAGATAAATTGGAAATAAAAAGTATATGAAAACATAAATAAATTGGAAACAAAAAGTGTATGAAAACATAAATAAACTGGAAACAAAAAGTATATGAAAACATAAATAAACTGGAAACAAAAAGTATATGAAAACATAAATAAACTGGAAATAAAAAAGTATATGAAAACCGCCAAAGGGTAAATAAAAGACAGTAAAAATATATCAAATATATAAATATGCAGAAAACATGTGGAAATTATGCAGAAAGGAGGAATCGGGCGATGTCCTTTTTAAAAAGACAACCTAGCAAATTAATTAGAAGTGCATTATCTCTCCAAGCTTATAAAATTGTAATGAAACAAAAAGATAGAATAAAACAGAAAAATCAGAAAAATAGCTCACATCGTGAAAGGCTGATTTACCCCCAAATCAGTTTTTTCCCAAAACAAAGTAACTCCTTTTTAAAAAGGATGTCGCCGGGTTTCATAGCTCCTTTCTTTCATAGGGGCAGCCTGACAGTTGAGGCTGCCCTTATTATACCATTGTTTATGTTTGCGGTAATTTCCATTCTGTCATTTACGGAAATTCTGCGTGTACAGATGAAATTAAACAGTTCCCTTCAGCAGACGGCAAAGGAGATGTCTGTTTATGCATATGCAGTAGATAATCCTACGGACCGGACAACTGACAAAACGGAAAATGCTTCTGTGGATCTTTCTGATATTGCATTATCGGAAACTTATGTCCGTGGTCGTACTGTTTCAGACCTTACCAGCTCTTATCTGGAAAACTCACCGGTTGGAGGTGCCTATAAGCTTAGCTTTCTTGAAAGCCGTTTTATGGAAAAGGACCGGATCAAACTACGGTGTCATTACTATGTTACACCATTTTTTGCATTGTCAAAGAAGGCCGGATTTTTGACAGAATCCTCAGCTATTATTCACGCGTTTAATGGATATGACAATGCAAGTAATACTGCAGATGATGAGAAGGAAATTGTGGTATATATCACAGAAAGCGGACGGGCTTACCATTACAGCCGGGATTGTCGGTATTTGGATCTGTCTATCAGAAATGTTGATGCCGGGCAGCTTGCCGATCTGCGGAATCAATCCGGTGGAAAATATTATGCATGTCCGATATGTGCAAGATCCGGCACCAGTGTGATAACGTATGTGACCGATTATGGAGACCGTTATCATTACGATCTGCTATGCAGCGGACTAAAAAGAACCATCCGGGCGGTTTTCCTGTCGCAGGTTGGGAGCCGGACACCGTGCAGTAAGTGTTCAGGTGAATAAATGATAGGTAGTAATCAGAAGATGCTTAAGTGGATAAATGGCAGGCAGTAATCGGGAAATGATTAGCTGGATAAATTACAGGCAGCAGCTAAGAGATAATTAGTCAGATAAATTACAGGTAGTAATCGAGAGATGTTTAGCCGGATAAATTGTAGGTAATAATCGAGGGATATTACAGCAAGATAAATTGTAGGTAGTGATCAAGAAACGCTTAGATGGATAAATGATAGGCAACATTCAGGAGATATACAAAAAGCAGAGGTAGATTATGTGTTTTATAAGTATAAAGAAAATAAAGAAAAAGAAGATTAACCTAAAAGCTAAAATTAATAGAATCTTCTTAGATCATAAAGGCAGCTATACGGTTGAGGCCGCCTTTATTATTCCAATCTCATTATTTTTGGTTATGTCCTTTATCACGATTGCTTTCTCGCTTTACAACCGATGCAGCATTGAGCGTGCTGTCTGTGTTTCGGCATTGAGAGCAAGCGAACAGATCTTTAAAAGTAGCCAGCAGAAAAATACGGAGGCAGGGCAGGCCATTCAGGATGTTTTAGCCTACAATTTATTGTTTGAGAATGAGATTCAAAAAGATATTTCCATAAAAGGAAATACAATAAATGTATCGATGAGTACAAGTGAAAAAATAGGAGAATTTACAACAAAAGCAAAGAAAAAAGCAGTGGATCCGGTTTTGTTTGTCCGGACATGCAGAAAGATAAAAGGAGGATTATCACAATATGATGCAGGCGGAATACAGGAGGGAAGACCATAAGACATATTTTGTTGTGAAAGATACCAGAATCAATGAATATGAGAAAAATGATGGTAATGTGGCATATGATCTGGAAATGCTCTGTGAAAACCGGATAAAAGGACTTTTGCCGATTTCTATCCGCAGCTTCAATGGTGAAACCGAATTGTATTATGACATTAGCACAAAGCAGACGATGTCCGTCCTTTATGATAAAAAGAAGCTTTTAAAGGAAGATCTGACATGGATTTTTTCGGGAATAAAAAATGCGGTAAAAGAGCTTGAGGATTTCTTTCTGGATATGGAGTGTGTCATTTTAGACATGGACTATGTCTATATCAATGTGGCTAAGCGTGAAGTGCTTTTGTTGTATTATCCTTATCCGGAAGAATCATTTGAAGAAAATGTAGAACATTTTGCGGAAGATATTCTGGATAAGATCTGCAATGAAGATCAGGAAACTGTAATTTATGCGTACAATTTTTATCGTTTTGTAAAAGAGGAAAAATGTGATCTGATTGCGGTTTTTGAAAGAATGGATGAGTGCAGGGAAGAAGGAAACGACTTGACCGGAAAGAATCCGGTCGGAAAAGCTTCGGTTGAAGATAACTTACTTGGCGGTGATTTGGTCAGAAAGAACCTAAATGTCAATAATTTAACCAAAGGAGATTTATCCCAAGATTTATCCCAAAATAATTTGGATAGTTTCAATAGAATTGATTTAGTGGGAAACTCAAATAATTTAATGCTGGAAGATAATGCTTTATATTTAGAGAATGATGAACCGGATTTTGTTCTTGATGCCCCCTCAACAAAGAATCCATTGACCGTCCGGCGTAAACGGATTTTCCTTTTTGGTTTTCTTGCTTTGTTTGGAATCGGCGTCATGGCATTTGCCGCATGGAGATACAATCTGGATATTTATGAACTGATGACAAATAAAGAAGGAATCGTGGGATCTCTGATTGTTGTTTCATCAATACTGGGCTTTGTATTCTTTGAAATCTGTGATATTCGGAGTAAAAAGAAAGAATCGATCAAAGACGATTTAAAAGAAATGAAGAATAGAACAGGAAAAGATATATTGGAAGCGCCCTTAAAATCAGATAACGGATCTGACTGGGAATACGAAGAGGAAAATTATTATGGAGATCCTATCGGAGATACCACAGGTCCGTCTGCTGTCGATATTCCCAAAGCGGAGGAAGAGGACTGCGCAACGGTTTTGTTACAGGAAAACTGTTATATGGAGCAGCGGATACTGGTGGGAAGGATAAGAGGAAGGCAAAGGCAGATCGATCTGTCATCGTTTCCCTTCGTGATCGGAAAGAATAAAGAACAGGCCGATTATGTGATCGAAGATTCAAGCATCAGTAGGCTGCATGCAAGATTTACCCTGCGGGATGATATCGTATACCTGACAGACCTAAACAGCACCAACGGAAGCATGAAAAACGGGATCCGGATACAGCCCAATGAACTCGTGGAACTGCAGGCCGGTGATGAAATCAAATTTGGCAGAGTGACCTTTACATATCAATAGAAAATGCCGGATACCTTCTTTTGACCCTGACATCATTTTAGTGTATTATGATATCAGAAAAGGATATCAGTGTGCACATGAAAGAAAAGTTGTTTTATTTTTTGGGACAGGATGGTTTCCTGCGTATGAATACCTCCGTTCCCGAATTTACGATATTTTTTAGAAAAGAGACAGGATTTGTCAATACGATGGTTGTGGCAGACCTTATGGAGAATCCCTTTATTACCAAGGAACTGGTGCAGTCCGTCCGCAATAAAGTACGGTGGAAATTTATTGACCAGGGAGTGGAGGATGTCCATAGCATTGTGCTGGTGATCAGCGATGATTATGAAAAAGCACTTACATTAAAGGATGATAATCCGTTCTTTTGGGTCATTGATAATCGGACAGGCGAATTACGGATCCCGGACGGATGCGCAGAAGATTATTATGGAATGCGTGACCAGATTGATGTATGGCTGCATGCGGATTATCAGGCAGAAAAAAAACGGAATGAATATTATCAGGCAGACGGAAGAAAGATCAAAAGCTTCCGGGAACAGCCTTTAGTCAATCATTTTATCTTTATTACGAATCTGATTGTCTTTACTTTGTGTACATTAACAGGTGATCTGTTGTATAATTATGGTACATTATCATTGCAGGAAGTCATGGACGGACAGTGGTACCGGATGATAACGTCACTATTTTTGCACGGCAATGTTACGCATATTGCCAGTAATATGATCATGCTGTTTCTTTTGGGTAATGTAGTTGAAAAAGAAATGGGGCATATCAAATACTTTATTTTGTATTTTGGCTCCGGATTGGCAGGATCCTGTGCGTCCCTTTATATGCAGTCGGTTCATCAGGCAAATGGAGAGATGATTGCCGGATCAATAGGCGCAAGTGGCGCGATCTTTGGCATTATGGGAGGATTTTTGTGGATCTTATTGCTGAACCACGGAAGGGCATCCAATATGTCACTTGTCAGAGTATTGTTTTTGGTATGTTATTGTTTATTTGGTGGCATGACAGAGGAAAGAGTAGATAATGCAGCGCATATCGGAGGACTGATTGCGGGGATTCTGATTGCGATTTTGATTTACAGAAAACAAACAACAAAAAAGGAGGCAGCACCCGGTGAAAATTAATATTTATTATGGTGGGCGAGGTCTGATGGATGATCCTTCCCTTTATGTGATCAACAAAATGCAGGACGTTCTGGAAGAACTGAATGTAAAGGTTGAGCGGTTTATGCTTCCGGAATTAAAAAATACCATCACGACACTTCCCCAGACCTTGAAAAATGCAGACGGGATTATTCTGGCTACGACCGTGGAATGGTATGGGATTGGTGGATATCTGCAAAGCTTTCTGGATGCATGCTGGCTGTATGGCGACAAGGAAAAGATCAGTCAGATCTATATGTGTCCGATTGTTATGAGCACAACCTATGGAGAAAGAGAAGCCAAGCTTGATCTGTCGGTTGCCTGGGAAATTTTGGGAGGAAAGCCCTGCAGCGGCATCTGTGGTTATGTACCGGATATGTCTATTTTTGACACCAATCCGGGCTACAACACGATCATTGAGAAAAAAGCGGAAAATATGTACCGGACCATCAATCAAAAGATGCCCAGTTTTCCCGCGAGCAATAAGGCTGTCAGCCAGACGGTTGCCATCAACAAAAACATCAATCTGACACCAAAGGAATCAGAGCAGCTGTCACAATATGCTGCGGATGAGTCTTATGTGCAGACCCAAAAAGAAGACATCAAAGAGCTTGCAAGCTATTTTCAGGGAATGCTGTCCTGTGATGAAAATGAAGATGAGCATATGATCGAAGCATTCCGGTCTCATTTTGTACCCCAGCCGGGAATAAAGGCAACTTACAAAATCGTTATAGAAGGCAAGGCTCTGCCTCTATGTATATCGGTAGACAAGACGCAGTTAGAATGTGTCTTTAAAGATACCGAAAAGCAGGATGTATATATTACAACCGATAAAGACACTATGTCTGAGATTGTGAATGGAAGAATGACATTCCAGCGGGCTTTTATGAGCGCCGGTACCATGAAAGTAAAGGGAGATTTTACTTTAATGCGTGCGCTTGACCAGTTATTTGTTTTTATGAAAGGATGAGGACGATGAAAGACGAACAGTGTATTTTCTGCAAAATTGCAAATGGTGACATTCCATCAAAATCTATTTACGAGGATGATAAGTTTAAAGTGATTCTGGATCTGGGTCCCGCAACCAGGGGACATGCACTGATTTTACCCAAGGATCATGCAGCAGATTTATTTGAATTACCGGATGATATGGCAAAGGAAGTATTGGTACTGGCGAAAAAGCTTGGCGGACAGATGGTGGATAAGCTGCATGCAGACGGAATGAATCTTGTGCAGAATAATGGTGAGGCAGCAGGTCAGACTGTTAAGCATTTTCATTTACATCTGATTCCGAGATACAAGGATGATGGTCAGCATATCCTGTGGGAGCCCGGTGAATCTACCTCAGAGGAGCTTGAGGCAGTCCGGAAAACAATTCTTGATTAATATGCTTTTGGAGACAAAGGTTATAAAACAAAATGATTTGACAAGATGGTTAGCATGTGCTAACATCTAGTGAAATAATACAAAAAGAGGAAGCAGATTATGAAAGAATCAGGAAAAACATATTTATTGACAATTTACCGGTTATCCAATACACAGACTGCTGTTCACTCCGTTGATGTTGCCAAGGCTCTGGATTTTTCCAAACCCAGTGTAAGCCGTGCAATGGGATTGCAAAAGGATGCCGGATTGATTGAAATTGCAAAAGGTGGAGCAATTACATTGACAAAAGCCGGTGTTAAAATTGCTAAGGATCTGGAAGAAAGAGTTGCAGTTTTAACAGAGTTTTTATTGATGACTACCGATGTTGATACAGAGACTGCATCGGCAGATGCTGAAAAAATGGCATTTTCCCTGCAGGATAGTACATACAAAGGAATTTGCAATTTTGTAAAAGAAGTTCAGGATAAATAGGCTTGACAAACAGATTGACATTCATTACAATTTGTTTAGTTTCATATTTTGTTTTAATGCAGAGATCGGAACAAGTAAGATAAAAAGGACGCATACAGAAAGTAGCCGGCAGATGAGAGGCGCATGAAGAGTTTTTATCCGAATACATCCGGGAGCAGCGCACCAAAAGGCGGTTGCCAAGTAGGCTGCGACGGGGGATAACCGTTATATTATCGGCGTATTAGTATGATACGCATAGAGGCAGGCAGTGCGAGCTGTTTGTAAAGATAGGTGGTAACACGGATTTATACCCGTCCTTTCATGATTGGAAGGACGGTTTTTTTAATTGCATAATGATTAAAACACAATGATTGAAACAAAATATACAAAAAGAAAGAGGTAGAAAAATGACAGTATTTGACGAACTGAAAGCAAGAGGCCTTCTTGCACAGCTGACAGATGAAGAAGAAATCAAAGAATTGGTAAACAATGGAAAGGCTGTTTTTTATATCGGTTTTGACCCGACTGCTGACAGTCTGCATGTAGGTCACTTCATGGCTCTGTGCCTGATGAAGAGACTGCAGATGGCGGGCAACAAGCCAATCGCTCTGATCGGTGGAGGAACAGCCATGATCGGTGATCCTTCCGGAAGAACAGATATGAGGTCCATGATGACCGTTGAGACCATTGATCACAACTGTGAATGTTTCAAAGAACAGATGAGCAAGTTTATTGATTTCTCTGACGGAAAAGCCCTGATGGTCAACAATGCCGAATGGCTGAGAGACTTAAACTACATCGAATTTATTCGTGACATCGGTGCTCATTTCTCCGTAAACAGAATGCTGACAGCGGAATGTTATAAACAGAGAATGGAAAAAGGACTGAGCTTTTTAGAGTTCAACTACATGATCATGCAGAGCTATGACTTCTTAGCTTTATACGAAAGATATGGCTGCAATATGCAGTTTGGCGGCGATGACCAGTGGAGCAATATGCTGGGTGGTACGGAGCTGATCCGTCGTAAGCTTGGCAAAGATGCATATGCCATGACCATCAATCTTTTGTTGAATTCTGAAGGCAAAAAGATGGGTAAAACACAAAAAGGTGCTGTATGGCTTGATCCAAAAAAGACATCTCCTTTTGAATTTTACCAGTACTGGAGAAATATTGGCGATGCAGATGTCTTGAAGTGCATCCGTATGCTGACCTTTATTCCGTTGGAAGAGATCGACAAGATGGATACATGGGAAGGAAGCCAGTTAAATACAGCAAAGGAAATCCTTGCTTTTGAGTTGACAAAGATGATTCATGGAGAGGAAGAGGCAACCAAAGCCCAGGAAGCTGCAAAGGCTCTGTTCGGAGGAGCAGGTAATTCTGCTGATATGCCGACTGCAACTTTGACAGACGAAGATCTGACAGATGGTTCCATTGACATTTTATCTATCCTTGTAAAATCCGGTCTGGTACCTACCAGAAATGAAGGCAGACGTGCTGTTGAGCAGGGCGGTGTCAGCGTTGACGGAGAAAAGGTTACGGATATCAAGGCTGTATATACCAAAGAACAGATGGCCGGCGATGGTATTGTAGTAAAACGTGGAAAGAAAAACTTCCGCAAAGTGATTGCTGAATAATACCGGACGGTTTATACGATCCAATCAAATGATAACTTCAAGTGTCCGAAATATAGGACATGTGATATGCGATACTGTGTTTAGAACAAAGGCAGTAAACAGTAAAAGCATATCAGGAGGCGATCATTATGAAAGGATATCTGGTAAATGGTGGTTATATGGGATTTGTAGAAGGAGAATACATCTTATTTGCAAGCGAAGGCGAATATGAGGAGTATCTGGAAGAAATCTAAATATAAGACAAATCAATCAACAAAACAGACCGATTGATTGAAAAAAGGTACAATTCTTTATATAATAGGAATTGTACCTTTTATTTAATAAGAAATAACAAGTATATAATAAAAACAGGTTGGTGGATGCATGAGAACGATACAGGTTACAGACATTACAGAACAGATAAAAGAAATGTGCATTGAGGCGAATCATTTTTTGACAGATGATATGAAAGAAGCACTTGTTAATGCACAGGATACAGAAGAGGCCATGCTTGGCAAACAGATTTTGCAGCAGCTGCAGGAAAATCTGAAAATCGCGGGGGAGGATATGATCCCGATCTGTCAGGATACCGGTATGGCTGTTATATTCATGGAGATCGGACAGGACGTGCATTTTGAAGGTGGAAATCTGGAAGATGCGATCAATGAAGGTGTACGGCGCGGTTATGTGGATGGTTATCTGCGCAAATCAGTCGTCAAGGATCCCCTGATCCGGGAAAATACAAAGGATAATACACCCGCGGTCATTCATTATGAGATCGTTCCGGGTGATCAGGTCCGGATCACGGTTGCCCCCAAGGGATTTGGAAGTGAAAATATGAGCCGTGTCTTCATGCTCAAGCCGGCAGACGGAATAGAAGGCGTAAAACAGGCCATTTTAACGGCAGTCAAAGATGCCGGCCCCAATGCCTGCCCTCCGATGGTTGTTGGCGTAGGAATTGGCGGCACTTTTGAAAAATGTGCACTTATGGCAAAAAAAGCGCTGACAAGACCGGTAAACCAGCATTCGGATATTCCATATGTAAAAGAAATGGAAGAAGAGCTTTTAGAAAAAATGAACGCAACAGGCATTGGCCCTGGCGGACTGGGAGGCACTACTACAGCGCTTGCTGTTAATATCAACACTTATCCCACACACATTGCCGGCCTGCCGGTAGCTGTCAATATTTGCTGCCATGTCAACCGGCACAGCGTAAGAGTATTGTAAAGATATCATCATATTAATCATAATACAGGAGAAAATAGAAATGGATCGACACATTACAGCTCCCTTCAATAAAGAGGTAGCAGCACAATTAAAAGCCGGTGACTATGTTTACATTACCGGCACGATTTACACAGCCAGAGACGCAGCACATAAACGCATGTCCGAGGCTCTTCAGAGACAGGAACAATTACCGATCGATATGGAAAACAATGTTATTTATTATATGGGACCGTCTCCCGCAAGAGAGGGCAGACCGATTGGATCAGCTGGCCCTACAACAGCCAGCAGAATGGACAAGTATGCACCGGCACTGCTGGATCTTGGACTGAGCGGCATGATCGGAAAGGGCAAAAGATCCCAGGAAGTAAAAGATGCCATTGTAAGAAATGGAGCAGTCTATTTTGCAGCCGTTGGCGGAGCAGGTGCGCTTTTGTCAAAGTCCATTCTTTCGTCAGAAGTGATCGCATACGATGACCTCGGAACAGAGGCTATCCGCAGGCTCGAAGTAAAGGATTTTCCGGTTATCGTTGTTATCGACAAAGACGGAAACAATCTGTATGAGACGGCTATCAAAGAATTTGCGAAAGAATAACAGCAGTTTCTTCCTATATATATAGGATCAATAAAAATATTTAATACAATATGTTGTTGCGCAGATACAATACGTGATACAACGCATATATTTGCACAGGAATAGTGAAAAGAGGTTATCATGAGAATTGTAATGATGGTTTTGCGTAATCTATTTTGTGTTCCCGGACTGTTTTTGAGACTTTTGTGGCTGAGTCATCATTACAATGGGGACTACAATCCGGGATTTTTACAGTGCAAAAAAATAGCTGCTCATGCGATCAAGGGTGGAAATATCAAGGCAGAAATATATAATGTAGAAAACCTGCCAAAGGAAGATGGTTTTATTTTATACCCCAATCATCAGGGCCTGTTTGATACATTGATGTTTTTCTATTCCAGCCCCAGGCCGCTTGCCTTTGTTATAAAAAAAGAAGCAAAGGATATTGTACTTTTAAAACAGGCAGTCGAATCAACGGGATCACTGGCTATGGACAGAGAAGATCTGAGACAGTCCATGCAGGTGATCAATCAGGTGGCCAATGAAGTAAAGCAGGGCAGAAACTATGTGATTTTTGCGGAAGGTACCAGAAGCAAGCTCGGAAACAGACTTCTTGACTTTAAAGGTGGAAGCTTCAAGGCTGCACAAAAGGCGAAGTGCCCCATCGTTCCCTGTGCACTGATCAACTCCTTTGTGCCATTTGATGAGACATCCTTACGCCATGTCACGGTTAAGCTGATCTATCTGGAGCCCATGTATTATGATGAATACAAAGATATGAAAACAACCGAGATTGCAGCAGAGGTTAAGCGTCGGATCGAGGCTGCTATTGCGCAGTATGAATAAAATACAAATAACAGAAAATAATACAATGTATACAATGTATACAATTCCAAATAATTGTAAAAAATACATTGACAAACAAAAACCACTTATGTATAATGAATTTTGCGTCATGTGAGATGCGTTACAACTTTATATTGGTAGAGGATAAAGTTCAGTAATACGGAGAAATACTCAAGAGGCTGAAGAGGCGCCCCTGCTAAGGGTGTAGGTCGTTAACGCGGCGCGAGGGTTCAAATCCCTCTTTCTCCGTTTTTCTACAAGAAAAGTGATCTTGTTGTCTGAGATTTCTTTTTTTTCGCTCAAAAAACAGAGCCTTGTAGAAAGGTTGAAAACTTCTTTGAAAAAAATAAAAAAAGTTGTTGACAACCTCAAAGCGAAATGATATTATAATCAAGTCGCGTGTGAAACGCAGACAACACAAAGATTTCAAAGCAATGCGAAATCAAATAGGAACCTTGAAAACTAAACAGCAATGCAACCCTGAAAAATTCCAAGAGAAAATTTCAGAACAAGTCTTTAAGAGACAAACCAAAACAGTAAAGAAGAA
>ONHB01000034.1 GCA_900317505.1 uncultured Lachnospiraceae bacterium | reverse complement strand
TATCACTTCATATTTCCAATGTCAACATCTTTTTTCATTTTTTTAATATTTTTTTCAAACTGCCATTTCTGTGAATAACTTCATCAGAAACTGGACAAAATTGTGGTCATATAAAAACAGCAGAAATGTGTTGGTACAGATCCGGCTGTAAGCATTCTGAAACCATATTACATGTGGAAAGCTACAGATAAAAAACATCACAAGCCATAAAATCATAATTCCGATAAATGCTCCAGCCGCAGCTCCCAATATACGATTGAAGCTATGGATAACCGGAAGTCTCGTCAGAAGATCCAGTACCTTTATGATCCATCTGAACAAAAGCGATCCCAGAATAAAGACCAGAAGCACTACCACGATCCGTGCAAAAATATGCTCTCCCTGAAAAAAGGCCCAGCGGAATAAAAATCCAAAGGCCCAGTTTTTTAAAAGCAGCATAAGTATAATTGACAGCAGTCCAGATACGATCGGTGCCAGTACCCGGACCATCCCACGAAAGAATCCGATTATCGCCATTCCTATTAAAATGCCATAGCATATAATTATAAACAGTCCCATTATTTCAGTTTCACCATTTCCATGCCATCACTTCTGACAACAAGGAATTTCATCTCACTTTTTGTGGGGATCATCGCTTTGATGTCCTCCCCAAGTTCACCATTGTATTTTTCGAGTCCTTTCATATTCCACATAAGGACCGCAACATTATTGTAGATCAGGATATTGTCGTTGGAAACTACAATATTATCATATTCTATATTGAAGTTTTTGGTGAGCACCTGTTTGGCATTGGAATCATAAACCTCAGCCCGGTATTTATCATCACCGTCTTCATTGCGGTATACGAGCACTGTATAGCCGTCTCCGTAAAAAACACTCTGGATATCTTTTTCAAGCTCTGTCTCTGTCTTTAATTCGGGAATCTGCTTGCCATAATAAATCTGCATAAGATCCTCCCCAATGACAACTGCCGTATTATCATCTATATAGTGCAGGTATGGAATCACCTTTTCCGTATAGTCGTAGCCGCTTACGATCTTGTCTGTCATATTTTGTCCGACGTCTCCAAAATTGTAAAAAGCAAGACTCGTCTGTATTCCGTTGCCTCTCGCCTTTAAATAAGAAACAACCATTTTTTTGTTGTCGGATGCCATGGACACATTGACAGGAAAACCGGTCTGATCCATCGTTGTCTTGATCGTGGCAACATTGGTGCCGTCAGATGTATACAGTTCCAGCCACGTTGCGGAAGAATCATCCAAGGTAGCAATCACTACGCCACCGCTTGAAACATTAACATCTACTACGATCTTATTGCAGGTGATCGTCGCACAGGGACCTGATGCATTCATCAGATAAATCACGTTGCCCTTGTAATCTCCGGCAACAACATATTCTCCGTTGGTGCGCACAATCGGAGACTGCATCTCATAGGTCTGGTTCCAGAGCTGGACGCCCTTTTGATTGTAGGCAGACACACCATCCCGGCTATAGCACAGAATGTTGCTCTGATTGTAGATCTCTACATTTCCCTCGGAAGAGCCCACAGGATCAAATGTCTTGGTGACCTCATATTCCGTATACACCTTGCCCTGTCTGTAAAAATGAACACTCACAACCACAACCAGTACCAGGACGATACACAGAGCGATCCGGTAGATCTTTGTCAGGTGATGCTTGATTAATTTATCCTGTAATGAAAGCTTTTCTTCCCGCATGCTATTACTCTCCTTTACAACAAGGATATTGTAGCATATCTGCTAATTTTATGGAAGAACGATGTTGACCCCATACTGGATTTCATTTTTATTCTGGATCTGGTTTAATCTGCAGATTTCATCAACATGTGATTCGTCTCCGTAAAAACGTAAGCTGATCTTGCTTAAGGTATCACCTTTTTCAATCTGATAGGACTGTCCGGTCTGTGCACTGTTATCTGCCAGTTCAATATCTGTTTCATCATTATCATGGAGAACGATCTCATCCTGTGATGCGGCATCTCCGGTTGTTGCATTATCCACTGTCGTATTTTCTGCTGGCGCATCCGTTTTGACCTCTTTGTCTGTTTTTGCAGCAGCTGTTTCCGCATCTGTCTCAGTCTGACTGTCTGCATTTTCCGAATCAGAAACAGCATTTACATCCACATCCAGCGCGTCGCCTTCTCCATCAGAGTTAGCATCTGCAAACTCCGCCTCACCATCTCCGATCGGCTCTGCCGGATTTTCTTCCGGCTCTTCATCTGCAGATTGTTCATCTGATAATTCTCCGGCATCGGACATAATGTCTGTATCCTTCGCTCCACCCTGACCATTCTCTGCCATCTGACTGGATATATCAAAAAGAACCCGTTCCATATCCTGCATCTTATTATAATTATTTAATAAGGTAACTCCGACAATGGTGATAACAAGCAGCATTGCCATGCTTGTCCCATAAAGCATTCCCATGGTCTGGCGGTGCTTTAATTCCTCCTGTCTGCCCCGGACAATCCCCCTGCATTTACGGGCAGCCATATCGACCTCCGGCTTTAGTTCCTCCGGTTCGTCCTGCTTCATGGTCACCATATAATTCTGCATGTCCTCATTCTGGTCATAATAAATAAAATATCCGCTCTGTTTTTTCAGGTTTCCTTTTTCAACCAGATATACCTGTTCCTTTTTTTCATTTGCAGAATATTCAATATAGATATTCTGATCCTTGCGGAAGCTCTGATTGTGCGTATACTGCACTCTTCCCTGTGCAAAATCAGCCAGATCATATCGTATGTATACCCAGCCCATGACCTGCAGATTTGGAAAGAAATGTCCTGCTTTCCGGTTGATCTCACTCCAGATGGAATCTTTAAATAAGATCTTATCATCCTCAACAACATCATCTGCAAGAAGCGCTCCGCAGACATAGTGATGTAACATCTCCTCTTCCTGTCTGTTTTCTCCGTACAGAATCAGGACCTTTGCCTTATCATCCTTCATGGCAATCTGTTTGATAAAGGTCTCAATATAGTCCTCTATGTATATTTTTTCATTTCCCTTGGGATCTCCGACCGGTCTTAAATTGACCGGAATTTCCCGCTTATCCGCCACGCTGCCGTTTTCCCTTACAATTTCTATCATGCGATTATCCTCTCTTCCCTATTTCCACCTGCCCCAGCAAAACAGCCTGTCCACTTTTATCTGTCACCTCACTTTTTTGCGGCTGCTTTTTGCATGACACAGTTTTATTCTTGTTTCTACTATGTATATAGCACGATACAGGTGCGGATTTTATCACATTTTGCAAAGAGATTTTTGTTTTATTCCGACAAAAAAACAAATAAAAAAAGACCGTTTTTATAAAACAGTCTTTTTTATTGATAATGATACAAAAAATAAAAATACTTTTATCCTGATCCTGTCGATAAAATCTTCATAAACCGCCCAATATGTAATATCCGAATCAATTAGGCAAAAACACAAGCGGTTTTATACAAATTTATAAATCGTGGTAGAAGTAAACTTCTTGCCGGGCTCCAATAACGGTTTTTTGAAATGCTCATCATTGGCACTGTTGGGGAAGAACTGGGTCTCTAAAGCGACACCACATCTTCTTCTGTAGTGCGCTCCGCCCTTGCCCAGATGTCTGCCGATGTGATTGCCGGTATATACCTGGATACCGGGCATATCTGTATACACTTCCATCGTGCGGCCTGCCTTGTCATCTGACAGCACGGCAACTTTTTCTACCTTTCCGCTTGTAGCATCACTTGCATAGTTGTGATCATATCCACATACCATTGTCATCTGTTCAAAATGACGGCGGATCCTTGCTCCAAGAGGCATCGGCTTTGTAAAGTCAAGGGGTGTACCGGCAACATCTGCAAGCTCTCCGGTAGGGATGGCTCCGGGTACGATCTGGGTATAATGCGAGCAGTTCAGCCACAGGGTCTCATCCAGCACGCTTCCGGCATCGTGTCCCTTCAGATTGAAATAAGAATGGTTGGTCGGATTGAAGATTGTCTTTTTATCCGTCTCACCTGTATATGTAATTTTTAGTTCATTGTCATCTGTAACAGTATAGGTAACTGTAAACTGGCGGTTGCCGGGAAGTCCAAGCTCGCCGTCTTTCATATCACAGGAAAATGTCACGCTGTTGGCCTTGTCATTTTTGGCAACCTTCCAAAGTCTTTTGTGGAAGCCGCCATCATAATCGGTATGCAGGTTGTTGACACCGTCATTGACCTTCAGCTGATATTCTTTGCCATCAATCTGGAAACGTGCATTTGCGGTTCTATTAGCGATCGGTCCGACAGAAGCCCCAAAGAAATTGCTGTTGGTAAAATATTTTTTGAGGTTGTCATAGCCCAGTGTCACATCAGCAAGATTGCCCTGTTTGTCCGGAGCAAATAAATTGACCATAATAGCTCCGTAATTCATGACATCTGCATGCATGCCGTTTTTGTTGGTCAGAGAATACAGGGTAACCTCCTGTCCATCCTGGGTCTTTCCAAAAATTTTTTCTGTAATCATGTAGGTTCCTCCCTAAAAGTAAAACTATATTTTTATACATTGCACAGGCTGCTGCTCCACATCATCACATCATGACATAGAAATGTCCATCCTGCATTTACAATTCAGTCCGTCCTTCCAGTGCGCGCAGCAGGGTGATCTCATCAATATACTCCAGATCGCCTCCGACCGGCACTCCACTTGCGATACGCGTGACCTTGATGCCTGTCGGCTTGATCAGCTTGCTGATATACATAGCGGTGGTTTCACCCTCTAAACTGGAATTGGTGGCAATGATCACTTCGGTGACCTCTTCCGTCTGCAAGCGCTGCATCAGCTCCTTTAGCCGGATGTCTCCGGGTCCGATTCCAAGCATCGGGGAAATTGCCCCATGAAGGACATGGTATACGCCTTCAAATTTGCCTGTTTTTTCGTAGGCTGCCAGATCCCGCGGATTCTCAACGACCATAATGGTATGGTGGTCCCGCTTTTCATTGGCACAGATCGGGCAGATTTCCTGATCTGTCAGCGTACAGCAGCAGGAACAGTATCTGACCTTGTCCCGCGCTTCCATGATGGAATCCGACAATTTTTTGACCTTTTCTTTGGGCTGGTTGACCAGATAAAACGCAAGCCGCTGTGCGGATTTGTTGCCGATTCCCGGCAGGGCAGACAGTTCTTCAATTAACCGGCTGATGTATCCACTATACAGATCCATTAGAAAGGAAGTCCTCCCAGTCCACCGGTCATTTTTCCCATAATTGCGGAATTTGCTTCCTCAGCCTGATGCAGGGCATCATTGACAGCAACCATGATCATATCCTGAAGCATTTCTGTTTCTTCCGGATCTACAGCATCCTTGTCGATGATAACCTTTGTCACTTCTTTTGCTCCGGTAACGGTTACTTCAACAGCACCGCCGCCTGCTTTTGCAGTAAATTCTTTTGATTCGAGCTCTTTCTGGCTCTCTTCCATCTGGCGTTGCATTCTCTGCGCCTGTTTCATCAGATTGTTCATGTTGCCGGGCATTGCCATGCCGCCCGGAAAACCTCCACGTTTTGCCATTTTTATTCCTCCACTTCATTTACCGGCATAAATATCACGTCCCCGAAATCAACGGAATTGATATCTTCGCTGTCATTTTGTTTACCCCTTTCATTGGGGAAATAATTGATCACAACCTTCTTTCCCATTGCCTCATTGATATAGGCATTGAAAGTTTCACGAAGGCCTGTTGTATCTTTTGTTACTACATTGTACTCAATAGAATTGAGATATATCTGCAGATCTCCCTGATTGCCCACACGCACCGAAGCACTCTTCATCATAGCCTTGGCCCCCTTACGCGGGAAATTCATCAAAAGCTCATAAAAACGCTGCACAACCTTGGTAACATCTTCCATGGATGCATCCGGTAGATCGACGGCCTGCTCTGCCACGGCTCCTGCCTGTGCGTTGGAAGCAGCGAAATTTACGGCAATCTGTCCGCTTTCAAGCTTTTGCTCCAGCGTGCGGATACGGTCCAGAACGGAATCGGTATCTGTTTCCATCTGCGGCCGACAAGCCCTGATCATAGCCATTTCGATCATGACACGTTTGGACATGGAAAAACGCAGCTGTCCGGATAATTCGGAAAAAATACGGATCAGACGCATGATCGTGTTAAGCTCTGCCATCTCCGCTTCTTCCTTTAACAGGGCAAGATGCTCTGCGGAAATATCTAAAACATCCTCTGCATCAGCGCAATTTTTGACCAATAAAAGATTGCGCAGATACCATGTATAGTCTGTTATAAACTGGGCAAGCTCTCGCCCCTGCATCACAATCTCCTCTAAAAGCGTGATACAGCCGATGACATTTTGCTCCAGCATATAGCGTAAAAGCCTGCTGAAAACCGTGTTGTCCACAGCACCCAGCACATCCAGTGCCATTTCATAGGTCAGAGGCTTTCCAAAATGGAATGCCAGACACTGATCCAATAAGCTAAGCGCATCACGAAGCGAGCCATCAGCCGTCTTTGCCACGTATCTGAGTGCTCTGTCTTCGACTTCGATATTTTCTTTTTGCATCAGTTCACGAAGTCTGTCCGTGATCGTATCAATATCGATACGTTTAAAATCGTAACGCTGACAGCGGGACAGAATCGTAATCGGAATCTTGTGGACCTCGGTCGTTGCCAGAATAAAGATAACATATTCCGGCGGTTCCTCCAATGTCTTTAGAAGGGCATTGAAAGCTCCGATGGAAAGCATATGCACCTCATCGATGATATAGACCTTGTATCGTCCCTCCTGGGGAGAATACGTCACTTCATCCACAATCTCACGGATATTATCGACACCGTTGTTGGATGCCGCATCGATTTCGATCACATTGAGACTTGCCCCGGAAGCGATCGCCTTGCAGGTCTTGCACTCACCGCACGGACTTCCGTCTACCGGATGCTCGCAGTTGACCGCCCTGGCAAAAATCTTGGCTATTGTCGTCTTTCCGGTACCACGTGTCCCGCAAAAAAGATATGCATGCCCAATACGGTCTGCCTTTATTTGATTTTTTAGCGTCTCGACAATATGTCCCTGTCCCTTGACATCTTCAAATGCAGCCGGTCGAAACTTCCGGTACAATGCCTGATAAGCCATGTGTCCACTCTTTTCAATCTTATTAAATCTTATTCATCACCGAAGCTGATACCAAGCATCTTGGCTTCCTGAATAATGGATGCATCAGGTGAAACATATTTGAGCTTTCCTGCTACATCTTCCAGCGGTACTTTTACGATTTCACGGTTTTTGTAGCCAACCATAAAACCATATTCGCCCTGCATGATCAGCTTGCCTGCCTCTGAACCAAGGCGGGAAGCAAATACGCGGTCATAAGGGCAGGGGCTTCCACCTCTCTGTGTATGTCCCGGAACAGTCACACGTACCTCATACTGTGATTTTTTCTGGATCTGATCTGCAATTTCATATGAAACTGACGGATAAATATAATTTTTCAGCTTTTCCTTGTATTCTTTTTTGGAAAGTGCTGCATCTTCCTTGGAAATAGCACCCTCGGCAACTGCTAAGATGGTAAACTTGCTGCCATTTTTGTGACGTCTCTCGATGGCTTCAATAACCTTGTCAATATCGTAGGGAATTTCGGGGATCAGGATGATGTCTGCTCCACCGGCCATACCGGCATTTAAGGTCAGCCAGCCAACCTTGTGTCCCATAACTTCAACAATAAAGACACGTCCATGGGATGCTGCAGTTGTATGGATACAGTCAATGGCTTCGGTTGCAACATTGACTGCACTCTGGAAACCGAAGGTCATATCGGTACCGTATAAATCATTGTCAATGGTCTTGGGAAGTGTTACGACATTTAAGCCTTCCTGTCTTAAGAGGTTGGCTGTCTTGTGTGTACCGTTTCCACCCAGGATTACCAGACAGTCCAGACGAAGCTTGTAGTAATTCTGCTTCATAGCCTCAACCTTGTCCAATCCATTTTCATCCGGATCCTTGATCGTCTTGAAAGGAGTACGGCTGCTTCCCAAAATGGTGCCGCCCTGTGTGAGGATACCTGAAAAGTCTTTGCTGGTAAGCATTGTAAAATTGCCATAGATCAGGCCCTTGTAGCCATCCAGAAAACCATAAATTTCTACTTCTTCATCGGTGTTGGTAACACATTTGACAACACCTCTCATTGCTGCATTTAATGCCTGGCAGTCGCCGCCGCTTGTCAGCATACCAATTCGTTTCATGTTTTGTCCTCCTTTATGTCCCGTCATATATCCGGATCTGCAATATACACTTTGTAAAATATTCTATCATTATTATCCGCAAATTTCAATTTCCAGTCTCTCTTTTCCATGTTTTTTCAGAGCAGAATTTGACCTTCTGTTCCCGGCATTATAAAATGCAGTTATGATAAAAGAACGAATCATCCATTACCAGATACCAAATTCATACGAAGGGCACAAAATATCAGAATTTTTGCGCAATCAGGGGATATCGACCAAATCCATTATCCGCTTAAAAAGCGATGTGGATAACGTCCTTTTAAATGGCGAGCCCGGATTTATCAACCGGATCCTGAAAAAAGATGACAGGCTTACGATCTGTGTAAAAGAGCTGGAATCCTCCAAAAAGATTCCGCCGGTCGATCTGCCGCTCTCCATTATTTATGAAGATGAGGATATCCTTATTGTCAATAAGCCGGCAAATATGCCGATCCACCCTTCGATGAACAATTATGAAAATACACTCGGCAATGCTGTCGCATATTATTATATGAAAAAAGGCGAGCCGTTTCTGTACCGCTGCATCAACCGTCTGGACCGCGATACCACCGGACTTACCATACTGGCCAAGCATTATTTAAGCTGCGGGATTTTATATGATGAGATGGAAAGCCGTGAAATCAAAAGAACGTATTATGCCATAGTCGAAAACCGGACAGATTTTGAGGCTCCCTACGCGCATGGACTTTTGCAGACAGGCTCGATCGATCTGCCGCTCGGACGCAAGCCCGATTCGGCGATCGAACGTATGGTGGATATTAAAAACGGAGATAAAGCCATCACTCATTACCGTGTTCTGGCAACAAATAATGGCCTTAGTCTGTTGGAACTGCATCTGGATACCGGAAGAACGCACCAGATCCGCGTGCATATGCAGGCGATCGGGCATCCGCTTATCGGTGATTTTTTGTACAATCCCAAGGATATTCATATGAAACGACAGGCTCTGCACGCGGGAAAGCTCTCTTTCCGGCATCCCGTTACAAAAGAAATACTTTCCTTTACGGCACCTGTTCCACAGGATATGCAGGTCTTTTTTCCGGACTGGTCACTTTCCTGACCGGTCCGTTTTTCATCTATTTCCTGACTCTGTTGAGGCGCTTTGCAGCTATCCGACAGCCTCCCTGCTTACCAGTCTCCAGGAAATAAGCAGAACTGCAGCACATGCCACAACGGCTGCCACGATCCAGATATTGCCCGGAATCTTCATGCATGCAGATGCTATATGATATATTCCGTTCTGGACGCCTCCCTTGGGACCGTCTTCCATGATATGTTTTATATAGCCGGGGGCCATGCAGCCTACCATCCAGATCGCCCAGAGGATCCAGAAGCCTTTCTGGCCCTTGCATTTTAACAAAAGGCTTCCCAGAAAGATACGCGCAAGCGGTGCGCAGATAAAGCTTAACAAGAGGACCATGTACCATGTCTGCCCTGCAAATAATTCTTCATATGCAAACTGACTGTAGAAGGGGATTTTTAAAATCAGCTGTTCTACATGTTTTAAAATGATCAGAAGCAAAACGGATAATGCCGTAAACAAATAAGATGTAAAAAACTCCTGAATGAAGAAGCATTTTCTCGTCATGCCAAAGCCTATATACTGGTTGAAGTTTGCATTGACCTCGCTCATTCCCCCAAAGACATATACAGCAAAGAAAAACACCAACGCCATCATTGTACCAACGGTCGCAATCGTAAACTCACTATCTTTGAGAATCCCGTTTTTCTGCAGAATGCTCATGACCAGTAAAAGCACCGATCCAAGTAAAAATCCAATAACCAGACCTCCAAAATACAGTTTTAATGTATTTTTTCTCAATTCTATACTTTGTAACATCTTCTTCCCTCCTATCTGACGGTATACCGGAAAAGATGGATATTATAAACAACCATTCCGATCACCATAACCACGAGCGATGTAACGACCGTAATACCGAATACGTCATTTCCCACACCATTGACAATACTTGTCACACCAAATCCGTTTTTACCAGACATAGCCATACCGGCAATGATAATGCCGATCACCATGGATACCAGGCATCCGACGAGTACACCTGCGACACGGTTATAATTGGAAATAACCGAAGAAATGCAGTTTAAACCAAGCACAAACAGAAAGCCGCCTGCCTGGGCAATAATTGTTTTTACTGTGAGCTCATCAGGAGAAAAGCAGTAAAAAACAACTATATTTAACACGATCACTGCCACAAACAAAAGGATCCATCTTGCCCAGATCGCTGCTGCCACATTTTTTCTCGTGCATCCCATCGCGATATAAGTCGGTACATTCTGTGAAACATCCATCATGTTAAGCATATAAATAAGCATTGTCTGTCCCAGTATCAGGATCAGTGACGGCTGGATATTCTGGGCATTCAGTATTTTGAAGTATACAAAGAAAATCATCGCAAAGAGAAACGCTTTTAAAACCATCTGCAGGGTTATACGCATATCGGCCCGCAAAATTCTGACTATCCTATTCATACGTTTCCTCCTTTCCGCACAAAGCCACGAAAACATCCTGTAATGTCATTGTGCGTACATCAACGTCTCTTCCCCTTGTATCCAGTTCTTCTCCCGGCTCAAGTAAAAGTGTCACGCCCTTGCTCCGACCAAGCGTCTCTGTGTGATGCTCCTTTTTCCCTTCGCAGACTGCATCCACATCCTCTGCCTTTCCGCTTACATGAACCGTTCTTGCCAGAAGCTCATCTGTCTCTTCCTTTAATAAGACCTTCCCGTCATGTATGAAAATAACCTCTTCAAAAATGCTGGCAGCTTCCTCGATGATATGTGTGGAAACGACAAAGGTTCTTCCACCTTTTGCATATTCATCCAATAAAACTTTGTAAAAAGCTTCTCTGGCAACCACATCAAGGCCGGTTACCGGTTCGTCCAGAAATGTGTATTTCGCGCCACTTGCCATCGCCACAATTATGGTCACCATGGACTGCATTCCTTTGGACAGCTTGTAAATCTTCATGTTTTCGTCCAGTCCGAACTCGGCAACAAGCTCTTTGGCAAGCTCTGCATTCCAGTTGGGATACAGGATGGATGCGATCCGCAGATATTCTTTGACCTTGCTTGGATTTTTATTGTCGGCTGCTGTTGTGGCAAGCTCTCTGGAAAAGCAGATATCCTGCAGTGCTTTGCGGTTTTCCCATACCTTTTCTCCATCCAGCAGCACCTCACCTGCGGTTGCCGGATTTTGTGCACTGGCAATGGAAAGCATGGTTGTCTTACCGGCTCCGTTTCTGCCGATCAGTCCGTAGATCTTTTCCTCCTCAAGGGTGAGATTTAATCCGTTTAATACGGTCTTTTTTCCATATATTTTACTAATTTGTTTTAATTCCAGGCTCATATTGTCTCCTCCGATTTATTTTGTTTATATTGAATTATTGGTTTCTTCTTTTTTATTTTGTTTAATCTGTGTTTTCCTCGATCATTTTGATCAGCTCCGCTTTGTCAATTCCAAGCCCTTCCGCTTCCTGCAAAAGACTTTTTATGTATTTATCATAAAATTCCGCTTTGCGGCTTTCTCTGATTGCCTGCTTTGCACCACTTGTCACAAACATACCGACACCTCTTTTTTTGTATAAAATACCTTTGTCAACCAGTAAATTAATTCCCTTTGCAGCCGTGGCCGGGTTGATCGTATAGATCTTTGCAAGCTCATTGGTACTTGGCACACGTTCTTCTTCCAGAATGATATCCCGGAGAATATCATTTTCTATCATTTCTGCAATCTGTATATAAATTGATTTTTCCTGATTTAATACTTCTTTCAATGATACGTTCCTTTCCTGATTTTATTTTCTGTTTGTTTATTGGTTCATTACTTATGCAACTAACCATAGCACTTAGTTTATGATATGTCAACATGTAATTATTCAAAGCCGGGCAAATTTGCGTAAAATGTACGAGGCATGCTCGCATGAACAAGTACATTTACGCAAATTTATCTGACGAGAAAGCCACATGAGCGAAAGAAAAGCTTCATGGCAGCGTTTTTGCGAATACGGCTGACTCTGAATAATTGCTACCGGACGTAAAAAAAGCCTGTCTTCTAATTTCCCTTCTCAATTTCAGGAAATTAAAAACAGACTTTCTATATTATTCATTATTTATCAACCGCTGCTTACCCCTCCAGCTGCCTCATTACATCCTCCAGCACATCAAAATACTGTGCAAATGTCTTTCTGCAACAGGATGGATTGAGGATATTTATCCCTTCTGTCCGAAGCCCGGTCAGGGCAAACGACATAGCCACACGGTGGTCATCATAGGTTTCTACATCACAACCCTGGGGCTGTCCCGGATAGATCGTCACAGCATCCTCTTTTTCATCGACACGGATTCCCATCTTATGAAGGTTATCCACGATTGCACGGATTCTGTCACATTCCTGCAGCCGTATATGTCCGATCCCCACGATTGTGATCGGCGCATCCGCAAAAGGAGCAATCGCCGCAAGTGTCAGCGCCTGATCTGAAAATGCAGACATATCAACGGTAAATCCACCTTTCATTTGTCCGTTTTCCGGCCCCTGTAAAACAATTTCCGGACAGGCACCAGCTGACTTTCCCCCGCATATCTTACATCCCATTTTTTGAAGCAGCTGCAAAAACTGCGTATCTCCCTGCAGCATATGATCAGTGACACCCTTTACACTGACTCTGACACCCAGAATAGCGGCAAGTGCATAAAAGTATGCGGCAGCGGACGTATCCGGTTCGACCTCATATGACAAGGCATGATATTTTTCGGTTCCGGAAATTTTATAAACTACACTTCTGCCAGACACTGTTTTATGATTTTCTCCCGGACCAGAAAATTGATGATCCTGCTCTTCCTTTTGATCATTCTCTCCGGTATCCTTCCAAACCGTCACTCCGAAGCTTTTCATCATATCCGCGGTCAGATCCACATAGCTAAGTCCATGGGAGCCGTTGACTAAGATCTCCACCGGCTGTCCAAAGGTCCCGGCAGCGATCAGCAGCGCACTCAGAAACTGTGAGCTTTTATCGATATTAACGGTAAGCTTTGATGGAATATCTTTTTTATCCCCTACTCCGACAATATGCAGCGGAAAATGTCCTTCCTCTTCCAGACATTCCACAAGAGCGCCCGCGCTGCGCAATGTCTCGATCAGAGGCTGCATCGGTCTTTTCTTCATCTGTTCTGATGAGCGGACTGTATAATCTCCTTTGCAGAATGCAAGCATTGCGACTAAAAAACGGGCAGCCGTACCGGCGCTTCCTACATAAAGCTCCGCTTTTTTATTGGGTATTTCTCCGCCAAAACCGGTAATCGTAATATCAACTCCGAGTTTGCCATCGCTAACTATTTCTACCGGAAATCCCAGTGCCTTGATACATTCCAGAAAATGTGTTGCATCATCACTTGTAAGGCATCCCTTTAAGGTGCTCTTTCCGTTTGCCATGGCGGCAATCAAAAGTGCACGGTTGGTAATCGACTTGGAACCCGGAACCACAACGGACGCTTCCTTAGTCACCTGCAGAATACTTACTTTTTTAACCTGATAAGCCTCTGCTTTTTCTATGTTGCTGCCCATATGCAGAAGATTTCCGGTGTTATTATCTGTCTGAATGTTGACGCTCATTTACGGCTTCCTCTTTTCTGTTATTGTTTACTATGGAATACTGATCGATTCCGTACTCCCGAATTCACCTATTGTTAGAATATCTCATTCTACTATGTATTATATGTGCAATCATTTTAAAATGTAAAGTCTAAAGGATGTCGTTACTCTCTGTTTTTCAGCACCTCAGCCGGAAGCATCTTCTTTACTCTTCCAACCAGAGCCTGATTGATCAGTAAATACAATACAATAACAGCCACATAGATTCCAAGATACATCTGCCAGTTAAAATGCAGATTGCAGCTGCTGCCTACATTGGCAACCAGCATGGGATAAATCATATCCATGCACACTTTTGCAAGCGGGATACAGATGGCTGACCCAACTGCAATCAGATAAAAGTTTCCTTGAAGGTAAAGCTTGTTGATTTCCTTTGTCGTGAAACCAAAGATCTTAACAAGAGAAATATGGTAAGCGGAACGATCGACCATAACCTTCATCATCAGATACATAACAGCACAGAAAATTATGACTGAGCAAACTAACAGCATGCCTATCATCGGCCGCATCATCTTGATAAAGATTCCGGACGCCGCTTCCACATCCGCCTTGGACGTTGTCGCATAAAGTCTTCCTGTCGGAATGGAAAGCTTGTGGTCAGAGAATACAGTATTGAAATAATCATCACTTTCTCCAAACAATTCACGCATATTGTCAATATCCATGAAGATATAAAGCGCGCTGGAATACTGTGTAGTGCCGACAATGTCAAAAATATACTTTGTATCTGTTTCCTCATCCGTTACAACAAACTCGTCACCTACACCAACATCATATTTCTGGGCAACAGCCGTTGAAATGACGATTTCATTTTTGCCCTTTCCGTTTTTCACCTGGAAATAAGGATTGCCTTTGTGGATGCCCAGTAAAGTCACATCCAGATTGTAGCCAAGCCTTTCTTTTTTGAGGTCCTTGGCAAATGCCTCTTCTCCGCCATTCGGGATATCCTTGGTCGGATATTTGTAGGTGTACATATACTCGAATTTTGTATCCCGCTTGTTTTCAATACTTACGTTTGTACACATCACATAAATATCAAGACTCATCATGACGATTAACAGGGATACAAATAATCCAAACAACAGGGCAATCGCAGAGCGCATTTCTCTGAGCATCTGTCTGATTCTGAACCGGGTTATGAAATCCATACTGCCCAGGTTGATCTCGCGGATCCGGTTTGCCTTCTGTTCCTTACGAAGCATTGACAGCACCGGTCTTGCCAGCTTTTTACGAATTACCAGACAGTTGACGATTGCAGCTGTAAGGGCAGGCATAACAAACGTGTACAGGATCAGATATGGTGTATATTCATATGCAGGTGCAGGAAGTGAAAAATACCCAAAGCAATCCCGCATCTGTACCCCAATACCCAGTTTACTGAAACCAAGCAGTCCGCCGATTGCAGATGATATCACGGATACCAGAACAGGCAGGGTAATATAGTGCAGCATCAGATCCCCGGATGTGATACCAAGTGCGTAAAGCGCTCCGATCACGCTGCTTTCATTTTCAATACTATGTACAACAAAGACAGATATGACATAGGTAAATAAGATCATCAGGATGACACCGGCGATCAGACCTCCGATTCTGTTGATAACCTGATCGTTGGCAGCGCCCATAATCCTTGGATTGTTATCAGCGGTCATGAAACTTGTCATGTTGCTTACATCGACATCAAAGATCTCATCGATCATATCATCGGTTTCATCTTTTAATTCCTGCACACCGTCATCCAGCTCTCCGCTTCCATCGGAGGCCTCGGCTACTCCATCGGTATACTCTTTCGTTCCGTCCACAAATTTTTTAAGCTGTGTCAGCTGGATCTTTAAGCTTCTTACCGTCACGCGGATAGCAGGGCTCTGACAGGTCTCCAGATAATCAGTAAGAACTGTTTCAAAATTATCCTCTGTCAATGTCTTGATGGAAAGTCCCTTTAATGCCTGATTGGCTTCTTTTAAATAAGCATCAAAAATTTCCTGCGCTCCGTCATTTAAGTCTTTATTGTTGTCTTTTAACTCTTTCAGACCGTCCCGGAGCTCCTTTGATCCGTCAGCAAGCTCCTGAATACCGTCCTGCAGTTCATCCTTTTTGCCAACTGTATCATCCCAGTATTCCTGGAAATAAACATCGTTGACATCATCTGCATTAAAATCAAGCTCTTTTAACAGATCCTTTAATTCATCATTGGTCAGCTTGTCGTTTAAATGATAAGCATATATATATTCTTCGGCCTTTTCACTTTTTTCACTCTTCTTTAAAGTATCATAAGCGTCCTTTGTCACAAAGGCTGTTCCGAAAATACTGCTGTCGGCATTGGTATCTGAGGTCTGCTTTAACGGTGCATCATAATCCGGTGTGGAACCAATTCCGACAACCTTCCAGTCCTTATCTGCCAGCTGTATTTCATCACCTACAGTAATTTCATGCTCTTCACAGTAACGCTTTTCAAGTACGATCTCATCGTTAGCTTTTGCTAACCGACCGTCCTCAAGAGCGATCAGGTCGATATTTTCCCTGTTTTTATAAATTCTGATGACAGCTCCATCATCAACTGCAAAGTCCAGATAAAACTGTTCTTCAATTTCAATTCCGGTATCTTCCAGATCCTTGATCTCATCCTTGGTCAAAGGTACAAATACACTGAACTGTCCATCTTCAACCTTGTTTTTTTCAGCCTGCTTTTTGGAACCGATGATAATTGTATCAGCAGCTCCTACAATGCTGACAACCAGATACATAACAAAGATGATCAGAACAGAAAGAGCAAGGTAACGAAACAGGTTTTCCTTAAGATCTCTTAATATTCTTTTTCGTAATATCTTCTGCATCCTATAAATCCTCCAGTTCCCGTGCCGGTACGCGTACTTCATTTTCATAGCTCTTATGTATCAGTCCGTCCTTCATAAGAAGTACCTTGTGTACCATGTTTTTGATGGAATTATTGTGTGTAACGATCAGCATCGTTGTACCGTACTTTGCATTGATCTCTTCTAACAGCACGAGAATGTCACGGCTTGTATTGGAATCAAGCGCTCCGGTCGGCTCATCACAAAGCAGAAGCTTGGGATTTTTGATCAGCGCTCTGGCGATTGCGCATCGCTGCTGCTGTCCGCCCGATAACTGTGACGGAAATTTATTCTGATGGGCTGTCAGTCCCAGAGTTTCAAGCAGGTCATCCAAATCCAGAGGATTTTTGGTCAGATACTCGCAGACCTGAATATTTTCCTTAACGGTCAGATTGGGAATCAGATTGTAAAACTGAAAAATAAAACCAAGCTTTTCGCGTCGGTACTCGGAAAGCATATCCTGCTTCATACCGACAATCTCGGTCCCATCTACAACGATCGAGCCGGAATCGGCAATGTCCAGACCTCCGATACAGTTTAACAGGGTAGATTTACCGGAACCACTGGTTCCCTGAATGACACACATCTGTCCTTCTTCAACCTCGGTATTGATACCCTTTAATACCTGTACATAGCTTCCGCCTTCTCCGTAGCTCTTTTTTAAATCCCTGATTTGCAAATACATGCTTTTCTCCTCCTATAAGCTTTCTTTACTTTTTTAATCTTGTTTTTGTCTTTTTCTGCGACTTATTATTACGACATCTGCCATCGTATTGATTACTTCTATATTTTCCAAATAATCACTATTAGCTATGATTGCTAACCTTTCTTATTGATAATTATTTTCATGTACATAACACTGTTATGTTGCGTCTCAAAATATACTGCATACACACATCACATTTATTATGTATGGTATGTATACAGTACCATGGGCATTTATTCTTTTTTTCGCGTCTTGCCGCTTACATCCACATCAAACAGTGACATCCATCCGGAAACCAGATAGGTCACGATCCGGCCGATATACTGCTGTGCCTTTTCCTCGGATGGCTCATGCTGCAGCAGGTGGACAAACACATCAATCTGCATATGGGCAATCCAGTGAATGGTATAATCATCAATCCTCGGAAGCCCCAGCTGCTCTGTCATACCATCTGCCAATGCCCGGTAATGCGATTCGGCGATAGTCACAAACTCGTCTACACAGTTTTCATAGCGCGATCCTTTGGATCCGGAAATTGCCAACAGCAGGATATCATAATTCTGGTACATGGCGTGTACTAACTGCCTTGTCGCCTTGATATCGTCCACACTGTCCGAATAATCCGGAATGCCATGACTGATCTCTTCCTTTTCGGAGTCAAAATGCCATTGCATTTCTTCCTGCAGTCTGGTCATTGTGGGAGCCACCAGTGAGTCAAACAGATCTTCCTTGTCACGAAAGAAAAAATACAGCGCTCCTGTCGTAACTCCTGCATTTTTACAGATGCTCCTGAGACTGGCATTCATATATCCCTTTTCCAGAAATTCCGCCTTGGCCGATGCAAGCAATTTAGACTTGGTTTCTTTTTCGTCTTTCAAAGCAATTCCTTCTTTTCACTTTCACTTGCTATCTCTTACATAACACCGTTATGTTATTATATTTTCTGCGATACGTCAAGGACTTTTTTATTTACTTTTTAAAATTTTGTCTTTGAAAATTTTTTGTGATATTCCTGATCTTTAAAAAAATGAAAATCTAATCAAAAAGAAAAGACGCATCACAGGGATGTGTCTCTTCTTTTTGTATCTGTTGTATTACTTTAACTTTTATTACCTATAGATTCTTGTCGTTTTTATGAAACTCGATTGTAATTGATCAGACAGCCTTTCAGGATGATTTCTCTCTCTTCGTCTGTCAACTCACCAAGCTTTAAGGTAAACTCTTTTAATCCATCCTCTTTCACCACATAAGCTTTGATCTCGGATCTCTTATCGATCACTGCCTGACGGATCTCAGGAATAAAGATATAATCCAGATTCTGGAACGGAAGCTCGCCTTCGTCAATTATAAACGGAAGCATACCCCAGTTGATCAGGTTGCTGCGGTATCTCTTGGTCGCATATTCATTGGCAATGTTAGCCCAGCCGCCAAGTACCTTCTGACAGCTTGCAGCCTGCTCTCTGGCAGATCCATCACCGGGTTTTACTGCAAAAATAGTAGAACCGATACCAAATTTATCATGGGTCAGATCCGGGAATACTGCTTTGATCTTGGACATAACAGCCTTGATCTCCGGAAGCTCTTTGCAGGGATGCACATCGCTTGTGCCTGCTACCAAAGCTTCTCTGGCTTTTTCTGCCTTCTGTACTTCTTTTGCACGGCCGACATATGCGGGATCCTTGCGGGAAAGTGCAAATTCAGCCAGTCCCAAAGGATTGGAACGATAAGAGCTTGTCTCACCGGAAGGGATCAGCTCATCGGTTGTGGTAACCGGATCATGGATTTCGGAAACAACCTTCAATACCAGATTGTCGGTCAGGGCAACCATTGCCGGCCAGTCCTTGATATTGGGACCAAAATGGATCTCAACAGAAGGATCTGCCACGCCCTTTGAATCAAATACACGGTTTTTGTAAATATTGGCATCAAAATGATATTTGTATTTTCCGATCTCACCGTCAAATTCCGTCGCAGGAGTAAGCACACCCTTATTGGCTGCGGTTGCAGCGATAGAACGCGCATCCATAAGTGCTACGGAAGAAATCTGTCCATTCTGCAGCTTGGAACCTTCACGGTTGGGGAAGTTACGTGTGGAATGTCTGATGGAGAATGCATTGTTGGCTGGCGTATCTCCGGCACCAAAGCAGGGTCCGCAGAATGCCGTTTTCATAACCGCACCGGTCTCCATGATGGTTGCAGCACATCCGTTTTTGATCAGTTCCATATATACAGGCATGGATGCCGGATATACGGACAGTGTAAATTCATCGGAGCCGATATATTTTCCTTTGAGGATATCGGCTGCTGCACAGATATTTTCAAATCCACCGCCGGCACAGCCTGCGATAATTCCCTGGTCAACCATAAATTTGCCATTAACGATCTTATCCTGCAAGGAATAAGGAACTGCTCCGTCCAGAGAAACCTTTGCTCTCTCTTCAACATCATGCAGTACGTCTTTTAAGTTAGCATTGACTTCCTCAATGGTATAGGTATTGCTGGGATGGAACGGCATTGCGATCATAGGTCTGATTGTAGAAAGATCAATCTCGATAACGCCGTCATAATATGCAATATTAGCAGGTGCTAACTCTTTATACTCATCTGCTCTTTCATGGATTTCATAAAATTCCTTGATCTGGTCATCGGT
>ONHB01000032.1 GCA_900317505.1 uncultured Lachnospiraceae bacterium | reverse complement strand
TCTTTTGGGGCGAAAGATACTGTCCTTCAATCTCTTGAGAAATTCATCCCATTTGTACGTTACCTTCTTTTTTGCCATATAGCATCCTCCTTTTTGCAGGAGGATTTATACAACAAATTTGCAAAAACAATCATGTAACCAGCTTAATGCAACTCAAAATAACCTTGAATGAAACAATCACATCATTCCAGTCACGGTGATTACAGTCTTTCTCCACCTTTTCATAAATCTCCTGCCTTATGAAATTGTAATGAATTTAAAAAGCATAAGATCTAAGAATTGATGTAAGAAACCAGATTAGAATGTATAAATCGTATTTATATCGTGGTGCAAAACACCGTATCGTCAACATTCTATCAGAAAATAGAAATATGCTCTTGCAGAAATCATAACATTAAAGTCGCAAATCTGCAAGAGCATTTATAAATAATTTAAGTTCTTTCAGTGGACCGTGGAACCGGCACAGCCGGCGCGCACGCTTTTTAAAACCGCATCGTCAACTGGATCCTCTTTTTGGCAAGATCCACACTCAGCACTTCCACTTCCACAATATCTCCGACGCTGACAGCCTCAAGCGGATGCTTGATATAGCGGTCGGTGATCTTGGAGATATGTACCAGTCCGTCCTGATGCACACCGATATCTACAAAGACACCAAAATCAATGACATTGCGCACGGTACCCTTCAGGCGCATGCCCGGTTTCAGATCTTCCATATTCATGACATCGCTTCTAAGGATCGGTGCAGGCATATCTGCACGCGGATCGCGGGAGGGCTTTTCCAGCTCCTTGGCAATATCGGAAAGGGTCATTTCACCGACACCCAGTTCTGCTGCCAGAGCTTTCATTTCTTTGCTTCCGGATTTAGGCATGGCTAACTTTGCATGTCCGACATCGGAAAGGGTCTGGCCTGTTTTTTCCAAAAGAGCCTTGGCTGCCGCATAAGATTCCGGATGTACACTGGTGGCATCCAGCGGATTTTTACCATCGCGGATACGCAAAAAGCCTGCACACTGCTCATATGCCTTGGGGCCCAATTTGGCAACCTTTAAAAGTTCTTTTCGTTCTTTGAAGGCTCCGTTGTTTTCTCTGTATTCAACAATATTTTTGGCAATTACCTTGGTAATACCGGAAATATAGGAAAGTAAGGATGCAGATGCTGTATTTAAGTCAACACCCACGCTGTTTACGCAGTCTTCAACCACACCGCCAAGGGCTTCATCCAGCTTTTTCTGGTTCATATCATGCTGGTACTGGCCAACGCCGATGGACTTGGGATCGATCTTAACCAGCTCTGCAAGCGGATCCTGCAAACGTCTGGCGATCGAAGCCGCACTTCTCTGTCCTACGTCAAAATTGGGAAATTCCTCAGTTGCAAGCTTGGATGCCGAATAGACACTGGCTCCTGCCTCATTGACGATCACATAAGAAATTGGCAGCTTGCTTTCCTTGATAAAGTCCACGATCACCTGCTCTGATTCTCTGGAAGCCGTACCATTGCCGACTGAAATCAGGGATACGTGATATTTGGTGATCAGCTTTTTCAGCTCTGCCTTAGCCTCTGCTACCTTGTTTTGAGGCGCAGTCGGGAAGATCACCTTGGTATCGAGCACCTTTCCGGTCTCGTCAACAACGGCTAACTTGCAGCCGGTACGAAAAGCAGGATCCCAGCCGAGCACCACTTTTCCGGTAATCGGCGGCTGCATCAAAAGCTGTTTTAAGTTTTTGCCAAAGACACTGATAGCACCTTCTTCTGCCTTTTCTGTCAGGGCAGTCCGGATCTCTCTTTCAATGGAAGGAGCGATCAGACGGTCGTAGCTGTCTTTGATCACATTTTTCAAGAAATCATTGGTATGGGCATTGTCGCGGCGGATGATTTCCTTTTCCAGATAAGAAAGGATCTTGTCCACAGGTGCTTCGATCTTTACGGTTAAAAATTTTTCTGCCTCACCACGATTTAATGCAAGCACTCTGTGTCCTGCAATTTTTTTGACTGTTTCCGAGAACTGATAATACATTTCGTAGACACTCTGCGCCCCTTCGTCCTTGGCCTGTGAAACAACGCTTCCCTCTTTTTCTGTCAGGGCACGGATCCTAGTACGGTAATCCGCCTCATCAGAGATAGCCTCGGCTAATATGTCCCCGGCACCGGCAAGTGCTTCTGCAACCGTTGCAACACCTTTTTCTTCATCTACATAGGCCTCGGCTTCTTCCTCAAGCGGTTTTGTTGTCATCTGAAGATAAATAATATTCGCAAGCGGCTCCAGTCCTTTTTCCTTGGCAATCGAAGCTCTGGTCTTTCTCTTCGGCTTGTAAGGACGGTATAAATCCTCAACTGCAACCAGGGTCTGTGCCGCAACAATCTTTGCTTTCAGTTCATCGGTAAGCTTGCCCTGCTCCTCAATGCTGGCAAGAACCGCCTCTTTACGTTCTTCCAGTCCGCGCAGATAGGTGAGACGTTCAAAAAGATTTCTTAACACCTCATCATTTAATGCGCCGGTCACTTCTTTTCTGTAACGTGCGATAAAAGGAATGGTATTGCCCTCATCGATCAGTTTGACCGCGGCATCCACCTGCCATTTCTGCACCTTTAATTCATCGCTTAAAACCTGATTGATATCCATTCTTTGTGAATAATCCAGCCATCTCATGAATAACCGGATTTTCCTCCTTTTTTATAATTTTAAAACATTCTCTGGCCCAACGGATGCCAGAACATAAAAGCACCGGTAAGCATCCGGGATGCCCACCGGTGTCACTTTCTGTTTATTTTACCAAATTTATTGTGCTTCTGCCAACAGATAAATCAAAGGTGAGTTCCAATAAACGGTAATCTCATTGCAGGAATAGCTCTGTGAATTGTCCACATAGCAGAGTGCCTGAGCTTTTCCTTTTAATACCGCTGCCGCATAAGGATCTTCCAGATTGGCATTGGGTCCGCCTACTAACATTCCCTTTAAGGTCTTTCCAAGTACCTGACTGGGTCTGTGATGAGTGCCTTCCGGATATAAAGTACCATAACCGGTTAAGAAGCAGTAGCTGTTTCCGTTGTTTCCAAGCAGATAATCAAGCTGCTCTTTGGTTTCCTTGGAGTAATCCTTGCCGGAAACATCTGCATACAGGGATAAAATAATGCCGTTATCGGCAACTAACATATTGCTTCCCCATACATAATCCTTGAATAAAGAACAACCGTAGGTATCTTTTCCAATATTTTTCACGATTTCTTCTGCACCGGCTGTCATTTTATCCATAACAGCTTTTTCAACCGTGCTGTCTGTTGCTCCGCTTGTCAGATATGCATAGGCTCCATAGTATCCGACATCAGCCCAGCCAAGGCCGTATTTGACCTTATCAAGATCAATGCCTTCTACTGCTTTTTCATAAGCTTCATCTTTGGTAGCCTTTAACAGCTCCGCATATGCCCAAAATCTTTCATCCTCGTCAAAGTTGTCCGGATATTCACCGGTTACAACATCTTCGGGATTGGTAAATGCCTGATTTTCATTGTTATCAAGATAGTCAGCTGCCTTTTTAGCCGCTGCAAGACAGGTATCTGCAAACTCACTGTCCACATCTGAATATACTTCATAAGCCATTGCCATGACTGCTGCAAAATCTCCGGTTGCGGTTGTGGAAACCGGTAATACGATCAGCTGGTCCACCTCTTCTTCCGGCATAACGGTTTCCGGGAAGTTAGCACAGGTTACCTTGTGGTAAACACCACCGTCTGATGCCTGCATCTTTAACAGCCATTCCAGCTCATATCTGGATTCGTCCAATACATCGGGAACTCCGTTTCCGCTTTCGGGTATATTAAAATCATCACCGAATACTTCCGGATATTTCTGGTATGCCAGTAACAGATCGGCAACTGCCTTTACTCCGGATACGGTGTAACGGCCATAGTCACCGGCATCATGCCAGCCGCCGGATACATCGATCTTGTTGTTGGTGCCGTAGATCACAGCCTCGCCTGTATGGCATGCCGGGTGTGCAAAATCTCCGGCCAGATCTTCGGTAAGCTCGCTGCCGCATCTTTGCATGTATAACATACGGACTGCATCCTTTAACGCATCCGCATAGATGCCGTCTCCGATCACAAACTGGTATGATTCGCCGCATTTATCTCCTGTGATCTTGTATGTACCGGGAGTCTTGAATGCAGAAAAATCTGCAACCGCCTCATTGGTCTTGGTATTTTTATTGACTGCGGCAGTTCCCACCTTGCCATCAAATACACTCTCGCCGGACTTTGCATCTACAACATGGAACTCTGTGTCCAGATCGTCTCCGCAAAATACTGCCAGTTTGGTATCATCCGGGCGGTAACCGATCTGATTGATCTGGATATTGGGTGTTTCAACAGCGGCTTCCGGTTTGAGACGTCCGCTTTCATCGATACACTGGAAATCAAAGTTATCAAAAACAACCGTATGCTCTCCCGGATCATCCCCATCGATAAATCCCATGTTCATACACAGTCTGGGTGCCGGATCGCTGCTTTCTTCCATTGTAAACTGAATATCAAAATGCTGTGTTTCCGGTGTCAGTGTCAGATATTCACTGTTGTAAGGATGGTAATCTCCACCGTTGATCTGTGAGCGGTACTGGATCGTACGCTCTACAGTCGAAGATGCGTCAAACTGGATCTCGTATACACATCCGGTCTCCAGTGTAAATCCATCATAATAAATCTGTACGCCATGCTCTTCCTTGCCGACGCTTGTAATATTGACGGACAGCTCCTCATTGTCATAGGACATCGTCGCAGAACCGGCATTCAGATATAAAAACCAGTTTTCTTCACCCTGTGAAAAATCTCCGTCCTTTACCATGTTAAAGCCCATCAGGGAAGCCTGTTCTTCTTCCTCTTCTGCTTCTTCCTCAGCCTCGGCTTCCGGCTCGTCCGTCTCTGTCTCTGTGTTTTCAGAAACTTCCGTGCTCTCTGCAGGCTCAGAGCCGCCGCAGGCAACCAAGGATGCTGTCATGCAGACACATAAAAGCATCGCCAATAACTTCTTTTTCATAACCCTTCTCCCTTTCTTTTCCTTGTATAATAGCTTATTATTTTAGCAATTCTTTATTATTATATTAGAAAATATACCTTTATTCAATCTGCATTTCATGTTAAAATGAACTTTACCGATATGGAGGTTGATTATGGACTATTATTCAGACGAATCGCAGAACACGCCACCGGAAAAAGTGATATTGATTCCCAATTTATTTCTCTTATTTTCAACTATTTTTGCCATCCTTTCTCTGATGTGCAGCTGTTTTGCTTTTTCCGCATATTTTTTTGGAGCACTCTCCATTATTTTTGCGGTATTATCCAAAGGACACAAAAAACAGATGGTACGCGCCGCCAGGACGGCTGTTGTCATATCCGCGCTGTCCATCGTATTTTCTACAATTACGACAACCGTATCTGTTTATCAGGTACTAAGCAATCCGGAAATGTATCAGGAATATCTGGATCAATATGAAAATATGACCGGCGTTCCCATTCAGGAAGAAATCGAACAGTTCAAGGAGCAGTTCCCCATTCTTTTTGATGTCGCCAAGCAATTATAATCGCATCAGACATGCTTCTAAAAAACAGATGCATATATAATATATAGCAGACAAGGAGGGAATGATATGAATATACAAGGTATTGGCGGCTATCAGGCTGACACAAAGCCCATTATCAATCCGGGCGAATCTACGGTCAAACGTCCCGGCGCCAAATCTTCACCGGCCGAATGTGAAACATGTAAAAACCGCAAATATCAGGATGGTTCCGATGAAATGGTATCGTTCAAATCACCTTCCCATATTTCTCCCAACGCGGCTGCATCGGCTGTCATGGGACATGAGCAGGAGCATGTATCCAACGCCTACCAAAAGGCATCCATGCAAAACGGCAAGGTACTGCAGGCAAGCGTCAGTATCAAGACAAGTGTCTGTCCGGAATGCGGCAGAAGCTATGTCTCCGGCGGTGAGACCCGCACACAGATCAAGTATTACAATGAAGACAATCCTTACCAAAAGGATTTAAAATTACAGGACTCAGCCAAATATAAAGGCATGAACGTCAATCTGGCCGGTTAATTCCGTGCCGGACAACAGAAAGGCATTTTATGAAACTCAATTTTTCAGATTTAAAGGCAAAGGCAAGAGGGTGTCTTGAAGGGCGATATGCCACGATCCTGACCGCATATGTTTTTGCCAGATTTCTTACCAATATCCCGACATTGCTCTTATCGTATATGACGATCAGCAATCCATACATCGCCAATATCATGGATATCTGTATGGCTCTGATCGTTTCCTGCCTCACAGCAATCTTTGTGGTCGGCCAGAACCGCATCTGTCTAAAATATGCGCGTTCCAAGGATCTTGTACCTGTTAAGGAAATGTGGTATGGTTTCAGACATTTGGCAGACCAGACGATCATCACGTATTTTCTGATGGTAGTCCGCATGTTAATTCCGAGCGTTCCGTTTATCGCATGTATGTATTTGCTGTCCACCAATTTAGCCAATCCGGCTTATATGGTTGCAGCGATCATAACCGGTATTTTCATGCTTGTGGTTGATCTGATCATCTATCTTGATTATGCACTGATCTACTTTTTGATCCCGGATCATCCGGACATGGATCCCAAGGCTGTGCTTGCAAAGAGCATGGAGCTTATGAAAGGCAAGCGCCTCACTTATCTCGGACTTTTAGCCAGCTTCATCGGCATGTATTTACTCGGTATTCTTTCCTTTGGAATTGGATTGTTCTGGGTATGCCCTTATGTAAAAATGACAGTCACCAGCTTTTATCTGCAGGTGATCGGAGAAAAGACGGAAACCGAGCAGCTTTTAGATGGAAAGCTGGAAAACCCGGATTTCTTCAAAGAAGTATATTAAAAAATCCCACCGGACTGCGCGGCGCCTTTGGCTGTCTGCCTATGGTCTGCACTCTCAGATCGTCTGCACCTAGTGGGAATAAATGCCACCATCTACAATATTGACTACGGTAAAGACCCGGAAAATAAAACGCGCCTACGGCTTGAACGAGTTATTTTCCGGGTCAGTCTTTTGTTTTTGGTGGCATTAACCCCCACACGGTTCGACAAAATTCGAGTGCAGACCATAGGCAGACAGCCAAAGGCGTCGCACAGTCCGGTGGGATTTTTTAATTATCCTGCTGTTCGGAAGGTTTGGTTGCCTTCCATTTTAAATATCCATTGATAAAGATATCGATTGCTCCATCCAGAACTGCTCCGGTATTGGAGGTTTCAACATCTGTACGAAGATCCTTTACCATATTGTACGGCTGTAAGACATAGGACCGGATCTGGTTGCCCCATCCGATATCCTTGACTTCTCCACGGATGTCGGAAAGCTTTTCTGCATTGGCTTCTTTTTGCAACATCAGCAATTTGGCTTTCAACATCTGCATAGCCTTGTCTTTATTTTGGAACTGGCTTCGTTCATTTTGGCACTGTACCACAATTCCGGTCGGAAGGTGTGTGATACGGATCGCTGATGATGTCTTGTTGATATGCTGTCCACCGGCGCCGGAGCTTCGGTAGGTATCAATACGCAGATCGTCATCATTGATATCCAAGTCAATATCTTCTTCGATTTCAGGCATAACATCCAGAGATACAAAGGATGTCTGTCTCTTACCCTGTGCATTGAAGGGCGAAATACGCACCAGACGATGCACACCTTTTTCGGACTTTAAGTAACCATAAGCATTGAGACCATTGATCTGGAAGGTCACAGACTTGATGCCTGCCTCGTCTCCGTCCAGATAATCCAATACTTCTACATCATAGCCTTTCTTTTCAGCCCATCGTGTATACATACGATACAACATGGATGCCCAGTCACAGCTTTCGGTTCCGCCGGCACCGGCATTCAGCTTGAGGATCGCATTGTTTTGATCATATTCACCGGAAAGAAGCGTCTTGATACGGATATTGTCCAGAGTTGTGACAAACTGCTCAAATTCATCCTTGGCTTCTGCCGCAAGCTCTGCATCGTCCTCTTCATTGCCCATTTCGATAAGAGTCATAATATCTTCATACTGGGAATGCAGCTGATGATAGGTCTCCACATCATCCTTTAAGCTTTTGGATTCCTTGGATAATTTCTGTGCTTTTTCAGCATCCAGCCAGAAATCCGGCATTTCCATCAATCGGTCCAGCTCTTCAATTCTTTTTTCTTTATTGTCTAAATCAAGCGAATCCTTGACCTCTGCTAACTGAGGTTCGTACGCCTGAAGATCCAGCTTTAACTGATCTAATTCTACCACTCGCTACACCACCTTATTTTCTGCCGCAGCAATTTTTGTATTTTTTGCCACTTCCGCAAGGGCAGGGATCATTGGGATAAATCTTTTGCTCCGCACGTCTTACCGGTGTTGAAGAAGCACTGTCATCCTTGTTGGTACCGGTAACCTGGGCTACCTGTTCTCTTTCTACCTTTTGCTCTACCTTGACAGAGAACATCAGGCGGACAGTATCCTCTTTGATATTGGAGATCATATCGTCAAACATATCGTATGCGCTCAGCTTGTACTCGACAACCGGATCCTTTTGTCCGTAGGAAGCAAGGCCGATACCCTGACGAAGCTGCTCCATATCATCGATATGGGTCATCCACTTTCTGTCAATAACCTTTAACAGTACAACTCGCTCTACCTCACGGATTGCCTCTGCATTGGGGAACTCAGCCTCTTTGTCTTCGTATAATTTGACAGCCTCTTCTTTGAGTGCGTGTAAAAATTCTTTCTTTTTCATGCCCTGAACCATGTCAGGCGTGTATTTTTTAATCGGAACAATGCTTCCGAGTACCTGTGTAAGCTCGGCAAGATCCCATTCATCGGATGAAACATCCTCTCCGATACACATGTTAACTGCATTTTCCACAACATCCGTGATCATCTTGTAGATAACCTCACGCATGCTTTCTCCATCCAGTACACGGCGGCGCTCAGCATAAATGATCTCTCTTTGTTCATTCATGACCTGATCGTAGTCCAACAGATTTTTACGGATACCGTAGTTGTTGCTCTCGATCTTTTTCTGGGCATTTTCGATGGCCTTGGAAAGCATCTTGTGCTCGATCTGCTGTCCCTCCGGAATACCGAGTGCATTGAACATATCGATCATACGCTCAGAACCGAATAAACGCATCAGATCATCTTCCAGTGAAATGTAAAATCTGGATACACCGGGATCTCCCTGACGACCGGAACGGCCACGCAGCTGATTGTCGATACGGCGTGATTCGTGACGCTCTGTACCGATGATACGCAGTCCGCCTGCTGCCTTGCTTTCTTCGTCAAGCTTGATATCTGTACCACGGCCTGCCATGTTGGTGGCAATGGTCACATGTCCGTGAATACCGGCATCCGCAACAATTTCAGCTTCCATTTCATGGAACTTCGCATTTAAGACCTTGTGCGGGATTCCTTCTTTTTTGAGCATCCGACTCAGTTCCTCGGATGCATCGATATTGATCGTACCTACCAGTACCGGCTGTCCGTTCTGATAAGATTCTTTGACTTCCTGTACAACTGCATTTAATTTTTCACGGCGTGTCTTGTAAACCGCATCCTGCTCATCAATACGCGCGATCGGTCTGTTGGTGGGAATTTCCACTACGTCCATGCCGTAAATATCACGGAATTCTTTTTCCTCGGTCAATGCAGTACCGGTCATGCCGGCTTTCTTTTCAAATTTATTAAAGAAGTTCTGGAACGTGATCGTTGCCAGTGTCTTGCTTTCATTTTTGACCTTTACATGCTCTTTTGCTTCAATCGCCTGATGCAGACCGTCTGAATAACGACGTCCGGGCATGATACGTCCGGTAAAGCTGTCGACGATCAGTACCTGATCATCACGTACCACATAGTCCTGATCACGGAACATCAGGTTGTGGGCTCTTAAGGCCAGAATGATATTGTGCTGGATCTCCAGATTTTCGGGATCAGCCAGGTTGTCAATATGGAAAAATTCCTCGACCTTTCTGACACCGTCTGCAGTCAGGTTGACCACCTTGTCCTTTTCATTGACAATGTAATCACCGGTCTCTTCCTGCTCAATACCCATCAGGATATCCATCTTGGACTGCTCTTCCAGATCGGCACCACGCTTTAACTGTCTTGCCAGAATATCACAGGCTTCATAAATCCTTGTGGATTTGCCGCTCACACCGGAAATAATCAGAGGAGTACGCGCCTCATCGATCAAAACCGAGTCGACCTCATCGATAATAGCATAATGTAAATCTCTTAATACTAACTGTTCCTTATATAAAGCCATGTTGTCACGCAGATAATCAAATCCGAGCTCATTGTTGGTAACATATGTAATGTCACACTTGTAAGCCTCCCTGCGTTCGTCAGACTTTAAGTCATTTAATACGACACCGACTTTTAAGCCCAGAAACTCATGAACCTGTCCCATCCACTCAGCATCACGCTTGGCCAGATAATCATTGACCGTAACAATGTGTACGCCTCTTCCTGTCAGCGCATTCAGATAGGCCGGAAGTGTGGATACCAGGGTCTTACCTTCACCGGTACGCATCTCTGCGATACGTCCCTGATGCAAAATAATACCGCCGATGATCTGCACACGGTAGTGCTCCATATTCAGGACACGTCTTGCAGCTTCACGAACGGTTGCAAATGCCTCGGGAAGAAGGTCATCGAGTGTCTCGCCCTCTTCATAACGCTTTTTATATTCTTTTGTCTTGTTTTTTAATTCCTCGTCGGATAAAGCCATCATGGAATCTCTCAGGGCTTCTACCTTGTCCGCAATGGGATAGATACGTTTTAATTCCCTTTCACTGTGAGTTCCAAATACTTTTTCAACAACATTCATCTTGTTTACTCCTTCATTTGGGCATAATAACCCCATTAAAACCTAAAGCATATTGTAACAGATTTATATATAGGATGCAATGCGATACCCGTTTACATTCTATTAACTTTTTATGAACGAACCGTTAAAAAACTGTATAAATGTATGGAAATATATACAGAAAATCAGCTAAAAAGGCAAAAGCTGTCTATGCTGTAATTGCATTTTGCAGGCAATAGTGATAAAATTTTAACTAGCGTGTGTAATAACACAGTTTAAGCAGAATCATTTCACAATAACAAAAGGAAAGAGGTAAAAGCAAATGATTAAAAGTTTTGATGAGTTAATTGCCAAATTAGACGGCTGCCCTCTGAAAAAAGTATCTGTAGCAGTTGCTCAGGATGCTCACGTATTGGAGGCTGTTAAAGTCGCAAAAGAACGCAATATCGCAGATGCGATCTTAGTCGGTGACAAAGAGCAGATCGAAGAGATTGCAAAGAGCATCGACATGGATTTATCTTCTTATGAAATTATTGATGTCAAAGATATGACAGAGGCTGCTAAAAAGGCTGTTTCTTTAGTATCCGAAGGCGTTGCTGATATGTATATGAAAGGTGCCATCGATACAAAGGGCTTTTTAAAGAGCGTTCTGGACAAGGAAGTTGGTCTTCGTACCGGCAAGCCTTTATCCCATGTATGTGTATTTGACGTTGAAGGCGTTGACCAGTTACTTTTCTTATCAGATGTTGCATTTATTCCTTATCCGACACTGGAAGACAAGGTTTCTATCATCAACAATACCGTTGAGATCTGCCACGCAGTTGGTATTCCCAATCCCAAGGTTGCTCCTTTGGCAGCAGTTGAGGTTGTCAATCCCAAGATGCCGGTTACTGTTGAAGCAGCAGAACTGACAAAGATGAATGAAGAAGGCAAAATTACAGGCTGTATCGTTGACGGACCTCTTTCTTTTGACCTTGCTATCTGCCCCGAAGCTGCACAACACAAAGCAGGCGCTTCTGACCGTAAGATCGTCGGTGATGCAGACGTATTGTTATTCCCCGATATCCACGCAGGAAACCTGGTTTACAAAGCAATGGTTCATACAGCTAAGATCGTAAACGGTAACTTACTGACAGGTACCAAAGCTCCGGTTATCCTGACAAGCCGTTCCGACTCTGTTGAGGTTAAGGTTAATTCACTGGCTCTTGGCGCTGTTGTTGCTGACTTTATGAAAAATAACAACTAATCCGATATCAAAAAACATATAAAAGGAGAAGAACTCATGGCAATCAAAAGTTTGATTATCAATCCCGGTTCTACATCAACCAAAATCGGTGTATTCGAGGATGAAACATTATTATTTGAAGAAACTCTGAGACATTCTACAGAAGAAATCGCCCAGTATGCTACTATCGTAGATCAGAAGGATTTCCGTAAGGACATCATCTTAAATCTGTTAGCATCTAAAGATTTTGATATCAATTCTTTAGACCTCGTTGTAGGACGTGGCGGTATGTTAAAACCCATTCCGGGCGGTACTTATGCAGTAAGTGATGATCTTTTGCACGATCTTGTGATCGGCAAGCAGGGCCAGCACGCTTCCAACCTCGGTGGTATCTTGGCAAGAGAAATCGGCGACTCTATCGGAAAGCCCTCTTTCATCGTTGACCCCGTTGTTGTAGATGAATTAGAGCCCACCTCCAGATATTCAGGTGTTCCGGAATTACCTCGTACCAGCGTATTCCATGCACTGAATCAGAAAGCTGTTGCAAAACGTTATGCAAAAGAAATCGGCAAATCTTATGATGAATTAAACCTGATCGTTGTACATATGGGCGGCGGTGTTTCCGTTGGACCTCACAAACACGGCAAGGTTGTAGATATCTTCAATGCTCTTGACGGAGACGGTGCTTTCTCTCCTGAGCGTTCCGGTGCTGTTCCGGTTGGCCAGCTTGTAAAAATGTGCTTCTCAGGTCAGTATACTGAAAAAGAAGTTTACAAAAAGCTCGTTGGTAACGGTGGTTTCAATGCTTACCTTGGCACCAACGACATGCGCGATGTTGAAAAGATGGTTGATGAAGGCGATGCAAAAGCAAAAGAAGTACGTGATGCTTTCATCCAGCAGATGTCCAAAAACATCGGTGCTATGGCAACCGTATTAAACGGCAAGGTTGACCAGATCATCGTAACCGGTGGTATTGCTTATGACAAGGCTGTTGTAGCTGGTCTTAAGGAAAGATGTGAATGGATCGCTCCTTTCACTGTTTATCCGGGCGAGGATGAATTATTAGCTCTGGCTCAGGGCGGTTTAAGAGTTGTAACCGGCGTTGAGAAGGCTATGGAATATTAATTGAACAAAATATCTTGATTGAAAGGACAAACCGATTCATTTCTGTTTGTCCTTTTTTGATGCCCGGATTCATGTTAAAATGAAATGTACATTTTTACAAAGGAGTCTGCTATGTCTGTTTATATCATAATTTCTGTCTGCATGGTTTTGATCTGTCTTCTGGATGTCTGCCATGTGATCGATCTGTCCGGAAAATGGCTGCGTGTCTTTTACTTTGTTTTTGCGCCGCATCTGCCGCTTTTCTGGATGTTGTTTTATCTTTCTGTCAATCATTCTATCAATCATACAGGAATGGAAAATGCAGTTGCCGGAAAGCCCCTGATAACTGTCCTGTTTGTGGTCTGCAATGTGATCTTTCAGCTTTACACCACACTCAGACTGCACTTTCAGGGACTTCGGACGAAAAAGACCACCAACTCCCGTATCAACATTATTTTTGCCGGGCGCAACCTGATACACAGCGGCCTCATCGGACTTTACCTGTTGCCGGTCTGGTATCTGGTATGTTACCTTTTACTGCCGTACAATCCCTATTCTGCACTTGTGGGTACGGGCGTATCTGTCAAATCCGGTGCGGCATTTTTATCCTTTGAGGTCATTTATGCCATTATCTTTGTCTGGTTATTCCTGATCAACGGATGTCTGCGCATCTTTTTTGGTTCCCGCAATCTGGTCATTGCCAAGCGGCTTTTTATCGTACTTTTTATGTGGGTGCCCTTTGTGCAGTTATACCTGGCACATATCCTGTGTGCATCGGCCAAGGATGAATATCTGGTGGCAGTAAGCCGTGAAAACGACACTGCGTTCAGCGTGACGGACAGTCTTTGTCAGACGAAGTATCCGCTTATCATGGTTCATGGAATTGGCTTCCGGGATCTGAGGCACTTCAATTACTGGGGACGTATTCCCAGACTTTTGCAGCAGCATGGAGCGACCGTATATTATGGGCACCAGAATGCATGGGGAACGATCGAGGATAATGCGGCAGCGATCAAAAAGGTGATTGATCAGGCACTTAACGAAAACCACTGTGACAAGGTCAATATCATCGCTCATTCCAAGGGCGGTCTTGACTGCCGTTATCTCATCAGCTCTCTCGGTTACGGCGACAAGGTGGCCAGTCTCACAACGATCAATACGCCGCACCGCGGCTCCGAGCTCATTACGATCTTAAACCACCTGCCTGATGGCGCATACCGTTTTATAGCCAACCAGTTAAACAAACCCTTTATGCTGGCCGGAGAAACCGAGCCGGACTGCTATTCTTCCAGCAAACAGCTGGATCCGGTCTTTTGTGAGGAATTTAATAAAAAGAACCCGGACGTACCCGGCGTATATTACCAGAGTTATATCTCGATCCTGCACAATCTTTTCAGTGATTCCTTATTGTTTATTCCGTATCTTTTGATGTGTACCCAGAAAGGCAGCCAGAATGATGGTCTTGTAGATGTATCCAGCGCGGTATGGGGAAATTTCAGGGGTGTTTTGAAGAGCCGTCACAACCGTGGCATTTCACACGGTGATATGATCGATCTAAAAAGAGAAGATATCAAAGGCTTTGATGTGTTAAAGCTGTTTTATGATATCGTATGTGAATTAAAATCGCGGGGATATTGATGCTTCCCCGCGATTTCATATATGTTGACAATTTTATTTTCAAGGCTTTACGATCGCATGCGCTTTCAGATAATCGGTCCACAACGGAACATACTGCGCATACAGATGGACGCCGTCAAAGGTATAATCAGCGATCAGATAACCATTTTCGTCACAGACCGCACTGTTGATATCCAGATAAAAGATATTCTGTCCGTCTGCAAATCCCTGCAGCTTTTCATTGCGCTCACGTATCGCTTCATTATTGATATAATCCCCCTTCGCATCTCTTTCCTCGCTCACATTCATAATACTCATGATATAAACGATTGCATTGGGTTGCCATTCGCGGATCTTCTGCAACATATCCGTGTAATGATTTACAAAATAGTCCAGATCACCGACACCCATATCATTGATACCGATCATGATATAGACCTTTTTAAACTGCTGCTCCTGCAAGGCTGTCGCTATGTTTTCTTTCCAGTTGCCGTCATTCCACTGTCCGGTCGGATCCTTGAACACGCCGCCGAGCGTCATACCGGAAGAACAATAATAAGTCGCATTTTTCCAGTCAGAATACAGATACAGGCTGACAATTCGTGAATCCCCGATAAAGACCGCATCATCAAAATAACTGTCATCTACCGCCTGAAATTCCAGAGGCTCCTGGCTCTTTCCATCAGATGTGCCGTTTTGTGACAGGGATGTACCGGCTGAATTGCCACTTACACCATCTATGAAGGTATTGCCTGTTTCATTGGCTGAGATTGTTTCTTTACCCAGACTGTCCGATGATACCGAAGATGAAGAGGCTTCGATTGCCGCATCCTCCTGACCATCCTGTATATTGCCAAAAGAAAAGGGGAAGCCTGTCAGGAAAGAACAGACAAGACTGCCGATCAAAAGTAAGATCAGATATTTCAGATATTTAATTTTGTCCATCCTTCCGTCACTCCCTTTCTTTATATTTACTGTGATTTACAGTGCTATTCGGATAGAAAATGTTTAGCCCATTCCATGCCGCACTGTATCGATCCGGAAATTGTTTTCCTGTTCTTTATTGTCTTTATTATTAGAAACGGAAATACAAAAACGGATTATCTCCCATCATGTGAATGTACCATACAGATACCCAAAATAAAATTGCAAGTGTTATCATGCCGAGGTAACCGTCTTTCCACTCTTTATAGCATTGATGAGCCTTGTTCGTGCAAAGCAGAATACCGATCAAGATCGTAAATCCGTACTTGCCTAGCAACGTCATAAATATAGTCTCATTGACACGCACACCCGACAGGATGCCGAACATCCTTCCTAAATAGGTGGAAAGATCCTGAAAATCTGTCACTGCGAAGCAGGTCCAGGTCAGTACGATTATGAATAAGACATAGATATGCTGCAGGGTTTTCTTGATTATTAAATTTAGATTTAATTTTTTGGTTTTTTGTTCTGTTTCTGTGTTTTCTGTTGTGTTATTTTTCAGATCCACAGTTTCTGATTTTGCGCCGTCCTTTTTTTGATTCCAATAATAGGAAACAACCTTTTCAATCATGATGACCAGACACAGGATCATTCCCCAAAGGATGAAGTTGATGCTGACGCCATGCCATAATGAAGTCAGGATCCATACAATAAACAGGTTGCGCAGCGTCTTTTTCATACCGTTCCGGCTGCCGCCCAGCGGAATATAAACATACTTTGCAAACCATCTTCCAAGTGTGATATGCCATCTGCGGTAAAACTCCCTGACACTTGTAGACATATATGGCAGATTGAAATTTACCGGCAGGTTGAAACCAAGCATCCTGCCAAGACCGATCGCCATCATCGAATAACCAAAGAAATCAAAATAAATCTGGAGTGAATAGCCAACAGATCCCAGCCATAAAACCGATGTCGGCGCACTGATATAGCCCATTCCCGCTATCTCTTTAAATAACAGGGATAATCTATCTGCCAGAAGCACCTTCATGATAAGACCTGCCGAGAAATCCTTTAAACCGGCGTCAAAGCCCTCCCAGGTTGTGACCGGATGATCCAGTTGTTTTTTTACTTCCTGATAGGTAACGATCGGACCGGCAACCAGCTGGGGGAACATACAGATATAGGTACTGAGCTTTAATAAGGATGTCTCCACCGGTATATCTTTGCGGTATACATCAATCAGATAGGAAATGATTTGAAAGGTATAGAAGCTGATTCCCAACGGAAGTCCCAGCTCCTGTGGTGCAATTTTAAAAGCCAACAGAAGTGACAGATTTGTCAGAATACCGATATAGAAACAGCCCTTCCTTAAGAAAATGCCTGATTTTTCAGAAGCCATTCCTCTTGCAAGCCAGTAATTTAAGACCATGGATACCAGCAACAGCACAATATACTTCGGCTCTCCATAGGCATAGAAAATCAGGCTTCCAAACAGCAATACAACATTGCGATAAGAAACCGGTGTTATGTAATATACAATTAGAAAAATTGGTAAAAAGAATAAAATGAATTCTACGGAAGAAAAAACCACGGTATCTCACTCTCAATCTACAATAATATCACCATATACTGCGCCACATGCTTTACACAAATCATCCGGAGATAACTCGATCTGACATCCGATTTTGCCGCCGCTGACGTATATTTTTTGTAGATTCCTGGCAGTATCACTGATGACGGTTTTGTACTGTTTTTTCATACCGATTGCGGTACATCCACCGCGCACATAGCCGGTCACGGCTGTAATATCCTTGACGTGAATCATGGATACTGATTTTTCAGAAACGGCTCTTGCTGCTTTTTTCATATCCAGCTCTGCTTCAATGGGTAGTACAAAAACAAAGTACTGCCTGCTGCTGCCGAGCGTAACCAGAGTCTTGTAGACCAGATCATGCGGAAGTCCCAGATGATCCGCAGTCTGAATTCCGTCAATAAACTCTTCACATTCGTATGACTGATGGGTATATGAAATTTTCATGCGATCCAAGATCCGCATTGCATTTGTCTTGATTTCTTTTTGCTTTGCCATAGCTATCACCTGCTTTTAACAATCCTTGAATACGGTCAGTCCGAAGACGCCGCCGCATATGCCACCGACAATGTGTGTCAGCTGCGAAATATTATCCTTTACAAACAATCCGTCCGCAATCTGTTCTCCCAGATAAAGGATAACGATAACGATCAGTGTCAGCGGAATTTTATCATCTTTGACACATGTCACGGATGATAAAATGATCATCATAAACACGATACCGCTTGCTCCGAGTAAGGCAGTCGGAAAAAAGATCGTATTGATCACACCCGTAACAAATGCTGTGATCGTCATCATGATCAACATATTGCGGGAACCATACTTTTCTTCCAGCATGGGACCAACCAACAAAAGCATCATCATATTGTTGACATAGTGCTCTAAGTTGGCATGTCCGAGCACATGTAAAAATAACCGGGGATACATAAAAATATCACTGAACGGTGCCCTGTATACACAAAATAACAGTGCCGTGGAACCTCCATTTGTGATATAACCTAAAATCAGCACCAGAAATGAAACTAAAGCGAAGGTCAGAACGACCGGTGCATTATAATCGATTTTTTTGAGAATTTTCATATCTGCCTCCTGTGCTCAACAATCTTCGACAACATTTTCATCGGATATAGTATAGCATAATTATCTCTGTCCGACATCACAAAAAGCAGATTCTTTTATATTTTTCTATCCAAATACTTCCAGCTTGATGACGGCAAAAAACTCCCGGACCATATAGTGAAGTCCCATCGGCATCAACGTCCGTGAGGGAATGCCGCACACATTGTCATGCCCCTGTTTTTCGGCGATTCGTGTAGCCCTGTAGATATGAAAGCCGTTGGACAAAATTCCCACCTCGGATGCATCCTGCGGAATCAACGCAAAGCTGTTTTTGATATTTTCCTCTGTGCTCTTTGACTGATCCTCCAGTATGATACGCGCAGGATCAATTCCTTTATCCGTCAGATATTCATAAATACACTGCGCCTCGCTCATATCCTCGCCTGCCCCCTGTCCGCCGGAAGCAACTGCGATCGTATCCGGATTGGCCTCCAGATACTCTGCTGCTGCCTGCATGCGCAGTAAAAGCGGTCTGGTCGGTGCACTGCCCCTAAGCCCTGCACCAAGCACGATAATATACGGCATATCCGGATCCGGCTCAGTATGCATACCACCAATGACCAGACTTTCCACATACACAAAGATACACAGTGCGGTTATAAAACAAATCCTGTATACAACACGGAAGAAAAGCGGGAATCTCCACTTTGTCCTGCCTTTGAGCTCACGTCTGAGCGTAATAAAACGGACCAGACAGAAAATAGCCAACATTGGCCAGATGAAAAGCCATGATACGGCAATTCCGGCATAAATTAAGCAGGTCAGGAAGTAGCCTGTGCTGAATACAAAGAGAATGAAATATATGATTGATTTGATGATTTTCCAGATTTTGATCATGAGGTGTGGTTCCTTATTAGCAAACAGGACCTGCTGCTGTATATAGGCTGCAGGCCTCTGCATCATTTGGTTTCATTTTCTTTATATCTTGTTACGTCGGAATTTTCAAGGGGTTTAAGCAAACCTTAATAAAAATAAGCTATATAGCTATAAAAATAACAGTTTCCATTTCAGTACCGTGATCTATATAACGTATTCTGCCATCATGGTCATTCACAATTTCCTTAATGATCCGACTACCGATGCCGTGCTTCTTTTTATCCTTTTTTGTCGTCTCAAATTGTGTCTTTAGAGGCGCTTCATTTTCCAATTTGGAATTGCGCAGGACAATTTTCAGAAATCCCTGCTGCATTTCCATGGTAAGAAATATCTTTTTCTCAGTAGTCTTTATGGCTGCTTCCACCGCATTGTCCAAAAGATTGGCAAACAGGCTGACAAGCTCGTATTCGGTAATATTGATGCTGCCGAGATTCTGACCTTTTCTTTCAAATACAATACCTTTTTCCTGACAAATCTCCGCTTTTTCACGGATCAGACAATCCAGTACCGGCACATCCGTAAATGAAACCGATGCATTTTTATCAATCCGTCTCAAAATGTCCATGCCGTACGAATCGGCGCGCATGGCCTCCATGACATTCAGATGATTAGCGATATCATGACGGATCTCGGAAATTTCTTTTTCCTTTTGCCTATATACCTCTTCCAATGCCTGATAATGGGCGAACTGCTCTCTGGCAAGACGGTCACTTTCATTTTGATAGTAAAACATCCAGATAAACAGCGCTGCAACTGCCGGAAGAACCAGTATAACAGACTGCCATACCGGTGTAATCTGCACCAGAATATCCATACCACAGAAAATCACACAAAGAATACGAAAGAGTTTTCCCTTTCGCCGGTACATAAACCTCCAGATAACGGTAGTAAACCACGCACAGAGGAAGTAACAAACCGCCATCGGAAGTATTTTCCAGATCTCCGGACGGTCCATAATCTCCTCCACCATTTCCATATCAAACCCACATAATATCATGACACTTGGGAATGTAACCACCACACCAACAATCTGGCTGATCCAGTCCGTTGCAAACAGATAGAGGAAGCTTTGGTATACCCTCTCCCTGAACAAACCCAACAGGGTAAGACCGATTAACGGATAATAAACCAGTATTTCGATCACATCGTAAATATCACCCTTTGTCAGCAGGCCAAAATAATAATCATGCCACAGCATCAGCAAGAATAATAATGCAAAGTACCATTTACGATTATGTCTCGGGGTAAGATAATTCCTTATTACCCAGATATTGACCATTGTCTGCATAGAACACATAATCAATCCGTATACATAAATATTTATTGTTGTATTCCAACTCATATTTCTTACCCCTCTATAATAGTATTCGCATCCGCTGCGCCTTTTTTATCCGTATATGCGTCATTTATATGCTGCAGTACCTGTCCGGAATAATCTTTTTCCTCTTCCCCCGCAAGAATATAGTACTTTTCCACCTCTTTACGAAGCTTTTCCATTTCCAGATCTTTTTTACGAAGCTGGACTTCCAGCTCCCGATGATAATAAAGCTCTTTCTCCTGCTCTTTTTCCTTGTTTAACCGGTATATGATAAGGGTAAGAATCAAAATCAGACCTATCGGCATGATCACAACCATCTGTATCCATGTGTCAAACCAATCCATGATAAGCCACACAATCCAGGCGAATGCCGAAATTACCCGACGTATCCCACCTGAAAGATACTGCATGCTTTTTTGCGTAAAATCCAAAGCAAACGCGGCAGGAATACAGATAACCAGACTATATAGAAAGATCCAGGTATTATCGGTCTGAAGGAGCTGACGGAGCTTTTCCGTATGAAATCCGCTGTAAAAAGATATAATAAACAGCTTGGCAAATAAAAAATAAATACGAAAGAAAAATAAAGCCGTCAGGTAATTCATGGCAATCCGGAGTTTGTCATGCCTCTGACCGATGATCAGTATCAAAATCATAAGCATGGATAATGCAAACCATCCCACCTGTAACATCCGGTCATGGTATATTCCATAAAGAGAAACGGTTTCCTTCAATACAAACAGAAACAAAAAGACCACACCAATGCCTTTTCTCCATTCCATAAAATCCTTTGTAACCCAATACACTGCGCCGAAAAAAGCACATGCCAGAATGCCTGCACTTATAAAACCTGTCAAATCCATCTTATTTTTCCTCTAAAAAATCCAAAAACTGCTCTTTTGCCTTTGTATAACGGCTCCGGCTCACCGGCAGAAATACATCATCGATCAATAAAATGCCATTGGGCGCAAACTTCTTGATCCAGTTGGGATTGACGGCATAGCTTTGGTGTATCCGGATAAAAAAAGGTGGAAATACGGACAGAATATCATCCATTTTCATCCATACATGGATCGTATCATCCGTTCCATATACAACAATCTCATGCTTGTTGCTTTCTATGTACATAACATCAAAAGGCTGCACAACCTGCAATCCTCCCACACCCTTTAATGTAACTGTCTCCAGCTTTGTCCCTATCTCATCCATCACACGGTATATAGCTGCATATAGCTTGTCCTTTTGAATCGGCTTTACCAGAAAATTGCTTGGGTTGGCCATAAAAATATCAGCAGCATATTCGATATATCCGGTCAGAAAAATAATCTTTAACTTCGGAAAGCTCTTTTGCAGCTCCACTGCCCAGTCAATACCGGTCGAAATATCCTGCTCCCATTGGATATCCATGATCATAATATCCGGCAAAGGCTCCTTTTGATTGATCAGAGCCTTAGCATACTCCTTCAAATCCTGCACACAATGCAATTCCATATCAGGAAATTCCTGCATAATCAGTTGTTGTAATTCATCAAGCACATCACCTTGATCATCACAGATTGTTATCCTGTACATTTTTATCTCCTACGTAATGTCTATATTATTCTCCGATTATAAGTATACCATATTCTATTCGTAAGCGGTAAACCATGAGTACCGTGTCAAAAGCAGATATTTATGAGATAATAAGTCCATCTTATCAAAGGAGGATTTTCTCATGGATCAGTCTACAC
>ONHB01000046.1 GCA_900317505.1 uncultured Lachnospiraceae bacterium | reverse complement strand
GGTTGGAAGCACTTGAAGAACTACCGTTTGAATGATGATTTCTGTGCTCGGAATATAGAAATGAGGGACGCTAGTCGTAAAAAAACTGGAAGTTCACACATATATAAATAAAGGTGGGTGACACCCTGTCACATATAGAGAGGTGTTACATAATCAGATGTTGAAAGAGGAGCAGCCGCAAAAGGAGCGATTATGGGAAAAATATTTAAAAATCTGATTCCTTATTGGAAAAGTGTGATTGTGATTTTTATCCTGTTGGTAATTCAGGCTTATTGTGACCTGGAGCTGCCACAGCTGACATCCAATATCATTGATACAGGTATTATCAATGGCGGCGTGGAGCATATTATGCCAAAGGAGATCACCAAAGAAACTTATGATATGATGTCCTATCTGATGGATGACAATGAGAAAGAAATATGGCAAGACAGTTATTCTTTAGAAGGCAGCAATTATGTTCTGCGCGACTATTCAGAGGATGAGCTTACAAAGCTGGATACAGACATGCTGATTCCGGTGACTTTGGCATACCAGATGCAGAAAATGCAGGAATCCGGTGATATGGCCGGGGCTGTATCACAGGCCGGAATGAATCAGATGCAGCAGATGATAGACAAGGCGCGTGACAGCGTCGGGGAAATGATCAAAACGACCGGTGAAAGCACCACAAAATCAATGGCACTGCAATTTACCAAGAGCTGTCAGGAAGAAGCCGGAATGGATGCCGATGCAATGCAGATACAGTATCTGCTGATGGCCGGGCTCAAGATGTTAGCCATGGCTTTAGTTCTGGGAGCCGCATCCATGCTTGTCGGACTGTTTGCATCAAGAGTTGGTGCGGATCTGGGACGGAAGCTTCGAAGAGGCGTATTTGAAAAGGTCATTGGATTTTCCAATGCAGAAATCGATAAGTTTTCAACGGCATCCCTGATCACAAGAAGTACCAATGATATCCAGCAGGTCCAGATGTTTACGATCATGATGCTTCGTATGGTTTTATATGCGCCGATTATTGGTGTCGGTGGTGTCATAAAGGTTGTCAACACCAACTCCGGTATGGGATGGATCATTGTTGTTGCTGTTGCATGCCTCTTATGCCTGATTGCTTTTCTGGTGTTTGTGGCTATGCCCAAATTTAAGATGATGCAGGTACTGGTTGACCGTCTGAATCTGGTGTCACGTGAAATCCTGACCGGACTTTCCGTTATCCGTGCATTCGGTCGTGAAAAGAAGGAAGAGGAACGCTTTGATGATGCAAATAAGGATCTGATGAAAACACAGCTGTTTACCAACCGTGTCGTGGCTGTGATGATGCCCGGTATGATGCTGATCATGAACGGTACATCTATTCTGATCACCTGGGTGGCTGCCAAAAAGATCGATCTTGGAACCATGCAGGTTGGTGCAATGACAGCATTTATCATTTATGCGATCCAGATTGTTATGTCCTTCCTGTTTTTATCCATGCTTTCGATCATGCTGCCCCGTGCAGGTGTTGCGGCAGACCGAATTGATGAGGTTATGAAGATGCCTTCTTCTTTGACAAATAAACCGGATGCTGTGGATTTCCATGCAAAAGAAGGTGTGGTGCGTTACGACAATGTTTCCTTTGCGTACCCCAATGCAAAAGCTGATGTGCTGGAGCATATTTCATTTACAGCGCGTCCGGGAGAGATTACAGCCATTATCGGAAGTACCGGATGCGGTAAATCGACGCTGGTTAATCTTCTGCCCAGATTTTATGATGTGAAGGACGGTTCCATTACGATCGACGGTGTGGATATCCGGGATATGAAAATGGAAGATCTGCGTGATAATATCGGTTTTGTACCTCAAAAGGGTGTTCTCTTTTCCGGAACGATTGCTTCCAATTTAAGATTTGGTAAGCATGATGCTACCGACGAGGAAATAAAAGAAGCTGCCGAGATTGCTCAGTCACTGGATTTTATAGAAGAAAAGAAAGATAAGTTTGAGAGCCGGATCGCACAGGGCGGAAGCAATGTTTCCGGTGGTCAGAGGCAGAGACTTGCGATTGCCAGAGCCATTGTCAAAAGACCGAAGATCATGGTGTTTGATGACAGCTTTTCCGCACTGGATATGAAGACAGATGCGGCACTCCGTAAAGCGCTGGCAGACAAAATCAAAGATTCCACAGTGCTTATCGTGGCGCAGAGGATCAGTACCATCATCCATGCAGACCAGATCCTGGTTCTGGATGAAGGAAAAATTGTGGGAATGGGTACACATCAGGAGCTTTTGGAAAACTGTGAAGTATATGAACAGATAGCCAGATCCCAGTTATCCGCAAAAGAACTGGGACAGACACAGAAGGAGGCATCATTATGAGTGAAGAAAAAACATATCAGAGACCTCCGAGAAGAGGTCATGGCGGCGGACGAGGTATGATGCCTGCTGAAAAAGCGAAAGATTTTAAAGGTTCCATCGGAAAACTGATTGCCTATATCGGAAGATACAAATTCCCGATTTTGGTTGTAATGGTTTTTGCAATCATCGGTACGGTGTTCAATGTTGTGGGGCCCAAAATTTTGGGTAAGGCTACGACAGAATTATCCCGTGGTCTGATGGCAAAAATTGCCGGAACCGGAGGAATCGACCTGACCAAGATCGGACGTATCTTGATTTTTGTACTGGGGCTTTATGTGATAAGTGCAGTCTTTACATTTGTACAGCACTATATCATGAGCACCATCAGCCAGAAGATCTGCTACCGCATGCGTAAGGAAATTTCTGAAAAGATCAACCGCATGCCGATGAAATATTTTGAAAGCAGAACCTATGGAGAGGTTTTATCGCGTATTACCAATGATGTCGATACGCTTGGGATGAGCTTAAGCCAGAGCATCAACCAGATCATTACATCGGTTACCACAATGCTCGGTGTTTTGATCATGATGATCTCTATTTCACCGCTTTTAACGCTGATCGCTTTATTTATCCTGCCGGTATCTGTATTTCTGATCACCTTTGTCATGAAAAAGTCGCAGGGATATTTCCGGTCACAGCAGGAATATCTGGGACAGATCAACGGACAGGTCGAAGAAAACTTTACCGGACATCTGGTTATTAAAGCATATAATAAGGAAGAAGAGGTCATAAATGATTTCAACAAGACCAATGACCATCTTTATGATTCGGCATGGAAGTCACAGTTTATTTCCGGTATGATGCAGCCGATCATGATGTTTGTAGGAAACTTAGGATATGCTGCGGTTGCCTTGATCGGTGGTATTTTAGCCATTAAAGGCACCATAGAAATTGGTGATATTCAGGCGTTTATCCAGTATGTCAAAAACTTTACACAGCCGATCCAGCAGATCGCACAGGTTGCCAACCAGGTACAGTCCATGGCAGCAGCTGCAGAGCGTGTATTTGAGTTTTTAAATGAAGAAGAGGAAGATCAGACCGTGGAGCATCCGGCAAATATTGAGGATGTGGTGGGAAATGTTTCTTTTGAACATGTTAATTTCGGGTACAAGGAAGATCAGACGATCATTCACGATTTCAGTGCCGAGATTAAACAGGGACAGAAAATCGCCATTGTCGGACCGACCGGTGCCGGCAAGACCACAATGGTAAAACTTCTGATGCGTTTTTATGATGTAAACAGCGGAGCTATCAAGATTGATGGGCACAATATCAAGGATTTCAACCGCCGGGAGCTTAGGGATGCATTTGGCATGGTTTTACAGGATACGTGGTTATTTAAAGGAACGATTATGGAAAATATCCGGTACGGCAGGCTGGATGCGACAGATGAAGAGGTCATTGCTGCTGCAAAAGCGGCATATGCGCATCGTTTTATTGAGACGCTGCCGGGCGGCTATGATATGGAATTAAACGAGGATGCAAGCAATGTATCGCAGGGACAGAAACAGCTCCTTACCATTGCAAGGGCGATCCTTGCCGACAATAAGATCTTGATCTTAGATGAAGCCACTTCATCGGTTGATACCCGTACAGAAGCCCGTATTCAGAAAGCTATGGACAATCTGATGAAGGGAAGAACCAGCTTTGTCATCGCACATCGACTTTCTACCATTCGCGACGCTGACCTGATCTTAGTCATGAAGGATGGCGATATTATTGAGCAGGGAACTCATGAGGAACTGTTGGAAAAAGATGGATTTTATGCTAAACTTTACAATAGCCAGTTTGAGGAAGCATCTTAATAAAATATTAGGTGGTACAAATCAGTGTATTTAAAATAATCATAGAAATTTTTATGTACACTCAGAAATGATAAGGAGATAATTCAGGATGAATCAGATTATTTCAAAATTGATCATATATGGAGATCTGCCAAAGGACAGTATCTTGATGGAGCTTGCGGATATCTGCGAGCAGGTAAAGAGCGACAGATACAACAAGGATGAGCTGATCACCCGTATTTATAAGCAGATCAAACGGATTTTGATCATTGCAACCGATTATGGTTTTGATGAAAATCTGTGGCAGAATTATCTTACCTATCTTTTGATCACAGATGAAAATCCGTTTAGCATTACCTGTGAAAAAATCGGGGCGCGGGATGGCGGAAGCGTCAATCATTTTGCAAAAAATGACTTTAAGGCTTTTATGGAGCTGTTTCATTATGATTTTTCCTATCTGGAAGAAGCACTCGGAATCGATTGCTTTTCTACCCTGTCTGCTTATCATGCCATTGGCAAGCCGGAGCTGATGTACAATAAAAATGTCAGTGAAAAAGTACAGGCTTTAAGTCGAAAGTTAGCAGATGCTAACACAGAGGAAGAGTTTTTTAAATATGTAACCGGATTTTATAAAGACTACGGTGTTGGCATGTTTGGTCTGAATAAGGCCTTCCGCATCGGCAATGTGGATGAAAAGGGTCATATTACATTCCAGGCTATCAACAACATGGATAAGGTCATGCTGGACGATCTGATCGGATATGAGATCCAGAAAAAGAAGCTTGTTGACAATACAAAGGCATTTGTGGAAGGTAAAAAAGCCAACAACTGTCTGCTGTTTGGTGACAGCGGTACCGGCAAATCCACCAGTATCAAAGCCATTGTCAATCAGTTTTATGATCAGGGACTTCGTATGATCGAGATTTACAAGCATCAGTTTAAGGATCTTTCCAATGTGATCGCCCAGATCAAAAACCGAAATTATAAATTTATTATTTATATGGATGATCTGTCTTTTGAGGAATTTGAGATCGAGTACAAATTCTTAAAGGCGGTAATTGAAGGCGGCGTGGAAACCAAACCTGAAAACATCCTGATTTATGCGACATCCAACCGTCGTCACCTGATCAAAGAGACCTGGGGCGACAGAAGTGATGTCACGGTGGATAATGGCATCCACAAATCTGATACAATGGAAGAAAAGCTTTCACTGGTGCATCGTTTTGGTGTTACGATCTGCTATTCCAAGCCTTCTCCCAAGGAATATTTCAACATTACGACAGAGCTTGCACACAGGGCAGGTATTCAGATGTCCGATGATGAAATCCGTGCAGAGGCTAATAAATGGGAGCTTTCCCATGGCGGCATTTCCGGCCGTACGGCACAGCAGTTTGTATATTATCTGAGCGCCATGGAACAGTCATAATTTTTAGCTGAAGTGAAAAGTTTATTTCCACTTTGAAAAAGGTAATTTATGAAGTGGCATTTACTCTTACAAAAAAGGGTAAATGTCGCTTTTTTGTTATCCAA
>ONHB01000029.1 GCA_900317505.1 uncultured Lachnospiraceae bacterium | reverse complement strand
GTCAATTCAGAAACAATTCTGAATACTGACCCTTTTTCTCTCCTTATATAGGGGCGAGTTATCCACAGGAACTGATAAAATCATTTATCAATTACCTAAGTTAGTATTAACTAACTTATTATAGCATAAAATTTTATTTATAGTAAAAAAATAAAAAAAAAGAGAAATTCTAAATATCTAAATAGAATTTCTCTTCTTATATAATAGCTTATTTTTATAGTCTGATCAGGATTATTCTGTCTCTGACTGTGTTTCTTCAGTAGAAGATGTATCAGCATCTTCTTCCATGATCTCATCCAGCTCGTCTATTTCATCTGCTTCATCACCAAATTTTTCTCTTACTTTGGCAACTTTGGCAATCTTGACATTGTCATCCAAATTCATAAGCTTCACACCTGATGCATTTCTTCCATATGTAGATACATCATTCATGGAAATCTGGATAATGATACCGGCATCTGTGATCATCATGATTTCATGATCATCGTTGACAGCCTTCATACCTACCACATCACCGGATTTTTCAACGATCTTGTAGCATCTGATACCTTTACCACCACGTTTCTGGATATGGAATTCAGAAAGAGGAGTCTTTTTGCCGTATCCTTTTTCAGATACAACTAACATCTTTTCACCCTGGGTATCAAGCTGCATACCAACAATTTCATCATCCTTGTTGAGGTTCATACCGATAACACCCATGGTATTTCGACCGGTAATTCTGACATCTGTTTCCTTGAAGCAGATACACATACCTTTTTTGGTAACAAGATAAATGATATTGTCAGCTGTTGTTGTCTTAACCTCGATCAACTCATCATCCTCACGGATATTCATCGCGATCAGACCACTCTTACGCATGTTCTTATAATCTTCGAGAGTTGTCTTTTTGATGATACCTTTTTTGGTAACCATCAGAACATTTTTGGAATAATCCTCTTCACTGATCGGAATAACCGCAGATATCTTTTCTCCCGGATTTAACTGAAGTAAATTGATGATTGCTGTTCCTCTTGCAGTTCTGCCGGCTTCCGGAATCTGATAAGCCTTCATCTGGTATACACGGCCAAGACTGGTAAAGAACATAATGTAATTGTGCGTATCCGTCATCAGCAGATTTTCGATCACATCATCTTCAATGGTCTGCATACCTTTGATTCCACGGCCGCCGCGATGCTGAACCTTGAAATTATCAACCGTCATACGTTTGATATATCCAAGACTGGTCATGGCAATGACGGTATTTCCTCTCGGAATCAGATCTTCCATGGAAATATCATATTCATCATATCCGATCTTGCTTCGGCGATCATCGCCAAATTTATCGGCAATCAGATTAATCTCATCCTTGATAACACCAAGCAGGATTTTTTCATCTGCAAGGATAGATTTTAAATAAGCAATTTTTTCTAATAATTCTTTGTGCTCATTTTCAAGCTTTTCTCTTTCCAGACCGGTCAGAGCACGCAGACGCATATCTACGATTGCCTGTGCCTGTGCATCGGATAAATCAAATCTTGCAATTAAAGCTTCCTTTGCAGTCTGGGTATTGGAGCTGCTTCTGATAATCTGGATAACTTCATCAATATTATCAAGGGCAATCAACAATCCCTGTAAAATATGATCTCTTTCTTCTGCTTTGTTGAGATCAAATTTGGTTCTTCTGGTAACAACCTCTTCCTGATGCCTGATATAATAGGTAAGCATATCCAGAAGATTTAATACCTTTGGCTCATTGTTAACCAATGCTAACATGATAACACCAAATGTATCCTGAAGCTGTGTATGTTTGTAAAGCTGGTTTAAAATGACATTGGCATTGACATCTTTACGAAGCTCGATGACAACACGCATACCTTCACGGCTTGATTCATCTCTTAAATCTGTAATTCCATCAATTTTTTTAAGCTTTACAAGCTCTGCGATTTTTAAAATCAGATTAGCTTTATTAACGAGATAGGGCAGTTCCGTAACAATAATACGGCTCTTGCCATTTTCCATTGTCTCAATATTGGTCACGGCGCGGACTCTGATTTTGCCACGTCCGGTACGATATGCTTCTTCACAGCCCTTTGTTCCTAAAATAACACCACCGGTCGGAAAATCAGGAGCCTTTACAATCTCAAGAATCTCATCTATTTCTGTTGAGCGGTCCTCTTCAATACGGTTGTCAATGATCTTTACAACAGCAGCAACAACCTCTCTTAAGTTGTGAGGCGGAATGTTGGTAGCCATACCAACGGCAATACCGGTAGTACCATTAACCAAAAGATTAGGGTAGCGGCTCGGTAAAACGGACGGTTCTTTTTCTGTTTCATCAAAGTTTGGAACAAAATCAACGGTATCTTTATTGATATCGGCCAATAATTCCATAGAAATCTTTGAAAGTCTTGCTTCTGTATAACGCATGGCAGCGGCGCCGTCACCATCGACAGAACCAAAATTACCATGACCGTCTACCAAAGGATAACGGAATGACCATTCCTGTGCCATATTTACCAAAGCACCATAAATAGAACTATCACCGTGAGGATGATATTTACCCATGGTATCACCGACGATACGTGCACTTTTACGATGCGGCTTATCTGGTCCGTTATTTAATTCGACCATGGAATAAAGTACTCGACGCTGAACAGGTTTTAAACCATCACGGACATCCGGAAGAGCTCTTGATGCAATAACGCTCATCGCATAATCAATATAAGAGGTTTCCATCGTCTTTTTTAAATCAACGTGTTTGACTTTATCATATTCTTTATCAAAAATTTGATCGTCCATTCTTTTGCTCCTAATATATTTGAGATAGTTGGAAAGTAATTTTTTCTTATAATTCATTCATAAATGCTGCGCATTTATTTCATGGGCGCTACGCGCCATATATAAATTCAATCAGATAAAAAATTGCATAAATGCATTTTTCATCTGCTTTGAATTTATGCATGGCTTATTAGATATCCAGGTTTTTAACAAATTTTGCGTTTTCTTCGATAAATTCTCTTCGGGGCTCTACTTTATCACCCATCAAAGTCGTAAATGTCAGATCTACCTCTGATTCACTTTCATCATCAATTACAACTTTTAATAAAACTCTGTGCTGAGGATCCATGGTTGTATCCCAGAGCTGGTCTGCATCCATTTCTCCCAGACCTTTATAACGCTGGATACGGTTATTCTGGTCACGACCAACTTCATTTAAAATATTATCAAGCTCTTCATCACTGTATGCATACCATACCTTTTTGTTTTTCTCCAGTTTGTAAAGAGGAGGCTGGGCAAGGTAAACATATCCCTGCTTGATAAGCTCCGGCATAAAACGATAAATAAATGTAAGCATGAGAGTAGCAATATGAGCACCATCGACATCGGCATCGGTCATGATGATGATCTTGTGATATCTCAATTTGGAAATATCAAAATCTTCATGGATACCGGTACCAAATGCGGTGATCATGGCTTTGATCTCTTCATTGGCATATACTTTATCAAGTCTTGCCTTTTCTACATTTAAGATTTTTCCGCGAAGCGGTAAAATTGCCTGGGTTGCACGGTCTCTGGCAGTTTTTGCACTACCACCGGCACTGTCTCCCTCAACAATATAGATTTCGCAGTTTTCCGGATTGCGGTCTGAACAGTCAGCAAGCTTTCCGGGAAGACTCATTCCCTCTAAAGCTGTTTTTCTACGAGCCATTTCTCTTGCTTTTCTGGCCGCATCCCTTGCTCTCTGTGCAAGAACGGATTTTTCACAGATCAATTTAGCAACAGCAGGATTTTGCTCTAAGAAATAAGTAAGCTGTTCACTGACTACGCTTTCTACAGCTCTTTTTGCTTCGGAATTTCCAAGCTTCTGCTTGGTCTGACCTTCAAACTGAGGATTTTCAATCTTAACAGATACGATTGCTGTCAGACCTTCTCTGACATCTTCACCGGATAAATTTGGTTCACTTTCTTTTAAGATTTTTTTCTCTCTTGCATAATCATTGAAAGTCTTGGTCAGTGCATTTCTAAAACCGGTAAGCTGTGTACCACCTTCCGGCGTATTGATATTGTTGACAAAGCTATAGACACTTTCCTGATAAGAATCATTGTGCTGCATAGCTACTTCAACATATACATTTTCTTTGTTGCCTTCAAAATACATGACATTTTCATACAATGCCTGTTTACTTTTATTTAAGTATGTAACAAATTCCTGAATACCGCCTTCATAATGGAAAACCTTGTGGATCTTTTCTTCCGGTCTCAGATCGGAAAGCTCAATTCTCAGATTTTTGGTAAGGAAAGCCATTTCTCTCAGACGCTGCTTTAAAATATCAAATTCAAAAACAGTTGTCTCAAAAATTTCTGCATCCGGTTTGAATGTAACCTTTGTACCGGTTTTATCCTCAGGACATGTACCGATTTCTTTTAACGGATAACATACATCGCCTCTTTCATAACGCTGTTTGTATATTTTACCTTCTCTGCATATTTCCACTTCAAGCCATTCTGATAAAGCATTAACAACAGAAGCACCTACACCATGCAGACCACCGGATACCTTGTATCCTCCACCGCCGAATTTACCGCCGGCATGAAGAATCGTAAATACAACCTCAACCGCAGTTTTACCGGAATCATGATTGATACCAACAGGAATACCACGCCCGTTATCTTCAACTGTGATCGTGTCTCCTTCATTGATGGAAACCTTGATTGTATTACAAAAACCGGCCAATGCTTCGTCAACTGCATTGTCCACGATTTCATAAACAAGATGATGAAGACCTCTGACAGAAGTAGAACCAATATACATACCGGGTCTTTTTCTGACAGCTTCCAGACCTTTTAAAATCTGAATTTGATCAGCGCCATATTCATCATTGCGTTTTTCAGCTTCATTACTCATAAAATAACTCCTTATCAGTCTGTGAAAATCTAATTTTCACTTTCAATTGCGCCATTTACAACTTTAAACAGTTTATTTATCTCAAAGCGGTTATTAACAAACTCATCCAGACCCGTACAGGTAATGATTGTCTGGATATCCCCTATACTTTTCAATAAATAATTTTGTCTGTTATTATCAAGCTCACTCAATACATCATCCAATAATAAAATCGGTGTATCTTTTGTAATCTGTTTGACAAGCTCTATTTCTGCAAGCTTCAGTGAGAGAGCAGCCGTACGCTGCTGACCCTGAGAACCAAATTTGCGGATATCAATTCCATTGACGATAAAAGCAAAATCATCTCTGTGAGGACCGATACCTGTAAATTTTGCCTTGATATCCCGATCCATATTTCTGGATAAATTTGTTTCAAAATCTTCGCAGCTCGTATCAGGTTCATAAACAACCTTTAATTCTTCCCTGCCACCTGATAAATTAAAATGAATGTCTTTGATAATTTCATTTAATCTGTCAACAAACTTATATCTTGCCTGAATGATCTGATTGCCATAGGAAACAAGCTGATTGTCCCAGATGGTGATCGTATCCTTTAAATCCGTATTAAAATAAAAATCTTTTAAGAGTTTATTTCTTTGATTGATAATCTTGTTGTATTGATTTAGATTATAAAGATAATATTTATCCAGCTGGCACAATTCCATATCAACAAAACTTCTTCTGTTGGCTGGACCGCTTTTTATGATGGATAAATCTTCAGGTGAAAAAAATACGACATTAATAAGCCCCAGTAATTCGGCAGCTTTTTTTATTTTTTGACCATTGATAGCAATTCCTTTGGATTTGTTTTTGCGAAGGTGCATATCAATGCGGTATTCCATATTTCCTTTTACCAGAAAAGTCTTAATATGTGCTTCTTCTTTATCAAAATTGATAATATCTTTATCTTTGCTTCCTTTGTGTGACTTGGTAGTGGAAGATAAGTAGATGGCTTCCAACACATTGGTCTTGCCCTGTGCATTATCACCATACAGGATATTAGTCTTACTATCAAAATTTAAGGACAAAGAATCATAATTTCTAAAATTTTCCAATTCCAGTGATTTGATAATCATTTTTTTCTCCGGTACTTAATGATGAAAGTGAATATGATCAGATAGAAATCATAATTGTTTCTCCTTCAAAAGAAACAACATCCCCATTGTGCAGTTTTTTACCCCGCTGAAACTCGGTCTCTCCATTGACCATAACAAGACCATCCTGAATGGCATATTTGGCATCGACACCGTTTTCAACCAGGCCGGCAGCTTTTAAAGCCTGTCCAAGCTTAATATATTCATCTCTTAATTTAACTGTATAGATCATTTTTTCTCCAAAAAATATGATGATAAAATAAAATTGAAATCTGTATATGCATCAGGCTGTAAAATTAACCGGCAAAATCAGATACAGATAGCTGGAAGAAGAATCCCTGATAATGCAGGGAGCCTTTGGATTGACCATGTAAATATCAATTGTCTCATCATCAATAACCTTTAATGCATCCATCAAAAACTTGGGATTGAATCCAATCATGATATCCTTGCCTTCTTTTGCAATATCAATATTTTCATCCATGGATCCTAAAGTAGATTTGATCATCAGCTCAATATTGGAATCTGTGATATTCATGATGATAGGCTTTTTGTCTCCCTCTTTAACTAAAAGAGTACCTCTGTCTATACTTTCATAAAATTCTCTCTTGTTGATGCTGATCTTGGTCTCATAATCATTGGACAACATCTGGTCAATCTTGAAATATTCTCCTTCGATCAGTCTGGATAAAACGATCGTATCATCAAACTCAAATAAAATATGTCTGTCTGTAAAATAGATTGTGACCTCTTTGTCGGCTTCGCCTGTTAAGATCTTGCTGATCTCATTTAGTGCTTTGCCAGGAACTACAACCTTGATTGGATCATAGCTTTCCTTTAATTCGATATTTCTAAGAGAAATACGATGACCATCAAGAGATACAACCTTTAAGTTGTTGTCCTTTACTTCAAATAATTCACCGGTCATCAGCTTGTTGTTTTCATTTAACGAAATAGAAAAGATAGTCTGTCTGATGATTTCTTTTAATGTGAACTGGCTGATAACAATACTCTTGTTTCTTTCAATCTGGGGAAGATAAGAAAAATCTTCTCCGCTCTTGCCTACAATATCAAATTTGGATTTTTCACATGTGATAGAAGTAGCAAGACTGGAATTGGTCTCAATGGTAATTAAATTGTTGGGAAGCTTGCGTACAATCTCTAAAAAGATTTTTGCATCCAGTGCAATAATTCCCTTTTCTAAAATATCACCTTCAATGATTGTCTTAATACCAAGCTCCATATCATTGGCTGTTAATTTAATTTCTCCATTGGATGCATCGATCAGGATACATTCCAGGATAGGCATTGTTGTCTTGGACGGTACAGCTTTACTTACGATCTGAACGCCGTTTAAAAGACTGGATTTCTTACAAACAATTTTCATGATGTGAACAACTTCCTTTCAAAACTCAAAATAGAAAATCGTTACGCGCACGCGTAGTTATATAATTAATTAAAGAATATTTTAGTTGTCTTCTTAATAAGGGCTGTGGATATGTCCATAACCTATATTATTATAGCATTTTTAAGGCTAAAAAGCTATGTATAAGTGTGTGAGTAATCAAAAATTTTCATGTGTAAAAAAATTGATTTTGTGGATAAGTACAAACCTGATTGATCAGATGTTCATTTTTTTCTTGATGATTTCAATCTTATTTTTGATATCAGGATTGGTATTCATTTCACTTTCTATCTTTTTAACACCATGTAAGATCGTGGTATGATCTTTTTTATTTAACATTTTGGCAATCGATTCAAGAGAAGTAGTCGTGTATTCCCTGATCATGTACATGCAGATCTGTCTGGGAATGACAAATTCCGAATTTCTCTTTTTGGATATAATATCTTCCTGGGTGATACCAAAATGCTCTGCAACTACCTTTACAATAAAGGAAGGTGTAATTTCCATCGGAGTATCAGGAGAAATAATATCCTTGAGAGTTTCCTCTGCAAGCTGCATGGTAAGTTCGATATTGTTGAGTCTGGAGGCTGCAATAACTTTTTTGAGAGCACCTTCAAGCTCACGGATATTGGATTTAACGTTGGTAGCAATATAATTTAAGATTTCATCGTCGATATTGTTGTTGTATAATTCGACGTTCTTTTTTAAGATGGCCATTCTGGTCTCATAATCCGGCGGCTGGATATCAGCCATCAGACCCCATTCGAATCGTGAACGGAATCTTTCGTCTAAGGTTTCCATTTCTTTAGGAGGCTTATCAGATGAAAGCACGATCTGTTTACCGGCATTGTGAAGGGTGTTAAAAGTATGGAAAAACTCTTCCTGGGTAGAATCTTTTCCTATTATAAATTGGATATCATCTACAAGAAGCACATCTACAGTACGGTATTTTTCTCTAAGCTGTGTCATTTTGGTGGAATTACCGCTTCGGATTGATTCAATAACTTCATTGGTAAATTCTTCACTGCTGACATAGAGAATCTTTTTGTCGGGACTCTGCTCCAGTATAAAATGACCGATGGAATGCATAAGGTGGGTCTTGCCAAGTCCGGGACCTCCATATAAATAAAGAGGGTTCCACGCTTCACCGGGAGATTCGGCAACAGCCAAAGCTGCAGAATGAGCAAGCTTATTGTTGCTTCCTACGACAAAGGTATCAAAGTTGTATTTGGGATTTAGATTAGCATTTTCCTTATTTATATTGTAGGTATTGAATTTATCTTCATCCTCGGTATTTTTTTTGATATCTTTTTCCAGAATAAAGGATATCTGATATTCATCATTGAACATTTCAGAAATGGATACCTGAAAAAAGTTTTTGTACTTATTGGTAATATAACTAACGGCATGAGCCTGATCGGATGGAATTAAAATCGTAACAGTATGATTTTCTTCCTTATAAAATTTTAATGGTTTGATCCAGGTATTGTAGGAAATATCTGTAAGATCATATTCATTTTTGATGATTTCTTTGATTTCATCCCATCTGTCTGCAATTTCACTCATAATAAAAACTCCTTAAAAATTAGCATACACCAAAAAAAGATGTACGTTTCTATATTAAACCAAATGGTTTGAAAATTCAAATGTTCACGGTTTCCACAATAGATTGTTGATAAAAAAGGTTTAGTTTACATAGTGAGGTTTAAATAAAAAAGAATGTGTATAAGTCTTATCGACATTGATTTGTAAAAAAAATGTCAAAATTGCTTAAAATTCGTTGGTTATAAATTAAAATTCAATAGTTATAAACACTTATCCACAATAAATGCACAAAATGTGGATATTTTATGTAAATTAGTGAGTTATGAACATTAAAAATAATAAAATCAATATCTTGTTTTGAAAAATATTTGTCCCACAAAATATTGAAAAAAATTTTTTTATGATAAATTGTACAAAAATTGTACTTTGTGAAAAATATAAAAAAGCCTTGAATTTGCTTGACTTATCATATTTTTTTACCTATAATCGTAATGATTGTTTCTAACGGAAAAAAGGAGGTGTTTAGTTATGAAGATGACATTTCAGCCGAAGAAAAGACAGAGAAGTAAAGTTCATGGTTTCAGATCCAGAATGAGCACAAAAGGCGGTAGAAAAGTATTACAAGCCAGAAGAGCTAAAGGAAGAAAAGTATTATCTGCATAGGCCGCATATTTGTGGCCTTTTTTTCTCTTAATAAATGAATGAGAGAAGAAAAGATTTTGACTCCAGTATAATAAGGAAGATTTATTATGAAATTTTCAGAGTCATTAAAGAAAAATGACCAGTTTAGAGAGGTTTACAAAAATGGCAGATCTCTTGCCAACAAATATTTAGTAATTTATGTGTTAGAAAACAATCTTGAAATAAACCGTCTCGGAATTTCGGTCAGTAAAAAAGTAGGAAACAGTGTTGTCAGACATCATCTGGCGAGACTGATCCGAGAAAGTTACAGGCTACATGAAGATATGTTTAATAGTGGTTTAGACATAGTAGTCGTTGCAAGAAAAAGTGCTGCCAGTATCAGCTATCATGATATGGAAAGTGCTTTATTACATCTTTTCAGACTTCACAAAATAATTAAGAAGTCATTATAGAGTTATGCTATGAAAAAAATTTTAATTTTTATAATTAAATTTTATAGAAAATATCTGTCTCCACTTAAGAGTACCAAATGTCCCTATACTCCTACCTGTTCCCAGTATGGTCTGGAAGCGGTGGAAAAGTATGGAGCTGTAAAAGGCGGGGCTTTGGCTGCTTGGAGAATTATAAGATGTAATCCTTTTTCAAAGGGTGGGTATGATCCCGTCCCCTAATAAAGTCAGGAGGAAAGAATGTCAGGTATTTTATTAACTAAAACTTCTACTTTTATTATTGGACCCGTTGCCTCACTTCTTGGTTATTTGATGAGTGGTATCTTTACCATTTTGGAAAAAATTGGCATTCCCAATATAGGTTTATCCATTATTATTTTCACTTTGGTAATTTATCTTTGTTTGATGCCGCTTACCATTAAACAGCAGAAGTTTTCAAAGCTTCAGTCTAAAATGGCACCGGAGCTGCAGGCAATCCAAAAGAAATACGAAGGAAAAAGAGACAATGATTCCATTATGGCTATGAATGAAGAGCAGAAGGAAGTTTATGCCAAATATGGTGTATCGCCTTCCGGAAGCTGTATCCAGCTTTTGATTCAGATGCCTATTTTGTTTGCTTTGTATCGTGTTATTTACAATATTCCTGCTTATGTTCCTGCAGTAAAAAATGTATTTAATGATTTGATCAATCAGCTGGTCAATCTGGATGGAGTATCAGAGTTTTTACAGACATTCCAAAATGCAAACTATTTCAATAAACAGTTTACAAGTGACAGCTTTGTTGCCGGAAGCGATTTTATGAAAAATACATTTATTGATGTATTAAACAAAGCTTCCACAGCTGAGTGGATGTCTCTTGGTGATAAGTTCCCCTCTGTTTCAGATCTGGTTCATTCCACATATGAAACATTGACAACCTACAACAATTTCTTAGGTTTAAATATTGGTAACTCACCTTTGTATACTGCAAAAGAAGCATTTTCATCCGGCCAGTATTTACTGATCGTAGGAGCATTGCTTATTCCGATTTTAGCAGCTTTGGCACAGTTTTTAAGTGTAAAATTAATGCCTCAGGCATCAAATCAGAGCAGCGGTAATGAAACAGCAGACAGTATGATGCAGTCTATGAAGATGATGAACTATACAATGCCTATCATGTCAGGTATTTTCTGTCTGACATTGCCGGCAGGTATGGGAATTTACTGGGTATCCGGTTCTGTAATCCGTTGCGTTCAGCAGATTTTTATTAACAGACATGTTGATAAGATCGATTTTGATGAAGTTGTTAAAAAGAATCAGGAAAAAGCTGCAAAGAAAGTTAAAAAACAGGTTGCTTCTTCCGTTGTATTACAAAATGCAAGTATCAAGACAAAGGCAAACATCAATGCTAACAGCAAGATGAGCCAGGAAGAAAAAGAAGCTCTGATCGAAGAAGCAAAGAGAAAAAATGCAAATGCAGCTGCAGGCACGATTGCTGCAAAAGCCAATATGGTAAAAGATTTCAACGAAAATAAAAAATAGGAGGTTTTAATCTATGGAATTTATTGAAGTTTCAGCTAAGACGATTGAAGATGCTATTACAGAAGCATGTCAGAAATTATCTGTTACAAGTGAAAAATTAGATTATAGTGTTATTCAGGAACCTTCTTCAGGATTTTTGGGAATTAATTCAAAACCTGCTATCATCAAGGCAAGTATCAAAGAAGAAGAAAAAACAGTTGATATTAAAGCAAAAGATTTCTTATCAGATGTTTTCAATTCTATGAATATGGCAGTTGTCATTGATGCCAAATATGATGATATTGATCATACACTGGATATTGAATTATCCGGTGAAGATATGGGAGTATTGATCGGCAAGAGAGGTCAGACCTTAGATTCATTACAGTATCTGGTTTCACTGGTTGTCAACAAAGGTGTTGATGATTACATCAGAGTAAAAGTTGATACCGAAAATTACAGACAGAGAAGAAAAGATACTTTGGAAAATCTTGCTAAAAACATTGCTTATAAAGTAAAAAGAACAAGACGTCCGGTAGCTTTAGAGCCTATGAATCCTTATGAAAGAAGAATTATTCATTCAGCTTTACAGAATGATAAATATGTGACAACTCACAGTGAAGGTGAAGAACCTTACCGCAAAGTAGTTGTAACACTCAAAAAATAAGTTTTTAAGCTGTCACATTATTTTAATGATAATGTGGCAGCATTTTTTTTATTATGTTATGATGTTGGAGTCAAGAATTGTTTATTGATTTCAAAAATTAAAGAGGAACCTATGAAAACAGATACAATCGCAGCAATCGCAACCGCTATGTCCAATTCGGGAATCGGAATTATCCGTATCAGTGGACCGGAGGCTTTATTGATTGCAGATAAAATATATCGTTCAAAAAATGCAGATAAAAAATTATCTGATCAGAAAACTCATACAATACATTATGGGTTTATTTATGATGGGGATGATTTTATTGATGAAGTAATTGTACTGATCATGAAAGGTCCTCACAGTTATACCGCAGAAGATACCGTTGAAATTGATTGTCATGGTGGTATTATGGTAGTCAATAAAATTCTGGAAACGGTTATTAAGTATGGAGCCAGAATAGCTGAGCCCGGAGAATTTACCAAACGTGCTTTTTTAAATGGAAGAATTGATCTGACAAAAGCAGAAGCAGTTATGGATCTGATCGAATCACAAAATGATTATGCTTTAAAATCTTCGGCTAATCAGTTAAAAGGAAGCATTTACAATAAAATTTCTGATTTTAGGGCAATTATCATACATGAAATTGCTTTTATTGAATCTGCCCTGGATGATCCGGAGCATATCAGTCTGGATGAATATCCGGAAGAGCTTTCAGAGATTGTAGATAATCTGATGAAAGAAATGAATCAGATGCTTCTTACTTTTCAAAATGGAAAAATATTAAAAGAAGGAATTAAAACTGTTATTTTGGGAAAACCAAATGCAGGAAAATCTTCTTTATTAAATAAGCTCTTAGGAGAGGAGAGGGCAATCGTTACAGAAATTGCCGGAACTACCCGTGATGTTTTGGAGCAATATATTAACTTAGATGGAATTGGAATGAATATCATTGACACAGCCGGAATCCGCGATACCGAAGATATTGTAGAAAAAATCGGTGTTGATAAAGCTATGAAACAGGCAGAGGATGCAGATTTATTGCTTTATGTTGTTGATTCATCCAAGCCGCTTGATCAGGATGACTTTTCAATTATGAAAATGATGACGGAGAAAAGGTCAATTATTTTGTTGAATAAATCAGATCTGGATGCAGTTGTATCCTGTGAGGATATTAAAAATAAGATGCAGGATATGATTGATAGTGATCATGTTCAAAATGAAAATTTTGATTATATGAATAATGATCAGATTGAAAATAATAATTATATTATAATCCAGACTTCCATGAAGGATGAGACAGGACTGGATACTTTGGTTGATTCTATCAAAAAGCTTTTTATTAATGGAAAAATTGAGTACAATAATGAAGCAAATATTACCAATATCCGTCACAAGGAAGCATTATCGGATGCCTTTGAATCATTGAAACTGGTAAAACAAAGTCTGGCAGATGAAATGCCGGAAGATTTTCTTTCGATAGATTTGATGAGTGCTTATATTTCACTTGGTAAAATTATCGGAGAAGAAGTGGAAGATGATCTGGTAAATGAGATTTTCTCTAAATTCTGTATGGGAAAATAAAATGAAGTTGATTTATATAATATAGTTAGCATATGCTAACTTTTTAAGGTGAGAATATGTCAGAATTACAAAACAGAAAAAAAACATTAATTGATGAAGTTGATGTATGTGTTGTAGGTGCGGGTCATGCCGGTTGTGAGGCTGCACTTGCCTGCGCACGTCTTGGATTGAAGACTGTGATTTTTACAGTAAGTGTTGACAGTATTGCACTGATGCCCTGCAATCCTAATATTGGAGGATCATCAAAAGGTCATCTTGTCAGGGAACTGGATGCGCTTGGCGGTGAAATGGGAAAAAATATAGATAAGACTTTTATTCAGTCCAAGATGTTAAATGTATCAAAAGGACCTGCTGTTCATTCTTTAAGAGCCCAGGCTGATAAAGCGGATTATAGCCGTGAGATGAGAAAAACATTGGAAAATCAAGATAATCTGATCATCAAACAGGCAGAGGTATGTGATATTCTCACAGAAACAGATGAGGAAACCGGTAAAAAGAAAATTACAGGAGTTCAGATTTTTACCGGAGGTATCTATAAATGTAAAGCAGTTGTTTTGTGTACCGGTACATATTTAAGAGCCAGATGCTTATGTGGTGAGGCTATTACTTATACCGGACCAAATGGATTACAGGCTGCTAACTATCTGACCGATTCCTTAAAAAATTTTGGTATTGAAATGCGCAGATTTAAAACAGGTACACCTGCCAGAATGGACGGTCGTACGATTGATTACAGCAAGATGGAAGAGCAGTTTGGAGATAAAAAGATTGTTCCGTTTTCATTTTCGACAAATCCTGACGATGTTCAGATTGATCAGGTATCATGTTATCTGACTTATACCAATGAAAAGACACATGAAATTATCCGCAACAATCTGGATCGTTCACCGATTTATGCTGGTGTTATCGAAGGAACCGGACCGAGATATTGTCCTTCTATCGAAGATAAGGTTGTAAAATTTGCAGATAAGGACAGACATCAGGTATTTATTGAGCCCGAAGGACTTCATACACATGAAATGTATGTTGGAGGAATGTCATCATCATTACCGGAAGATGTACAGCTTCAGATGTATCGTACCGTTCCTGGACTGGAGCATTGCCAGATTGTCAGAAATGCATATGCGATTGAATATGACTGTATCAATCCAAATCAATTATATGCTTCTCTTGCATTTAAAGATTTTGAAGGATTGTATGCCGGAGGACAGTTTAACGGAAGCAGCGGATATGAAGAAGCGGCAGCACAGGGACTGGTTGCCGGAATCAATGCTGCTATGTATGTCAAAAATAGAGAGCCGATGATCATTGACCGTAGCGAAGGATATATTGGTGTGCTGATTGATGATCTGGTTACAAAAGAAAATTTTGAACCTTATCGTATGATGACAAGCCGTTCAGAATACAGACTTTTACTAAGACAGGACAATGCAGATCTGAGACTTCGTAAAAAAGGTTATGAAGTAGGACTGATTACAAAAGAACAATATGATTATGTCTGTTTAAAGGAAAAACTAATTGCAGAAGAAGTAGAAAGACTGCAAAATACAAAGATTGGTGCTAATAAAAAAGTACAGGAATTTTTGAAAAAGCATGATAGCGCTTCTTTAAAGACAGCAGTAACATTGGCCGAGCTTATGTGCAGACCGGAATTATCTTATGAAATTCTTGCAGAAATTGATCCGGAAAGAAAGCCTCTGACTGATGATGTCATAGAACAGGTAAATATCAATATCAAATATGATGGATATATCAAACGTCAGATCAAACAGGTTGAGACATTCCGCAAAATTGAAAACAAGAAAATACCTGCAGAAATTGATTATGATGATGTAAGCTCCCTGAGATTGGAAGCCAGAGCAAAGTTGAAAGCCTTTAAACCAATTTCCGTTGGACAGGCATCCCGTATCTCCGGAGTTTCACCGGCTGATATTTCAGTATTATTGATTTATCTGGAAACCTATTATCAGAAAAAAAATGAAAATAAAGAGCAATAAGGAATGTTTCACGTGAAAAATTTGGATAGCTTTGTAAATGATTTAAAACAACTACATATAGAATTATCAGATGAAACAATTCAACAGTTTGTAGATTATTATGATTTGTTGATTGAGTGGAATGCAGTTATGAACCTGACTGCTATCACAGATTTTGACGAAGTATTAAAAAAACATTTTGTTGACAGCCTTTCTTTTATAAAAGCAAAAGATATTATAATAGAAGAAACAGGTAAAAATATCTTATCCGATGAGCTCTCTATTATTGATATTGGAACCGGAGCCGGATTTCCCGGAATACCACTCAAGATAGCTTTTCCAAATTTAAAGGTTACATTATTAGATTCCTTAAATAAAAGAGTACAATTTCTAAATGCAGTTATAGAAAAACTTGAATTAAAAAATATTCAAGCAATTCATGGAAGAGCAGAGGACTTTGCCAGAAACAAAGAATATCGTGAACAATATGATATTGCAGTCAGTAGGGCAGTAGCCAATATGAGTACACTTTCTGAATATTGTATTCCTTTTGTTAAAAACAATGGATTGTTTATTCCATTTAAGTCTGAAAAAATTTCTGAGGAATTAGTTCATGCAGAAAATGCTTTAAATATCTTAAATAGCAAATTAGTAGATCAGATAGAATTCAACCTTCCAAATTCAGATCTATATCGCAACCTTGTAATTATAAAGAAAAAACAGACTATATCAGGCAAATATCCTCGTAAAGCAGGAATGCCATCCAAAAATCCTTTATAAGATATCAGCCATAAATTTAGTAAAAATAACAAAATATAATGTTTCACGTTTCACGTGAAACATTTTTTAATTTATATAACAAATTAAAAGCAAAAACATCATTTCGTGTTTCACGTGAAACATTAACCACAAAATATTGTAAATGGCTCCGTGAAACATTAAAAAAGTAATTTTGTGAAACATTTTTATAATATATGACAAATTGTGAATTTTTACTAATTTCATATCTATCTCATAACCTTAATAATCCTTATAACCATAACACATCAAAAATATCAAAATGTAAATGCTTTTATCTAATTTATAAATAAAAAAGTAAATTTTAGTGTTCGTAAGGTATTAGAATGTGTTTTTCAATCGTTTATTTCGAGCCGTGTAAGAGTTAATGTCGCCAAAAACAAAAGACTGGCACAAAAAATAACCCGTCCAAGCCGAAGGCGCGTTTTATTTTTTGTGCCTTTACCGGTAGTAGAAGAGTAGATGGCGGCATTTACTCATACTAGGCGCAGAAATCCCACGATTGAAAAACACATTCTAATACCGTAAGTACCAATTTAAAAAATCATCTAGATTGAATGTATAAATAGTGCTATAATCGTTTAGGAGTATGAGAGAGATGAATGTTGGTACGATAAACCGAAAGGAAGGTATAAAATGAGTAGAATCATTGCAGTTGCAAACCAAAAAGGTGGAGTAGGAAAATCTACAACATCCATCAATTTAGCCGCTTGTCTGGCTGAATTAGGAAAAAAGGTATTGGTAATTGATTCAGATCCACAGGGAAATACAACCAGCGGATTTGGAATTGATAAGAATTTTTTGGAAAATACCATATATGAGCTGATCTTAGGAGAATGCTCGATTGGTGACTGTATTATAAAGGAAGCAATAAAAAATGTTTCTGTATTGCCGTCAAATGTTAATCTTGCAGCAGCAGAGATTGAATTAATCGGTATTGATAATAAAGAATTTATTTTAAAAACAGAAATTGACTGGATCAAGGATAATTATGATTTTATTATTATCGATTGTCCTCCGTCATTAAATATGCTGACAATCAACGCATTGACAGCTGCTAACTCAGTTTTAGTTCCGATTCAGTGCGAATTTTATGCATTGGAAGGACTGAGCCAGTTAATACATTCTGTAAATTTAATAAAAGAAAGATTGAATCCTGAATTGGAAATGGAAGGCGTAGTCTTTACCATGTATGATTCCAGAACAAATCTTTCCAGCCAGGTTGTAGAAAATGTAAAGAGCAATTTGGATGAAAATATATGTGAAACAATTATTCCGAGAACAATCAGATTAGCAGAAGCACCCAGCCACGGTATGCCAATTACCATGTATGATCCAAAATCAACAGGTGCTGAAAGCTATCGTGCATTGGCAAAAGAAATCATGAATAGGAAAGGTGTGTAAAAATGGCGAAATCCAGGGGACTTGGAAAAGGTTTAGATTCGTTGATTCCGGTTGGAAGTGCAGAAGGGAAAACAAAAATTGGAATTAACAGTACACCGGTTGCAGAGGAAAAGCCGGATAAAATGGTTAAAATAACAATGGTTGAGCCCAACAGAGATCAGCCTCGTCATAAATTTGATGAAGATGCTCTGAATGAGCTGGCAGATTCCATCAAGCAATATGGTATCATTTCACCCATTATTGTACAGGATCGTAAAGATCATTACGAGATCATTGCAGGTGAAAGAAGATGGAGAGCCGCTAAAATAGCCGGTTTGAAAGAAATTCCGGTTATCATCAAAAACTTTACAGAGCAGGAAATTGTAGAGATTTCTTTAATTGAAAATATTCAGAGAGAAAACCTGAATCCAATAGAAGAAGCCTTAGCTTATAAACGTCTGCTGACAGAGTTTAATTTAAAACAGGAAGAAGTAGCAGAGCGCGTTTCTAAGAGCAGAACTGCAGTAACAAACTCGATGCGACTGTTGAAATTAGCTGATGAAGTACAGCAGATGATCATTGATGAAAAAATCACAACAGGACATGCCAGGGCATTAATCACAATCGAAGATACAGAAAAACAGATTGAGATTGCCAAAAAAGTCGTAGATGAAAAATTAAGTGTCCGTGATATTGAAAAGCTTGTAAAAGATCTGAATAAGCCTAAAAAAGAAAAAAAGGCTGCAAAACAGGTAAAAAATGAGTTTATTTATCAGGATATAGAAGAAAAGCTCAAACAGTCATTTGGAACCAAGGTTTCGGTAACGGCAAAAGAAGATGGATCAGGTAAAATTGAAATTGATTTTTATTCCAGTGATGATCTGGATCGTATTTTAGATCTGCTCAAATAAATGGATAAAATCTATAATATTGAGATCAGAACAATTTTTTGTTTCTCAGATACTGTAATAATTTTACCTTGGAGGAATATATGAATAGCGCACTATTAGACCAGATCGGCCTTGGATGGCTGGATATTACTTATTTTTTAATTGCATTTATAGTCCTTATCATTATCTTATTTGTGCTAAATATCATTTCACTGGTTAAACTAAAAAAGTGGAAGAAAAAATATGAAGCATTTATGCTGGGCAAGGATGCACAGAGCATGGAAAAAGAAATCACGGATCTGTTTTCAGATATTGAATTTTTAAAGAACTCGGCAACTGAAAACAAAAAGGAAATCCGATCGATTTACAGAAGATTGAGGACAACCTACCAAAAGCTCGGTATTGTGAAGTATGATGCTTTCAACCAGATGGGCGGACAGCTTAGTTTTGCACTTGCTTTGCTGGATGAAGAAGACAATGGATTTGTCATCAACTCAGTTCACAGCAGTGAAGGAAGTTATTGCTATACAAAAGTTATTGAAAATGGTGAATGTGATATCGCTCTCGGTGATGAAGAGACGCAGGCTATTAAGATAGCAATGAAAGAAACTGAGTAAAAACAGAAATATAAAAATTAAAAATAAAAATCAAAAAAATGACAAGAAAATATGGCAAAAAATAAAGAGCCGTCAGAAAAATAAAACATGAAATAATTATTAATGAAAGAAAATGGAAAATATCCATACATCTAGGAGGACATACACATGTTAGACATCAAATTTTTAAGAGAAAACCCTGAAATCGTAAAACAGAACATCAGAAATAAGTTTCAGGATAAAAAATTACCCATGGTTGATGAGGTAATTGAACTGGATTCTAAAAAGAGAGAATGTCAGCAGGAGGCAGACAGCCTGAGAGCTAACAGAAATAAAATTTCCAAACAGATCGGTGCATTAATGGCACAGGGCAAAAAAGAAGAAGCAGAAGAAGTAAAAAAAGAAGTTGCTGCTTTTGCTGAAAGACTTTCCGAACTGGAAGAGCAGGAAAAAGAGCTTGATGAAAAGATTTTGAAGATCATGATGGTAATTCCCAATATCATTGATCCTTCCGTACCAATCGGTAAAGATGACAGTGAAAACGTAGAGGTTACCAAATATGGTGAGCCCGTTGTTCCGGATTTTGAAATTCCTTATCATACCGATATCATGGATCGTTTTGATGGAATTGATCTGGAATCAGCCGGAAAAGTTGCCGGTAATGGTTTCTATTATTTAATGGGAGATATCGCAAGACTGCATTCAGCTGTTATTTCTTATGCAAGAGATTTTATGATCGACAGAGGATTTACTTACTGTGTACCTCCTTTTATGATCCGAAGCAATGTCGTTACCGGTGTTATGAGCTTTGATGAAATGGATGCCATGATGTACAAAATCGAAGGTGAAGATCTTTTCTTAATTGGTACCAGTGAGCATTCCATGATCGGTAAATTTATTGATACGATTGTTCCGGAAGAAGAGCTTCCGAAGACATTGACCAGCTATTCACCCTGCTTCCGTAAGGAAAAAGGTGCTCATGGTATTGAGGAGCGTGGTGTTTACCGTATCCATCAGTTTGAAAAACAGGAAATGATCGTTGTCTGCAAACCGGAAGATTCCGCTATGTGGTTTGATAAATTATGGCAGAATACCGTAGATTTATTCCGTTCTATGGATATTCCGGTTCGTACACTGGAATGCTGTTCCGGAGATCTGGCTGATCTTAAGGTTAAATCTTTTGACGTAGAAGCATGGTCACCGAGACAGAAAAAATATTTTGAGGTCGGCAGCTGTTCTAACTTAGGTGATGCACAGGCACGCAGACTGAAAATCAGAGTAAAAGGTGAAGATGGACAGAAATATTTTGCCCACACATTGAATAATACAGTAGTAGCACCTCCAAGAATGTTAATTGCATTTTTGGAAAATAACTTAAGAGCTGACGGTTCCGTAGCAATTCCGGAAGTACTTCGTCCTTATATGGGAGGAATGACACAGCTCACACCCAAGCATGACTAAGGTGAGGTATTGTTTTGCATACATTTTTAAGAGCGATCGGGTTTAGCCAATGCAAAAGCAAAAAAGAATTAAATAACTTAATCGCAGCTGCAGTAAAAGACGCAGATGAAAAACTGTATACTACACTGAATAATGATATTATTTTTACAGAATATAATTTATTCTGTGGAGATAATATCGGAATTAGTGTAAGAGGCGAATATGATGAGGAAAATCAGTTTTTGCCGGATTATTCGATACCTTTTTTCAGAGGGAGTCAGATCAGTTCATATGCTGACAACTCTGTGGAGAGGCATGCAGAAAAAGAATCTTATGCAGGCATTTGTGATGATGTGAGGATAGGAGTTTCTCTCATTTATTATCTGCAGAATGTTGTGGGATATATAAAAAGAAAGGTTGGAGGACAGCTTCCCATGAAGGGAACGGCCCTGACCCTTGCCGGATTATCACTTTCCGGTACGATTTTACTTCCAATCGAAAAAGATGAAAGTGATCTGAAAAAGACCAGAAAAATGGCTCACAATCGTCACAAAATGATCATGAAAGCCAGAAATGGTGATGAAGATGCCATTGAAAGCCTGACTTTGGATGATATGGATACATACAGCAATATCACAAAAATGATCATAAAGCAGGATATTTTAAGTCTGGTCGATAATTATTTTATGCCATATGGTGTTGAGTGCGACCAGTATGCTATTTTAGGTGAAATTCTGGATGTAAACTGCGTCAAAAATAAGATTACCAATGAAAAAGTATGGCAGATGACTTTAAGCTGTAATGATCTGATCTTTGATGTGTGCATCAATAGTCTGGATCTGTTTGGCGAGCCGGCAGTCGGCAGGAGATTTAAAGGAAACATCTGGCTGCAGGGTATGATTCATTTTCCGGCATAAATTATAATTGTAGAAATTGATTTATGTTATTTGGAAATTTGATAATGACAAAACGGGATTTATTTCGTATACTAATATTTGTGTTGTAAATTTAATCGTTTACAACATTTGTTCCCATAGTTAAATGGATATAACAAGCGCCTCCTAAGCACTAGTTGAGGGTTCGATTCCCCCTGGGAACATTTTTAGCGGCAATGAAGATATTTTCATCGCTGCTTTTTTCATGCAAAACTACAATTTTAATAACAATTCAAATAAGTAAAAAACGAGTTAGAATCGAATTAAAAACGATTTATACTTTTACCGGAGATTAAAATGAAAATATACATAGACTTTGACGATGTCATCTGTGAAACTGCAGAATATTTTACAAAGATTGCAAAAGAACTGTTTAGGATAGATGTACCCTACCGGGAGGTCCAGTTTTTCAATCTCCAGAAATCATTTGATCTGAATGATGAGCAGTATAAAAAGCTGATGGAGATGGGGCATGTTCCGGAGAATCTGCTAAATTATAAGGAAACTTCAGGAGCATCCGGGACGATCAATAAATGGGTTGATGAAGGACATGAGGTTTTTATCATTACCGGGAGACCGTTCAATGCATATGAGCCGTCCAGAAAATGGCTTGACGAACACAGGCTTGAAAGGGTTCCTTTGTTTTGCGTGGATAAGTATGGCCGTGAAACATATAGCCAGGATTTTGTATACAGTATGACTTTGGAAGAGCTTTATAGCATGACCTTTGATTTTGCAATAGAGGATTCGCCCGCGGCTTTTGAGCATGTCATGCATTTTGAACATTGCAGAATTGCCGTGTTTGACCGGCCCTGGAACAAACAGTCAGAGCTTCCGGATGAAAGATTTGTCCGGTGTAAAAACTGGCAGGAGATCGACAGGGTATTTGAAGTGTATTCTAAAAATGCCGGTTAAGTGATGGAATAAGCAATCGGAAAAAACAAAATTTGTTGCAGGTCTGAGAAGATAGAAATTTTTGACGCTTTATTTTTGCAGATTTTTCTAATAATATATAGGCTTGTATATTGGAAAAAAGAAATACTCATGTATAACTTATATGATTAAACAGGTAAAGCTATTATGGTAATGAATAAAAGATCAATTCCAATATTGGATCCGGAGAACCTTGATTGATACATCAAAAATTATCAATGAAGGAGACAGAAAAATAATGAGCAATCCAATAAAAAATTTAACAAAGAAAGAATGGTGTTTATGGCTGGGGTCACTGTTCGCAGTAATAACTTCAAATATGCTGGCAGGAGATATTGATATATTGACCCTGGTTGCCATGTGTGTTGGGATCACATCACTGATTTTTGCGGCAAAAGGAAATGTATGGGCGCAGATTTTTATGATCGTGTTTAGTATTCTGTATGGGATTATTTCGTGGAGGTTTCGTTACTGGGGAGAAATGATAACTTATCTGGGGATGACCCTGCCGATGGCGATATGGTCAACGATCACCTGGATAAAAAATCCGTCCTCAAGCGGAAAAGAGGTTGAGATTCAAAAGCTGAAGCCCAGACACATTATTGGTATTATTGTTTTTGGAGCCGCAACAACATGGATTTTTTATTTCATTTTAAAAATATTGAATACGCCCAATATGGTATTCAGTACAATTTCCATCACAACCAGTTTTCTTGCTGCGGCACTTACGATGCTGCGTTCATCTTATTATGCGCTTGGATATGCATCCAATGATATTGTGCTGATCATATTATGGGCGCTAGCGTCCATGGAAAATCCGGCATATGTACCGGTTGTGGTCAATTTTGCAATTTTCTTTTTTAATGATATGTATGGATTTATATGTTGGAAGAAACGAGAGGCTATCAGCTGATGGTATAAAGTGTCATATGTGAAAACGCAGCAATGATGAAAATTATTGCTGCGTTTTTAGATGAATAGAGAAAACTTTAAAAAATGAAGTTTAAATATGTTTTTGTATGTTATACTGATTGATATAAAAAAGTTACACAGTGTATAGAAATAATATGAAATTAAGTAATATTTAAGAAGGTCAAGTTCATGAGAGCAGAGGAAGTTATACAGAAGGTATCCGAAATATGTAAAGATTTTGGAGCAAAAAAAGTCATTTTATATGGTTCCAGAGCAAAAGGAACAGCCAGAGAGCGTAGTGACATTGATATTGCAGTGTCAGGAGTGAAAAATTTTGATGAACTGGTTGAAGAAGTAGAAAAGCTGCTGACTTTGTATTCTTTGGACATTGTAAATATGGATACGTGTAAAAATCAGTTGTTATTGGAGGATATCAGACAATATGGACGAGAAATTTAACAGACGTTTTTTATCTTTTTGTAAATCACTGGATGCATTGGCGGAAGCCAGACAGAGAGATTTAACAGATTCCTTTGTATTAAGCGGAACAAGTGCAAAATTCAGTATTACTTTCGATCTTTCATGGAAGGTAATGAAGGATATTTTAGTGCAGTATTATGCCATTACCAATTTTGTGGCAGGTTCACCAAGAGAAGTGCTCAAGGAAGCTTATCAGGCAGATATGATCTCCAATGATAAATGGATGGAAATGCTAAAGGTCAGAAATGAACTTGCACATGATTATGATTGTGAAATTGTAAAAGAACATTGCCATACGATTGTTGATGAATATATTGATTTATTTTATGATTTTGAGACAAAGGTTAAAAAATTAATGGATATTGAGGAAAAATCATAAACGGAGGACACTCACGTGATACACAAAAAATACAATCGGTAAGTCTTAGACACCTGTGAGGCCTGCGACCGGGGGAGAACCTGCGGGGTCTCCTCTTTTTTTATATTAAATAATTGTATTTCTCCAGATATATGTTAAAATATACGTGGTTAGAATAAACTAACCAAACCGTAAACCACTTACATCATAAAATCATACTTGGTTGATTTTTGGAGGAGCACTATGAAAAAATTATTTTTTGACACAGAAAAGGATGGTTTCTACGGAACCTATTATGAAAATCCCAAAGGTTCAGACTGCGCCATGATCGGATTATTTGGTGATGATCCCAATGATTACATGGCAAAGTGTGGCGTAAAATGGCTGCATAAAAATGGAGTGAATGCTCTTTGCATGTCTCCCGGAAAGAAAAACTACAGCCATGTCAATTATCCGTTGGAAAGAATTGAGACCGCAATCAAATGGCTGAAAGATCACGGACAGAAAAAAATCGGAATTGTGGGAATGAGTACAGCCGGAATGGATGCACTGGTTGCAGCATCATATTTTCCGGATATTACGCTGACAATCGGTCTTACACCCAGCGACTTTGTATGGCAGGGATTTGAACAGGGTAAAAAAGACGGCTGCAGCGAATGGCCGATCCCGGGTGCGTCTACGCTTTCCTGGAGAGGAGAGCCGCTTCCCTATATGCCGTTTGTATATGAACATCCGGTATATTGGCAGAAGGTTGAGGAAGAGACAAAGGGCTCCGGAGACTTTGAACGAACCACCTGGCTGTTTATTGACTCTGAAAAAGCAAGAGAGCATACCGAAGAGGAAATGATCAAGGTTGAGAATATACAGGGAAAACTGTTTCTTATAGGTGCCAATGACGATTCTTTCTGGGAAACAGGAAAGTATATCCACCGTATGGACAAGCGTTTACAGGAACATCCGCATACCTGCGATTATGAGGCGCTTGTATATGAACACGGAACACATTTTGTACTTCCGGAATCTCTGCTTCGTAAAGCATTGCCTGTAGGACTTAAATTTGTACTGAAGTTTGTATTTAAAGCTGCAAAGGATTATCCGAATGAGTGCGAGGCAACCAGAAAGGATATTGACAAGAGGCTTTCGGCTGCGTTAAAGGAATGGACAAAAGAGCTGAAGTGAAAAGTTTATTTCCACTTTGAAAAAGGTAATTTATGAAGTGGCATTTACTCTTACAAAAAAGGGTAAATGTCGCTTTTTTGTTATCCAA
>ONHB01000002.1 GCA_900317505.1 uncultured Lachnospiraceae bacterium | reverse complement strand
ATTTACCAGACTGCTTGATAAAGAAGTGAAAAATGCAAGACTGAATGAAGAATGGAGGTCGGAGTATTTGAAAACGTATGTAAATGATATGGATATGAAACGTGAAGGATATTTAGAAGGCGAGAAACGCGGTGAAGAACGTGGCAAAGCCGAAAAAGAGCAGGAATTATTACAAAATCTTATGCATACAATGCATCTTTCTGAAGCCGAAGCGCGGAAAAAATTGGGAATCAACTTGAAAAGCCAATAATTCCAGCGCAAAGAATTCTAACACAATATTTTACGACAGCTCATCGGCCTTTCATTATCCCATGAGCTCTCCTTATCTCTTACTCTGCCTTCAACACCCCAGTCGTATATGCCTGAAACCGCAGTGTCTCAATAAATTCTGAAACATTATCAGCCGTCACATATTTTCCAAAGCCCTGTATCAGAATCTCATCCTCGTTTCCGCCATTTTGTATAATATCCATGATAATATCCGCAGCCTGCGGGGTAAAATGGCTGGTCTCAAAATAGTAGGAATCATCCATCGAAATCCGGTTATATCCACTGAAATTGTAATAATCCGTCACTGAGGCCAACTGCTCCAGAAAATCCAGATAGCCGTTTCGGATAGACTTTTCGTATGTTGTAATGTACATCGGATTGGTAAAAACCGTCAGCTTGATATTATGCGCTCTGCAGATATCGCAAAATTCTTTGATATCGGCGATTGCCTCTTCTGTCCTGGGTGAATAATAGGTTGCCCAGTAGGCCTCGGTATTGCTCTTATCAAATTCCATCTGAATATCCAGATCTTCACAGCCTGTGGAATACATTCTTTTCTGCAAAGCTTCATCATCCCCATCATGATTGCGGATCACAGACAGAGATTCAAGCGTCGTGATCGTATCCAGATATGCCGTATAAAAACCGATCTTATCATGTACGGAGCCGACAAACGGAAACGCTTTCCGGTATAATTGCTTTTCATGGTATTCAGGCGCAACCAGATAGGATATATTATCAAGGCTCAGGTATACCTGCTTTGGCACTTCCCCATTGTCGATCAGTGCTTTGAGCGTATCAACCTGCTCTGCCGGGATTCCCTCCGAATAGGAAAGATTGTACCAGTTACCATCCGGAAGCTTGGACACGTCAATAAATCCGGCTCTGGAAGAACCGAACAGATACGAATCATATTCATCCTTATGTTCAATTACAAATTTTGTCTTGATATAATTTTTATTGGGCTCCACCCCATTGTCCCGGATTTCATCCGCATGAAAAATATTGTACGGATCAATCACAACATTGACAGGGATCACTACAACACCCAATAAAAGCACAAACAATAGCAGTCTCGTCAAAAAACGATCCATATTATCCCTGCTTTCATTAAAATTTAAAATAAATAAATTCCTGCGACGTTCCATTATGAATGTGATATGCCAGAATCACAATGGAAAAAATCAGGTAAATCGCATACCGTACGGGCACCGCCAGCCGGTCAAGCTTTCTCAACACATCTACCTTGCGATTGGCAACATCAAATCCAAATAAAACCAGAATAGCCACTATCAGCATATAAAAGTCTTTTTTGACCATTCCCAGCTTGCGATATGCAAGCATAAGATCCATATTGTAAAACATATGTCCAAACATTCTGAGCGCCTGTGATACACTGTCTGCCCTGAAAAACATCCATGCACAGGAAACCGCCAGAAACGTAATGATAACACCTATTATTTTTGGAATCCGTATTTTACAGTATTTCCGATAGATACGGTAAATCACCTGATAGATACCATGTAAAAGCCCCCATACAACAAAAGTCAGGCTGCCTCCATGCCAGATACCGCTTACCAGAAATGTAATAATTAAATTAAAATACGTTTTAACTTTTCCTTTTCTACTGCCTCCAAGCGGGATATACACATAATCCCGAAGCCATGTAGAAAGAGAAATATGCCATCTGTCCCAAAAATCACGGATATTGGCTGCCAGATACGGGCTTTTAAAATTGTCCATGGAAACCACACCAAACAGGCGCGCAATTCCGATCGCCATATTGGAATATCCGGCAAAATCACAATAGATCTGAATCGTATAGAAAAACATGACGATCACATAACTGATGCCTAAAAAAGCATCGGGCATCTCAAATACCAGATCCACATATCCAGCCAGGGTATCAGCGATCAGAAGCTTTTGAAAAAGCCCCCACAAAATCAGACGCATGCCATAAACAGCCTTCGCCTCATCAAACACCTTGTCTTTTTTCAACTGCGGAATCAGGTCTCCTGCCCGGTTGATCGGTCCGGAAACAATATCCGGAAAGAATGCCAGATATAAAAACAACGGCACGACCTTTGTCTCCGCCTCTATCTCTTTTTTATAAACATCCACCATATAACTGATGGACTTAAACATATAAAAAGAAATGCCGACAGGAATCACAATATTCTGGAAAATTCCCGGCAGCAAGCCCACATATTTGAAAAAGGCCAGTATGATGATCTGCACTGTGATGCCAAAAGCCAGGGTCTTTTTATTGCAATGCCTTCCCACCATATACGTCAGGAAGGAAATAAAAATAAGAAGCAGCACATATCCGGGCGACAACGACAGATAAAAGCCATAGCTGATCAGCAATAAAAGTGGCATCCGTGCCTTTGCAGGTGCTGCCCAGTACATCATAAAGACCATCGGCAAAAAGATGGCAAATGCTAAAGATGTAAACTGCATTTTTAACTCCGTTTCAAAAGTCTCTCAGACTTTACTCTTCTTTATCTTCATCTGCGATTGCACCGGATGCACTTGCAGAAACCGCAACCACAATAATAACGGCAATGATAACAACCAAAAGAATCAGTGCCAGTATTCCAATCATTAATCCCATTTTATTAACATCCTTTCAAAAAAATAAAACCTATGCTTATATTTTACCCTAGGTTTTATAAATAAGAAATATAAATTTGAAAAAAATCATATATTTATGAAAAAGGAACCGGAGTTATATCTTGAAACCATATCATTTTTTCAAAAAATATCTATTGTTACCATTTTTTTTAATTTTTGCTGTTGCGCTTTATATCAGCTTTCACCATGAAATCAGTGTCAGCAATACCGTAAACGGCCGTGAGCTGCCTATCTACTGTGTCCAAACCGACAAACCGCAGATTGCCATTTCATTTGATGCCGCCTGGGGCAATGATGATACCCGGCGTATTCTGGAAATCCTGAAAAAAAATGACGTCAAGGCCACATTTTTTATGACCGGAGGCTGGGTCGAAAGCTATCCAGATGATGTCAAGGCCATTTATGCCGATGGACACGATCTTGGAAACCACAGTCAGAATCACAAAAATATGTCACAGCTGTCAGATGAAGAATGCAAGCAGGAGCTTTTGTCTGTCCACGAAAAAGTAAAGGAACTCACCGGCTATGAAATGTTTCTATTCCGGCCTCCATACGGAGATTATGACAATGATGTCATTACCAATGCCCGCTCCATCGGTTACTATCCCATCCAATGGGATGTCGACAGTCTTGACTGGAAGGACTACGGCACGACCTCCATCATCAATACCGTTACCCAGCACAAACACCTTGGCAACGGCTCCATCATTTTATGCCACAACGGTGCTAAATACACGGCAGATGCTCTGGATACCCTGATTCAGGATCTGAAAGCCCATGGCTATACCTTTGTGCCCTTATCCGAATTGATCTACAAGGACCATTACCACCTCGACCAGGAAGGACGGCAAATTCCTGACTAAAAAGAATTGAAGCAGACTTTTTTTGATGATATGATGAAAACAGAACATGCAAACCACGCCAAAGAGGGGACATTCATGAATATAAAGTGTAAAAACTGTGGAGGCGTTCTGGAATTTGATCCGGAGCTTCAAAAAATGGTATGCAGCCATTGTCTGAGTATGTTTCCGGTAGAAGAAGCGACTAAAAAACATACAACGGTCTTTGATTCTTCCCATTTTTCACCGGAAAACAACGTCACGGACGAACTTATGGACGTCAATATTTATACCTGTGAAAGCTGTGGAGCAGAGCTTATCATCAACGATGTTGAGCTTGCCTCCTACTGTGTCTACTGCGGTCAGCCTTCCATTGTGTTCAGCCGTACCAAAAAGCGTCTCCGTCCTCAATACATTATTCCTTTTAAAATCAGCAAAAATCAGGCAAGCACCGCGATCCGCGAAAAATTTGTCAAAAGTGAATATCTTGATAAAGATGACAAATTTTATGCACCTGAGCTCCTACGCGGAATTTACGTTCCATACGGTATGTTCTGCTTCCACGCACAGGACGAAGCTTATATAAAGGGCACTCCCTATATGGTGAATAAAAAACAGAAATTTCTTCCTCAATATTATTACCGGAAGGTTTTTGCACGGATCGGTCACATTCCGGTCGATGCATCCTTTTATTTCCCAAACAGATCTGCGGATAAGCTGGAGCCCTTTTTAGATCAGGATCTGACCGAATTTGACAGCGGCTTTTTATCCGGTTATTATGCCGATCTGCGCGATGAGGATTTCAATCTTTTACGCTCCCGTGCCACATCACGAGCTAAAAAAATACTGACCTCGCGCCTCCTGACCATTCCCATGGTAGAAAATCCGGTTTTGATAAAGGATGACCCTCAGATAGAATGTGTCAAGGAAATTTATGCACTGCTGCCGGTCTGGTTTATGGTAATCGAGCACAAAGGCGAAAAATATACGATCATGGTAAACGGTCAGACAGGCAAGGTGGTCGGAACACTTCCTGTTTCTTATAAAAAGATCACCTTTTTCTTTATCATGAGCTTCATTGTATGCTTTTTGATGATATTTACCTTATCCCTTATTGCAGTATTTACCGGCTATTTCCAGATCACGTTTCTGGCATACGCGATCGGATCACCGTTTTTTTTGTATAAGGGCATCAAAAAGATCAAAAAATACAGGCGTGACAAGCAGCTGTCCACCTCAGAAACGATCAAAAATTTTGCAAAAGAAAGGCAGGAGTACTAATATGGAATATCTTGGCTATATCATAATCGGTACCATTGTTTTATCACTTTGCGCCGCCTTTTTTACCGTTGCGGACGCATACACAAGGATCAACGATCATGGCGATTTCACTGAAGACAGTCAAGTCTATATGAAAGGCTTTGATGTACTGGAACAGGAACGTGGTGTCGATCCGTCATCCATTCCGCCCCGATAATTCAAAAACACTGCTAAAATACGCAGTGTTTTTTTGTGCATTTTTTCTTTGGCTTTCTCTTTTCTTTCTATTTTATAGGTTTCCGATTTTTGGTATAATATTTATTAGGTATAAATTTGGGTATTTTCCAAAAATGAAATGTAAAGGGAGAGAGAGAAAAATGTGGATTATTATCATTTTATTAGTGATTCTACTCGCAGCCTCTGTATTTTTTAATTACAAGCTGTACACAGGCAACAAGCCCCAGCCGGCAAGCTCCGTTCAGATCGCGACCAAAGAGATCTTAAATCATGATGTCGGAGCGGTTCTTATCATTTCCAACGGCGACAATATCGTTTATTTCAACAACGAATTTGCACAGCTGTTTCCGATCATCAAAAATCTTACTACCATTGCTGATCAGCCAGGTATCCAGAAACTGTTTGCATCCAAGGAATATGTTTCGGAAGAATTTTCCAAAATTTATGAGATCCGGTCCAACTGGCTCAACACCGGAGAATTTGACGGACGTTATGCATGGCTTACCGATATCACAGGGCATTACCGTACCAACAATCAGCTGCAGAAATTAAAGGAACAGGCCGAGGCTGCCAACAAAGCCAAGTCCAACTTCCTTGCCAATATGTCACACGAGATCCGTACTCCTATCAACACCGTACTTGGTATGGATGAGATCATCATTCGTGAGGCAACCGAAAAAAATGTCATCGGATATGCAGAAAACATCCGTGACGCAGGCACCACCCTTCTTTCACTTGTCAACGACCTTCTGGATTTCTCCAAGATCGAATGTGGCAAGATGGAGATCCTGCCTGTCGAATACGAAATCGCTACTGTGCTTTCCGAAGTTATCAATATGTTTGAGATCAAGGTTTCCAACAAAGGTCTTGAATTCAACACAATCGTAGCCGAAAGCATTCCTTACCTCTTATATGGTGACGATGTGCGTCTGCGCCAGATCATTATCAATCTGCTGTCCAATGCCGTAAAATACACCAACGAAGGTACGATCACCTTAAAGGTAAGCTGGGAAGAGGCCGGTGATTCATCCCTCAACCTGATCGTATCCGTAAGCGATACCGGTATCGGTATCAAAGAAGAGGATATCGAAAAATTATTCCTTTCCTTCGAGCGTATCGAAGAAAGACGTAACCGCAATATCGAAGGTACCGGCCTTGGCTTAAGTATCTCCAGACAGTTATTAAACTTAATGCAGTCTGATCTGAGAGTACAGAGTACATACGGCGCCGGATCAACCTTCTCCTTTGTATTAAAACAGGGCATCCGCGACCGCAAGCCCATCGGTAAATTCCGCGAGAAATATGCTTACAGCCGTGAGAAACACAAAAAATACCGTACAACCTTCGTTGCACCCAATGCCCGCATCCTGGTCGTTGATGACAACGCCATGAACATTTCCGTTGTAGAGGGTCTGTTAAAGAGCACACAGATTCAGGTAGACAAAGCCTCCGGCGGTCTCGAAGCTCTTGAAAAATGTGAAAACACTTATTACGATCTGATCCTGATGGATCACATGATGCCCAATATCGACGGTATCGAAACCCTGCACCGCTTAAAAGCAATCGACGGTCCCAATGTTGACACACCTGTCATCGTTCTGACAGCCAATGCCGTTTCCGGTGCCAAGGAAATGTATGAAAACGAAGGCTTCATCGACTATATGTCCAAACCGATCCAGGGCAAGCCTTTGGAAGAAAAAATACTCCAGTATCTGCCGGAAAACCGTTATGTACTGGTAGAATACGACAAAGTAGAACAGGATTTATACAGCAAGCTCTGGGATGCTGTAGCCAAAGAGATCCGTTCCGAATATGAATTTAAACTGATCGATGTACGCTCCGCTGTTGAATCAGCCGAAGGAAGCAAGGATACCTTCCGTTTCTTACTGCAGTCCTTCTACGACAATTCAGACAAGAGCAAGCACGATATCACCACTTCCTACGAGCAGGAGGATTACAAAAACTACACCATCCATGTACACGCTCTTAAGAGTACCGCCAAGATGGTCGGAGCTTTGGATTTATCCGAAAAAGCAAAGGCTCTGGAAATGGCAGGAAAGGACAACGACATCGACTTTATCAAAGCTAATCACGCTGACCTGATGCCGCTCTACGACAGCATCATTGCTGAAATCGCAGATTATCTTGAGAAGGTAAAGCCTGAGACCGAGGAAGAAGACGCTGTAGAAGTAGACGAAAACATCGCCCGTGCGATTGAGGAAGCAAAAGCCAAGGACAACACAGAAGAAACTGACAAAGCTTAAAATACCGGCAATCATTCTTTTATATCAACACTGCTCTTTCATCAGATAAGAGCACAAAAATAAAACGCCTGACTACAAATGTAGCTTAGGCGTTTTATTTTATCCATCAGGCAGATCCGTGATCTGCCTGCCATTATGTATCAGCTATCTTAACTCAGCCGTCAACTTCTTCAAAATAAGCACGTATCTTGGCCAAAAGACTGAATTTACCAATCGGCTTTAAGATATATCCGATCGGATCCAGCTTAAGACATTCGCTGATCTTGTTGGTATCAGAAACACCGGTCAAAAAGAATACCGGCAGATCCTTTAATTCTTCATCATTGCGGATAACCTCGAGCGTCTCTTTCCCATTCATGCCCGGCATCAGATAATCCAACAATACCAGATCCGGTCTCTTTTCCCTGATCATATCAAGAGCTTCCTGCCCATTGGTCGCGGTTGTTACACGATAACTGTCTCTCAAAAATGCATATAATAGCTGTAACATATTCTGATCATCATCTACAACCAGTATTTTCTTCTCGTCCATCGTATATCCCCCTTTTCTTTAATCTAACCTGTCTTACATCATAATACCATATTCTCTATAGTTGTTTCAATCAATGCTTTCTAAAATTTTGATAACCTTTTTACTGCGATCTGCCCAGGTATGTCCATTTTTTGCCATCTGATAGCCGGCGTCTGCAATCCTCTGCATTTTGTCCGGATCCTCCAGAAGCCCACGCACAATGACAGGCAGTTTTTCAAGCTCATCAAGTGCATATACAGCGGCATTTTCTCCATCCTTAAGGATTTCATCAAGATACACCGAGGAATCGGTCACACAGACGGCTCCGTTTAACATGGAATTGAAGATGCGGTCATGTGCCCCATCCTTAAACCACGGCATCACATTCAGTGAAATCTTGCCCTGGGATATTTTTTCAAGACAGCCAAGCGAATCCAGACTACCGCCTACGATAATATTTTCTTTGGCACTGCATACAAGCTGCTCCCATCCGCTTCCGAAAACATGTACACGGATACCTGCCTCCGCCAGGATACGCACAACCTCGCCCCGGAAAAAGAACCGGATATACATGTCCAGAAAGATAATATGCCCCATTGTTTCCTTGAGCTCTTCATGTGTTGCCTCGGGAATTTCCTGTAAAATATGCTCCTTCATCACATCCTCAAGCAGACGGTCCGGATGTGCCTTGAGTTCATTGATAACACCCATATAAAAAGCAGTGTACTCGTCATCGATCCGCTCTATATAGACATTGAAATTTTCCGGAGCCTCATAATTGCCCACAAATACGACATCCATAGGTCTGTCAGCTATTTGGGGATAATTTCCGTCCTCGTAAAGACTGGTCCCGCCAAGCGGCAGAAACGGTCCTCGCCGGATATTTGGAAAGTATTCCTGCATATAGCGGTCATGATTTCTGTCAATGCTGACATGAATATAACGCTTTGGGAGACATTCAAAAAAATGATGGTAATAAAACGGATGGTCTACGACAATATTGATACATGGAATATCAAAGGTATCCCAGATATAACCACCCAGCTCTTCATCATATACAATTTCATTTTTTCCGCACAGGCCATGATAATTGAAGGTAACAACCGCCGTTTCTCCCCGTTTGATAAACCGCAGAAGCCCCGATGCACTTTTTGCAGCCTTTCCATAGTCAAAAAAATACGTTTGATAGCCTTCTTTTAAAAATGTCTTTTCCATCTGCCGCGAAAAATATCCGGTTGTCTCAATATCTCCCTCAAAAAAAATGATCCGATTAATTTTGCCCTGCATCCTGCATCACCTCCGCCATTGTCATTTGTAAACGCTATTTGGAAAACAGATACATGCCTTCCCCTTCGTATATGACATAGTATTCATCCTCGTACACCTTGACAGAATCTGTCATGATCGTGATATCTCCCTGGAAAAGTGCCGGCTCCTCGGTCCTTGCCAGAAGTAAAAACGTCTTGCCGGTATGATACCCTTCCTTGTAATACTCCTTGCGGCTCAGCCATTCATACGGTGCAGAACCGTTTTCATCACCGCCAAGATTGCCCACATGGATCTCTCCATTGGAAAGATACTCGGTCACATCTGCATTCCAGAAGGTTGCATATCCAAAGTCATACCCGTTCTTTTCCAGAAAATCCATATATCCATATCGTTTTTCACAGTCATTGTACTTGGTATCCTGCCACAATTCACCGTACAGAGACGCAAGCACCGTCACAACGACGATGGCAATGCATACCGGCTTGACAAGGAAATTGGACGGCTTGTAATTTTGCAGATAAATTCCCACCAGCAGAATGGCGATAATATAAACCGGCAGCCAGTAGCGGTACTGCTGCAGCACATCCGTAAATACCAGCATATACCAGTTGATAGCAAACAGTGCATGGAAATAATATAAAAACAGTCTCTGCGGCACCGTAAGAAGCTCCTTGCGGTGTTTTGTGAGAAATGCGATCACATAGATCAAAAATACCAGAAACGCAAATTTGACCACGTTGACAATCCCCAGTCCGCTGACAGCACCGATCTCCCGGTAACCGACAAATTCGATCATAAGCTTAATGGACACCAGAAATCGATCCATGACATCATCGATCGGCACAAAGCTTATCGGTGTCTGGTCAAAGCTGTAATTTGCCGCCAGATAAAATTTGTTGATCAGAAAGCCAATTCCCGCAAAAAAGCAGAGAAGGATGGAAGTACCAAGCTTGAAAATAAGCCTGTTATTTGCTTTTTCATCCCGGTCCAGCCAGAAAAATATCATCACAGACAAAACCATCGGCACATACAGGCTTGCCAGATACCGGAGGCCTGACAGACCCAAAATCAGCGCTGCCACACACAGAAGTGCCAGCCTTATCCACGTACTCTTCTTATCCTTTTTATCTTCCCGATAAAAGAACATCAGCACGCAGTATGTGCAGACCGTCTGGGACGTATAAAAATTGCCCAAAAGCATCATATCCAGATATTCATTGGATAAAGGCGCTGCCAAAAGGGCCATCATCAAAAACAGATTGCTCTTTTTGATACCAAAGTGCTTACCCGTAAAATAAAAAACAACTACTAAAAGAACATCATAGAAAATAACGGAAATCAGCTTTACGACACCAAAATCGCTGATAAAATGGAACAACGGTGTCATGACAAGCTGCGTGTATACAATCCTGATCTCCGTCGAATAAAACCAGTTTTTGGAAATCAGGCTGCCCTCCTCTGACAACAGCTTGGAAAGCATCACCTCGGCCGCCATGTCCGAATGCATCAGGTTGTCCGGCCAGAACACAAAGTATAAAATAGATGCCAGCACGGTCACCACTGCCAGACATATAGCCGCATAAAAGCCTGCCCTGCTTTTCTGTATTTTATATAAAAAATCCGATATCCGTTTTTTAAATCCCATATTCATCTCCATCTGATGTCCTCATGAGTTTTTGACCCTGACATCAATCTATTGTATAATCATTTTAACACATAACCTATTAAAAAAAAGCACTCAAAATACAATTCATACGAACGTTTTTATACGGAGGATTTTATGCTCGCATTATTTCTTACCATCCTGTTTGCTGCGGTCATCAGCTTAAAGCTGTTACCTGTAGTTTCCGGCACGACACAGGAATTTACAGATTTTATCATAGAAAATGTATCATCGAGCGGTCTTAACAAATCAGCGGAATTATCGCTTTTCTGGGCCATAACCATCGGTGGTGCCATTTTTATGTGCCTGCTTCTTTTTTTATATGAAAAAAGGCAGAAAAAAGCTTTTCCGGCATCTGCACACACGACGGCTCCCACCCTTCAAGGCTCTATATCCCCTTTGACCTCAGATGACTGTACAGGCAGCCATACAGATGCCATATTCTGTCCGTGTCTCTGTCTGTGTGCAACGGCTATTCCTTTTTTTGTATATCTGATCCTCTATAAACAGGTATCGCTTCCGCTTCTCTTTTTTGCAGGATTGTCCCTTTTTGGAATGATCAACCGCAAGGCTGATATCCGCACGATGCTTCTTATTTATGTGCTGACTTACTATGGCATTGTATCGGTTTTAAGCTTTGGATGCAATTTTACAACACATTTTGTACTTTCCAGCTCCAGAATTTACATTCTGACGCTGTTGATCGGGACTGCTTTTCTGCTACTTATCCATGTGATCAGACGGCTTCATCCTGCCAGTCTGTTTGCAAAGCACCTGATACTGCTTCTCCAGTGCCTGATGCCCGGTCTTTTTTCCGTGTATCTGATCGATAAATACCTTTATCAGGATTCCATTATCCGCGTCCGCTATGCGACCGGATATTATGTTTTCTTTGAAGGTCTGATCGCTGTCCTGTTTTTTATTCTTATCTGCCACGCGATCCGGTATTTCCGTGAAAAAAAGGATGATATTATCTGTTTTGTGACACCTATGATCATTTTCGCATACCATTCCTTCTGTGCGGCACCCATGTATGCACAGCCCGACCAGCATCATCATGGCGAGCAGATGATTCCCTTCAACCAGATTTTTGAACACGGCCAGTCATTATACGATACTTATACACCGGTCTCCGGTCTGTTCCCTTTTGTCAATGGATTTATCCAACATGGTTTACTTGGCGGAACCGTAACTGATTATGCTCCTGCTATATCAATAACAATGGTTATCTTTTGCTTTATCATCATGTTTCTGATCTGTAAACACATCGGTGGCTCCAAAGCGCTGCTGTTTGCGGTGCTTTTCACCCTTCCCTGTTATAACAGACAGTACATGGTACTTCCGGCGCTGTTACTGCTGACCCTGCCCCGCTTATTAAAGAAACCGGCACTCTGGATCTTCAGCTATATCCTGACAAGCTTTCTTTCCGGTCTGTACTATCCGCTCTTTGGTGCAGCGGTGATGCTTGCTCTGGTTCCGGTCTGCCTTTGGGAGATACATGCACTGTGGGAGAAATCGCGTAGGTCCAAGGCAGCTTTTCTTTCCATTAGCTATCTTATTTTATATGTTGCTCTATTTGCTGTCATTTCCTGCTCTATTCCGATGTTATTCAGAATGTTAAAACATACTTTAACTTATTCCTCGCAGACAATTCTGGCAGACGGAATCGCTTTATCCAACCAGACAGCCCCGGATTTCTTCCTGCCCTACCTTGCAGGTATGCCAACGCTCAGGCTTTATCTGTATATGGCTTTGCGCTTTTTATTACCTGCGATCGGAATATGGCTGCTTCTCTATTTTGCATACCGGTCACTCCGCAAAAAAGATATTTACCAGCTTCTTTTACTGGCAGCCGGTATCATAACACTTGTAATTTCATACAGCTATACGCTTGTACGTGCCGACGTCGGAAAGGTTCTTTCACGCACCGGCCCGATTCTGATCGCTGTTATCGGCATGTACCTGCCAGTCTATCTGTTGTCACACAAGGAAATACTGAAAGAAAAAAAATCCAACCTTCTGGCATTTGGCTTCTGTCTTTCTTTACCTTTTATCGTATACATGCAGATCTCCCAGACCAAAAATCCCGATCTGTGGGTATACCCGGATGGCGATGCACAGCTGGTTATGGATGATGGCTCCAAGCTGTTTGCTTATTATACTGTGCCGGATACCTTTTTAAAATCCGAGGATACAGATCTCGCCCCTCGTTATCAGGCATTACTTGGGGATGGATTTATGGTTGCCGATCAGGTGCATTACATCAAAGAATATGCCCAGGTTGTGGAAAAATGCGAACAGGTATCAGAGGATGTGACTTATATGGCCCTAGACGGTCAGGGCTTTTTTGATTATCTGGGAATTACCTGCTACGGCACCGGCTATATTCCTGCCGCCCGCAGCCTCAAGGCCCAGCAGGAGATCTGGGATTCCGATCCGGAAAATTTACCGGTTGTTTTTTACATCCAGCCCGAATATGATTATTATATTTTCCGTTTCATGATGGATGCCGGTTACCTCTATAGCCACGAGGATCATGCCTTTTATCCGCCCAGGCTGTATGACAAGCTGTACGCTGCTGGACTTGTGAGCGGCTATGATGATTACCGGAACGACTGCTCTCCCCTTGATCTGGGGCTTTCAGCCGCATCCTTTGGTAATTCCTACGATAGCTTTATCAAAAACAATGTACTGACATCCGAAACCGATCCTTCAGACATAAAAGAGCTTACTGGCGAAAGCTATAATGCTATGTATCTGGAGTTTGCTGCAAAGCCCGCTGATAACCTGCTTGTGACAATATCCTTTACCGATACCGAAGGCAACTCTCCACAGCAATATCAAACGACCTGCCAGTACGGCGATGGAAAGCTCCTGATACCGCTTGGCATGAATGCCTGCTGGTCATTATCGGATATCAGCTCCTTTACTGTTTCACTTACCGATACGGACAGTAATATACCGCTCTACTCTGTGACTTATCATTATGGAAGTCAGCAGACGATTGAAATTGCAAGTGAAACCAGTGCAGCCGGAAATAATGTAGACCAAAACAATACAGGTAAAAATACTGCAAATGAAAGCGATGCAGACCAAAATATCCTGACAAATATCCAGTTATATAAAATTACATTGGACAGATAGTTAGATTTTATCATTGGCACCCCAACGAAATATAACGAAAACCAACATGAAACAATAACAAAATGTAACAAAAACCAACAAATACTAATAAAAACCAACGAAGCACCAACGAAAACTAACAAATTATAACTAAATCTAATAATATCCAACAAAAACTAACATCGCATAATAACCAAACAATTAAAGCTTAATACAACACAACAAAGACCCTGTAGTCAACATCATGAAGATCATCCACGCGGATAAATCCCATGTTCTTGACCACAGGGTCTTTTATTATCTTTTCATATACAATCTGTTTGCCAGTCAGCTATCCAACACACAAGTCTAATCAAGACTCACAACTGACAAATAACCAAATCACTATCACAGCCATTTAATCTATGCGGTGATCAATGTGCCTGCTTTACCTTTGACAGCCTGAGAAGCTTTGTCAATGGATGTGATCAGCACACTTCCGGTTGGTACTTTTTCCAGATAGGTCACAGCAGCTTCCATCTTGGGCAGCATATCATTTTCGCCAAATTCTCCGGCTTCAATATAAGCTTTGACCTGCTCTAAATTCATGCGGTCGATACCTGTCTGACCTTCCTTGCCGTAGTTGGTGTATACCTGCTCTACGCTGGTCAGAATGATAAGCTGGTCAACCTTTAAGTCTGTAGCCAGTTTACCGGCGATACAGTCCTTTTCAATAACTGCTGATGCACCCTTTAAGGCATGCTTCTGCTCGATAACGGGTATTCCGCCACCACCGCATGCGATTACGACCTGATCGGCATCTGCCAGCAGACGGATGGTATCAATTTCAACAATATCAATCGGCTTGGGCGCTGCGATCGCACGTCTGAAACCTTTACCGGGGATCTCCTGTACATAATTACCTTTTTTGATCTCCATTTCGGCATCCTCAGCACTCATATAGCGTCCTAAAAGCTTGTGCGGCTCATAAAAGGCTTCATCATAAGGATCAACCGTAACCTGTGTCAGAATGGTGCTGACAGACTTGGAAATGCCTCTTGAAAGCAATTCTGCTTTTAATGCATTCTGAATATCATATCCGACATAACCCTGACTCATAGCAGAGCATACACACATAGGTGCCGGACTGTAATCAATATAAATACGGCGAAGCTCTGTCATCGCCTTGTGAATCATAGAAACCTGAGGACCATTACTGTGTGTAATGGTAAGCTGGTAATCAGCCTCAACCAGATCAGCCAATGCCTTTGCTGTATCCTTTACTGCATCCCACTGCTCTGAGATCGTATATCCCAGTGCCTGGTGTCCCAATGAAACAACTACTTTCTTCTTGCTCATACTCCTACCTGCCTTTGTTGTTTATCTTTTTTTAGTATATCAAATGCCACCTTAAATAGCAATGATTGTAATCATCGCACCAATCATAATGCAAAAATCCGAAATGTTAAAAACAAGGCTTCTAATCTTGTCATTTTTGACCTCAAAGCCAAAATAATCCACCACATATCCGCGCATCATGCGATCATAAGTATTGGAAAAAGCACCTCCTAATAAAAATGCCAGTCCGGTACGAAGCAGCTTTTTCCCCTTCTTTCCAAAGGAAAATACATACATCAGAAAGCAGACCACACAAAGTCCCACGGAAAGCCCCTTTACAAACTCCTTGTGTGCACTTCCCAGATTGAGAAAGGCTCCCTCATTGTGATATTTGGTCAGATAGATCTTGTCTTTCAAGACCGGAACTTTGAGGACACCGGTAAGATGCTCTCCCTCTGTTCCATTGTTTTCACGTGTCTGCTTGATCACCTGCTCACAGGCAGCAATCAAAACTGCAATCCATGTTGACATTGTGTTTTCTCCTTTCCATTTAAGTGATTTTAAAGATATTTTTAGCCTTTAATTACATATCATATTTTTGGAGCGTTTAATTTAACTATATTATTTACAACCCAGCCAGCACATCAAATACGCCGACCAGATTCAGCGTCCCATATCCCCACTCCCTGGATGGATAATACAGATCATTTCGTCTGACCGCACCTCTGATAAAGTAATTTTTGATGCTCTGGGTGTTGATAACAACGTCTCTTCCCTGTCCGACAGCCCACTGCATAAAATCCGCAGCTGCTCCGGACGCTATGGCTGCTGCCATGCTCGATCCCGTCTCAGCTCCAAGTACCGTTGGTACCAGCACACCCGGTGAAGCTATCGCCGGCACAATACTGCCATCAACCGAAAAGCCTCTTCCGCTGTTTAAATAAAAGCTCTGGTCGCTGCTGTTGTAGGCTGAAACCGCCAGCACACCTCTGCTGTAGGCCGGCTCCGTCAATGTCTCATATGGACTCGGCCTCAAAAAATAAGTATCACTTTTCAAAAACTGTCTGAGCGGAAGCCATGCATGGACACGCCCTTCTCCGCTTCTTGTAAAAATACGAAGCTTCCATATCCCGGATACCGGTCGTATAAAGCGCAGTGTGATGAGCTCCTGTCCGTTTCCGATATCCACCGGTATATAATCTATCATAAGCCTTGTGTCGGAATAAATAAAGCTAAATTCCATACTTTGTCGCAGACTATAGGGAATTTCGGATATTCCTTCTCCTCCCGGTGTTGTAACGGAGATCGTGTAAATGTCCGGGATCTGCCCCCATATTTCCATATAAAAGCCCGGTTCATTTTCCCCGATCAGAAGTTCAATCTCTTCATAATTCCGTTGTGCAGAATAAGCCGGAAGCATAATTCCGTCGTAGTGTCCGGATGCGTTGCCTTCATTGCCGCCTCCCACTACCACACAGCGGTTGCGTTTTCTGCCAAGCTGGTCCAGATATCCGTCCAAAAGTGCCGATCCGTCATGCGAGCCCATCGTGGTGCCAAGTGCCATACAGATGACCAGAGGCTTTTTTTCTCTTTCTGCCACCTTGTCTAAATAGCTGAGCGCTAACATAATGTCCGTTTCCTGATAACAGGGCACATCTTGCGCTATACTGTAAAACTCCCGCATATACTGCTTGCACTGCTTTAATTTTACCACTGCAATATCCGCATCGCGCGCTGCTCCGATAAATCCATTGGTTCTGTCATAGCCGCAGGAAGCGGAAATCATCTTTGTACCATGGCCATCCTCATCCGTAAAAAGAACGGGACCGTCCTCAGCCAGATTGCGGTTGATGACTTCTCTTGTGTATTCGATTCCATAATAAAAACCGTCCGGCGGCTGCAATTCGTTTTCATCTGTCTGATTACCAGTTCCAACACTGCTGCCATCCATCTGCGCCGTCTGGTCCCACACACTGACAAGCCGTGTCGAGCCATCCTCATTGCGGAAAGCCGGAAGCCTGTAACGGATCCCCGTATCCAGAAAGCCAAGGATAACGCCCTGCCCTGTCAGGCTCAGCGGCTCCCTGCCGACCTGTAAAATTCCTGCATCATTCAAGACCGACAGATCATTCTGCAACCCATAGCACTTGGGAATATACTGATAGTGGTATTCCGCACTGTTTAAAGGCGCCACACTGGATGCCACAACATAGAGGATATACAGGTTATCCGTTATTTTTATGACACATATGTCATCACTTAGAGGATCTCCCAGAAATAAAGAACCGGAGGATATATCAAATCCCAAAGGGATGTCCCGATAATCCTCCGATAAAATACGATATTCACATGCGTTCATTTTTACACCTGCATAAATCTTTTTATCAGTCTATGCCGGCCTTGCAAAAACTATCCGCGAATCTCTATGATCGGTCCGCCTTTACCTTCGATATAATCTCCGGTGATCGTCACAGTACCGATATTGTCATCCTTGGGAATTTCATACATGATATCCAGCATAAATTCCTCAATAATAGCACGTAATGCACGCGCTCCGGTATCCTTTTCCATAGCCTTTTTGGCAATCGCACGCAGGGCACTTTCATCAAAGTGCAGATCTACCTCGTCCAGAGCCAACAGCTTCTGATACTGCTTCAAAATCGCGTTTTTAGGCTCACGCAGGATATCCACGAGCATATCCTCTGTCAGGCCGTCCAGTGTAAACAGAATGGGCAGTCTGCCTAAAAATTCGGGAATCATACCATATTTTTTCAGATCCTCGATCGTAACCTGATTGTGGATATTTTTCTCTTTATCAAATGTATCCTTTAGGACTGCATCAAATCCGATAGAGCTTTGTTTGGACAGACGCTGTTTGATAATCTCATCCAGCTCCGGGAAAGCACCACCGCAGATAAATAAAATATTGCGTGTATTGATCGTAGTAAGCGGAACCATCGCATTTTTGCTGCTCGCACCAACCGGCACTTCAATATCCGCTCCCTCTAATAGCTTTAACATTCCCTGCTGAACCGATTCACCAGAAACATCTCGGGAATTGGTATTTTGCTTTTTGGCAATTTTATCAATCTCATCAATAAAGACAATACCCATCTCGGCCTTATCCACATCATTGCCGGCAGCTGCCAACAGTTTGGAAAGTACACTTTCAATATCATCACCGATATAGCCCGCCTCTGTCAGGCTGGTTGCATCTGCGATCGCAAGCGGCACATCCAAAAGCTTTGCAAGTGTTTTTACCAGATATGTCTTACCACAGCCGGTAGGTCCGATCATAAGCATATTGGATTTCTCGATCTCGATTTCATCCATGGTATTGGTCGCCACACGTTTGTAATGGTTGTAAACGGCTACAGACATTACCTTTTTGGCCTTTTCCTGTCCCACAACAAACTCATCCAGCTTAGCTTTGATCTCATGAGGTGCCGGAATATCTTTCAGATCGATAAGCGGCTTATCTGTCTTTTTACGCTTTTTTAACTTGGTCCGTTTGGAATTTGGATCCTGCTGCAGATCATTTAAGTTAACAAAACGGATATTTGGGAAACCTTTTGGAATATCTTTTCCGTCCTTGGAATCCTCATCATCTGAATTGGCACTCTGGTTTAAGCCCGGCATACCAAAGCCGGAGAGTGAATTGAGTAAAGCAGCGTCATCCATTCCCGGATAATCATACTGGCCAATGGCATCCATGGTCTTGTGCATACAGTCATCACACACGCAGATATTTTGCGGCAGCTTGAACTGTCTGCCGGTAATGCTTTCGGGGCGATGGCAGATAAAACATACATTATCATACGCATCATCATCATCTTCTTCATCGTCAGAGTCATTGTCGTTGGAAGCATCATCGATATCTTCATCAGCGGCATCGTCTGCATCATCACTACCATCTTTATGTGAGTCACTATTATCATCACTATTGACAGCACCTGCTATATTATCAGCTCCTGCAGGATCCACACCAGCATCACTTGTATGACCTGCCACGTCATCGTCATCTGCATGATCATTTGCCGGATGCTCCTCATCCGCATCATCCGCATCATCAAAATCGGATTCATCAAAATCGGATTCATCAAAATCATCATCCCCGGCACTCATGTCAAATAAGGGCGCATCATCCTTATCCACAACCTCCCGGAAATCATTTTCAGGCTTGATAAACGGTTTCTGTCCCGGTGCATCATCAAAATCATTTAAGTAAGAGTCATTTTCCTCTTCGTCCGAAAAATCATCCTCATCGAAAAAGACAACTTCATCGTCAATGTGCTCCGTAGCTGTTGTATTTTTTTCTGTTTCTTTTTTTTCAGCCACTCCCTCATCCGTCACTTTCTGTTCGTCTTTATTGGAATTATTGAATAAATCAAAAAAATTGCTCATTATTTTCCTCCAAGTGTTACCGTCGTCTCATACGGCTGATATCCATTATTGGTACGTGTCATAAGCTTTGCTGTAACCTTTTCACCAATTTTATAATAAGATAAAACCTCTGTCAGGTCACTCATCTTTCCTACTGTATATCCGTCGATCTCCAATAAGATATCCCCTTTATGAATACCCGCATCTTTGGCAGGTGTATGGTCAAATACCTGTGTGATATAAATTCCCTCTTTGATATCATACTTGTCAAGAAGCTCACCGGTAACAGCCATACCGCTGATTCCCAGATATGTTGCAGAATCATTTTTTTGTGAAGGCCTTGTTTTTTTCTCCATCAGATCCTTTAAGATCGGTTCTGCTGTTGAAATCGGGATCGCATATCCCATTCCTTCTGTCGCATAATCTGCGATCTTGCTGGAATTGATTCCGACCACCTCGCCCCTGACATTTAAAAGAGCGCCGCCGGAATTGCCCGGATTGATTGCGGCATCCGTCTGTATCAGATATTTTACCGCAGATGAACTACTGGCTTTATCGGTCTCTGTCCCATATAAGGGGCCTTCATCATCCGTATAAGCTCTGTTGACAGCGCTGATCACACCGGTTGTCACAGACTGACCGGTACCAAGTGCATTTCCGATCGCGATTGCCGGTTCTCCTACCTTTAAGTAATCGGAATTGCCCAAAGTCGCGATCTTGATCTGTTTTTTGGTCGCAGGATCAAGATCAGAAAGATTGATGGCGATCACCGCCAGATCCATATCTGCATCAGTTCCTTTTACGGAAGCCTCTGCTACAGATGAGTCAATAAACTGCACCGTAAGCTCATCGGAGTCCTCAACAACATGATTGTTGGTTGCGATTAAAAGCTCTGTGTCATTTTCTCCGACAATAATACCGGAACCGCCGCCCTCGGTCTCATAATCATACAGATAGCCCCAGAAATCATCTTCAATGGTATATTTGCCAAAAATAGATACAACACACGGCATAACGCGATCAACAACCTCTGTAACATCCGTCACAACCGTAGCCTGTGTCTCTTCGGCAACCGTCATATCGATTTCGGAATCGGAATTCATCTCATTGATGTCGGCCATCTGATTGGATTCTTCCTCTCCGTCTTTTTCTGTATCATCCAAAGCATCCTCCGTGCCATCTTCTGCCTCTTTGGCAGGCTGCGCTTCCACAGTTTCTGTCTTTTCAACCGGATCAAAAAGCCCCGGTGCCGCCTCCTGTTTGAATACGACAAGGATCACGACGATCACAAGCCCTGCAACCAGACCAAACATCAGTCCGCACAAAACGCTCATGCCCATTTTCTTTAATTGTTTATCTTCCGGCTGCTGCGGCTTTTGCTCTTCTCTTACCTGTTCTTCCATTTAATATCTCCTTGATATATCCTGCAAATATCCGAAATATTTCTGATACCGTACCGGCATCCGTATTTACTCAACAGTAACTGACTTAGCCAGATTTCTCGGCTTATCAACATCCAGCCCCTTTGCCACAGAAACGTAATAGCTTAAAAGCTGCAGCGGCACAACTGCTAAAGATGCTGCAAAATGAGGATCCGTCTTGGGAATATAAACAGTAAAATCTACCGTATCCTCAATCTCATAATGGCCATAATTGGTCAGTCCCATCAGATATGCTCCACGGCTCTTTACCTCTACCATGTTGGAAATGGTCTTTTCATACAGATCATCCTGGGTCAGCATACCGATAACAAGTGTACCATCCTCAATCAGGGAAATGGTGCCATGCTTTAATTCCCCGGCTGCATAAGCCTCTGAATGAATATAACTGATCTCTTTAAATTTCAGGCTGCCTTCCATGGAAATAGAGTAGTCAATTCCTCTTCCGATAAAGAAAACATCCCTTGCTGATGCAAATTTGGCTGCAAACCACTGGATACGCTCTTTGTCGGCAATGATCTTTTCGATCTTATCCGGCAGCGCCAGAATCTCGTCTACCAGCTCTTTGGCCTTTGTATCCGTGATCTGCTTTCTATTTTGTCCCAGTGCGATCGCCAGCATATAGCAGGCAATCAGCTGTGTGCTGTAAGCCTTGGTCGTGGCAACCGCGATTTCCGGTCCTGCCATTGTATAATATACATAGTCGGCTTCACGGGAAATGGAAGATCCGACAACATTGATAATGGCAAGCGTCTTGTTGCCATGCTCCTTGGCTTCTCTCAAAGCAGCCAGTGAATCCGCCGTCTCGCCGGACTGTGAAATAATAACAACCAGTCCCTTGGGTGATAAGATCGGATTGCGGTAGCGGAATTCGGAAGCCAGCTCTACCCGCACAGGTACCCTTGCAAAATCCTCAAGCACATACTGTGCCGTCATACCGACATGATAAGCTGAGCCACATGCCACAATATAAATCTGGTCGATATCCGACAATGCCTGCTCATCCATGCCAATGGCAGAAAGATCGACCTTTCCTTCTTTTAGTACCACATTGGCGGTATCAATGATCGCCTTTGGCTGTTCATGGATCTCTTTCATCATGAAATGCTCATATCCGCCTTTTTCAGCAGATTCTGCATCCCATTGTACTTCCATAAGCGGCTTTTCAATCTCGTCCCCGTTTAAGTTGTAGAAATGGACCTCTCCGTTGGATAGCTTTGCCATTTCCAGATTGCCGATATAATACACATGACGGGTATATTTTAAAATAGCGGATGCATCGGATGCCACAAAGGATGCATCACCCTGGGTTCCGATGATCATCGGGCTGTCTTTTCTGGCTACCCAGATTTCTCCCGGATAATCCTGAAACATCAGGCACAGAGCATAGGAGCCTCTGACACGTACCATGGTCTTGGCAATCGCATCGATAGGTCCGATGTTGTATTTTTTGTAATAATAATCTACCAGCTTTACAACGACCTCTGTATCGGTATCGGAATAAAACTGATATCCGTTGCGCAAAAGCTTTTCTTTTAACTCCTGATAATTTTCAATAATTCCATTGTGAACACCTACAACCTGTCCTTCTTCGGCAGGATGATTTTTTATGTAAGTACCACTTACATGGGGATGCGCATTGATCTCGGAGGGTTCGCCGTGTGTAGCCCAGCGTGTGTGTCCCATACCGCAGCATCCCTTCATGGCCTTTCCGCCGTCAGTCTTGTCGGACAGATTGGCCAGACGCCCCTTGGCCTTGACAACGGCGATCGGTCCGTCTCCGTCCCTTACCGCAAGACCAGCGGAGTCATATCCTCTGTATTCAAGCTTTGCCAGCCCCTCAAGCAAGATCGGAGCGGCCTGTTCTTTTCCGCAATATCCTAAAATTCCACACATAATTAATCTCCTTCCTTTTCGTGATTTCTTCCATATCCCCTGTGGGCATCAACATTCTGGATGCCTCTTTTTAATGCCTTCCTTTTCCAATAGTCCGGACTGGAAGTCAGTCTGAAAATCTGTGCTTCTGAAAGTTTCTTATAATTTTTTCCTAAGCGGTAGCCCAAAAACTTGGCCCCACTCTGTATGATCAGGCAGGGAATCCATCTTTTATAATGATGGTTCCAAAGATAAGAAGCCGTACTTTTAACCATACGGATACCCTCACCCTCGGATCTGACCTGTTCAAAGACCTCCGGATGATCTGCCTGCGATACACCCAGATCAAAATTGCGGTGAAGCTGCTGTCTGGCTGTATAATTGTGCGAATGGTATACACAGGCATCGGCGCAATAGGCAATCCCATAGCCTGCTTTGGCGATCTTGGCTGCATACAGCATATCTTCGTTGAAAATTGCACGCTTTACAAAACCATTCATTTTGTCAAAAATGGTACGGTCATATGCCGCACATACATCGGAACAAAAATATGTCTTGATCCCGAGTGTCCGGACATCCGACTCATGCTTGATAAAAGAATGGTCCGGATAATTAAAACCACGTGTATAACGCTCGATCGGATTGCAGTCCTCCCTTGGCAGCTGTCTTGCATAGGAAACTGCAGCCTTACCTGAAACTAAAGGCTTTAGCAGGTTTTCAATCAGATGCTCATCTTTGGGAGTGGCATCCTGTGTCATCATAATAAAATAATCTGCCTTGGAATAATATACACCCATATTGCGGGTCGCACCATGATCAAACTCAAGCTTTGACAAATGATACACCCTGCAGTTTTCATGATATTTGAATAACTCCGCCCCATAGATCAGCTGATCAAAATAAGCTTCTTCCGTATTCATCAGGATGATCCGGTTGGGGACGATCGTCTGTTTGTCCAGTAAATCCAGTATTTTTAATAATTCTTTTTTAGGTTTGTATGTGGGGATAATTACGTCTACCGTATACATATTATGCGCTTCCTTTTCTGTCTCATACCTGTAAAATTCCACATAGACATAGTATAACAGAGATAAAACAAGCGGGCAAGTTTCTTGCAGATTCACATACAATTTCTTATAGAAAAAGGGGCTTATAAAAAGCCCCTTCTTTTTACTGTCTGTATTTTATTTTCCGGTATCGGAATGGATCTTTGCGCTGTATGACTGAACCTCTGATGAAGGTGTATAGGATGTATCACCAAACAGGAATTCATGCATCAGGGTAACATTGGTAGCAAGGTCAGCCGGGATAACACAGTCACCCTTAGAACCGATCACACCGGTAGCACGGTACTGCTCTGTCGGGAAACCGGTGGTATCCACGATCTTGTAGGAAGCAATATCGGATAACAGTGATAAGATCTCATTTAATGTCAGGCTGGTAGCTGTTGACGGGAATACATCGTTGGCAATCTTATTTAAGGTTGCCGGATTTTTCAGGGCAACGGACTGTGCTTTGTCTGCCAGTGCCTGAATAACCTCACGCTGTCTTTCTGCACGCTTAAAGTCATCACCTGCGGTGTAACGGATACGGCAGTAGGAAACAGCCTGGATACCATCCAGATTGACCAGACCTGTCTGTGTCAGCTTGGTATATTTACGTCCCAGTGACTGGGAGGTCTCTACCTGATAATTGTTCAGATGTCCGATTTCGGATTCATCGACATCGATCTCGATACCGCCAAGAGCATCTACAGTATCTGCAACAGCACCCCATCCTACAGTAACGTAGTCTGTGATATTTAAGTCAAAGTTCATATTGAGCATGTTGATAGCCTGCTTGGGACCGCCGTGGGCATATGCGCCATTGGCTTTGTTGTAGGTATCATTTCCCAGATTGAGGTAAGTATCACGGTAAACAGAGGCTAACTTGATCTCTTTGGTCTCCTCGTTGATGGAAGCAATGATAATTGTATCGGTACGGCAGCCCTTACCAAGGTTGTTGTTACGGGCATCTACACCAAACAGGGCAATATTGCGGTATCCCTGCATATCACTGCCGATATCGTTGAACTTGACATCGTCTTCATCAACCATAAACTCGTCCAGCATATCGTCTGTATTGCCGGTATCAGCGATTTCTGTATCTTCTCCGTCGAGATAGTCTTTGTGGATAACATCCAGCTTTGTGATAAAAAACAAAGCAACGATCAAAATAAGAACTACAAAAAACTCTACCCCAAGGATGATCCATTTTTTGCGCTGGCGTCTTTTTAATTCAGCCTTGCTGACACGTCTTCTACCGGACGGTCTTGCGCCCCCGGATCTGTTTGCAGAGCCTGTTCTGCCTGCAGAATTTGTTCTTTTTGCAGATCCACTACGGTTTGTGGATCCTGATCTGTTAGCAGAACCCGTATTTCTTGAATTTCTCTCTGTAGCCATTATTTTTCCTTTTTAATCCTTTCCTTCTCGTAAACGTGCTAATATGCATTTTTGTTGATAAAACCCTTAAACAACGTCAGGAACATGATTTTGATATCCAGTCCCATGGTCCAGTTTTCGATATAATACAGGTCGCACTCAATACGTCCCTTGATCGAACTGTCCCCCCGGTAGCCGCTGATCTGCGCCCATCCGGTAATGCCCGGACGTACCTGGTGCTTGATCATATAGCGCGGAATTTCTTCCTTGTACTGCTCAACAAAGTATGGTCTTTCCGGTCTCGGACCGACAATACTCATATCACCCTTTAATACATTAAAAAACTGCGGCAGCTCATCAATACTCGTATGACGTATGATACGTCCGATCGGCGTAACGCGCGTATCCCCTTTGGTGGTCCATGCCTTCTTTTCATCCGACGGATCCTGTACTCTCATACTACGGAATTTATACATTTGAAACTTACGATTGTGCAATCCGACCCTTTCCTGTTTGAAAATAACAGGTCCCTTACTGGTACATTTGATCAGGATAGCAGTAATCAGTAAAATCGGCGAAAACAAAATAATCGCAAAAACAGACCCGACAATATCCACGCACCTTTTTGCAACTGCATTCAGGGTATTGGTCAGTGGGACATGTCGGATATTGATCACCGGAAGTCCATTCAGATCCTCGGTATAAGGTTTACTCGGAATGACACTGTTGTAATCCGGAATAAACTTTGTATGCACACCGGATTTTTCACACATTCCAACAATTTCTTCCAGATATTCGTAATCCTTCAGAGAAAGCGTAATGGCGATTTCATCCAGCTTATTTTCCGGGAGAATAATCTCCAGATTTCCTATTGTACCAAGCACTTTAACATTTTTGTACATCGTACCTCTGGGAATATGGTCATCCAAAATTCCGCGGACTACATAACCCCACTGCGGATTCTGCATAATGCGGTCAATGTACTGTTCGGCAGCTCTGGAATATCCGACTAAAAGGATATATTTCATATTGTATCCTTTTTTGCGGAAGGTTCTCAACACCTTGCGGATCAGTATCCTGGTACCGGCCTGTCCAATGATATTAAATGCGTAAAAAATAAAAATCATCGAACGCGATATATGATTCTGCCTGATGATATACAGGATACCAATAAACAGGATCAGGCCAACGGTATTCGACTTGATGACATTGGCAATGTCCCGCTGCATGCTCGAATATCTCTTAGAGGTATACAAACCAAATAAATAATTGAGGATCAGATATCCGGGAACAATATATAAAAGTGTTGAAAAATATATTCTTGTACTTAATACACCGGTAAATTCGGCGTCATTATTAAATCCAGTCTGAAAACGTACATACCATGCCAGCGCGTAGGTGGCGATGATCACAAGCCCGTCCAGCACGACATGGAGTCTGTTAAAATACTTTTGATTGTCTTTAATCAAAGATATCACCTATTTCCATATACAACCGCTATTGTACCTTATTTTGGCAAAAAGGGCAACCATTTTATAACATCTGCGTAACGTAAATTTAACATTTTTGTAACATTTTAATGCAATCTTATATATTTCTTAAGAATTGTATCCATAATTTATTTATCCGTTTTGTGCATAAACAGGGCTTTTACACAAATTCATACAGCCTGCGTAAAAGGTTCCACCACAGCTCCAACTGGATCCATATATAATGCGGCAGATTTTTCCATTCAAACCTGACTTTTTTCGCCTGTCCCTTTTTCTGACTGCACAAGGATACTCCCCTCAAGAGTCCTCTTACATATATTTTTCCATATCCTTTTTTTACAAAAAATAGTGTTTTGATAAAGAAGCCGATAAAAAGGAAGGGCAGATTTAATATAATCTGTAAAAAGGGCATATTCTTGTAAATCAGATATATACTATTTTTTGCAGATAAATTGATTTTAAACTCATTGTAACGCGATCCGGAGGAACCGCTTCCTGCATGATATACAACCGCATCATGGCAGAAATAATTGCGATAACCCTGTATCTGCGCGCGATAACCGACATCGATGTCCTCTAAATACGCGAAGTGATTTTCATCAAATGTTCCAATTCTGCGAAAAATTTCCATGCGGTAAATTGCTGCTCCGGCGCAGGAGGCAAAGATTTGCATGTCTTTTTCGTAGCGCAGCCTGCTTTTGCCTTTGCCGATACCGTAAGCCCAGCCGAGGGCACAATACAAATCACCGCAGTCATCGATCACATCCGGCTCGTACAGGGAAAGCATCTTGGCCGATGCCGAAAAAGCTCTTTTATGCGTATCCATAAACCGTTCCAGGCAGAGGACAAAATCCTCTTTTACCTCAGTGTCATTGTTTAAAAGAAGCACATAGGGTGTCCGGCAGGCATCAATTCCGGCATTAACAGCGCCGCTAAATCCGGTGTTTTCTTTAAAATAAATCACCCTTGCCTGTCCCTTTTTTTCATACTCATGGCACAGGTCAAGACTTTTATCCGTGGAGCCGTTATCCACCAGCACGATCTCAAAATCTGTCTTTTGTCTGGCAAGCTCCAGCTTATTCATACAGTTTTCCAGATATTTAATTCCATTATAATTGGGGATTACAACTGTTGTTTTCATAAAATCCTTATCTGATCTCCATATCGACTGACTGCATCATTATTCATGGTTTCGTCCGTCTGACATAAAACAATCTGTATTTATAGTCATGTCCGTCTGACACAAAACATCCCTATTCATCGCTACAACTCTACAATATAATTGGGATCATACACAAGCTTCATACCTTTTTTAAGAGCCTCTTCCAGACCTTCCTTAAGAGAAGGAGAAAGCCTGAGTGCACGCTCATCACAGGATGAAACTTCCATATATACATCAGCCCGGTGCAAATATCCGCTGCTGTAACGTTTCAGCCCGGTAAACAGATCATCCGGACCGCCAACCACAACACCATCTTTAACGACACGGCCACAGACCGCTGCCACATCCTTGCGGACTGCAAAAATATCCGGCACATAGGTTGTATCATAAAATCCCAGATGGGCGCTGTCTTTTACAAGAGCCTGTCCTTCCATTCCCATCTGTTTGTAATAATCCTTTAGAGCCTCTCTGCCGGCATCATATGCATAACGTTTACTCTCGGTATTAACCGCTGTCGAATCCTCGTGACAGCGCCAGTGATACAGCACATAAGGCGTGTGCAGGATCTTTTGACCTGTCCTTTGGGAAAGAATGGCAAGTCTTAAAAGCAAATCATAATCCTGCGCACCATCATAGGCAGCGCGCAGCAAAAGCTTTTTCATCACATCTGCCCGTACCATCAGGAAATGACAGATATAATTGTTGGATAAAAGCAGATCCAGATTGAAATCCGGTTTGAAATTGGGATCATAAAAAAGCTCCGCTCTGGTATCGCATTTATCCTCATCGGAATATACCGCAAGAATGTCTGCGCTGTTATAACCGCTGGTACTGCTTTCGGCACTGTTTGTGCCGCTCTCATCACATTCTGCCACGTTGGGATCAAAAACCAGTCTTTCTGTCATCTTCTCCAAAGCATCAAATGTCAGCAGATCATCGTGATCCAGCAGGGCGATATAATCTCCCTTTGCTTCCCTGATGGCAGCATTGGTATTGTCTGAAATTCCTTTATTTTCCGTCAGGCGGATATACCGGATGCGGTTGGCTTTATTTTCCTTAAGGTCATCCGCATGCTCCGTTTTAAATACGGTCACATTTTTCTCAACCAAATCTGAATGACTGGCATCTGCAAGCACCAGCTCCCAGTTTTGATATGTCTGCTGTACGACACAGTTTAACAGATCGTCCAGAAATTCTTTTTTTGTTTCATAGGTTGGAACAACGATACTGACAAGAGGACCTGATTCCCCGGACATGGCACTGTATCCGCTACCGGATACGGCACGTTCAAAATCCTCAACTGTCTTTCCATCGTTGGATGCAACTCCCCAGTCCTTGTTTCCGACATATGCCAGCGCTTTCCTGGTCGCTGCATCAACATGAACATGGTCCACTCTCTCCAATGCCGCATAAAATGCCGATTTTGCTCCGTTTCTTTTGGCATAGCGGACTGTTTTTAATACCGGTCCCATCAGCCGTATTATTATATAGAAGAAAAGCATGTAGCCAATCAGATACAGGGAATAATAATACATAAATAAACGTGACGGTGCTGTCAGAAGGATCAACGGAAGCTTGATAAGCGGCAGCGATAAAATGAAAAATACCGGCCATTTTTTCCGTACAAGACATCCTCCCCAGCATAAAAGCAGTAAAATAATCGGCAGTATCGGACTGTAGATCAGTGAATATCCTGCTTTTTTATCTGTATAAGACGGATAATGACGCCATTCCAACAGACAGATCACACGGCTTCTAAGCTCTTTATTCACAGGCTTTGTCAACGGATAACCACGGAAGGTATCGTAGTTAGCATTGCCTTCTTTATCAAATAATTCGGTTGTATTTTCCAACAGATCCTCTGACTGCATAAAGCAGGTAAAGCGCTCCTTTAAAAATACGCCCGGATGCTTAAGGATCAGCTGATAATATGCACTTTTAAACTGCGAATACTGTGCGGAAGTATAATCGGTCCGCACAAAGTCCGGATTGCTCCAGAACAGGCTGATACCGTTTTTCCCTTCTCTGGCACCTTCTATTGCCGCATCTACACTGACAACCGCGTCAATCTTTTTAAGCTCCTCACTGTCAGGATTGACTTCATCCTCCTTTTGGACCAGGTCGACCAAAGGCAGGACAACACTTGTCAGATCATACTGACTGCCGCTTGTAAGCCGGTTTCCCAGGGTCTGCGGCACAAACAGGATAAGAGTTAGCACAAGATAACCGCAAACAGAACGGACCAGCTTCTTTTTATCAAGCTTCTTAGCCAAAAGAATGACCAGTAAAAGCGGGAAAAAGACAAAATAATACACAGCCTCCGTCCGCCATACGGTCACAACCGCTGCAAGTAAAATACATTTTGTAAGCTTTTCGGACTGCTGTCTTGTTTCAAATAAAAGAATGACCAGGGAAAGCTCTAAAAAGGCATATAGGCTCATCCGCATCGGGTACAGGTTGGAATCGAGTACCGGGAAGAACAAAAACGGAATAAAGCTTAAAAGTCCCAGTCTGCCAAATCCTTTTTCAAACCAGGTGATCACATAGCCTGCTAAAAGGGAAATGCAGGCGCACTGCACGATCACAATTCCAGCGGGTGCCGGTATAAGCATCAGAGAAAAAACATAAAAAAGGCTTGTCAGATAATTCTGCCAGAAAACCGGCAAAAGCAGTGTCGCACTGTTTAAGATGCCAAACTCATCCATTCTCCAGATACCGGGCCATACCAGTAAAAGGACTGCCAGATTAATCACAAAATAGATCAACGTGTTTCTGACGTAGCGTCTGTCTGCCTTTTTTACAAAGTACCAGATACCCTGCCATACAAGCAGCAGTACAAGCAGAAAAACAGCTTTGGCCCCGATGGTCATTGCTGTTTTAATACTCTGTGTCAAATTTTCAAAGTCCCATGTCACATAATCAAAGATCAGACGGTCGCAAAAAAAGGATAACAACCAGTGGATCAGCGCTATGATGACGCAGGTTTTATTAAGTTGTCCGTTAATAAACTTCTGCTTTATCTTTTTCACAATATACCTTTTCGTTTATGATACATTCATATTTCTGCAATGCTTATTTATATAATTCGCCGGAATCTATGCATTTCTGACAGCCGGATCAAAATTTTCTTTAAAATAATCCAGCTCTTCCGGTGTTCCCAACACATGCACCTTGTCAAAATCAACGATGGAAATACGCACATCCATCCCCTTCTGGATCATATAATTGTACAGGGGTGCCACATATTTTTCACCCTTTTCCAGCTTTTCATCGGAAGTATAGTACTCGTTGTAAAGTTGCTCGTACAGTCCGCATGATTTAAAATAATAAGCTCCAAGTGTGCAGTTGTCGGAAATCCGGCTCTTTTCCCTTACCTCGACAACCCTGCCGTTTTCATCAAGCTTTGCAAAGCTCCAATGATCGCCATCAGCATGAAAGCACGGAATAAAGCCGTCTCCGCAGATCTGCTCAGTTTTCATCTGTCCGGCTTCCACATAGGTGTCAATGTTGTAGATCATCAGAGAATCCTGTTTATCCCATACATCGGCAGCAAGCATTGCTGTTGTAGCCTGTCCGTCTGTCAGGTAGTCAAGCTCTACAATTTTGGCGTCCGCAATTCCGATTTTTTTGCAGGTGCCGTAGATAAAGTCAGACGCCTGATCTTCCTTGCGCACAATAAAAATGCAGGTGCTGTTTTGCAGATCAAAGCCCTCAAGACTTTCCATAGACCACTCAAACAGGGTCTTTCCATGCGCTTCGATCATATATTTTGGAACCTTGTAGCCGGCCTTACGGAAACGTGATCCAAGGCCTGCCATTGTAATTACGATTGTCATACTGTTACCTCCCCATCATGTGCCATTAATGAGACACCATATACGCTGTCAATTTTCTGGACTGCCTGAAGTAGCTGCGATCCATCCTTTGGCTTGCATTCCACGATCAGGTTGAGTCCACGCTCTGTCAGGTTGCGCGATTTGACCCGGCAGACCTTATTGTCCTGTCTGACAGCTTCCAAAACAGCTGTCTCCGCTGCGGCATCCTTGGCACTGACAACCAGTAGGGATGCTGCCATTCCGATCGGTGTAAGCTCCAGTACAAGTAAGCCTATGGTAATCACAAGACTTGCCAGAATTGCTATGGTAAATAAATTGGCTCCGCAGATAATTCCGATACTGATCGCCCAGAACAAAAACATCAGATCCATAGGCTCCTTGATCGCTGTACGGAAACGTACAATGGAAAGCGCACCGACCATACCGAGTGAAATGACCAGATTGGACTGCATGGCCAGAACGATTGCCGCTGTGATCACCGAAATAAGTGCCAGTGAAACATTAAAGCTTTTGTCATAAAAGCTTTTTTTGGAATGCACATAATACACAATGAAAATATACGCAGCAAGTAAAACCGTAACTGTCAGGGTCACTGCAACTTTCCCGGTTGTGATGTTGCCGCCGTTAAAGCCTTCCAAAAAAGATTTTTTAAATATATCGGAAAATGTATTCATAGATGATATCTCCTGCATAAATAATATTTTGAAAACGAAGTCTGCCTCAAATGCCCGATTTCCAGATTTTCCCGGATGTACGAGGGCAGAAATTCATCAAACTTTACTTCCATCAGTGTATATCCCAGAGGCATGATGCTGCGCTTATGCAGTTTTGGACAAAAGAAATCCTCAAATGCCTCTGAGGAAGCGATCGCATCATCAAAGGTCACGCGGACATTGCCGTTTGGCTCAATAAAAGGGGTCCGCTCATAAGCAACTATGACCTTGGGCTGCATGAGTCGGGTCTGCTTTAAAATAAGAAGCTCCTTGACAAGAGGTGGTTCTTTATGGAAGTTGTAATCTGCTGTCATTGCGATATCTGCCTGCGTATCTGCAGCATTTCCCGCATTCCACACATCGTCATCCATCAGCATCCTGTATTCGTCCATACCAATTGACTGCTGCCTCTTATTTGTCATGCCCTTCTGCTTCATCTTTTTTTCCAGCACAATACGCTTGTCGGAGGCATTGTATATCCGGATGCGGTATTTGGATCTGGGATCCGTGCCCGCATCATTCTGATAATAGCAGTTGTCATCCGCATCATCGAAATAAACGCTCCGGATCTCATATGTGCCACTTTTACCCGCATGTAAATCCTGCGCCATCAGGGCAGATACACGATTTTTGAGTATCGCTGCCTGCTTCTCGGAAATGATATATTTGTATTCATGTCGAAATTCCATGTTAAAACTCCATATCAAGTATAATATAACATGCTTTTATATCTGTCGTCACTTTATTTCATCGTCTTACCTGCACAGCTCGTCCACATAGCCGTCCACATATGAAAGTCTCTGAATGGCAAAATCATAGATATAGGAAAAATCCTCTCTCTGATTGCCATTGGGATATCTTGCAGCTTCCCTTGCAAAAGCCCCGGAATCCTTTACGCGGTGTTCCAGATCTTTGATTCTCTCTGTAATGGCCTCATCAGAAAAAACACCCTTGCGCCATTTTTCCCAGGTCTTTTTGAGATCATTCTTGGCTCCGTCTGCATCCAGCTCTATCATACGCTGGGCGGGCTGCCAGATAACCGGTTCTGTCGCAACCGACAAAAGATCCTCTGAATAATATCCATTATCCGCATAAACCATTCCGAAGGAAATATTGAGATCCCACGGCACAAAATATCCGTAATCCTGTCCGCCCCGGTCACGCACCACATAATAATAATTTTTGTTCTGGTTGTCAAAGCCTGCAATCGCCTGATAAAAAAGCCAGTTGTCGATCAGATTCTGCTTATCATTGTACTTTGTGATATCTGCGATAAATGTAGTATCATCCGCTTCCAGATCCGATGCCAGCCGGAACAAAGGCGCCCATTCTTCCTCTGTCTGCAAAATGGTATCTCCCTTTAAATAAAAGCCTCCGCGGTAGTCCGGTGAATTAGCATCCGGTAACGCTCCGACAAAATCCGATGACATCCAGTCACGGCTGTATTTTTTCTTGTAAATTCTTTCGATCACAGCTTCCTTTTCGGCTAACTGCTGCGATACCTTGTTTAGGCCAAGCTGCTTGGCATCAATCGGCACCATCAGATCATACAGCCCCTGATAACCGTCATTGATCATGACCTCCACCATCGCAGACCGGGTGCCATATGAATACCCATACGAATTGTTGTTGGCTCCGACCTCCTGCCACAGATCAATGCAGAGCTGATCCCGGATACGCGTATTGTCCGCATAAAGAGAATTTAAGATCCAGTCATCATCCTTCCGAAGCCCCAACAGATTTTTGTCGGTCTTTTCATAGACTCCATCCTCATTTTTATCTTTAAGATAAAGTCTTAAGCTCTTTTTTTCATAGGCAAGACTGGTATTGCCCCTCGGCCTTGCCTTGGTATAGCAGGTGGTCACCCAGTCTCCGGAATGATCCGTATCATAGACCTTTAATAAAAAGAGCTGTGTCTGGTCATCCGCAAGCTCCCCGGTGCCTGTAAAGGTTATCATAGGCAAACCGGTAAACACCAGATGGTATTCTGCATATCCATTTCCGGAAAGTGCCAGAAAATCAACGGCTTCTCCTGAAGCGATCATCTGCTTTTTATCGCTTTCCATGTAATCTTCTGAAAAAAACAATTCGGCTGTCTCTTTCTGTTTATTTTTCTGATCCTTGTCCGGCTGCTTATTCTGCACAGGAGCACTTTGTTCCGGATCATTCTGTTCCGGTTCATTTTTCGCAAAAAATCCGGTCCATGCTCCAGCTTCCCAGTCTGCATCTTCCATATCAAGCGGCAGATAAAATGTCCTGCTTTCCGCATCATAAGGAAGCTCCTCTCCATCAAAGCACAGGGAAAAGGCCTGATCCGTTGTGGAATATTTTTCTTTTATTTTTGCATATTTTTTTTGATCCGCCACATACAGCCCCTGGCTCTGCTTCTGATCATGGAACTCCCCAACGATAAGAGTAAGCACAAATAAGACCACGGCTGCGGCAAGCAATATTTTCTTTTTCATTAAAAGACCACCATTTGTCTTATAAGTTCTTTTCGGCCATGGAAAGCGCAGCCGCAATAACCGCGTCCATATCATAATATTTGTATTCACCCAGCCGGCCGCCAAAGATAACCTTCTTTTCCTTATCGGCAAGCTGTTTGTACGCTGCATAGAGCTTGCTGTTGGCTTCATCGTTGACCGGATAGTACGGTTCGTCACCGGGCTTCCACTCCGAGCTGTACTCCCTGGAAATCACGGTTTTGGGAAGATCTTCCCCATTCTCATCCTTACCAAATTCAAACCATTTATGCTCTATGATCCGGGTAAACGGAGTGTCTTCATCTGTATAATTAACTGCTGCATTTCCCTGATAGTTGGGGATATCCAGCACTTCATTTTCAAATCTTACCGAACGGTACTGGAGATTGCCAAGTGAATAATCAAAATAGGCATCAATCGCTCCTGTATAAACGATCTTTTCAGCCAGAGCATCATATTCCGTCTTCTTTTGCAGGTAATCCTCTGCTAACCGCACCTCAATGCCATCCAGCATATTGGCAACCAGCTTTGTATATCCGCCGACCGGGATTCCCTGATACAGTGCATTGAAGTAATTGTTGTCAAATGTCAGACGCACAGGCAGACGCTTGATGATAAATGCCGGAAGCTCCTTGCAATCCCTGCCCCACTGCTTCTTTGTATATCCTTTGATCAGCTTTTCATAAATATCACGGCCAACTAAAGAAATCGCCTGTTCTTCCAGATTGCGCGGTTCGCCTGTGATCTCTTTTCTCTGCTCCTCGATTTTCTGCATAGCCTCCGCAGGCGTTACAACGTCCCACATCTTGTTGAAGGTATACATATTAAAAGGCAGAGAATACAGTTCGCCCTTGTAATTGGCCACCGGCGAATTGGTGAAACGGTTAAACGTCGCAAACTGTGTCACATAATCCCACACTTTTGCATCATTGGTATGAAAAATATGTGCACCATACCGATGCACATAAATTCCTTCGATCTTTTCTGTATATACATTGCCGGCGATATGTGACCGTTTGTCAATCACCAGAACCTTTTTTCCTTTTTTCTTTGCTTCATGGGCAAAAACCGCGCCATACAGCCCGGCTCCTACAACCAGATAATCGTATTGCATAATTACTCCTGACAACGACTTTTTTTGCAGATCTCGTCGAGCTCATCCACACTGTATTTCAAAAACTCATCCGGGCGGATCGTGCGGTCATCTACATAAAAGCCATGATGTCCCGGCCAGGGTTTGCCATAGATAATTTCATCATACGGAATATCCCATTTGTCCAGCCACTTCAAAAGAACCTTGGCTGTATTGGCATTGATCAGTCCGATATTGCCATTGTAGCTGTTCATATTGCGGGAGGTAAACAGTACGATCTTTGCACCGCCCTCTTTGTATTCGCGCAGCTTATCAATCATTTCCGGATAGGGAACAAGATCAATGTATTCCTCTTCTTTTTTCTTGATCGGACACAAAGTGCCGTCAATGTCAAAACAAAATGTTAATCCTTCGTACATGCTTCCACCTCATCTAATATATTGATTGCGTTTAATAAAAATCCGAATACTTTTCCGGGCTGGTCCATATGATAGGGCAGCATGGATAAAAACAGGCTTGCCTCATACAATCTGACCAGTTCATACTGATAGCCGTTTTGTTTGAGATATTGCTTGAAAATCTCCTTGTAGGCTTCATTGTCCGCATCAACGGTAAGCTCTAACTTCAGATCTCTTTTAATGGAAATCTCGTACAGGCCACTGTTGAAGAAATCATAGCATCCACAGATTGAATGGGACAGCTTTGCAAGGTCATAATAAGGATCTGTGTACAGATCTTCCTCTTTTAAGGCTCCCTTTGGATCTATGAGCTTTAATACTTCCGCTTCCCTGCTATAGAGAATATTGGAAAAACAGAGATCCCCATGTCCGACTGCCAGCCGGTCGTACTTCCTAGCGTTAGCACCAGCTAACTTTTGATACAATGCCTCATATTTGGCAACAACGTCTTCAATACTTTTATATGTCGTACCCATATTGATCATGGAATCAAACTGGGCATACTGTTCATATTTTTTAAGCTCCTCCATGCGGGCTTTCAGCTTGTCAATGTAAAGTTCGTCAGCAATTTTTCTGCCCTCATTGGCATTGACCTCTTTGACTGCCCGCAGTCTGATAAAGTAAAACAGCTTATCAAGGATGTCCTTAAGCTCTTCCTCGTCAACTGCTCCGTGTACAAAACGGATGGCAATATCCGTCATGTGGAAACGCTCCATGGTGTAGGAAGAGCCGTTCTCATCCTCTTTATAATCATAGGGCATGACAAACCACATCTTCATATCTTCCGGAAGCAGATGATAAAACTGGTATTCAGCCCTGATCTTTTCTTTTTTGGTTGAACGCTTGGTAACCGTATATTCATCACCGTCAAGTGCATTGAAAAAGCGCGCATCAAAGCCTCCGGTAATAAAGGTCAGAAAGTTAGCCCTGACTGACAGATCCATAAATGCATCATTGTCAATCCGCTCTGCCTGATACTCTCCTGCTACCAGTGCTTCAAATGCATCCTCATACTTTGCAGCTCCATCGATAAAGCTCATCGCAGGCTTTCCATCACAAAAGGCCGTATACGGCTCATTCATAAACTCTGCCTTTTTCATCAGTACGGCAAATGCCTTTGTATCCTTTAGTCCAAAGTTGGAATACAGATGTACGATCGTCGTATTGTTATCCATGGGAAGTGCCGCAAACAGCGCTGCATTATCCTGTTTTCCTTTATAATAAAAGACAGATACTACCTGTTTTTCTTTGACAATTTCAGCTTCCATACGGTCTTTTAAGGTCACACGCTTAAAAATTGTCTCACCATAGGATTTGGCACCGGTAATTGTCTTAATCTCTTTTCCTGGCATTTTGCTGTCATCATAAATCACAAAAATCCGTTTCATCTGATTAACTCACTTTCTTTTTGCACCGTCCGATGAATGACACAAGAAGTGCAAGTAATAAAAATACTGCCATCAGCAACACGCTGTAGCGCGTGTAACTGGACAAAAGATACCTCGATCCCATACCGAAAATCGACTGGATATAGTTTATAAAAATCATGGCATCAAAGGGCTCTGAAAGCGCCTTTGCCAATACGCCGATTGTAAATACTTCAAAAATCCAGCCGGCAAGAGAGGATAATAAAATCAATGCAAAGCGCCCACTGATCAGCTTTCTTGTAAAATCAAACCAGTCTTTTACAACATCCAGTCCCTTTAAGGCAGCTAATGAGCGCGAAGAGGTTTTTTCCTTGATCAGATAACGGTTCAGATAACGATATGTCGGCAAAATCGAAATATAACAGACAACAATAACAATCAGTATTACCAGAAATATCACCGTAATGTCCGAAAGCAACGGTGGCGATGAAATATTGTACATCTTCCTTACAAACAGGATATCGCATGGAACCAGAACCATGCAGAGAGCCAGCATATCAAAAAATCTGTCTACCAGAATACTCAGGATGCCGACCTGCCAGTGCTTCGTCTCGCGGCTGATACAGTAAAACCGGTATACCTCACCGATCTTAAAGGGGATTATGAAATTGACAAGAGTGGTCTTTAAGTACAACAGTACAAACTTCCAAAACGGAATCTTATGCTCCATCAAAACCAGATAGAGACGCAGCATTTTGGAAAGATGTACCAGTATAAAGCCTGCTAAAAATAAAATCCATAAAATCATAAGTTTTCAATTCCCGTAATCTGCTCGCATGTATAGGCATCATGCGGATTTTCACGAAATTCACTGTGAATATATTCGTTGCTGAAGAAATAGGTAAATGCCATTTTCAATACGGTAATCGCCTGATTCATCATCTTTACATTGGAAACCTGGTCATCCTCACGCCATGATACCGGGTAAAAGCGGATCTTGTGCTGATAATAATGGGATGCCAAAATCATCACATAGTTGAACATGAGATTATCCGGAAACTTTTCAAAGAAAGAATTGGAAAGCATGGATGTCTTGTACATATTTAAGCCTGAGCCCAGATCAAAAATGCGCTGTCTGGTCACAAAGGCAAAAATAAAATCATATATAATGTTTCCGAAGGTACGGAATTTGGAATAGCCTTCCAGTCTCGAACCTTTCATAAAACGTGCGCCAAGCACACAGTCATACTGTCTGTAAATTCCTTTTTCAAGCATCGGCAGAAAATCATGGATATCTCCCTGATCATCGCCATGCAGCATACATACATATTCATAGCCGTGATCGACCGCATAATGGAATGACATCTTCTGCGATCCGCCAAGGCCGTAATTTTCTGTGTTGCGCATCAGCTTGATCGGCTTGTCCGGATGCTCTGCAAGGAAGGATAAAACAACCTTTTCCGTATCATCGGTACTGCGGTTGTTGACCACCAACACCTCGTCAAAATAGGAAAGCACCTCGTCATCCAGCTGATTCAAAACGCGGATAATCTGTTTCTCACAGTTGTATGCCGGAATAAACAACATCATTTTAGGCTTGCTCTGTTTCATGCTTTTTCTCCCTTCTGCTCCAAAAAGATTTTTCTGGTAATAAAGTTGTAGACCATGACGATTGCAGTTGCTACGATCTTGGCAGCAGCTGTTACAAGCCCTGCTGTAAGCCATGCAAATGCAGATGCCACCATCGGATAGAGCACGTCCACACATACCCAGATGATCAGCTCATTTAATGCCAGACCAAATAGACTTAAAACGACAAAGATTACAAATTCCTTGCGTCTGTCCATATCCTCCCTGCGGACAAATACAAATTTCATGCTCAGAATATAATTGACAATAACAGAAATTGTAAATCCCCAGAAGGCACCAAATAAAGCCGCCGGTGAAGTTCCCATGCCCAGATTTCTGCAGATTGCCGCAACCACAAGGGTAATCAGAAAATCAATTCCAAAGCATAGGATTCCCACAACTCCAAATTTTAAAATCTGTTCTATTAATTTTTTCATCTTACTATCCTTTATTTTCTGCTGCCTCTGTTACTCATCCCATTCCGCCGGTTGATTTTTCTTTCACTGCTGCAAGACGGAAATCCTGCCTTAACAGCCTGCAGTCCGGTCGGATATACAAACAGTACAGCTTCCATTCATATTTTTCTACTCGGCGTCCACATGTGCAAGCATGGCGTCTGTCAGATTCTTTAACAAAGCTTCTGCATCTTCTAAGCTTTTACCTTTGACACCCATATAGAATTTGATCTTGGGCTCTGTTCCGGAAGGACGTAAGCAGCACCATGCATCCTGATCCAGTTCAAAATACAGTACATTGGACTTGGGAAGACCTGTCTCACTGGTAGTTCCATCCTCTTTGATAATCACATTTTTATCATAATCACGGAATGCAGTTACCTTAAACTTACCAAATTCCTTGGGCGGATTGCTGCGGAAGGATTCCATAATTGCCTTGATCTTTTCAGAACCGGTCACACCTTTTAAAGTCACGGTATGAAGGCCTTCTTTGTAATAGCCATACTCTTCATAAAGCTTTAACATCAGATCCCATAATGTCATGTTTTTGGACTTGCAGTATGCAGCAACCTCGCACAGGCACATAACAGCTACCGGCGCATCCTTGTCTCTTGCATGTGTACCTGCAAGACAGCCATAGCTTTCTTCAAGACCGAATACATAATTGTAGGAATGATTCTGCTCAAAGAACTTGATCTGCTCGCCGATATACTTAAATCCGGTCAGCACTTCGATAAGCTTAACGTCATAAGCGGCTGTCAGGGCATCTGCCATGTTGGTGGTAACAATGGTCTTAACCAGTGCCGGATTGGCAGGCATGGTACCGGTCGCACGTTTTTCGCTCAGTAAATACCATGCGATCAGCATACCGGACATATTGCCGGTGAAAGATACATACTCGCCGGTTGCTTTATCAAGCGCATATACGCCGAGACGGTCTGCATCGGGGTCAGTTGCCAGAATGATATCTGCATTTACCTCTTTTGCAAGCTTGACAGCAAGTGTAAATGCCTTGGGATCTTCCGGGTTGGGGTATTCAAGTGTAGTAAAGTTCGGATCAGGATCAGCCTGTTCCGGTACAACATATACCTTTTTAAATCCAAGCTCCTTTAATACACGGGTAACGGGTACAAGACCGGTTCCGTTAAAGGGTGTGTATACAATCGTAATGTCATCGGAAACCTGTTCGATCAGCTCCGGATGAATGATCTGCTTTTTAAGCTCTGCAATATAAGCATCATCAATTTCAGATCCGATCATGGTCAAAAGCCCTGTCTTAACCGCTTCAGCTTCATCCATGGTCTTTACTGTATGGAAATCTGTGACGTTTCTTACTTCTGTGATGATCTCTTTATCCTTGGGGGCGGTAATCTGTGCGCCGTCCTCCCAGTATACCTTGTAACCGTTGTATTCCGGAGGATTGTGGCTTGCGGTGATCACAATGCCTGCTGTACAGCCGAGCTTGCGGACAGCAAATGACAATTCCGGTGTCGGACGAAGTGCATCAAATAAATATGCATGTACGCCATTGGCAGCCAGACATAATGCGGCTTCCTTGGCAAACTCCGGAGAAAAACGACGGGAATCATAGGCGATCGCACATCCTTTTTCTGCTCCGTTCTGTTTTACGATATAATTGGCAAGTCCCTGTGTTGCCTTGCGGACTGTATAAAAGTTCATACGGTTTGTGCCGGCTCCGATCACACCACGTAAACCACCGGTACCAAACTCCAGATCCTTGAAAAAGCGATCCTCTACTTCAGCCTCATTGTTGCGGATGGCTAACAATTCTTCCTTTGTAGCAGCATCGAAATAATCATCCTCTAACCAAAATTGAAAAGTGTCTCTGTAGCTCATGTTGATCTCCTTTATTCTTCTTGAATTTATAAAATCTGAATGTTTTCAGTTCCTGATTACAGTTCCTGCTGATTTCAGTCCCTGCTGATTTCTGTTCTTCCGGCTATTCTGACTTTATTGTTTTTCTTTGCCCCACAGCTTTAGGGAAAAATCACTGCGGTCCAGTGAGAAATTGACATTGTAATAAGGGTCACCCTTTTGCAATACCTCTTTCCACTTATTTTTAAACAATGCGGCCTCTTTATTGTACCGCAAACTGTTAGCATCCGATAACTCTGCGGTCCCACCCTGCTTTGCAGCTTCCTTCTGCATTTTGGCTTTTTCACGTCGGGACAGCTTCAGGTCGGAGCCTCTGGATACCGATTCGTAATGATACAGCTCTGCAAACGGCGTGAATACGATCAGATATCCTTTCTCGCGGATACGCAGACAGAAGTCCACATCATTTAATGCTACCGCAAACTCCTCGGATAATCCTCCCAGCTCATCATACAGGGATTTTTTGACCATCATGCAGGCTCCGGTAACTGCCGAAACATCCTGTGCATAGCAAAGCCTTCCCATATAACCGACATTTTCCATTGCCACCTTGTGATGGGAATGACCGGCCGTGCGATGAGCTCCAAGGCCTAATACAATACCGGCATGCTGGATGGTCTTATCTTCATAATATAACTTGGCACCGACCGCACCGACATCATCACGCAGTCCGTACATCAGCATCTCTTCGATCCAGTTGACCGTGATCACCTCGGTATCGTTGTTTAACAGGATCAGGTATTCGCCCTTGGCAAAACGCGCGCCGAAATTGTTGATCCGTGAGTAGTTAAATTCTCGACCCTCATCATAGGTCACAACCCGGATCCGGGGATGTTTCTTGATTTCTTCGTAATAATCAAAGATCTCTTTTGAAGTGGAATTATTTTCCACGACGATAATATCATAATTCTCATATGTTGACTTTTCAATGACCGAATCGATACAGCGCTTTAAGTCTGACAGATGATCTTTGTTGGGAATGATGATAGTCACCCACGGCTGTCTCGTCAGCTTGTAGCGGATACGGAAGATCGTCTCAAAGGCTCTGGTGCTTTCAATCTTGAAATCACGGAAGCCGAATCGGGTCAGATGGTCCGCGATCGCGCCTCTCGCCGCTTCAATGGCATAGGTCTTTGCACTGATATCGGAAGCAACGCTTCCCTTGTGTGAACGCCAGTAATATAAAAGCTTCGGCACATGAACAACCTTTTTCGCTTCGGATGTCAGTCTGAGTATCATGTCATGGTCCTGACTTCCGTCAAACTGCGAGCGGAAAAGCTCCGTTCCCTCCAAAAGTTCTCTGGAAAACACACTGAAATGACAGATATAATTGTTGGCTCTCAGATTGTCGATCGCATAATCCGGCTTGAAGTGCAGGGTGATCATATTGTCGATATTGCCATTTTTAAACGTAGCCTCATCGCAATAGATATAATCTGCATCCTGTTCACAGATCACCTTCATATATTCATACAAAACAGAGGGATGCAGGATATCATCATGATCAAACAATCCGATATACTGGCCTGTCGCCATTTTGTAGCACTCATTGGTGTTGCCGGATATACCTTCATTTTTTTCCAGTTTCTGATATTTTATCCGCGTATCATCCTCGGCATATTCCTGACATATACGTCCGACATAATCATGCTGGTCGTCCGATCCGTCTGCCAGACATAGTTCCCATTTCCGGTAGGTCTGGTCTGTCACCGATTCGATCATTTCAGTCAGAAATTTCCTGGGTGTATTGTAAAGAGGAACCAGGATACTGATCGTGATATCCTTATCAAATACCGTGGAGGTCTCTTCCTTCCTGCGTGCAGCATTGGGAAAGCTCTTTTTACCGTGCTGCTTCATCGCCTTTTTTTCAATCATCTTGGACTTTAATTTGTGTGCAATTCCTCTGGGATTGCCATATGCCATCAGCCTCTGGTAATTGCGGATAAAAAAGTGCATGATCATACGAAATGGTTTGGAAAGCTTCCACAACGGATTGCTCTTTATGTGGTTTAAATGCCATTCCGCATCTGTTGCACGTGCGATAGCATCTGCTAACTCGTCGGTCAGTTCGGCATTGCGCTGTTTTTCACGCTCATATGCCTGCTTATAATAATCGACCAGCTCTTCCTGTTTTATATCATCCATACCTTAGTGCCTTTCTAATAATCCATATAACACATATTTAAATCAACCCGTGTCCCGATACCGTCAACCGTACCGGCTGAGGTATACTGCCACAGTGCATAATCTCCTTTATAGGTCGCACTCTTTGAGTACTGTGCCAGCCAGACCGTATAGTCCGACAGACTGCTCATTGAAAGATTGTGCTCCAGCCAGTTTTTACTTGCATAAATGCCACTGTTAAAACCGGCATTGTCAATCGTCCGGCAAAAAGCTTCACAGACAGCTGTACGTGTCTCGACATCCAGACCATCCGCTCTTCCGTTTCCACCGGCTCCTTCCGTATCTATAAAAATAGGGAGTGCAAGCTTGTATTCACCGGAAAGTGCGAGCACCATACTGGCTTCCTCGACTGCCTCAACCGGATTGACCGCCTGTGTGAAAAAGTAAATTCCCACTTTGATACCGGCAGCCTGTGCCCCTTCTATATTTTTCTTAAAATAAGGATCCTCAACCAAAGCTCCCGTGGAGGCTCCCCGGTATCCACAGCGGATAACCGCAAATTCCACACCGGAGGCAGCAACCTTTTCCCAGTCAATTTCCTTATTCCATTTGGATACATCAATACCGAACAGCGCATCTTCGTCATCAAGGCGCTCGTTGCTCTCCGTACCGTCCGAGTCAAGCTCAGCTTCATTGATTGCTGTATCTTCCTTGGAAGCATCAACCTGTGATTCTGACTTGATCATAAAAGAAATATCATCGATCACGGTATAATCGAGCTGTTCCTTGACCGAAATTGCCACATCGGAAGCATCGGTCAACACATACTGGTCGGCACCCTTTAAGGACACCTGATAATCGCCCGGCTCAACCGGTGCAATATAGACGCTTCCGTCCTTGTCACCATCCTTGTAATTGTGGGTACGGCCATTGCTGTCCTTGACACTGATACTAAAATCCTGTCCGGAAACCAGTCGTCCCAGACCATCAATAACATTGACACGCAGGTCCTTTTCTACAGAGCTTACAAGCAAAGTCAGCTCTGTTGCCGGATCATTTTCCTCATTGACCGGATCAAAAAAATCATCATCTTTAAGATACGCATAGGGATCCTTTGTCGGATCAAGCTTGTATCTGCTGTAAAGATCATTGCCGCCTGCAGCATTGTCTGCGGCAGTAATTGCTGAGGTTTCTGCCGTGGCTGTGCCATTTGCCGCCACATCGGCAGCTCCGGCATTTGTACTGTCTGTCAGCTCAGCCACAGCCTGCTCACGCGCCGTGCGGCTCTGTTGTTTTTTATAATAATCAGCGCCAAAAACCGTCGCAACCACCAATAGCACCATGACTATTGCGACTGCGACGACTTTTCCTTTCAGCTTAGAGTCCATTAGCAACCTCTACAAGATATTTACCGTAATTGGTTTTCATCAAAGGTTCAGCAAGCTTTAAAAGCTGCTCTTTATCAATAAATCCACGCTTATATGCGATTTCTTCGATACAGGAGATATACAATCCCTGTCTTTTCTGGAATGCGGCGACAAAGTCAGATGCATCTAAAAGTGCATCGTGGTTGCCTGTGTCTAACCACGCAAAGCCTCTTCCCATTGTCTCAACCTGTAAAATACCTCTGGCGAGATATTCATTGTTGATGGATGTGATCTCGATTTCTCCTCTTGCGGAAGGCTTTACATTGGCTGCGATATCCACAACGGAATTGTCATAAAAATACAGACCCGGAACCGCATAATTGCTCTTGGGATGCTCCGGTTTTTCCTCGATGGAAAGAGCCTTACCGTTATCATCAAACTCTACGACACCATATTCTCTGGGGTCTCTTACATAATAGCCGAAGATGGTAGCTCCGCCTTCTGTCTCGATCCGTTCTCTGGTCTGACGAAGCACTTTGCTAAAGCTCTGACCATAGAAGATATTGTCTCCAAGCACCAGTGCCACACTGTCATCACCGATAAAATCAGCTCCGATAATAAAAGCATCGGCAAGTCCGCGGGGCTGTTCCTGAACAGCATAGGTAAATTTCATACCAAGCTGTTCGCCCGTGCCTAAGAGTTCTTCAAATACAGGCAGATCTCTGGGGGTGGAAATGATCATAACCTCATTGATACCTGCAAGCATCAGGGTAGAAAGCGGATAATAAATCATCGGCTTGTCATATACCGGCATAATCTGTTTGGAAACGGCTTTTGTCAGCGGGTATAATCTGGTGCCGCTGCCGCCTGCTAAAATAATACCTTTCATAGTTTCTCCTTGTTACTTGTTTGTTTTACTCTGTAGCAAAATATACTGTTTTTGTGACACACTGCGTTTTCTATTTCATTGCATGTGTCAGCCTGCAGCTTTCGCGCAAAACTCGCCCTGCGGGCTCAGACATGCGCACGCTGCGTCTGACGCATGCATGAAATAACGAAAACTTCGTGAAATGTCACTGCAAACAGTATATTTTGCTGCATCGAGTGTATTGAAATGCATATAATGTCTTGTTTTATATTCTTGTTATTTGTTTTTGTACATGTCTTCGTAGTATTTCTGGTAGTCACCGCTGGTCACGTTTTTCATCCAGTCTTCGTGTTCGAAGAACCATGCGATTGTCTTTTTGATGCCTTCTTTGAACATAGTCTCCGGATACCAGCCGATCTCAGCTTTGATCTTGTCGGGTGCGATCGCATAACGGCGGTCATGTCCTTTACGGTCTTCTACATAGGTGATCAGATCCTTGGATACAAGGGCCTTGCGGGGATCTCCTTCGGGAAGCATTTCCTGTAAGGTTTCGATAATAATATTGATGATCTCAATGTTCTGTTTTTCGTTGTGGCCGCCGACATTGTAGGTCTCAAACAGGCGTCCTTTTTCCTGTACCATATCAATAGCCTTGGCATGGTCTTCTACGAATAACCAGTCACGGACATTTTTGCCATCGCCGTATACCGGAAGCTTTTTGCCCTGCAGTGCATTGTTGATGATAAGCGGGATCAACTTTTCGGGGAACTGGTAAGGTCCATAGTTGTTGGAGCAGTTGGTGATATTAGCCGGGAACTTGTAGGTATCCATATAAGCCTTTACCAGCATATCTGAGCTTGCCTTGGATGCTGAATACGGGCTGTGAGGCTCGTAAGGGCTTGTCTCATAGAAAAATGCATTTTCATCATCCGGTAAGGAACCATATACTTCATCTGTAGATACATGCAAAAATTTCTTGCCTTCCTTGAAGGTACCGTCCGGCAGCTCCCATGCAGCCTTTGCGCAGTTTAACATAACAGCTGTACCGAGTACGTTGGTCCTGACAAAAACTTCGGGATTTTTGATGCTGCGGTCAACGTGGCTTTCTGCTGCGAAATGTACAACGCGGTCGATATCGTTTTCTGCAAAGATCTTGGAGATAGCTTCCTTGTCACAGATATCAGCTTTGACAAATGTGTAGTTATCTCTATTTTCGATATCCTTTAAGTTTTCCAGATTGCCGGCATAGGTCAGAACATCCACATTGATGATACGGATCTCGTTGTCGTATTTTTTGAACATGTAGTGGATGTAATTAGAGCCGATAAATCCGGCACCGCCTGTTACTAAATAGGTTCTCATTGTAAAAATCCTCCTGAAATTCACTTATGATTTTCGTTTCTAATTTGACTTTAAATATCATTTCATATATGCTCATACGCATTCTTGTCCGAATAAATACAAGGAAAAAGCAATGCTTCTGAGCATACTCTTTTTTATTTTACTCCATAATGAGAAAAAATGCACGTATTTATTATTCTTTCCCCGCCATTGCTTTCCCCGCCATCAGGAAGACTATCTGAAAATACCCCAAATAATCCATCACATGGATCTATCCGGGGTATAAAAACTTTCTGTTCAAGCGTCAAATTAATCATGCTAATATATTATCCATTTTTATCATTTCTGTCAATTATGGATAATATATTAGCAATATGCAATCCTATCAAAAACTCTGTCCATGATCAAAAATTATAACCGAGAAAACACCTCGAAAGGTTCAATTATCCTTTAATTTCTTCAGCATATGTACCTTAATAAGGCTCATTTCAAAATCCTGACGATTCTTCTCAACAATGCTTGACAACAGTATTCCTGTAAACAGCGAAATGATCCCGGCAAGTGCCACAAAACCACTTACGATCAAAGTCGGAAAGTTTGGAACCAACCCTGTTCGGAAATAAATCATAAGAACCGGTATAAACATGATCAGAGCAATTAAAAACAACAATACCGAAACCGCTCCAAAAAAGTGCATTGGTTTGTAATTACGATACAGACGCATAATCGTACGAAGCACCTTTATTCCATCCGAATATGTATTCAGCTTTGACACACTGCCTTCAGGTCGGTCTCTGTATTCAATGATCACATTACTGATTGCCATATTTTTATCAATTGCATGAATGCTCATTTCCGTCTCAATCTCAAACCCTTTTGTTAAAACCGGAAACGTCTTTACAAACTGATAACTAAATGCACGGTATCCGGTCATAATATCCCGGATATTACTCTTAAATAACCGATTAATGCTTGCACGCACAATACTATTGCCAAAATTGTGGAAAGGTCTTTTATTTTCTTCAAAGTAAGTCGATGATAACCGGTCTCCGACTACCATATCCACCTGTCTGTCCAAAACCTCTGCTACCATCTGCGGGCCAAATTCAGCCGGATAGGTATCATCTCCATCTATCATAATATAACACTCAGCATCTATCTCACGAAACATGCGTCTGATGACATTTCCTTTTCCCTGCTGATGTTCATACCTTACAATGGCGCCAGCTTTTCTTGCGATCTCATCTGTACGGTCGACGGAATTATTATCATATACATAAATTGTCGCCTCCGGAAGACTTTTTTTCCAGTCTGTCACAACCTTCTCAATTGTTTTTGCCTCATTGTAGCATGGTATCAAAACTGCGATCTTTTCCATTTTCTCAGTCCTCTTTTTATCATATCTATTAGTACACTTAAAACAAGCGCAATCCCAAACACAGCCAAGAATTTTACTCCTATGTAAATCAGTTCCTGCTTAAAAGTACACATCGGTACTTCCTCCGGCTCACATCCCATCAGGCGACTCACCCACAGCGTCAGCCCTCGGCTATCCAGAAAAGCAATCACATTATAATGCAACAAATATATCGCAAAAGTCAGACTGCCCAAGTAGGAAATCCATTTTCCTGTTCTGCCATCCCGAAAAGGTATCGCCATAATTACAACAATTACGGATGCCGTAACCACATAAGCAAGTCCAATATTCCAAAAAAGATAATAATTAGCTGACACATCTTTCTCATATAATTTTATCTGCAACAGATAACGGATTATTTCCATTACGAACGCCAATGCTCCAAAAGCAATTGGAATCCACCGGTTATGCTGTATCTTTTCTTTGTTCTCATAAATTGTATATCCTGTTACCGCATACACTGCAGGTACTGCAATCGGTATATACGACATAACCGTCATCGGCAGCTGAAAATACGCCTGGACATCGTTGATCAGAAGTCCAAACAGGGTCATAAGCATCAGATACCATCTAATCTTTACTGTCTTTTTACTGTCCTCCGGGTGCTTAATACCGGGGCAAAGCAGTTTTAAAATAGGAAAAAGCAAGATTACCTGAAAATATGTAAAGATATACCATAGGTGCTGACAGTTGTATCCACCGGTTGTCCAGTTAAGCAAGCAGGCCACCATATCCTTCCAGTCAAATCCTTCAAAAGTAAAGCAGTGAAAAAAGCCTGATTGCCCAACTATCCAGTAATAAAACATGCGAGACAAAAACATCACAATAAATGCAGGAAGAAGAATATGCAACGTTGTTTTCTTCAGAAGCTTTAAAAAGGAATCATTATTAAACATAAAAAATCCCATCAACATAAAGAAAAATGCCACACCATCACCGAACAATACCGTCCATAAAACTTTTGTCCGATCAACTCCACTCATACTCATTGCATCAATATGCACACAAATGACAATGAAACATGCCATCACCCTTATGAAATCTACATTAATATCCCTTTTTTTCATACTGTCAGAATTTCCTCACATTCTTTGTAAAGCCTCTGTCGGGAACATCGATCCCTAAACAGCACCGATACGCCATAACTACCGGGGTGCAGATCTTCTCTGCGTAGCCTCGCACTGAAACCGGCAAGTGCCACGCCATTTTGTTCCGGCAAAATATCAACAACATCCGGACGATAACGTTCAAACGGAGTCACCGTAAACCTGCTCCCATTTTCATCTGTCAGAATGAGCTGACAGGAATATCTGGCATTGTCCATGCCAAGCACATAGGCCCAGCCCTCGATCCAGTACACATCCACCTCATCCGTGAGGTTCAGTCTGCGCTCCAGCCGGATATGCTCAATTGTCACTGTCAGACAATTATTGTACCACTCTTTTTTTATCTGTCCCCGAAATTGATGAATTTCGTTTTTGGCCAGCCGCTGTTCATAAGGATACAGATAACTGCAAAAATATTTATGCTTAAATCCGGCCAGTCCGGGATTGTAAAAAGGATCCTTTCCATTTAGAGCAGGATGTCTTTCATATACAAAATCCTTTTCATGCAGTAATCGGTTCCACTTACTCTCAGACAGAGTATCATCTCCCCGGCTGATGGATTCGTGATGATACAATACCACATCATTGCGAATCACATTATAATAGCCATGATCATACAAAGAAAAACAAAAATCCACATCATTGTAGGACACTGCTATATCTTCACAAAATCCTCCAACCTGTTCATATTTATCTTTTGCAACCAGAAGGCAAGCTGCTGTCACACCGATCATGTCATAAGAAAGACGGTTGCGGCCATAATAATAATCCACAGAATCCGTTTCCTTTAAAAGCTTATGGGCAGGGCCTACCCAGAGATTGGTAATTCCCGCATGCTGTATCCTGTCTGTACCCGGATACAAAAGCTTTGCGCCAACAGCACCGACATGCGTCTGTAAAGCCTGTCCCAACATAATAGAGAGCCAGTCAGACTGTAATATCTCCATATCATCATTCAAAAGCAGAATATAATCTCCCTTTGCCTGCGCCACACCAAGATTGCACATGGCAGAAAAATTGAAATCCATCGGATGATACAGATATGAAAAAGGATACACCTCTTGCAGCTTCTGAATTTTCCCCCGATTGTCATCGTTACTTCCGTTGTCCACTACGATAATCTCATACCGCACACCCTGTGTCTTATCATATATGCTTCGCAGACAAGTTGTAAGAACATCAACATGATCCTTGGATGGTATAACGATGGATATCAGATGGTCACCTGTCACGTCAAAAACAGGTCTGCTATATCCACCATATTCCACCAGCTTTCCCTGTATACCCCGGCGTACCATGGCATTTATTTTGCAGCTGTCATATTCCTCCGTATATCCCCAGTACGCATTGGGATTAACAGCTTCCGGCCTTTTCGGATCCTCTGCCTGCCAGCTGCTGCCGGATCCGTGAAACAATATCTGTGGAATATGTGCCACCGTCAGGTCGTGACCGGAAATATATTCCGTAAAATAAAGGATCAGTTCATACAGACTCCTACGGTCACAGATCAGCCTTTCCATTTGTGCTTTCGTTTTCAGACCGCCCTGTATCAAGGCAAGATCAGCATTCCATTCTGCAAATCCGATTTTTCCATCCCGCAAGGCTTCGCAGTACATGGCAAATGCTTTTTCGAAATGCTCCTTCTGCACAAAAACCTGACTTCCCATGTAAAAAAAAGACAGCAGCGTATCCGGGCTGTAATCAGGCTTCATAAACGGACCAAATCTGCCTTTATCCCCACGGCTTTCATCAACCATATCCTCATCCGCATATATCAGAGCACAATCCGTATGTCCGGAAAAATAATCCTCATATCTTCCATAGGGCATCCCGGCATATCCGGCCCCGGTAGTGATCATCCACGAATCTCCACAGTCGGTAATACAAATCTTTTTCTTATCCTCAGTATTATCCGCACCTCCATCCGGTACCTTTATATATGATTTTTCACTCTGACCCTTTTCTTCAATCTCTGCAATCCACATACCGTATGGATCGCTCAGCCTGTCCAGTCTTTTTTCATAGCCTGCATGACATTTATTTAATTGATAATCAAAAAGTATTTGTCTTACTGATCTACTCATGTTGTTTTATCTCCATAAATAACATTCCGAAACACAACGGGTTAAAAAGCAGCACCGGGAATATATAACGCATACATGCTACCGGCCCCAAAAACAGACTTCCGATATAACCACCCAATAAGATCATCGGAACCAGAAATTCCCACTTTTTCTGCCGTATTATTCCAATCAGGCAGAAAAACAGAAAATACACCGGCACGGAAATTGAAATAAACATTCCTGACAGGATACTCCAAAAACCTCCATTTGTGAGATTGTTTTGCCCGACCCGCATCAGATAACCATAATATCCGGGCAACAAGCTCTTCTGTCCTACAACAAAGGAGCCTTCCAGACTATAAAACGGTGCAAACAGACTCCAGTAATGATGCTGCGTCCCCATATACCAGTATGGTTCAGTCAGATATCCAAAGGCACTGACATATTGAATAGGATGTTCTTTGCCAAGCTTCCACCAGACTCTGAAAAAATCCCTGGAATTATCCCTGTACAGTTCATTATTAAAAAAGGACTTTACCGGATCTGCAATATATGGATTGTATTCTCCCCATACATCCGAAGGAATATAAGAAGCAATTGTATCCAGATCCGACCGGGATATTTTATTTTCATCCTGCAAAGCCACATAAGTAAGCTGCTCGATCGGTACACTCAGCATTTCCTTGGGTTCATCCGGAATAATGCCGCAGGCGTCCGAAACCGGTCCTGTCAATACCAGCACCAAAACCACCGGCACCAACAGACAAATACATGCCTTTTTCAGATACTTACGACACACAAAGATCATAAACGGAGCCATCAGACATACGCAATAAATACCCTGTTTACGGAAAAGCGCCATCAAAACCGCCAATACCATATATACAACAATCTTTTTCCTGCTGCCAAAAAACGCAGCCATATCCTGCACCATATCCACAGAATACAGAAAAAAAAGCACGAAAAGTGCACCAAAGATCACGTCCTTGGTGGTCACAACGACAAACAGCTGTATCAATGGATGAAATGAAAGAATCAGAAAATCAAAAATAACGATCAGCTTTGGCACCTTTTTTTGCAAAAGATAAGCCAGCAAATATGCCAGTACATATGCAAGGATCAACTCCTGTGCGATTGAATACAGCATAAGTCCCGCTTCATTTGATCCAAGTAAAGCCTTCCCCAGCGAAATACAGCCACTCATAAACAATGTATGCACAACCGGATGGCTGGCATCAAGCTGCAGTTTAGGCCAGATCTGTAAAAGCTGTACCGGACCATCATAGGCAAGATATCCTGGGTACATAGCTAAAAATACCGGTATCCAGGCAATCATAAATGCCAGAAAGAAAAAAATCCTCAGACCGGAAACATTCATCTTATCCGATAAACGGCTCAGAATAACCCCATCCATCCGACGCAGCCACTTGTCAATCACCGGTGCGATCCAAAAGACAAAGGTCACAGGAACCATAAATCCAATACCGTACAGCACGCACCTTCCCCAAAAAGGCAGACTGTTAAGCGGAATCGCTCCCAATGTATCAAAGCTTAAGCTACTGCACTTTAAAAATCCAAGAAACAATCCCGTCAGAAGAATCCACGGAATATCCCACCGCCTAAGCACCGTTTTCTCTGCGTCCGTCCGTCTTTTTATTTTTATATTACATTTTTTATTGTGCAACATTTCTTCATCCATATCCCATTTCATGCCTTATTTCACTTCCGGTTTATGCTGTAAATTGCATAATCCCCTATAACACGTTCCCGCTCAATACTCAGATCATCTGTATCATAAACTTCATATCCATCCACGTTGGTTGATAATATTTTTGTAACTCCCAGAGCTTTCAGATCATCCATATTGACCGCAACATGAAACCAGTCATTCTGTATCAGCTCAAATTCTGTACTTCCCGGTGTCAGGTCGAGCGTCACATGTGCGTAACGGTTGTAGACATTTTCATTGACACCGGCCGGATCCAGAACACTCCACGTCTCTACATCCGGATAAAGATGTATCGCATTGACAGTATGAGCTCCAACAGTCGTCATCAGATTGGGAATGTAAACACCACACCGGTCTGCAACCCAGATATCTCCTTCTCTGTCACTGTCTGCCACAGCCTGCAAAAGCTTATTATCTTCCCATGCCCCAATCCCGGATACAATCGGATTGACGAGCATCGTAGAGAACATCAGGCCGGCACATATCAGAAGGAACACTATATTTTGAAGAGCAGCTTCTCTGCACCACAAGGTCAGATATTTGATTTTCTTACAGGGCATCAGCTGCCAGCCTGCACGAAACAGCATCATTACCTGCGCAAGCTGTATTGCAATACACCCTCGTTCCGGATTGACCGTATAAAGCAGTGTAACCTTGCAAAGCGCTTCCGGCCATCCAAATACATACCAGCTTCCAAATATCAGAGTAAAAAGGCAAAGCGATATCAATAAATAATCCTTTTTCTGCTTCCGATAAATCTGTACTCCCACTACAACCAAGGCCATAATAAGCCCCAAAGGCATAAAATCCAGAAAAGCAGCCTTTTCGCAGACATTATTTTCAACATTCACGCTGTCACTTACCTGTGTCAGAAAAAGATTGACCCAACCGGCAAAAAGTCCACTAAAGCCGGCTCCCCCACAGAATGACCGGCTGCCCGGATATTCCGAATGCAGGGTTGCCTCTATCGTTGCCTGTGATTTGATCAGAATCCGCATCATGATCAAGCCAAAGAGCGCCAGGCTTCCACACCACGCAAATAAATCCTTCCAGTACCAGAGTGCCTTTTTATCACGAATCAGTTCCAAAAGCAATGCCACCGCAACAAATACCAGAAGCCATGCGACCGGTATCTGCCATGCCGGATACAGAAGCATGATATAGCAACAGGCAAGATAACAGATTCCAACTATACAACATGCTCTTTTCCAAAAACGCTGCTCCTGCAGGTATTTCATAAACAATAGAATTGCAAGCTGACCAAACAAAAGCATCTCCACAAGACCATTGATCGCAAACCACCACTGCACCACCGGAGACATTGTAAGAATTACCGCATAAAGAAAAGAAATTCTTTTTCCCGAAAAATTTCCGGAACCTCTTAACATCATCTGTCCAAAATCCCACGAAACGAGAAACAGAAGGATAAACCTTCCACACCAGAAAAAGGACAATCCCATCCTCAGCCCAAAAAGGAGATATCCCAGATAAAACGGCCGGAAGATCACAGCAATATCCTTTACAGCCTGTCCATATACCATAAACATATCCATGCCGTAAGAGCCAAACAGATCTGAGAAATAGCCATAATCATTTTGTGCCTGTGCAAACGCCATCGGAGTCAGAATCCCGTACTCGTCACCTCTGACAATCCGCCAGGTACCAAAAATCTCACTCGGATAATGGTCATAATACTGATAACCCGTCAGGTATCCCCATGCATTGATAGATGAGCCGTGGAGTCCCAACACCATACATATAACAAGACCTACCAGTCCTATCAGATATCGGTGCTGGTACAGTTTTCTCACAACTGTACTATTCCGGAACTGCAGGCACAGACTAATCAAAAAAAGCAGACCAAAATACAATACCAGATCGGTTTCATACCAATTGATCCTGTTGACTTCAATATTTTTTAACCAAAAATTTTCTCCACTCTGATTGCCTATATCAAGCCTGATTGTATGAACTTCCTGTCTTAGAATGAATTCCACATTTTTTTTACCGGCCGGGAGCTGAATGATGCTTTTTTGTTCTTCACAAAATCCACTGCCATCCAAGTCATAATAAAGCTCTATCTGCATAACCTTTTCCAGCGGTTTCTTAAAATTGACCACAACATTGACAACTCTTTTATCCATATCCGGAAAAAGTAAAATAGCATCTTCATTGACCGAAGTGTAGTGATCACCATCCACTTTATAATTGACAGGTGTTATGTTCTTGACATGATATATTTTTCCGCATAAAAGACTTTCAAATTCCCGAATATCATATTGATTGCGAATAATTGTATGTAATCCACATATGATAACTGACAGGAGAAAGGAAATCAATAAAGCCTGAAATATTTTTCTAAAAATAGGTTGTTTATTCAAATACGCTTTCATTATTATTAACCATTTCCGTTTTCAATTTACCATTAAACATTTTTATTTTAGCGCAGCCTCTATACAACACACAAGAACATAATACGCAGCTATTTGGGATCATGTCAAACGAATCCTTGTCAAACATGCTTTGCACTGATAAAATTAAATCTGGTAATCAAACACCAATTTAAAAAGCAATTTATAAATATAAGGAGTAGGATCCGATGTTTTTGATGATTCTTATATCAAAAAATGACATACGGATTTCACATTTTTATGGCAAACAATTCATCTAACAATAATGATACCATTGAACTCTTTGTCCCCGGCCGTCTCTGCCTCTTTGGCGAGCACAGCGACTGGGCCGGTCTCAACAAGACCATGAATGCAGAAATCGTCCCCGGCCGTGCCATCGTAACAGGCATTGAACAGGGTATTTACGGGACCGCATGCAAATCCGAGCTCTTTACCGTCAAAAGCAGTCTTAAGGAATACCACGGTGATTCCTTCTCCTGTGAGATGGATATGAACAAGCTTCGCAGTGTAGCCCGCAACGGTGGCTTCTTTTCTTATGTTGCCGGTGTCGCTTCCTACATGTGCGAATGGTATCACGTAGGCGGAATGGAGCTTACGATCACCGATATGACACTTCCGATGAAAAGCGGTCTGTCATCCTCAGCTGCCATCTGTGTCATGGTCGCACAGGCTTTCAACCAGCTTTACAGCCTGCATCTCAATACACTCGGCATCATGAATATGGCATACTGGGGCGAACAGCGTACTCCCTCCAGATGCGGCCGTCTCGACCAGGCATGTGCCTTCGGAGTCAATCCGGTTGCCATGACTTTTGACGGAAATGAGTTGGACGTTGACCGGATCATGGTCAAAAAGCCCTTGCATTATGTATTTGCCGATCTGATGGCAGGTAAGGATACAGTCAAGATTTTGGCTGACCTGAACCGGGCATATCCATTTCCCCACAACGACATGGAAAAAGAAGTACACAAAGCTCTCGGCGAACAAAATCAGGATATCACCAAAAGAGCCATGGACTATATTTCCTCCGGCGAAGTCAAAAAGCTGGGAGAGCTGATGATCGAAGCGCAGGAGTTATTTGACCAAAAGCTGATGCCCATGTGTCCGGAGGAGCTGACCGCCCCGGTTCTTCATTCTGTCCTGCAGGATGAAACCGTCAGATCACTGACCTATGGTGCCAAGGGTGTTGGCTCACAGGGCGATGGTACCGTACAATTTCTGGCCAAGGATGCAAAGACCCAAAAAGCCCTGATGACATACCTTCAGGATAAAAAGGGCATGACAGCCTATTCCCTGACATTAAAGCCCAACAAGGCAGTCCGCAAAGCGATCATCCCCGTTGCCGGCTTCGGTACCCGTCTCTACCCGGAGACACGCGGTGTCAAAAAAGAATTCTGTCCGGTCATTGATTCTGACGGACTGGTCAAGCCCGGCATTCTTGTACTGCTCGAGGAGCTTGACAATATTGAAATTGAAGAAATCTGCCTGATCCTCAACAGAGAAGAAAAAACATACTATGAGGACTTTTTCTTCAAACCGTTATCTGAGGATCACTACAACAAGCTTCCAAATCAGATGAAGGAATACGAGAAAAAAATACAGAGGATCGCCAAAAAGCTCCATTTTGTCTTTCAGGACGAGCAAAAAGGCTTCGGCCATGCTGTATATCAGGCCAAAAAGTTTACCAACGGTGAACCTGCCTTATTGCTGCTTGGCGACATGATCTATCAAAGCAACACATCTGTTCCATGTACCAAACAGCTCATTCAGGTATATGAACGCTTCGGACAGCCTTTGGTAGCCGTCCATCCCGTGCCGCTTTCTGAAGTTATTCACTATGGCATTTTCAGCGGCACCTGGGAGGATAAGACCGAGACCATTCTCCGATTGACAGATATTGCTGAAAAGCCTGACTGCGTATATGCCAAAGAATTTTTGTCTATGCCCACGCGCAAAAATCCCGAAAATTATTATGCAGCATTTGGCGCTTATATTATTACAAAGGATATCTTCAACCGCCTCGATGAAGCTGTCAAGCACAATATTGTCGGTAAAAAGGGAGAAATCGAACTGACAGATGCATTGGCTTATGTCTGCGAAAAGAAAGGACTTATGGCTTATGTACCGGATGGTGAATCCTTTGATTTGGGCAATGCCGAGGCTTACCGCTATACAGTATCGCATTTCGGATTATAAATAAGGCATCCCAAGGGATGCCTTATTTTTTCACTATCAATGATATTTCACAATACAATAGACTGCTCTCAATCCATCCTTGAAACCGATCTTCTTACCTTCCTCATTGGTACGGGGGTTGTAGGAAATCGGCACTTCTTTGATGCGGATACGCATATCCGAAATCTTGGCCGTAATCTCCGGCTCAAATCCAAAACGCTTTTCTTCAATATCAACGCTCTGAATGATTTCTCTCTTAAATGCCTTGTAACAGGTTTCCATATCTGTCAGCTTCTGATGGGTAAAAAGATTGGAAAGCATTGTCAGCCCTTTATTGGCAAGCTGATTGGCAAGATATCCTTTTGCCTTGGAATCTAAAAAACGTGAGCCATATACAACCCTTGCTTTACCTTCTACAATCGGTGCGATCACCTTGGGGTATTCCATTGGATCATACTCTAAATCAGCATCCTGAATCATAACAATATCACCGGTTGCATGTGCAAAACCGGTCTTTAGAGCAGCACCCTTACCGCCATTCTGCTCATGATAAACAACCTTTGCCACTCTGCTTTTTACTTTTTCCTCCAGAATATCTCTGGTGCCATCCGTTGAGCAGTCATCTACTACAATGATTTCCTTGTGCGGAATCGGACTCTCATCAATCCTGTCCAGAATATTCAAAATATTTTCTCTTTCATTGTAGCAGGGAATTACAATGGAAAGTACTGTGTTTTCTAAATTCATGTTTTCTCCTGTTCTTAATGCCGGTATCTTATTTCATGCTCATTCTGCGTATTAGCCTGTTGGCAGACTAGTGCTTCTTGTATTCGTCCAGACCGCTCCACTTATGATCCTTGTCAGAAATGATCAGATCATCTTTTGTCATTCCTTCCGGCATCGGCCAGTCTACTCCGATTGCAGGATCAGACCATAAAAGTCCACCCTCATCGTTGGGATGATAAAAGTCTGTGCATTTATATGCAAACTCTGCATAATCAGACAATACAATAAATCCATGTGCAAAGTTCTTGGGGATAAAAAACTGCTTTTTGTTTTCTGCAGATAATCTGACACCAAACCATTTACCAAAGGTCTTGGAACCTTCTCTCAAATCTACAGCTACATCAAATACTTCACCGGATACAACTCTTACCAGCTTGTCCTGCGGATAGTTGATCTGGAAGTGAAGACCTCTCAACACACCTTTTTTGGAAGCAGACTGATTGTCCTGAACAAACTCCATATCAATACCGGCTTCTTTAAAATCATTGTAATTGTAAGTCTCCATGAAGTAGCCTCTCTCATCGCCAAACACAGTGGGCGTGATGACCTTCAATCCTTCAATTTCACATGTTTCAACTGTAATTTTTCCCATTTCTTTTGCTCCTTATCCTGCAAATATTATATTCATTTGTCCAAATTTCCATACAAAACAGCTTTGTATGATATCTAAAGATCACTATCGTATTGCATGACCAACATACATTTTTTTATCATTTTACCACAACCATGTCGGGAGTGGTAGGCTAATTTATAAACACACTATAATCCCGGCGCACCGCATAATCTTCCGCATCCCTCGTCAACATCGGGCTGTAAAACGGATCTCCCGCAGATATCTCTTCACCATGACGATCCAGCAAAAGCTTCTTTTCCCTTTCAAAGCGAGCCTTCTTCTCCGGTGTATCTTCATAACCACGGCTCTTTGATTCATAATGATACAGCTGCGCAAACGGTGTAAACACATTATAATAACCGGCTTTTATCAATCTGCAGCAAAAATCCACATCATTGAATGCCACAACAAAAGCTTCGTCCAGTCCGCCCATCTTATCATATTTATCCTTTGAGATCATCATGCAGGCTCCGGTCACACCATAGACATCCTGTGCCACTACAAGCTTGCACAGATAGCCGGTATTTGGCTTTCCATCCAGGTAACGAGGCTGTCCCTTATGAGAATGCCCGGCTGTACCACCAATACCAATGATCACACCGGCATGCTGGATCGTATCATCTCCAAAATACATCAGAGGTCCAACCACACCAACATCCTCACGCTGTGCAAACATCAGCATCTCCTGCAGCCAGTCGGGGGTGATCACCTCAGTATCATTATTTAACAAGAGTAAATATTCACCTCTGGCATGCTTTGCCCCAAAATTGTTGATAGCAGCATAATTAAAGCCATTCGTCCAGGTCACAACCTGAATCTGTTCACCATACTGTGCCTTGAGCTCATCATAATATTCAAATGTCGTTGTCTCATTACTGCCATTTTCAATAATAACAATTTCAAAATTATGATAGGTAGATTTTTTAAAAATAGAATCAATACAAACGCACAGCTCATCCACATGATCCTTGTTGGGAATCAGAATAGAGATCATCGGCTCACCCTGGATCTCATATCTGATACGATAAGCGGATGCAAATTCCGCATCTTCAACCGTACCGGGTAATCCAATACGATCAAGGTGATCCTGTAAAGCTTTTTTTCCACTGTCCAGACAATAGGTCTTGGCCTCAATTCCCGATGCAACTGAACCGGGATGAGAACGCCAGAAATACAGTACCTTGGAAAGATGATATACCATATTGGCCTTTTCCGAAAGGCGTAATGCCATATCATAATCCTGACTGCCATCACACTCCGGCCGGAACCGACCCACACGCTCTGCGAGCTTTGCGGAAAAAGCGGACAGATGACAGATATAATTTAATCCCCTCAGATAATCCGGTGAAAAATCCGGTTTCAGATGATAAGTCACATCTGTCATGTTTTTATCATAAAATACCAGTTCATCCGTATAAACATACTCCGCTCCGGTTGTCTTAACCGCCTTGTACACCTCATACAATGCTTCCGGATGCAATAGATCATCATGATCAAATAAAATGATATAGTCTCCATCCGCCATATCCCAGGCAGCATTGGTATTATCCGCAATGCCTCCATTTTGTTTCAGCTTTTTATAACATACTCTGGAATCAAAATCCGCATATCCTCTACAGATACGACCGACATTTTTGTGTGCTTTATCACTTCCATCCGCGATACAAAGCTGATAATTACCATAACTTTGAGCAAGCACTGATTCGATCATCTGCATCAGATATTCTTCAGGTGTATTGTAAACAGGAACCAGAATACTAAATTTCACATCACCATCAGCAGTTTCCATTGCTTCTTTTGCCAGGGTATCCGCCGTGACCAGCCGGTCAATTTTATCCTGCAGATGCAAGGTGCGTCTGACAGTTAACTGTTCCTTGTAAAAGGCTTTTGCCTGATTTCCCTGCCCCTTCAAATACAATTTGAAAGTATCATAACGCAGTCTCTTCTTAGGTGTACCAACCAATACCCGTTTTCCCCACACATAAAGCATGCGGAAAGGCTTGGTCAGCTTGTAAGGGATCGTCCGGTAAATACAATGAAGTTTCCATTCTGCTGTCATAGCGCGCTCTGTAAGCTCCCGGATCTGACGCTCACAGTCTTCTTTCAATGCCATAGCTGTCAGATAATGATGTTCCAATACATCATAATTACGTCCTTCTGAGATTCCAAATGCATCTGCAAAAACATTAACAGATAATGTAATTTCTATCTCCTGTGTATTTTCACGAATATTTTCAAAATAAATCTGCGCATCATCAAAGCCAAATACATAAACACCGTTTCGTTCAAGCGATGCATTGGTATGATAAGAAACCGGATAATTTCCCCGCTTTGCATATTTTCCCTTTACATCCCGGATAGTCACAACACACGGCCTGCTGCTTGGATCCAAACGGATAATCTTTGCGCCATTTACCGGAATACGTATGATTGCAAAGCCTTCCGGTCCGACCTGGCACGGATACAAAACACTGTCTTCCGGCTTAATGCCTTCTCCAAAATCGTAAAACACTTCCAGACTGATCTGTCCAGTCGCATATTTTAAACTGCTTTCTATAGAAGCCACAGGTACCGCAGGCTTGACAATGGAAGCATGCAGCTGCCAGAGAGGATGCATATCTCCAAGAATATAGCTCTGAAAATGCGCCTCCATTTCACCATAAGTATCAATCTCTGCATTCGTTAAACCAAATTTTTCATACAGATCCATGTCCTTTAATATTGCACGTTCAGCTTTGGTCTCCATGTAATAATGCAGGATACGATAAATAACATAATGCGCCGGTATCGGAAAATCAAATGTCCATTCGTAATCGATCATCTGACAGTCATTTGCAAAAATATCATCTGTATTTATGGAGGTCAAATCCTGTGCCGGCTCAGTGCAAATGATCAGATTTTCCGTAACCATATCAATATTGGTCACTCTGGCGCTTCTCATATGTTCCGGGAGAGAAACCCGTCCGAAAACCGACTCAAATGCTTCTGTCATTTCAAAATCAATATCATCATGTACTTTCATGATCAGATCAATATATTGCCCAAGCACCGACATAACTTTATAAATATCTCCGGCTCTTAAATACCGGTCCAGAATCATATCCAGAGCTGTTCCATTCACATAGCGAAAATACTTCTTCCCATCCATTTCCACCAATTCATTGGGTGAAATACCGGTAGCACTATATTCCTCTTTCAGTTTTTTTTCCCAATCAGAAAGCTTGTCTATGTGTTGTTGTCCCGCGTCCTTTGCAGCAAGCTTTTCAATATAACGATTGCCATCCGCGTCCTTTAAAATATTGGTTATGATCGCATATTCATCTCTTCTGTCATTGGAAAATTTACTGTAAATAATATCCATAATCTGCTCTTTCTTTTTATTATTACACTCTCTGACAGTATCATCCTGCCTTTTACACATAGCCCGTCAATACCGCACCTGTCACTTAATTTTCCAGCACAACAAGATATGAATTGGAAAATTTATCAAAGACACCTTCACGGATCACATCATCCAGCACCTTGTCCTCTTCAAAAACAACCAGTCTGTCCCGGTCATAATTATCATGATTGATACGCAGATCCCCGGGCTTTGGCAGGTAATCATCCGAATAGATCACACGTGGCAGCTTGTAATCCGGATAAGGATAATAAAAGGTACGCTTTAAAAATCCACATGCATCAAACATCGTTTCCAATTCCATCCGTGTAAAGGTCTTAACTCCTTTGCCTACCGGATAACCATTAATACCCTCAAAAAAAGTCCCGAAATGATCTTCTCTGCAGCCTGCAAAATACTTCATTCCCCAACGGTTTTCGATTGCAATAACCAGCTTTCCTCCCGGCCTGATATGGGATTTGATGATCCTTAGAAAATCCTCATAAGGTGTATCTCCGCCAATATAAGCTTCTCCATATTCAAAAACTCCGATCAGTGTCACATAGTCAAACTGTGGCAGATTAGGCTCTACATCCTTGAAATTGCCAACCATAACCTCGATATTATCATAAGAATCATTGCGGTATACATTTACAAGACTACGTTTTTTGGACAAATCGACACAGGTTACCTTTCCTGCTTTTTTAGCCAAAGCACCGGTAATCGCTCCACAACCGGAGCCAATTTCCAAAACCGTATCCGTATCTTTAATCGGAAGCCACGATACAATATTCTGACGGATATGTGAAAAATGATATAAAATACTCCAATCGCAGGTGTCTGCGATCATCTGATTTAGCTGCTTTTCCGTATTGCTTTTAGCAATATCGAGGAGGGTATCCTCTACCTCTCCATCCGAATACACATCCGCTCCACCGTAATATGTCAGATTCAGCCTGTTTTCAACCTTATTGTCCTTGGGCATATTTAACCTCTTTCCATCTCAACATCATCAGACAATCTCCACTTCCGAATTCATATCATAAAATCCAACTGTGTTTTTATAAGAAACAACCGTCAGATTGCATACATCATACAGGCGGTGATATACATGAAACTCACCCTGAATATATCCGGTACATCCGAAAGAAAGCAGATACTCATTTCCCTGCAGATTCATCTCCTGTGTAAATGTGATCTCTTTTTCCTCTCCTGCCTTCAGATCACCAATCTCATGATCTTCAAAGTAAGAATTGGTCCCGGTAATTTCTGTTCCCTGTAAATTTTTGATCGTAAACGCAAAGATTGGATTTGCCACATCCCGGTTAGCTCTGACCTTCATGCAAAACTGACATTTTGAACCCTTTTCAATCGTATTGGTCACCGCTCCATTTTCATCTTTAATGGCAAAATCATAGATTTCCGCCTGCTTTTCCCCATATTCAACAATCTGTGGATTAAGCACCAGTGAATCCTTCCACAGCGTCCGGTCTGTTCCTGCAGCGCTCTGGCCGTCTCCGGCACCGGCAGACCGGTCCGCTTTATCAGCATCCAGCTCTCCGGATGCAATACTTTCCGGATCATCATCCTCATGCAGCTGATTGACCAAAAGCTTTTTATACATATCAACAATCTGTTTCGGTGCACCTTCCGCTCTCTTATGACCTTTATCAAGCAGGATAACCCGGTCGCAGTATTTACTGATAGAACTCAGGTCATGACTTACAAAAAGTATGGTCTTTCCCATACGTTTAAATTCTTCAAACTTGTGATAACACTTGGACTGGAAAAATACATCACCGACCGAAAGTGCCTCATCAACAATCAAAATTTCCGGTTCGATATTAATTGCCACAGCAAAAGCCAGACGCACAAACATACCGGACGAATAAGTCTTGACTGGCTGATTGACAAAATCCCCAATGTCGGCAAAAGAAAGAATATCATCCAGCTTCGCATCAATCTCCTCATTGGAAAATCCCATCATCGTACCGTTCAGATACACATTTTCCACACCTGTATATTCCATATTGAAACCGGCTCCAAGCTCAAGTAAGGCGGAAATACGTCCCTCAATCGCAACATTGCCTCCTGTCGGATTAAGCACTCCGGTAATAATCTTTAAAATCGTCGACTTACCGGAACCATTTGTGCCAATAATACCAACGGTCTCTCCTCTTCCCACCTGAAAAGAAACATCCGACAACGCAAAATGCTCCCTGACAGTTATCCTTTTGGAACCGAGTACCTCTTTTAGACGATCAGAAGGTTTATTATATAATTTATAAATCTTACTAACATTTTCTACTGAAATAGCAATGTCTTCGCTCATATCTGTATCCTTTCAACCAGCACCTACAATACATCAGCAAAATGAGGTTTCAATTTCTTAAACAGCCTGCTTCCGATTGTAAACAGTACAAACACTAATACCCAATAATAAATTGTCAGCTTCCAGTCCTGAAAAAACCATACTTTATCAATCAACGCACCACGATAGCCATTGACGATATAATAAAGTGGATTCAATTTGAAAATAAACCGGAGCACCGGATTACTTAATATGCTAAGCTGCCACATGATCGGCGTTGCCCATACTCCGACCTGCAGGATAATATTGATAATCTGAGACAAATCTTTAAAGAACACCACAACCGAACACGTAAAGTAGCACAAAGCCAGTACAAGTGCAAACAGGGCAAATGAATAATACACCACCTGCAATGTATACAAATCAGGCGTCATCCCATAGCAGGCAAACAAAATAACTGTGAAGCATACAAAAAATATGTGCACATACAAAGCTGCCAAAATCTTGATAACAGGTAATACCGAGATATTGAATACTACCTTTTGAACCAAATACTTGTATTCCATCAAGGCATTGGTGCCATTATTGAGCGCGTCTGAGAAGAAAAACCACGGTACGAGTCCCGCCGTCAGCCAAAGCACAAACGGCACACTGATACCTTCCTCTGACAATGTTTTTCCGACCTTTAACCCCTTCTCAAATACAAACCAGTAAACAACAATTGTCACGATCGGCTGCACAAAAGCCCAGATAATTCCCAGATAGGAGCCCGCGTATTTTGTCTTAAAATCATTTTTGGAAAGCTTGAATATCAATCTCCGATTGCTATAAAGCTCACGTAAAAAGTTCATGTATCTATTCTCCTGATTTCTATCACTCTATCATTTTCAACCAAAACACATCTATTATACCTAATTTAACCGATATAGGCAATACTTACCCACTCTGGCAAACTCTGTCACCTGTGCTTTCTGTGGGGCATTCTGGCAGGCCTTTTCACTGTCCAGCACCAGATAGCCACAGCCAAGCTTCAAAGCTCCATCTGCGATCACCTGCATGTCCAGAGCATCATAACCCATTGCCGCAAAGATCACTCCTGACTCATCTGTATCCGGCAGCCGTCCATACAAAAGCGGCACCGAGCCATCATACAGTCTTGCATATACTGCCAGTTCCAAAGGCATAACAACCTTGCGGCTGTCAGAAAGTCCGGCATCATAATCAGCATTGATCTTATCTACAACCTCAATTACCTCTTCCGGCAATTTGTAAATATTCCGGTTTTTAACAAAATTTTCATCCGTCACAATTGGTTTTCCCACAAAAACAAGGACTGCAACGGCTAGCAATGCCACCAGTGTTCCCATCCATTTTTTCACATTTTGCGATTGCATTACCAAAATTGTCAGGCCATAAGCAATCACCCAGAAAACAGGCAGCAGCCAGTATATGCGAACCATCCGATATGGCAGGATATCCAGCCGCTGCAATACCATTCCCACAAGTGGATTGAGTATTACCAAAGGAAGATACCATGCTGAATAAGCAAAAACAACCTTATTTACTTTTTTCCGTTCCAGTACTACGATCAGAAGCCAGCCAATGACATATAAAAGCATCAGCATGCCATTATCGTTGTACAGTTGAAATAAATCCTTTATATAATCCATATCTTGCCCTGTCAAAATCACATCATAAGATAAACAGTTAACAGCACCACATTGGGTATCACACAACAAGCCATTTCCAATGGTACCTTCAGATCTTTTTTATATACCGCATACGTCAGACACATGGCCCCCGCAAGAAGCGGTGTCAGCGTCACCGCCGAAAAGCTGACCATACAGGATGCTAACGATGTCAATATCATTCCGATAATCCATCGCCGCTCCGCATTTTGAAAAACCTTTAATACATAATAAAAGAAGAGCGGCAGCAGTATCGCACAATAAACAGCCTTTCCCTGCCAGCTTCTAAAAAGCAGAAATGTGCCGGTAGTACGTGTTGAATAATACCCAAACATATTGAGCACACCGGTAAATAGTACAAAATACCACACATACGCCTTTCCGACCAGTTCCCTTCCAAGCATATAATATACTCCATATGCCAGACACACCATAAGCACCGGCACTGCACAATGACAGAAAACAGTCGGATGAACGTGCATAAGCTTTGAAAGCACAGCCCAAAAAACAGGAAGCGGTGAAAGAAGATAATCCTTGGCATTTGCCCAGTTCAATGGCTCTCCGTTATAGGGTGAATACAAGAAAAGCTTCCCGCTCTGCCATGTCGTCACACTCGTGCCGACATACCACGCATCATCTGCATCGTTGTGCTGATAACAGATGACCACATACAACTGAAATGCAATACACAAAAGAGCGGCTACCATAACCGGTGTCATCCTGATCTTTGGTCTGCACAACAAAAAAGAATGCCTTCCATGCACCCGGATATAATATCCAAGTACAACCATCGAAAGCATTCCATACACGATAATTAGAGTAGTCAGGTCTAGCTTTAAAAAGGTAAAAGAAACACAGACTACTTCAAAAAGTCCCAATAACAATAAGATCAGTTGTACAATCGTTAATTCTTTGAATATAGATTTCAATTGCTGCCATCCTGTCCGCTCATACAAGCCACCATATCAGAAAGTGTCTTTTCCCAAGGAATAACCGGTTTCCACAAAAGCTCTGCATGTATCTTATCATAAGATCCGATCACCTCGCGATTATCGCTTGGACGGACAAAGTCCGGATTGACCTTTGTATGAACTCTTACACCACACAGCTTTCCAATCTGGGAAACAATATCCGAAAGCGGAAGCCCCCTTCCGGAACAGATATTGTAAATCTCCCCTGCCGTACCATGCATTAACAGCATATAATACGCCTCAACCACATCACGGACATCCACAAAATCGCGAACGATCGTGGTATCACCGGTCTCAATCTCACCCTCTGTGCATCCGCTTTGGCTGATATTCAGTATCCGTCTGATAAAGCTTGGTACCACAAACCTCTCATCCTGCCATGGTCCGATATGATTGAAAGAGCGTGTCAGAATGATATCCAGACCAAAGCTGTCCACAAACACTTTGGCAAGCATCTCCTGCGATACCCTCGCCACTGCATACGGACTTACCGGCTGTAAGTGCATATTTTCCCGCAAGGGCAGGTCTTCTGACTGTACATTGCCATATTCCTCAGAAGATCCGACTGATAAGACCCGGCACGGAAGCTTAAGTTCCTTTAATACACCTGTCAGATTTAAAAAAATATTGGTGTTATTGACAAAACTGTCTTCCGGATGCTGCCAGCTGTATGCCACAGAACTGAAAGAAGCCAGATGCAGGATATACCGCGGTCTGAAGCTTTCAATCACCTCACACAACCTGTCACGATCCAGAAGATTCACTTTGCAAAAATCAATATGGAGTCTGTCTGCATAAACAGATACATCAAATGCAGGAGCCTTCATATCAATTCCCAAAATATCATATTGTTCTTTTTTTTCATACAAACAGTTCAGGAAATGTCTTCCGACAAATCCTGAACAGCCTGTGATTAAAAACCGTTTTTTTTCCATAATTATAAACCATATTTAGCCATGATCTCTTTAAATTCTTTGGACTGGGAAAAGCCCATCAGGACCTGATCCCTGCTCTTGCCGTTTTTCAATGCTGTCACCCAGTTGTTCAATCCGGGAGCATCATATTCACGTCCGAGGAAGGTCCGGTACAGAATCTTTACATACTCTTCATTGGATGTATTCTTTTCCAGAAATTCCTTGGAATGGAAGAAGCCGGTCGTGGATACATATTCCACAGTCTTTGACTTGTCACAGATAACGTTGCACCATGTATTCATACCTGGTACGTCATACTCTCTACCCAGTACGTTGCGATACAATCTAGCCACAAAACGGGTCGCTCCTTCATTGCGGTCTCTTCCCTGTGTAAGCTTGACACTTCCGCGATTAATACCATATTCCTGACAAATCCTGGTAAACTCTTCCGATTCGGAAAATCCTTTGTAAACAAATTCACGGGATAAGCCATTGTTTAACAGATCGATCCATGTCTTTTTGCCGGCATCATCAGCAAGACGATCCATCATAACCATATACAAAGTCTCAACATATGCTTCGTTGGAAAGATTCTTTTCTGTATATTCTTTGCTGAAGAAGAAACCATAACCAACATTGGCTCCGGTCGCTTTTCCTTTTTCTAACTGATCAACCCAGTCGTTTAAACCGGCTTCATCATAACCACGCTCTAAAGCAATATTGTAAATACGCTTTACAAAGTTTTGTACCTTGACATGTTTGTAACGGGCTGTAATCTCTGATACCTGCACACCATTTCTCGGTTTTTCCTGAAGCTTAAGACCGGATGCGATCACATTGTCAAGGATCTCGTTTACACTCTGGGGACCAACAGAAGTCCTCAAAACATTGCCTGAACCATCTACATAAAGCACCAGGGGCATTGTATACCCAAAATCATCCGCATCGATCTTACCATCATCAATTGCCGCAAACCTTGCATCATTGTACAGTCTGTTGCTGGCGTCCGATACACTGCGCGAATTGACAAATGTATCAGAGGATATCTTGTAGTTGGACAGATATTTGCGGATCGTATCTGTACCGTTGCCCTTGATATCAAAGCAGAACACCTCTACCTTGGATGTATCCAGGTACTGGAATACACTGTCCAGATGCTGCAGGGTACTTGTCGTATATCCACATGAGGGAATACCTCCAAATAAAATAATCTTCTTTTTGCCATTGGTCACATCAAATGTACGGCTTGATCCGCCACGGATATCCACAGCCGAAAATATCGTACGATCCCTGTTGATAACAGAAGCCTCCGTCATCATCTCCAGATCATTGTCCGATATATCATTGCCGGAAAGATCATCGGCATCGGTATTCCCCAGCCCGAGCTCCATAAAGCTTTCTGCGGGTATCTCTTGTGCACTTACCGGCATGGTGCATATGGTACATGCCAATCCTAAACTGACAGCTAAAGCTGCCAAAAACTGTTTTTTCATCCTTTTTCCACCTTTCTCTTTTTAAATTTTTCCTTTAATATCCTATCCTGATATCAACTCTGTCCCAACTATCTAGTTGATTTTTATCCAGATATTCTGCGACAGATCATAGGCATAGACATTGGTCAGTCCATAGATCTGTATCCACCTGCTGACACTCTCAATATAATCTTCACCCTTTACATCAACAATCCCCTCATAATGCTCCGGAATAATGGCGGAATATCCATTGAGGGTGTCCAGAGAATAATACGCAGCTATCTCCATACTATCCAGCTGGTCAAACAGCGGAGCCCTATCCTCCTGCGGCGGATTGACCACAAACACCGTCTCACAGTCTGTCGGTGGCGGTGACACTCTGCCGGAAACCGTCATCTGCTCTGACTCATGCCAGCCGGCAGCCACACCTTCCCTGGTAACATTGCTGATAAACAACAATACAAATACAACGACAACCCCTATCCTGTATATTGTCCTGTGACCGGAAAGCAGCTTTTGCGTACCGATACTTCCAAATATGCCGATTACCATCGATACCGGAAACAGCAAAACAAACAGATATCTGCCCACTGCACGAATAGATCCGGCTCCGGGTACCAGCTTGTAGATCAGATACCAGAGGGAAAGACCATTTTCACCAATCTGTATTGTAAATAACAGACTGATACTGATTGCAAGCACCAGTGATAATGACAGTATCCACAAATCTTTCCTATGCTTCAGAGCCCTGATGCCAAGGATGCACATGCTGATAAACAATACCCAGCAGACCAGTGAATAGCCTTCCCATACCTCACCGGTCAGCGTCCGGTCTCCCAGATGGAGAGCATCAAACATCCACCCCATACACAGGTTGTGCGGTGTCACGTTGATCAGATCGATCAGCTGTGGAATGTAACAGACAATGCTGTTGTAAACATGCCCGCCATTCATCCGCATAACCGGAATATAGAGCCGGACAAAAGGCAGCAGGATCAGTACCGCATACCCGATATACCAGAAAATATCCCTGCCAATCTTTTTGAAAAATACTCCGGCCTCAGCCCAGAATGCTTTCTTTTTGACGATCAGTGAGACCAGTACATAAGCTGCAAGATAGAACAGCAGAAATATGATTGCAAAAAATGCAATATACCAGCCTGTGTACATCAGTACAGCCATCAGGGTGACCGACAGACAGGCAAATATATTTTTGCGCCGTCTCTTTTCATCCAGAACCGCCCTGACAAACAGGATCATACACCAGGCAAGTGCAGGCAGCAAACTGATGATCACCAGCTGCGTATGCAGAATAATAAATGCATATACGCTTGAAAAAGAAAACGAAGCCGTCGCAATCAATGCCCAGCCTTTACGGACCTTCAGGGTAATGTAAAGCATACCGTACATCAAAAAACTGCCCATCACATGTATCAGGATCAGTGTCCACTTATATGCCGCAAACATATTGAAATGCAGAAAACGCAGCAAACAATATACCGGCGCATATCCAAGCAGCATATCGGAATAAGCGATCGTACCATCAACCGGATAAAAAATCCCGAGGCTGCCAAAGCTGTGCTGCCCCTTTAATACCTGATACCAGTGCTCTGCCACGATCGTACAGAAACGACCATCTCCATTGTCACCAAACAACAGATCCGAAGCGATGACATTACGGAAAAAAAACAGTTCACACAGCAGAAGCACTAAAAAAGGCCAGCTGAAATTGATAAATTTAGTAAAAGATCTTTTTTCTGTCATAATATAAGCATTATACTATATATCAATTAAATTTGCAAAATACATATAAATGTTGGGATTTTCACGGCGGATCTGGCATTTGATCGGATCATTGCTGAACAGTAAAAGGAAACCCATGACCAGAGTCAGACCAACCATTACTGCGATCACACAATCCATGCCCCTGCGTTTTTCCTCAGTCCTGCCGGATATACGCATCCAGCACCAAAATGCCAGAAAGGCAAAGCCGATTGCAAAATCCCCTACATAGCGGCCAACCAGACCTCCCATCCCGAAGTCAAAAAAGATCAGGAACAGAGAGGTCATAAAAACCGCCCACATCGTATACCTCTGCTGCCTGTCTATACCGCTTTTTTTATTCCAGCCAAGAACAGAAAACGCGAGCAGATTGAACGGCATACAGAAGATTCCCATCACAGCCTCATGATATACATACTTCCCGTATGTGATGGAATTGTCCAGGGCATAAAACAAATACGGAAACTGAGACTTGAAATCCGGCCCCTCAAAGCCATAGTGAAAAAAGGCTCCAAAAAAACTGTTCAGATCAAAGGTCATCCCATTGTAACGGATATCACTTACCGTCAGCTGATATCTTGCCCCAAATTCAAATACTGAATCAAACCGCAGCCAGTTGTAGACCATCACGACTACCGCCCCGACAGCCACCGGGATCGCAAAGGACGCCACATCCCTGCATTTTTCCCTGACCAAAAGCTTTTTATCAAGCAGGACACCGATGAAAAGAGGCATGATAAACGCCAACAGCAACAACAGCACAGCCGGCCTTAGCATCACCACACATACCAGACTGATACCACTCATCACATATTTGAAGGCTCTTTTTCCCACATGCTCTTCCTGCACTGCATCATAGGCAAAGGCTATGCCATACAAAAGGCATCCCATGCACATGATGATCGGCAGCGTATACTGGTCCGAATTAACAGAAATAATAAAGAAAAAGGATGCCGTCATCAGCCCCCAATTGCCAACAATATAGGCAGACAAGGCCGGTTTAACCCTGAAATAGCGCAGCATCCGGCAGGTGGCAGCAAAAAAGCCCAGAATCCCCACTACCGAAACAAGAAACATGCTGAGATTGATACCGGGCAGACAGCCTGTCAGGATATAGCATATCTCATACAAGACAAGGATCGGCAGAGAGCCAAAATATGTATAATAGCTCCCATTATAAAAAGCCGTATCCCACTCCGAATCAAAGCCCTTCTCGATCCGTTCCGACTCATCATAAACATTGTCCATGAGCAGATAATCCGGATCAACCGGCAAATCCAGACGTACAGTTCCGTGATGAAACGCATCAAACAGCATCATCTGCTGCATGGGCATATCCTCCACACTGCCCTCTCCATAGGGATACAGGATGGTCTCCCCATCTCTTATTGAGGCGATACTGATAAAAAGAGCCAGTCCTGTCGGAACCATAATACCGCATAAAAGCCATAGCTTTTGTTTTGTGTGAGTTAAATCCATCGGAATATCAAGCCATCCCAGGGTCTTTAACACCAAAAACAGACTTCCGACAGCCAGAAGGATCAGGAAGGTACCGATCCGGAAATGAAAGCCTTCCTGTCTGTTGATAATTACCTGATGGATGTATACACCGACATCACTCGGGCTGAAATACAGTTTCAATGCATTGCAGCTTCCCTGGCTCTCCATGCGTCTGGTCGTAACAGGATAATCCTCTGATATCATAAAGATCTGATTATCACTGTAACGATAAGCATGCCCCTCATCCCTGCTCATAATATGACCTTCTATGATGCCGCTCTGTAAAGGCTCACATATGAGTGTAACGGTCCGTACCTCACAGCCGACATCGGTCAGTTCAACCCACGCTCCCGCTGCATTAACATAAAGCGTACCATCTTCCTGCAGCGACGCATTGGACGTGTCATCGCCAAGCTCGGTCAGGTCGATCTTTTTTTCTGTATATTGACTGCCGCAACAGGCAGAAAGGTTGCAAAAGGCAAGGATATTGACCACAAGCATGACACCTGCCATAATCAGCCATTTGCAAATAAAGTTTTTATTGAATATATTTTTCTTCATATCAATTCCGTTACTACCATCCATAATTGCTTATCTTCTGATAACTGATCTCATTAACCTTGACCTGCGTCTCGCCTCTGGGCACAATCTGGATCCTCATCCGGTCTATATCATTGCTTATATCAATGTTTTCATCCAGTAAAAGCGCCCCATCTTCACTCAGATTCTCTGCCCGAACCTCATATTCATACCAGGTCTGGTCATTGGTGGAGCACAGACTTATGACAGCCACAACCTCATCCTGCAGATCCTGATAATCATACATCGTCAGATCCATCTGCAGATTCAGCATCCCCTTGTAAAACACACATCCGGGGCCATCCACCAATGCCAGCCATGGACGCACAAGCACCTTGCCATCATCTGCCACAATGATATCCGGATTGTATTTAACCATATCCTGCGTCCGGTAATAATTACGTGCATTGCAGAAATCAGTCACCTCATATCCCTGATCCTTAAGGATCCGTATCGCTTCCTCGCTGTTGGTGTAAATGCCGTGCAGATCACTGATCTGGGCATATACAAAGCCTTCATAAAGCAAGACCCGGTTTTCTTCATAGTTGGGCAGGATGAGCACAATATTTTTCTGTCCGTCAAGCAGCTCCGGGGTAAACATCGTCAGGGATATATTGTCAAAGTAATGCTTATATAGAGCCGGGACATCGGATACATAGATTTTTCCGTCAAACTGCTGTGACAATGTCTGCAAAATATTTTTTTCAGATAGCATGGCTTTATCATACTTTTCATTGCTATTCAGGATAACCCGAAGCAATCCTGCGTATGCCCCGACAAGAATTACCACTATTACCACAAATCCACTCAGCCACAACAGCCACGGCTTCCTATGTGCCAAAAGGTCTCTAATGGCCCGAAGCGCAAAAATAATTCCACCGGCAACAAAACTCAACACCACAAAAATAACAACGGTACATCCAAGCTGGTTTTTCCAACCCGAAATATCATACAAGCTGACAAAGGTACGAAGCAGAGAGTATACAAATGGAAGTATAACAGCTGCCACAGCCCCTGCAAACAAAATTCCAATCCATATTAGTAGGTGTTTCCGCCATTCTCTTCTGGGGATATTTTCCGTCCTTTCATCATGCGTAACATCCTGAAATACTGCAGTCAGCAGAAATACATTAAACCAGTCTTCCATCAAATGATGCTCTACAATCGCCTGCATCGCTATGATAATAAGAGCTATCACTACTCTCCGACTGTTTTGTTTCCTCGCCCCGGACACTCCAAGCATATAGAGGATATTTACTGCAAAAAGAATCAGAATGCCATACCGGATGCCAATCAGCACATAAGAGCAATCCACAAAAGAATAACCAACCTGTGTACCAATCGTACCTCCATATCCCACCATGTCAACATGCCGTCCAAATATGGACAAGCCTTTATCAAGCAAAACATCATGTCCAATAGAAATACGATATGTCAGACGAGCATTAATCCAAGCCAGTATTCCGGTTCCATCATAAACCCATATGGCAATCAGACTAAGGACAGTCACCACCGGCATAAACAATAATGATGCATAATAATATACTTTATCTATCAGCTTCACAAATTTATTTTCTTTAAAACAATTTCGCAATATCTCATATGTTACAAGAATGCTAAAAGTAATAAGGAGTATTGTCGCGCACTTTGCAATACAGTATTTCCAGACAAACGGCACTGTCATTACCGACAGTATCAAAATTTCTATGTTGCTGATATCTTTATAAACCACCCACAGCAATAATATCAAAAGCACCAGATGGGCAGCAAAATCCGTTGGATAATTAATGCCAAAGGAATGCCGGAAGCCAGTATATCCAATGTAGATCAGATCTTCTATGATTCCTGTCTGCACACCGATCACCCCTATGACCAGTGTGATGAGCTGGATCCAGAATGCCATTTTCCAGACAGGAGCCGCATTGGCATGAAATAACAGCAATGCCACGCCTGCTAAGGTCAGCAGGAATTCATAGCCTGATGCAAAAAATGAGATCACACACAATAACGCAAAAAAGACCGCTTTCCACAGATCACGGTCTTTGTACAAACTCTTAATAACAAGCCTTGCGACGGCGGCCAGCCATATAGCAGCAGAAAAATACAGCTCAATATATTGCGGCCACTTAAAATGATAAATGGTAGCATTAAGTCCATGGAAGCTAAAATATGCCCCCAGGACAACCATGCACAAAATCTGTACTCCCTTTTGCAAACGCAACGTATTCTTTTCAGACATATCCCACATTCTCCATATCATTATCATCCGTCAGAGAATATATCATCAATACATGATATATCCCAGCACCGGCTTGTCCATCGTAGACGCGGTTTCCAAAAGCTTCTGTACCTCAGCAAACCTGCTTGTGCGGCGCTTTTCCACTACCACGATCTGATCAGCCTCCCGGATCATGCCGATTGCAGATGCATCCTCCGTAAAGCATCCACTCGCTGACAGGCTGACATCCTGCACCTTATCCTTTAGTATATCCAAAGCCGCATTTAATATTTCATCAGATACTGTCCCGGTCAGAAGCACCTTTTGTCCTTTGTCTGCCAGACTGCTGATATTTTGTGCAATCCTGCCGGCGATCACATCATCTGTACGCTTCTCTACTCCAGCCATACGGTAAAACAGTCTGTCCAAAGCCCCCTGCTTTTTATATACCGGTGCAAATGCCCCAAGAAGGAAGCAGCCAAAGGTATCCTTTAACTCCTCTTCTGTCGCAACCACTCCGGCAAAAAGATATGCACAGGCATAAATGCCGCACATCACAAAGGCTCCGGCTACAAAACCAATAAGCCCAAATTTGAGCAGTGTCTTTTTGGAGATGACGATCGGTCCTGCACTTACCGAAAAATCCTGTTCCTCCGGCTCTGTCAGACTCTCCATATTGGTCATCGTCGATGTCAGGGAGGACTGCAGGGTTTCCAGCTGACTGTACAGGTTATTGTTGCTTTCTCTTAAGCTATTATCGCATCTCACACCTGTCGTCCGGTTGATCACGGTAAGCTCATGCGCCCGGACATCGGCAACGATCGTATCAGACTGCCCCTGTGTCTGCTTTAGTACTTCCTTTAAAATATCCTCAGCAAGCTTTTCATCCGGTGCGACGACCTCAACATTGACCATATTGGAGTCATAATCCGCAGCTGCACTTACAAGCTCCTGTATACGACTTTCCTTTACATCATTGTCCTTTGCAATTCCGGACAGGTCAACGCCCTTGCATATAAAATTCTGATAGGCTCCCAACACCTGATCGGTGATGTCCATATTGGCCGATTCCGGAATCTGCGCCATATCATCTACAGGTATCTCCACATAAAGTTCTGCGCTTGCATAATGCTCCTGCATCGGATCAATCTTCATCAACGGTGAGGTTTCAATATAATCCTGCATCTGCTTTATCTGCTTTTCATAGGAGGCAGCCTGCGTATCATAGCTGTCCTTTGTCAGCTTATAAACCTTAAGCTCTTTTTCATAGCTTTTCTGCTCCTCACTCGCTTCACTTACCGGTGTCGTATCAAAGCTGATATACTTGTAGCCGGCAAGCAGAATCAGGCCTATGAGCGCACCCACCAGTATGCTTCTCCAGTGATACAGCAGATAAAACACCGCATCCTTGATATCAATTTCTCTTTCAATTTCCTGATTGTCCATCTCATTCTCCTTTATCTTGAGCCCCGCCCGGTCAGCACTGCCTTGACGGTCTTTATCAATATCTTGATATCCAGTCCGATCGACCAGTTGTCGATATACTGCATGTCAAGCTTGACCACTTCATCAAAATCCTTGATCTCACTACGTCCGCTGATCTGCCAAAGCCCTGTCAGCCCCGGTGTCATGCTCAGACGGCACTTATGTCTGGCCTCATACTGTTCAAATTCATCCACCGTCGGTGGTCTTGTCCCTACCAGACTCATATCACCCTTTAAAATATTCCAGAATTGCGGCAGTTCGTCAATGCTGGTCCTGCGGATAAACCTTCCGACCTTGGTAATCCGTGGATCATCCGTCATCTTGAACATCAGACCATCCACCTCATTTTGAGCCATCAGTTCTTTTTTGCGCTCCTCTGCATCCAGATACATGGAGCGGAATTTATAACAGGTAAACCTGCGGCCGTTTTTGCCTACACGGGTCTGTCCAAAAAATACCGGTCCCGGAGAGGTAAGCCTGATCGCCGGTGCCACAAAGACCGTAGCAACCGCCAATATCACCATACCAACCAGACTGCCTATGACATCCAACGCCCTCTTCAAGAAAAGCTCCCGGTTGGAAAAGACATTGCGCGCAAAGGCAGCAACCGCATACTTGCCAATGCGGTCCAGCGAGCGCTTGGCTACGATATCCACATCAAAGGCATCAATATTGACATCCACCCTGGCTCCCATCTCAACAATCTCTCTGATCCAGGACTCCCATACCGGAATATCCCGCAAGTGGCTACTGATAAACATCACCTCATCCACATCATGATGGATACAGTAATCCATCAGATCGTCCGTATGTGCCACAACCGGTATTCCGGCTATCATATCTGCTGACGATTCATCCAGAAGGACCACCCCGATCACCTGATGAAACCAGTCATTGTAATCGATGATATTTTGAATGACCTTTTCAGCCCTTGCCGCATCCGATACCAGCAGCACCTTGCTGCTGTGCTGTTCCCTGCGGCGCTCACTCAGCATGTACCTCTTGAGAAGCATGCGAAACATCCAATCCAGAAACACATTGATGGCAAAGGTATAGCCTATGACCAGACGCGAAATATCACTTGAAATATGCAGAATAAAAAAGAGCGCAAGAACCGATACACATACAATGATATTGAGTTCAAAAACTGCACGCAACTCTCCCAGTCTCTGTCTGATAAAAAAATGGTGATAATTGTCTGTCGCAAAAGTGACCAAAATCACAAGAATCAGAATATACCCCAGAATATTGCGCTGATCCACACCACCATCCGTCCGGATGAAATGCCCGTACCGGATATAAAAAGCCATAGAAAGGCTCAAAAATATACTGACCAAATCAATAAGCAGAATCAGAAAATTCTGCACTGTCCTACGTTTTTGATACATTTCCCCAACTCCGTATCTATACACATTTGACTTTATTTTACAAGTTTATACAGTATGTGTCAAATAACAATTATTCTCAATCCGGCATTTGGCAGAAAAGACAGAAAAAGACGGTTTTACATATCTGGATATAAAACCGTCTTTTTTATTTCATTTATGCGCTCGCACTATTCTGCAGGCTTTAATGCTTTTTCTCTTTTTGCAAGCATACGATCGTGCTCAGCCATGATACGGACCAGCTCCTCGTAGCTTGTCTTTTGCGGATTCCATCCCAGAACAGTCCGTGCCTTGGTAGGATCTCCCCACAGATTGTCCACATCGGTCGGGCGGAACCACTGCGGATTGACACAGACAAGCATCCTGCCGGTCTCTATATCATATCCCTTTTCATCCACGCCATGACCTTCCCAACGAAGTCTGATACCATTGGCTGCAAAAGCTTTTTCGGTAAAATCCCTGACTGTATGCTGTTTGCCGGTCGCAATGACAAAGTCATCCGGCTCGTCCTGCTGCATGATCAGCCACATACACTCTACATAATCCCTGGCATAGCCCCAGTCGCGGAGAGAATCCATATTGCCGAGCTCTAAATGATCCTGCAGGCCCTCTGCGATACGACCGGCCGCCAGCGTGATCTTGCGGGTCACAAAGTTTTCACCGCGACGCTCTGATTCGTGATTGAATAAAATACCATTAACAGCAAACATACCATACGCTTCTCTGTACTCTTTGGTGATCCAAAAGCCATACTGCTTGGCTACCGCATAGGGGCTGTACGGATGGAAGGGTGTTGTCTCCTTTTGAGGGACTTCTTCTACCTTGCCATAAAGCTCTGAGGTTGATGCCTGATAGACTCTCGTCTTGTCCGTAAGTCCCAGAACTCTTACTGCCTCCAGAATACGCAATACTCCAATGGCATCCACTTCTCCGGAATACTCCGGTACATCAAAGGATACCTGTACGTGGGACTGTGCCGCCAGATTGTAGATCTCATCCGGCTGTGTCTCACTGATAATACGGATGATGGAGGAAGAATCGCTCAAATCTCCATCATGAAGTGTAATCGCATGATCCGCGATCAGATGATCTATACGTGCTGTATTGGAAATCGATGCACGGCGTGTGATACCATGCACCTCATAGCCCTTTTCCAGCAGAAGCTCTGCCAGATAAGAGCCGTCCTGACCTGTAATACCTGTAATTAATGCAACCTTTGCCATTGATCTATCCTCATTTCATATCATAATGTATCCAAAACTATGATTAGTATATCGATTGTATTATTATCTGTCAAATCATGCCTGATAATTCTTTAAAAATCGCGCCAAAGCATCCTGCCAGGTCGGAAGCGGTGTAAACCCTGCCTCCACCAGCTTAGACTTGTCCAGCCGGCTGTTGAAGGGACGTGCAGCCTTGGAAAGACCATATTCAGCCGTCGTAACCGGGATAACCCTGGTATCCATTCCTGCCTGCCTATAGATCTCAACCGTAAAATCATACCAGCTGATATATCCACCCTCATTGGTTGCATGATAATAGCCATATTTATCTGTCTCATTCATATCCACTAAGAGTCTGGCCAGATCATAGGTATAGGTAGGCGTACCAATCTGGTCATCAACTACACGTACAGTATCATGTGTTTTTCCAACATTGAGCATTGTCTTGATAAAGTTTTTGCCGTTTAAGCCAAATACCCATGCAATCCGGACGATAAAATACTTGTCCAGCGTATTGGAAACTGCCAGTTCACCTTCCAGTTTGGTCTGACCGTAGACATTGAGCGGTGCATAATCCTTACAATCCGGCTTCCACGGTTCCGTTCCCTGACCATTGAATACATAATCCGTACTAATGTAGGTCATCTTGCAATCCAACGCTTTACAGACATCGGCAATATTTTGTGTACCGACAGCATTGATGGCATGTACCTTATCTCTCTTATCTTCATCCTCTGCCAGATCTACCGCTGTCCACGCTGCGCAATGGATCACTGCATCCGGTGCCACTTCTGTAATGACTTTTTGTACTGCTGATGCATCTGTGATATCCAACTGCACAAACGGCATGGTACAAACAGGAGTACTGTCTGCAGTACCGCTATAATCTGCGGTAATATCACTTCCGATTCCTTCATATCCTCTTTTTGATAATTCGTTCATGACGTCATGGCCAAGCTGACCGTTGACGCCGGTTACAAAAAATTTCATAGCTGATCTCCATATTTATTTTAATTAATATTATACTCATTGTACGTTGTGGCAATAAAACTGACAATCGCTGAATATTCTCGTGTCACCGGACAGTAGAGACACGGACTCCGAATTATCCACAACGTAATATCCATCCATGCACTGAAGCACCGGAAATCATGCACTTGACGACCGTTACAGCATGCACTAATTCATTGGTATTTACACGTTCTACAGTTTTTCTTTCCTTAGCTCTTTTAAAAATGCAGGGATCATCGCGATCATAATAAACAAGAACGGCAATGATGCTGCAATCGATATAGTTTGCAATGGTTTCAAACTACCAGCTGATAACAAAAGATACGCAATTGCAGCCTCAACCAAAGCCCACACAACCTTCTTGTACTTAGGCGGCTCCATATCTCCTCTAGATGTCATCATACTCAAAGAATATGTTGCTGAATCTGCAGAAGTTATAAAGAAAATTGTCAATAAGCAAATAACCAATACAGATAACACCTTGCTTAAGGAATAAAACTCGAATACTTTAAATACAGCGGTTTCTGGCGAAGCTACCAAATTGACTAATTCTGTCATACTAAAGTTTCCCGTAGCATTCAATGCAATTGTTCCAAAAACAGAAAGCCACAGGATAGTGAAAACAGACGGAGCAATAACTGCACCAATAATAAATTCTCTTATAGTTCTACCTTTAGAAATTCTCGCAATGAACATTCCGACAAAAGGGCACCAAGCGATAAACCATGCATAGTAGAACACTCTCCAGTTCATAATCCAAGTATTGTCACCAAATGCACTAATCATTGTCACATCAGAGAAGAAATATTGGATATGCTGACCAAGTTCACTAACTAAGTTATTCAAGATAGGTATAGTAGGCCCTACAACAAATGCGAGAACTAACAATATTAAAGCCAACCAAGTATTTACTGAGGAGAGAATCTTGATTCCTTTATTTACACCGCTCAATGCGCTAGCAAGGAAAATTGCGGTAATTCCTCCAATAATCACAAGCCAAGTTATCTTATTATTAGGAATGTCAGCAAGGTAATTTAATCCACCACAAATCTGAGATACTCCAAGTCCCAGCGATGTAGCTACACCACAGAATGTTACAACAACCGAGAAAACATCAACTATTTTTCCAAACCAGCCCTTAATTATTTTTTCGCCTACTAATGGTTCAAGTAGATTGCTAATTAGTGCACTCTGCCCTTTTCTGAACTGGAAATATGCAAGTCCAAGTCCAACGATTGCAAAGCATGCAAACTGTGTGATCCCCCAATGCAAGAAACATGTACGGATTGAAAATTCTGCCGCTGATATTGTTCCTGATTCAATACCTTCTGGTGGGGACACATAATGCGATATCGGTTCAGCTATACTCCAGAAAACAAGTCCTATTCCTGTTGCACCACAAAACAGCATAGCGAACCACGAAAAATTACTGTACTCAGGTCTATCTGTATCTTTACCTAATCGGATATTTCCCCATTTGCTAAAGGCAATAAAAGCTAAGAAAAGAATAAATGCAAAAACAGATAATACATATAACCAGCCAAAATTTGTGCTAACCCAAGACATAACAGCACCAGAAACATCCGCAAGTTGTTCACTACAGACAACACCGTATATAATTAAAGCAATTGCAATTGCCACAGATGTAATAAAAACAATTTCTTTTTTTAATCTTGATTTCATATTACCTTGAATAGATGAAGATAATCATCATTTTATCCTTTCATTAATTTATTCCATATGTAATGTCCTTTTAATTATTCTCTTTAACAAATAAACATAAACGGAAAAAGGTCTCTTATCATTTTTGTTGTATAAGAAATGAACATCAGCATCCTTAAAATCCCTAAACCATTCTTTAATGGATAAATCTCCATTTTGCACAGACATTACATAGTCTTCACCTTCAGAAATTGCTTTAATCTCCGGTAACAGCTCAAACTTATCATTAATATCCCCAAACAATTCACCTTCTGCCCATAAATATGGCATATTCACATTTCCAAAGGTATAAGCATAACTCCATGTTGAATTCCGAAAATTAATCTCTAAAAACCAATTATTGTTATCTTTATCAACCAAAAATTCTGCAGAAAAGATTCCAGTGAATCCAACTGTTTTGAGCATCTCTCGAAGTTGACAATATTCAGCACATTCTTCAAATTGTTTTAATAGAATATATCCCCCATAACTTATATCAGAAAATCTCAAATAATTAGAGTAATATGGAATATATACCGACTCTCCACCATTAAAAGAAAATCCATCAACGCACAATTCATTTTTCTTATGTATATATTCTTGAACAAGAATTTCGTCACTTCTGATTTCTTTATAGGATTGTTTCAAATCTTCTTCAGTATTGCAAATATGCATCTCATCTTTCCAAGCAAATAAAGTGGATGAGAGTGCCTTCGTTATAACTGGATATCGTAATGTTTTAGGCAATTCCCCTCTCTTTAAGATTTCGTTACTAAGTACCTTGCAACCTTTTTCTAATGCCAACTCATTTATATCATTTTTATTTAAGTATTTAGATACAATGCCTTGTGTTTTTCCATGAAAGAAGAAAAAAGAATCTTTCAATTTATCATAATTTTGATCTAATAGCTGACATATATCGTCACTACTAGAATAAATGAAGGGTTTACACTCCTTTTCATCACCATAATGTTCAATGATAAATTTAAGTCCTTCTTCTGCCGTATTAACCTCATGTATTTCTGCAGGATATTTACTCTTAACGATTAGGTAGGGTTTAACTTTCTCTATATTTAAAACCACAATAGGCTTAATACCCTCTTCACCCAAACTACGCACTATCCCAAGGGGATTATAATGATCTGAACAAAACACAATAAATTTATGTTTTTTCAGTTCTTTATCTCTTTCTATTTTATTCATAACAATCTATTCTCCTTCATACATATTTACTTGTAAATATACCAAATTCATTAATTTGTCTGTTTTCTGACTTATCCATTCAGCATATTGTTTTTTTACTTCAGCATACTTTAATCCAACCCCTAAATGCACCTCTGACATAACTCCCAAGGAATCCAACTCATTTATTATTAGAGAGATTAGAAAGACTTTAATTTTCAAAAATCAAGTATTTAAATACGATTGACAAGCAAACAACTCAGTATTACGTATATTGCAATTATCCAAATTATAATTTTAGAATATTTTATCTTCATCTAAACATTCCCATTTTATGCATAATCCGCTTGATTAAAAAGCTATGGTACTCTTTCGCATCTGTAGCAACAATGTAATGTGCTTTGAACTTTACACAATTAAACTGATGTCCACCAAATTTGTAAAATTCCTGTTCTGTCGGTAACAAATTTTCTTTCATTGGTACTTCATTATATTCATTCAATGTAATTTTGTTTATTGCCAATAAATGTACATTATTACCATATCCATTTTCACAATCTTGTGCGGGACGTATTAACTTTCCATCTAACTCAAACAAGCATCCAGCATTTCGACCATATTTATTATTGCTACAAACAGGTGAAGCTGGATGCTCTATATAATTGCCATCCCATTCGGTAGAAACATATAATTTTAGAATATTATTTTTTCCATCATTGACTGTTGTCATTAAACAATAGAGCCCATCTTTTTCATAAATAGAAGAATCAGAAAAACTGAATCCTTCTTTTCTATCCTCTTTCAATATAGTTTTTACAAACTCAAATTCAGTTAAATCTGAATTTGCCCTATACAACCTAACCGAATTTAATCCACAGGTTTCAGGAATCATATAAATACTACCCTCTTTTTCAAATACCCACGGATAAGAAAGATGACATGATTCTTTAAGGACAATAACCGGATCAGACCAATTAACTAAATCTTCAGTACTTATCATTGCAATCACACCATTATGAAATAACTTTTTATCCTCGTAAAAAAGGAAAAGAGTATCTCCCTTCACCAAAAGGAATGGATCTGCAAGAATTGAACTAGGTTCTCCTGATGATTGTATACCACTTATCTCTTTTATTGCTTTCCATTTACTTGTATCAAGCGGCTTTGCAGTCTTATATAGTTTAATTTTAAAACATTCAACACTGTCCATACTCTTCTCCTATTTCACATGACAGATTAATCAACAATAACCTCAATTTCTCCAAGTGCTTGTTCTGCCACTTGTGCTGCTTTATCAGCGTTTTCACCAACAGCAATAATATGGCCTACCCTATCATTGCTATTTTGAGGTTTACAAATTATATCGCCGATATTCTTGTAAATTTCTACATCTACAACGCCATCTATGCTTTTTACTTGCTCAATTCCATTAATCTGTTTTAATATTCCCTTTTCCCCTTGAATAAAACGGATAGCAGAGCCTCTTTGAAATTTTTTCTCTACAGGTACATCTTCTTTTAATAATGATGCAAAAGAGCATTCAATCATATCAACTCCTGTAGATAATGGTACAAGCTCAGATGTAATGAAATCGCCTCCAAGTCGGGCGGCAATTTCGACAAGTTTTGCACCGGTAGGAGTAACTTTAATTTCTGTGTGCGTTGGACCATTTAACATCCCAATAGCTTTTATCGCTGCAGTAGCAACTCTTTTAATATCATCTTGTTGTTCTCGTGACAATCTACTTGGTTCAGTATGTCCCAATTCAACGAAATATGGTTTTTCCGTAACCATTTTATCTGTAATTGTGATGATATGAGGAATGCCATCCACCGAATATGCTTCAACACTAACCTCAGGACCAGTCATAAATTCTTCTACAAGCGCAACGCCGCTACGAGAATATTGCTCACAATAATCATATAATGCTTTATAGTTAGTATTTTCTTTCTTATTAACTAAAATTACTCCCCTGCTAGCAGCATTATCGGCTGGTTTTAGAATAAAGACATTCTCCATTTTGGGAATAACCTCAAGGAACTCCCTATAACTATGTATTTCATAATAGTTAGGAATAGGGACATCTTTTTTCTTCATCAATTTACGCATTGATACCTTATCTGTTGCACAAATCGCGCCTTCATACGAAATATCCGTTTCTTTGCCGAGTTTTTCATTAACCCAAGAAACAGTTCTAACAGGCATATCACTTGTTGATGTGATTATATAATCTGGTTTATATTCCAAAGCCACTTTATATACAGCTTCTTTGTCTATGGTACTTATTTTCAGGAATTTATCTGCTAAAGAAATTCCAACCGCATTTGGATCATAATCCAGCACATAAACAAACATTCCCTTTTCTTTTGCTTTTTTTATCGCCGGAACTTGCAACCTACTAGCTCCAAGAATAAATATTGACTCCATATGATATGCTCCTTATACTCTTCTCCCAGAAAATAATTCCTGATATACTCCTCTTTCCAGTTCCATTTTATAGTCTTCCATCAGCGTTCTAAAGTCAGCGAATTGAGGTTCATATCCAAAGTCTTTTTTGGCTTTTTCAATCGAAAAAAGAAATGATTTTCCACCATTTTTGATATCTTTATATATTACTTTTGATTTGTGTTCGCCGTCCTGTGCGAATAGATCAGCGCATACTTTCGCTTGTTCTAAAATGGAATTGGTTTTTCCAGATGTTATATTATACAGTCCATATGCATTCTCACTTTTTGCCGCCTTATAATACGCTTGAGCAACATCTTTTACATATACAGTATCCCTGTCCAACTCGCCATATACCTCTATCGTTTCTCCGACTTTAGCTTTATCTACAAAAATCTGAAATCCTGATTTTCTCACTTCTCCATTCACCTTCAGATATCCATGTGGACCCACGCCATACACCATCGGGAAACGAAGCCATACATTTTTCATACCATGCTGCTGATTATAATATTCCATAATATCAGTAGCCGCATTCTTGGATATCACGTAAGCGGCATGGTCACCGATAAAATTAAAATTACGAGGTTCTGACTCATCAATAGGCGGATCTAATCTCCATGAATTCGCAACATCAGAATATGAAATTGTATTAATTAATCGCTTGATATTATTTTTTCTGCAATACTCTAGTGCGTAGCAAGTTCCTAAAACATTGACTTTAACATACTGATCTGCATTTTCATTATTCTTTAAATCAGCATTTTCACTAGCAGGGAGCGCACCCGAAATCAAGAGCACACCATCCACACCCTCTTTAGGCAATTTATCAAAGTCTTCTTCATTGGTTAAATCAAGGTTAACATAGTCAGCACCAAGCGTATCATAATATTCTTTGAATTTATTATTTCTACCAGTTACAACGACTTTTTCTCCCTTTTCAATAAAGTACGTTGCTGTGTACACTCCCACAAAACTGGAAGCGCCAATGATAATGAACATTTTGTTACTCCTCCAAATTCATAATTATATTCGATATTTTTTTGCATCCATTTCCATCTATAAGATTATGGGCTCTATTGGCTAATCCAATTAATTGATCATTGTTATTAAAATAATAAATTAATCGATCTAATATCTGCCTTGCACATTTTCTTTTATCAATGAATGAGCACCCACAGTAATCAACTACATCCATTTTTGATAAAGCTTCAGCACTTTTTATCTGTTCGTCAACCATAGCAAATGAAATCGTAGGGATACCCATAGCTGATAATTCATACACTGTTGTTCCATTTGCTGAGATGGCAAGATCGCATTTTTCCATTAAAGATGACATCGAACTAACATTTTCAAGTAAGACTATATGCGAATTATTATCATATTTGCTATGCAATTTATGCTTATTTTTAAACATTTGACCAATGACAACTTCAAATATGATTTGGTCAGAAATTGACGCAGCAGTAATTGTATCTAATACCGTTTCCAAGAAATCATCAGGATCTGTGTTTCCGCTTGTCAATAAAACCTTTTTTATATTTGCCAGATAGAGATGATTCCTATTCTGAAATTCTTCTCTTAATGGTGCATAGCCTGGTCCTAGGAGCAATTGCGTCTTTTTGTCGTAACTGTCGCGATAAAAATCGTAATCAATATTGGCACTATAGTTTATAAGTAAATTAAGAGGTCCTAAATATTCAGGTTTGCTACCTAAATATACTATTTTGCAAAACGGGGCTAATGCTTCAACATACTCTTTGGTTACTCGATATGTGTCAATGATTAATATAGATTTTTTTTCACTCTTCAAGAGATTAAGAACAAAATTCTTATCAGATTCCAGATTTTTCCAATCTGTATTAAGAACCCTATAATCCATCTGATACTGTTTTAATACAGAAACTGGATTGTCATCAGCCACAAGAAACTGTACCTTTGCGCCATTTTTTTTCAAATAACTTGCTAGAGCAATACATCTCATAACATGACCACCAGCAATAACATCATTACTATCTACACGAAAATAAACCACTATAAAGTAACCTCTTATTGAACATCAATAAATTCCCATTTTAAAGCCGTTCCTCGACAAATATCCTTACTTGCTTTCTTTCCTAATATTTCGTCCAAGTGCCATGGTCTGATACCACTTCCCGGCCTAATAGAACGAATATTTTCTTCAGTAAACATATCGCCTTGTTTTATGTCTTTGACAACATATAAAGAACGAGCATTTTTAAGACCGCGCTTTTGAAAGTCTGTTAATTCATATGTGCATTTGCCTAATGCTTTTTCAATATTTCTAATATCTGTTACCATTAAAGAGAATTCTTCTGGTTCCATTGAAAATGCACTATCTGCACCACCATCAGCTCTTCTTAATGTCATATGCTTCTCAATAATATTTGCACCTAATGTTACTGCCGCAACATCCACTGCAGAACCCATAGAATGGTCTGACAGACCACCGACGCAATTAAATGTTTCTTCAATATTGGGAATAGTTCTAAGATTTAAATCTTCATAAGGTGTAGGATACTGAGAAACACATTTTAAGATAGCATAATTTTTATTACCAACTTCTTTGCAAACATTTACTGCCCTCTCAATATCTTGTAAGGTTGCAATACCAGTAGAAAAGATTATAGGCTTACCTGTTCTTGCAGCCTTCTTTATCAATTCTATATCATATATTTCATATGAAGCAATCTTATATGCGGGTGCATCAAGACTCTCAAGAAGCTCAATTGCCGAGATGTCGAAAGGAGATGAAAAAATGGTAATTCCAATCTCTTTCGCATAATCAAACAAATCCTTATGCCACTCCCAAGGCATATAAGCTTCTTCATACAATTGATAAAGATTCTTTCCTTCCCAGATGCTTCCCTTTGTAGCCATAAATTCTTCTCCAGTACAGTTAATAGTGATTGTATCAGGACGATATGACTGAAGTTTCATAGCATCTGCACCAGCTTCTTTGGCTGCAGCAATAATTCTCTTAGCCCTATTAAAATCTTGAAGATGATTGGCAGACATTTCGGCAATAATATATGCTGGGAAGCCGTTACCAATCTTTCTTCCATTAATCTCTATATAATTCGTCATTACGCTTTTCCTCTCATGAGTTTATACTTCATTTCCGCCAAGATCCAATCTTGTTCATTGTCAATATCCTGAACTTCTGATTCGGGTAATTCTATTGAAACAATTTTATCAGTAATTATTCCATCACAAGCTAAGTAATCCTTAATATTATAGCAATAGAATTGACCAGAATCATGGAAATATGGCTCTAAATCCTGTGATCTTGAGTTTCTGTATTCTTCCCATTTAAACTCAAGAAATCCATCTCGTACAACGTAAGCTCGCTGTGGCGGATATGAGAATCTTACTACCGGTATGACTAAAGATGCTTCTTTTTGTTCCATCGAATCCAAAGCATTCTTTAATTTCTCAGCTGTGATAAATGGAGCTGTTGGATAGATACACACCATATTATCGAAACATCTTCCTAATTTTCTATATTCAGATAATACCTCAAGTAATACGTCTCTTGTTGTCGCAAAATCATTCGACGTTTTAGCACTTCGTAAGAATGGAACTCTCGCTCCATATTTAATGGCAATTTCAGCAATTGTATCACTATCCGTCGACACCATTACCTCATCAAAACATTCACTCTCCAACGCCGCTTTTATGCTGTAAGCTATAATGGGGATGCCGCAAAAATCACGAATATTTTTATGCGGAATTCGTTTTGATCCTCCTCTAGCTGTAATAATTGCAATATTGCTCATGCTAATCCTCCGTTGTAACAAACATTGACCTCGTTATCTCATTGAACTTATCTTTTGTAATACTTTTAACAACAATATTGGGCGACATTCCATAGACAATTGAATATGCAGGGATATCTTGATCAATTACATAACTATTGGCTGCAAACACCACATGATCGCCTATCTTGCAGTTTCCTAAAACCTTTGAGTTTGAGAGCATAGAAACGTGTTCACCAAATTGAGGGAATAGTCCTTTATTATTACCAACAGTGCAACCTTGGCTGAATGTGAAAAAGTTAGCATAGTCTGCTCTTCCAAGAACACTGCCCTGAGGATGGTCAAAAAACCAAATCTCAGGCAACATAACCCCATAGAATATGTCAGCAGAAGAAACTATTTTACTAAGCCCATAGATTTTATCGCATAATTCAGAATTGCTATGTTTTGAACTCTCTCTTGCCATTAAGTACAAAAACATAGTCCATTGAGCAACATGCAAAGCATTAAATAATTCAATTCCATTTTCGTGATAATATTTATTTTTTACGCTGTGGAAACACTTATCCATTGTTTCAATGACTCTAGGATATATTTCAGCAATAATATTTTTTTCTGCGGCATCAAGATAATAAAAACTATTTAGTTGTTTAACCAATTGCCCTTGAGGGTCATTTCTTACTATCATAATTATCTACTTCCTAAAACTAAATTTACTTTCTGTAATTTTCTACTACTTTCTTAACTGCATGGATAACATCTTCAACATCTTCATCAGTAAGTTTCGGATAAAGTGGAATACTCATGATTCCTTTATATACTTCTTCTGCATTAGGACAAGAACCCATTTCATATCCAAGACGCTGATAGTATGGGAACCAATATACAGGCACATAATGGATCTGGCATTGTACATTTTCAGCAGCCATAGCGTCAAAAAATTCTTTTCTTGAGCATGTAAGTTTATCAAGATCAAGTCTGATAATATACAAATGACGACATGTGTCAGACTCTGGAATTTCCTTCTGAACTATAATCTCTGGAATTTTTGAGAATGCTTCATTATAGCGCTTTACAATTTCTTTTCTTCTGGAAACGAACTTGTCCAATTTAGTCATCTGACTTATAATTAATGCAGCTTGGAAATCAGTAATTCTATAATTATAGCCCAAAGCAATTTCTTCATAATACCAAGGTCCTTCATGAGGTGCGCCTTCCATCAAACTTTCATCATGAGTGATTCCATGGGTGTGAGCTAAAACAAGTTTTTTATAATATTCATCATTGTTTGTTATGCAAGCTCCGCCTTCACCTCCAGTAATAGTCTTTACAGGATGAAAACTGAATGTGGTGATATCAGCCAAAGAGCCAACTTGCTTTCCATTATATTTTGTAGCGATAGAATGTGCGGCATCTTCAATAAAAACAAGATGATACTCATCACATATTGCACGAATCTTCTCAACATCTACTACCTGTCCTGTAAAATCGACTGCAATAACAGCTTTGGTCTTATCCGTAATGTGAGCACGAATACTTTCAGGATCAATATTATAAGTTTCTGGGTTTATATCTGCAAAGACAGGTCTTGCACCGCAATATAATGCACAGTTTGCGCTTGCAGCAAAAGTAATAGGAGTGGTAATGACTTCATCACCAGAGCCCACACCTGCCGCGATACAAGCGCAATGAAGAGCTGCTGTGCCATTAGAGACTGCTACTGCATGCTTTGCACCAATGTATTTTTCCAAGTTGCGTTCCATTTCTTCAACTTTAGGACCACAAGTTAGAAAATCTCCTCGTAAAACTTTTGTTACTGCTTGTACATCATCTTCATCAACCCACTGACGACCATAATAAATTTTTCCACTTCTAACAGGGCATCCACCTTTAATAGCTAATTTTTCCATTATCTTTTCCTCGATTCATTATTAATTCTTGTCTTCAATTATAAGATTTGGGCTTTTTCCAGAGACAATTGAGTTTGAAGGAACATCCTGATTCTTTATAAAAGTGCCAGCTAAAATAGTACAATTATCGCCAATATGAGAGTTACCTAAAATTGTGCTACCAGTTTGCATTGAAACATGATTACCAATTACTGGGTATATTTCGTCACTATTTCCCACTGTACATCCCTGTGTAAATGAAAAGCCATCTCCATAAACAGCCCTTCCCATAAAACTACCTGTAGGGTGATCAAAAGAAAATACTTCCGGCATTTCCACTTCATAATACAGATCACATCCAGATATAGTCTTTGATTGACCATATATTTTATCACAAACCACACGTGCGGCTTCTGGCTTTTGATCTTCATACTTATAGATAGTATTTGCAGTTATATAAAGGAATAAAAGCCATTGACATGTATGAAGAGGATCAAAATAGGATTCTCTTTCTCCATTTTCATTTATTTTCGAATAATATTTATTATCATTATTGGAAATATTATTCTCTAGTCTTTCTAATACTTTGGGCATATGCTTAGTAATAAGTTTCTCATCATCAATTGATTTAAAAAAATTATTACTGATCTGATTTAAAAGCATATCTTTTACATTTTTTATTGGAAATCTATATTTCATTTCTTATCCTCCATAAAATTATTATACCTATTCAAAATATGTGTCGAACTAATTAGCATCAAACTCCTCATTTACAAACATTATAGTTACCAAATCTCTATTATCCTCAAAATTTGTAATACAATGTGCATAATCTGGAAACGTTATTATTGCTTTCATCTCCTCACCACATACCTCAAAACTATGAACAACATCTGATTCGATTTTCTTGTTTCTATATCAGTCCATATCCGTATACAACATTAGATATTTCCCATTTATTATTGTGCCTATGCTGACCTCTTGTATTATTAGTTCTTACAATACTCCATAAGAAATATAATCAGGCCTACAGAATTGTCTTTCCGTCAGGTACCACTTCATCATCTTCTATCTTGACTCTATTGCCTATCGTTAGAGTACTTCCGATCCATGCTCGATCGCAAACGTTAGCATATGTACGAATCACAGAATTAGTATATATCAACACATTATTTCCGATTTTACTTTCGTGATGGATCTCAACACCAGGATTCAATATAACCCCATTACCTATCTGTGCATTATTTTGAACCACGACGTTATTTAGGATTACGCATCCGCTACCAATTTTAGCAAAGGGAGAAATATAAGCACTGTTACATATGATATTAGGAAATGTATACCCTAATTTTTTAGCTTCCCTATATATCTTCTCCCTGATCTTATTGTCACCTATCGCAACAATAAGCTTTTTATAAATTCCGTTCAACCTGTCCAGATTAGTAGTTTTTCCAACGATAGGACAACCACAGACCATTGTACCTATCTCAATACCATCATCCGCAAAAGCACAGTCATATTCCTTCATTGCGTGCTCAAGAACTACTTTACCAAATCCACCTGCACCAATAATTATAAGTTTTTCCAAATTACCCACCTTTTAGCTATGTCTGATTCCATTAAGCTCTTCCTGAACATAATCAGTAGTAAGTATCTTCTTCACAGTTCCTTCAACATTAAGTCTCTTTGTGTTATGGGATGTATAAGATTCATCCGCTTCTGTCTTTACATCACCTGTTAGCGATGCTTTATCATAATTTAAATCTCGATTATCTGCAGCAACCCTATAGTAGCCCCCCATATCTTCAGATCTTAATCTCTCTTCTCTTGTCATAAGAGTTTCATAAAGTTTCTCCCCATGACGAGTACCAATGATATTTGTACCTGTATTACCAAACAACTGCTGAACTGCTTTAGCAAGATCTCCAATCGTGCTTGCATCGGCCTTCTGGATAAACAAATCCCCAGGGTTTGCATGTTCGAACGCGAACTTTACCAAATCGACAGCTTCATCAAGATTCATTAAGAATCTAGTCATATTAGGATCTGTAATCGTTATAGGCTTGCCAGCATGAATCTGATCAATAAAAAGAGGAATTACAGATCCTCTAGAACACATAACATTGCCATAACGAGTACAGCAAATAACTGTGCCTCCTTTTTCAGCAGCCACACGTGCATTAGCAAAGATAACGCTCTCCATCAAAGCCTTTGATTTTCCCATAGCATTGATTGGATAAGCTGCTTTATCTGTAGACAGACAAACAACTCTCTTAACACCTGCTTCAATAGCAACATGAAGGACATTATCTGTACCTTCGATATTTGTTCTAACGGCTTCCATGGGAAAAAATTCACAAGAAGGAACCTGCTTTAAAGCTGCAGCATGAAATATATAATCCACGCCATTCATAGAGTCTCTTACTGACTGAATATTTCTTACATCTCCGATATAAAATTTTACTTTTTTATAATTTTCCGGATGTTTTGACTGCAAATCATGCCTCATATCATCTTGTTTTTTTTCATCTCTAGAGAAAATCCGTATTTCACCTATATCGGTCTCTAAAAAATGTTTTAAAACTGTATTCCCAAATGATCCTGTACCACCAGTAATCATCAGTGTTGATCCATTAAATGTTGACATATTTTATTTATTCCTCCGTGTTCTTGTACTTTAATATTATTATCCTAAAATCATTTTTCCAAAATACCATTAAATTTTTTGCGAAGGATTTCAAATTCATTCTGACTTATTACGTCTTTTTTACCTTGAGCTATTAAATTAATAATATTTTTAGATTTTTTGTATAATTTTGATTTTTTTAATTTTCCATTCTTTATAACATAACGTGCGACACTACACTTTAAATCTTCTTTTATATAATAAAATCTATTCCATAATAGCTTAATGCCAGAGAACTTACTCCAAGGAAATTGATAATCATCCTTATATGTCTTTTCCAACCCATCAGCACACCTAATATATGAAGGCAAAATTTTATCAAAATCATAGTTTTGCTTCATAGTAATTTTATTCAACATAGATGAATCGCTCTTTGAATCAAAATTGTCATAATATTTACTAAATTTTTCATACGACGTAATAAAATCAATGTCTTGGTAAATACTATATTCTTCTATAGGATCCATTATAACAGGCCTAAGCACAGCACACTGAGTGCCAGCAAAATATGCCTCTGCTATGGAGGTGCTAAACCAGGTATAAACTTGATCACAGGTTAATATCCATTGTTTAACATTCTCATCTCTAATCACTCTAATATTATTATATTTTTCCAAATTACTTACTTCAACAGTATTTGTTTCAGAAGGATGCGGACGATATATAATTGTACAATCTTTTTCTACTGAAAGTTTCTTCAACCAGTCTAGAATTGTATCTCTCGTTTTTTTCTCCATCGAGTGCCATTTTCTAGAATGTTCTTTTTCATCTTCTGGAAATTCTATGATACTGTTTTCCAACACTTCTTTTGACATAGAACTTGATGCAAATGAAGATATAAATAATATACATTGTTTCGTTTTACTAATTTGATACTTATCAAACAACTCATCTTTTGTTTGATAATATTCTCTGAACTCTGGTCTTAACACATCCATTTGAAGAGGTCCAGTTACAAAAAGGTTTTTCTCTGAAATACCGGATTCTCTCAGTCTATTAAACGCATGCGCGCCCCAACAAAAATGATATGCCAGTTTTGCATGCTCCTTAGGATAAACATATGAATCAAATTTTTGATCGCGCCAAATTTGAAAAACCTGCTCCCATCTAAGATTTACAATATTTTTTACCTTTCCCGTCACTGCATATATTGCGCTCAATAATTCATAATCATTGTATAGAGACGGGACAACGGCTATCTTAACCTTATTAAAAAATTTTTTCCTTTTTTCAACATTATCATATTCAAAGAAGCTAAAGTAATCAACAGAATAACCACGTTTTCTTAATTCATCACCTAGCAAGACAATGCTTTCGAATTCTCTATTTTTAACCTCATAAAAAATTAAAAAGTCTAACATTTAACTACTCCACTTTTCTCTGCTAATTTCTTCATCAGCTTTTTATATTCACTTACAAAAAGTAGATTCAGGAATATAAATACCATTGTTTCTGCCAAATACAGAAGCAAATTATTACTGATCATAAGCATTATTGTTGTTTGAATTACCAACATGATATAAGCAACAAAATCACGTTTTATATTAAACCTTAAAGTCATAAATTTTTTTAAATCAATTAATCGAATAATCCAAATCGAAAAATAACATATAACTGTTGCCACAGCGGCACCTATCATCCCAAAATATGGAATAAGAACTGCATTTAATATAATATTTATAGTTGATGCAATTATCGTTGATTTAGCGTAGTTCCTAGTATTTTTTGTGGCCGCAAAAAAAGATCCTAAAAATCCGGACAATCCACCAAATATTATTGAAATTGATAAAAAGGGCACTACTTTCCATGCTGTATAAAAGTCATTTGCATACAATATTTGAGCTAATACTTTATCAAAAACTATGATAAAACTACAACTTATAACAAGTGCTAAATTATAAAAAGAATACATAGTGCTAAAGAATGCTTTTGAATCTTCAGATTCATATTCTTTTATTGCAGAAATTGCCCATGCCTGAGCAAATATAGTTTCAACGCTATTTAATATTGAAGGGATTTTATATCCGACTGAATAAATTCCATTCTCAGCTAATCCACAGATCCAAGTCACAAAATATTTATCTGATGAACTAGTTATCCACCAAGAAACACTGTTTGCAATCATCGGAATGGAAAATTTACGCATCTCGGCCTCCAATGATTTATTGCCCCTCCAAGAAATATATTGCCAAATCCTGCCTGTCATAATTAAATAAAATGATTGTACAAAAAGTCCCAATATATTGGCAAGAAAATATCCCAGTAAACCAAATTTAAATACTAGCAGAAAAAGAATGTTCAATAAAATAATTACTGCTGAAGAAATAACCGCGCCTATTGCAGTTTCTTTGATATGATCAATTCCTCTCATAAATGAAACTAATGTAGAGTTGATTACATTGAGAAATAGCAAAATTGGGAAAAAGATTAAATAATCATTAATTGTTGGCAAAATATTGGTGAAGTATATAGCCGCACTAAATACTATAGAGCCCAACATACCAATAAGTGAATATTTAACACCTATATGCAGAACATCTTGTGGTGAATTTTTTTTATCCATAACAAACACAAGAATGGAATCTGCAATATTTAATGTCACAATAGGTATTAAAAGACTTATCGTCGTTGCCATCAAATCATAAGTACCGTATTCCCCAGTGGTAAGTACTGCTGTATATAATGGAACTAAGAAAAAGTTGAGAATTTTTGTTGTAAACTGACTTATAGTATATACACCAACATTCTTAAACAGATATCTGTATTTTCCTTCCGCTTTCTTTTGATTGCTCATTCTTAACTTTCCTTTAGATTATATTTCTTCGTTCTTTGATATTTTCTCATTCAATTTTTTCAATGTTCCACATAGCCCGTAACAATATATATTTTTAAATAACTTATAGACTCCATTTTTAATCAAAATAGAATTTCTGTGCTTTTTTTCAAATTCAAGTATCTTTTTTTCTTTATCCGAGAGCCATGTTGCTGCATACAAATGAATAGTATATGTATCTTCTGTAATTTTTATTTCTCCAGTAAATTTATTCATCGGGCAAAAGTAATTTGCTGGATAAATATTTACACAATGGATAGTTTGAAAATTCTTATTAAATACAAGTCCATTATTTTTTAAAATATCAGATGTTATTCTAACAACATTGTCATACGTATTTATCGTTCCATTTGCATTCACAAAATGAATAGACTCATACTTTCTCAGTATTTGACCACAGATATCATTACCTTTTTCATAAGCAAGTCCCAATCCTGGCGCTACATATGGGCCTTCCATTTCATCTCCATTCTCTTCCCACGCCATAAACGGACCTTTTTCAACAATTGGAGTTATTGATTTTAAAATTTTAACATCAGTATCAAAATAAATACCTCCATAATTATACAAAATCCAAAAGCGAGCAAAATCAGAGACAAAAGCCCATTTCTTTTCCCTATACGCTTCTTGGACATATGGACAACAATTTATATTAAAGTTTTGCTCATTCCATTCCTTGATTTGATAATCTGGACACACTTGCCTCCAAGTTTCTATACATTCAACTGCATCGTTTGACAGCGAGTTTTCTCCAAACCAACAATAATGAATGATTTTAGGAATTGTTTCCATAATAAATGACCTCTCAAATTATTTCCAAAATAGAATATAAGGGGAATAGTTTAGCTCTCCTCCAATAATATATGATTGCAAATAATAGCAGCTTATTGCTGTAAAAATGATGATTAGAATCCAACGCTCTTTACGATTTAAACTTTTAACCAAATTAGGCAAATACAAGAAAACAAAAATATGATAATAATAATACATTCTATTTAATTCAGCATTTAAATTTGCTATTGGCCACATTAATGTTGCAACTGATAACATTAGTAATAGTAACCAAGAGAGCGAGTTTTGTTGACTAATTCTTTTGACATCGCCTTTTTTCATAAAGCGCGAATAATAATACCAACCTAAAACCAAGGTAAATAACATAACCAGAAACATTCTGTATCCACCTTGATTCTCCGATGCTAATTCAAAACTTTGTCTTGCAAAGAGATTAATAAATTTATAAAGAGCTGTTCGAAAAACAAACACTGCTATTAATGAAATAGCAATAATATACTTGAAATCTTTGCTGTTTTTTATGTTTGCTAACCAATAAACAGGGACAAACAGCAACGCGGTTTTGTGAAAAAGCACTGCTATCAAAATAAGAGCAATAAATTTCTTTAGTTTTTTCTCAATCGTAGCATCAAACGCAAGCATACATATACCAATCGCTATTGCTTGACGTATTCCATTCATTGCAAATGCAAAATATCCAAATCCAATATATAAAAGCAAGCTAAAATATACATGCCTTGAATATTTATAAATCACATAAATTACCGGAGCTATTGAAATTGTAGCTACAATAGTAAGATATGTATTAAAACCAACAACCTTTGATAAATAATATGTAAAGAAATAAAATAGAGGTTCAGTTCCACCCCCATGCCAGCTAAAGTACTCCTTTGTGAATGACGATCCTTCTGCAGCCCAATCAAAAATTCTCTGATACATTACAGTATCCGCACCAACCTTTGATGACCTTAATCCTGCAGTTAAAATTAAAGTCAAGGCAACAAGTATCATATATAATTTTTTTCCATCTGAAGATACTACACTGCCTCCTTTAACCTTGACATGTGTCAAAGGATATAATACTCCAAATACTATTAGAATCGCCCAATATATCATTCAGCATTTTCTCCTAGATTTTATCCCTATATATGGCTATTCAATGAACATGTTTTACATTTTGTTCACAAACTATTACTGTATTTTCTGGGACATCTTTATAAACTACACACCCAGCACCTATGACCGAATGATTTCCTACAGTAACTCCCTTTAAGATAGTTACATTACTCCCAATCCAGCAATTATTCCCTATTTTAACTTCACCATATGTAAATCCTTGACTATTCACGGGAGTATTTTCGTCTTTATAAATGTGGTTGTGATCATAAATATGCACATTTTCTCCAAAAATGCTGTCATCCCCAATCTCAATGTATTTCAATGCATTAATCGAACAAAAATTATTAAAGAAACATCTGGCACCTATTTTAATTTTTCCATCGCCTTCGATCAGAATGGTGAATCCTTTTCTGACATATGCCCTAGAGCCTATCTTAAGTTTGTCTTTATAGATTAATTTATAAATAAAAAATTTACATTTACTTCTCAAATTGCGATACTTGTCATATATCCATTTCATGATTTATTCCTTAAAGCCTTTATATAATACTCTTCCAAATCTTTTGTTGCCAAATCTATCTCATATCCATTATTTTTAACTATCTCTTTTCCTAAGACTCTCTCCGAATTTTGCGATATTCTATCAAGCTCATCTGCCCATTCGGCGGCTGGTTTATTCAATGAAATGTACTGAACACTCTCACTCAACGCAATTTCTTTTGTTATAGTATCCGACACCAGACATGGAAGTCCTGTACACTGTGCTTCTACCATAACGATGGGTAATCCTTCAAACCTAGATGGCAATAAAAAGAAATCCATTACCATCATGATTTCGTTTACATCATTTCTACTACCAAGAAGCCGGACACAATCGTGCAAATCATATTGTTTTATCTTCTCGTTTATTTTATCTAGCAAATCTCCGACGCCAACCAATACTAAAACTGACTTAGGATGCATCTCATGAAATTTTGCAAAGATGTCGACTATATAACCGGAGTTCTTTTGATATGATAACCTTCCAACCGATCCAATAACCACAGACACTTGATCTATATTTAATTCTTTTCTTTTTGTTATTCTTATTGTTTCATCATATGTAAATGCTTCGGTATTTATTGCATTTTTCATAATATGGACTTCTCCATTTTTCACAGCCTCTTCTCCCCACAAAGCTGTTCCGGCGTCATTACCACAAGCAAACTTATTAGTTGTTACACAATACATAATAGGGCGCAAAATTTTGCAAAACAGTTCAATACCTCTTCCACGATCTGTACCTGCCAGATGACTATGACAAATTCTAACCGGCACCTTATACTTTTTAGCTGACATTAGATAAAAAGTGGATAACTCATCAAGATGGGAATGGACAATATCATAATTACCATTTTTGATTACTGTATCTACATCCTTAATATTCTTTAGATAATTCTCTCTTTTTCTATGAACGCGAAATATATATCCACCCATAGATTCGATTTTATCTTCAAGAATTCCTTTTTTGTCAGTTTCCGCATATCGTGTCATCACGAAATCCCACTGAAACTTATCTCTATCTATATGCTGAAAATAAGAAAATACTATTCGCTCTGCTCCACCGGTATTCAACTCATCTAAAATGTGTAATACCCGTATTTTCTTTGTTCCCATTGTTTCATACCTTTCCCAATATTTCACATACTTTAAATAGTAAATCATCAACTTTATTTTCTGTTGTCATACCTTCAGCATGTTTCTTATCCGCTACAGTATTCAGAATACTAATATTTTTTGCAGATATGTATGACTTGTAATTATCAATAATTTCTTGTGCGATCAAGTCCCTATGGTATGGTTTGTTAATTTTCTTTAATCTTGAAATCCATTTTTTCCACGCACTGTCATTGCCACTAACAACATTATTTCCATGCTGACGATAATTCATGTGTGGCTCATAATCATAAATAGATATACCTCCAATGGATAGACAAACCAAATTAGCCCACCAATCATGGAACGGCGCATTTTTCGGAGTATACACCTTTAGATACTTCATAAGTTCTGAATTTAACACGACGGTACACCCTGTAGCATAATTTTTAACTATAGCAGATCCTAAAGTCGTAACAGGCCTTAACGTCTCATTCCTTATAAAACTTAAATTCTCATCAACAAGTCTAGTATTACCAGAGTAAATAACCGGACCCTCAAATTTAGCCATCTTTCCTACAGCAATCGCAAGTTTATCTGTATCCCAAACATCGTCCTGATCAGCAAATGCATAATAATCATAATTACCAGCTATCTTTATTAACTCTAAAAAGCTTCTTGTCGCGCCAACATTCTGTGCTTTCACTATTTCTATATCTTTATATTGATCTAATATTTCTAAAGTTCCATCTTTAGATCCGTCATCGCGAATAAGAAGATGAACTTCAACTCCAGTTTGTGCTATAACGCTTTCTATCTGTTCCTTTAAATATTTCTCTCCGTTGTAAGTTGACATCAATACTTGTACACTTTTCATCACGCCAACCCCTCATAATATTTAAGCAATTTCCCAGCCTCAGTCACAGAATCAAACCCGGCTAATTTAACTTCGTTGCTATGGTTTCTTCTTTCTGTATGCTTTACTTTTTCTACAACTTCTTTAGCCCACTCTGCCGCACTCTTATCAAGTCCAACAAACACTCCCAAATCATCACAAGGGCTAGATTCTTCTGGTACCTCGGTCGAAAAGAACATAGGTAAGCCACAAGATTCTGCTTCAATACCAACTACTGGAAGACCTTCATATAAGGAAGGAAGTAAAAAACAATCCATTGCGTTGTAGAACTGCCTAATATCTTCTCTGCGCCCAAGATATTGAACTTTATCTTCAATACCATATTCCTTAATTCTTGCCAGCATATCCTCTCTTAATTCACCATCTCCAATTATTAGAAGTTTTGCCTTAGTCTCAATCTTTCTAATTTCATTAAAGATATCAATAATGAATAATGTGTTCTTCTGAGCTGTTAATCTTCCGATATGGCCAATAACAATATTGTTCTGAAGCCCATATTCTTTCCGGCACTTATCTCTAAGTTCAGGTTCAAACTTATTTTCATCGACATTAATGACAGTCTTAAAGACAGCCACTTTTCCCTTATTGTATAACTTTCCAAACTGCCATTTACCACATACCTCACCATTTGCCATATAATGTGTTGAAAAACAACTTGAAAATGGTTTCAATACATTCTTGATATATGTCTTCTTGTCAGAATTATGAGCCATTGAAATGCTTTCATTTATTCTAATTGGTACGCCAGCACATTTAGCTGCATAAAGGCCAAACACATTCATGGTACCGTTATAACCATGAGCAATCTTATATTTGTTCTCTTTGCAAATTTCCTTTATAGCTTTGATATTAGCCACAATATTCTGATAGCGAGGAACTACATACACCCGTCCACCTAGCGATTCAATTTCTTCGATAGGAATGGCATTTGAATCATCATCGCAAAGGAAATCAAATTGAATTTTATTTCTATCAATATGACGGTAGTATTCCATAACAAGATTTTTCTTTCCACCAGAATGCATCTTGCCCATGATAACTGCTATTCTTTCCATTACAGTAATTCTCTTTCCATAAACTCTGTCGTCTTCTTAATCCCCTCTTCCAAAGAAATAGGATTTAAACTGCCATAATACCCCTCATAGCGACTAATATCCAGATAATTAACAGGAACATCTACAGTTCTACCTGATTTGAAAGCAATATTCAAATCAAGCCCCAATGACCTTTCAATAGTATTTAAGACATCTTTTATAGAAGTTCCATATCCACAACCAAGATTAAAGATGCGATGTTTATTCTTACCATTAACAATGTTCAGAATACCTTTTACCGCATCATCTATATAAATAAAATCCCTAACAACAGATCCATCTCCATATACTTGAATCTCATCACCCTTAAGAGCTTTATAAGTAAAAGTAGTAACAGCTCCTAACACGCCGTTCGGTCTCTGATATGGACCATAAGGATTTGAAAGGCGAATAATTCTGTAATCTAACCCATACATGTAATTGTATAGATACAACAGTTTTTCTATTGTTATCTTCTGAACCCCATATGATGAAATTGGATTCGTGGGAGTATTCTCAGAAAGTGGGCATTTTGCCTCTTTCCCATAAACTGTTCCACCTGAGGAAAGAAAAACAACTTTCTTCACGCCATGCTTTACACATGCATCAAAAAGATTGGACGAAAATAAAACATTGGCCTCAATTTCCTGACTAATGTGCAGATTTGATGTAGTTGGAACGTTTGTACTCACAAGGTGATAAACAACGTCTTGCCCCTTTAAAAAGCAAAAATCCTCACACTCATCAAGAACAGCAATATTAATTTCTACATTTGGAAAGTTGAACCTTTGGATATTAGTAAAATATTCAATATGCTTATCCACGAGAGTTATTTTGTTATTCTCATCCTCAGCTAATTTAATAGCTAGGTTCGTCCCAATAAATCCGGATGCACCTAAAATTAGTATATTCATTATAAAGCCAACTCATCCTCCATCCTAAAGATTACCACCTGCTAATTTATATGTAAATACCAAATGATATTTTTATTATCAATCTTATATTCTTCCACACTTTATGGGCTTTTTCTTAGTCCCTCAGGGAGATTTCACCAGAAATAAAACTCATAAGTTTCTTACACAGTGAAAAAAGTGAAAAGCCTTTATTTTACAACTTCCCGGGCACTTCTCGAGCAACTGAGGAGAATTCAAACGTGATATACCTGTTCGATTTCATCCATATTGTTTTCAAACAAAACTTTCTCAACAGCCATAGCCATCACTCACATTTATATATCGAGCAAAGTACTTACTTAGTATAAAAGCAACATATATACGACTATAATTTTATTTTACCACATATTGATAAAACAAACAATTATAATCAACTTGAGGTTTCTGCTGTTTTATTTTAGGATTACAATATATATGTTACAACTTAGGGAATAAAACAAAGTGCCTAATACCATCCCCATGCTTTATGTCTATATCATTTTTCTATTCCATTCCACACCACTAGCAACGGTGTTACCAGAAATGTAATAAAGAAAAACCGCGAATCCGGTCCGGTCAGCAAAAGCATCGTACCAAAATCATAGGCAAAGATAGGAACTACCATAAGTGCCCTTCTCCATGTACCAATCGATTTAAAATCCACCCTGCTCAGGGCTACGACCAGCATCACAAGCAGACACACTCCATAGGTCCGTAAATATTTGAATATCGTATTATTAATAAATTCGGAATAATTGTCAATTATCGTCCGACACACCCCTCCAAGCATTTCCTTATTGGCGATTCCATAGTCATTTGTGTCAATTCCATATCCCACATTTCCTTCCAGTCCGTTTTCAAATCCATATACCATATCCGTAAGGGCGATAAGAGCCTTCGTGGATGCTGTAGGAGAAAGCTTAAAGCATTTTCCCATCAACCTTATCATTCCTGAATAACCTTCTTCTGCAACTCCTGAGAAATCAATTCCGTTCCATTTGATATTGTTGAAGTTTCCGCACACGTAGTACTCATTCCACTGCTCATAAGATGCCATTGAAAAGGCAAAATTCCACAGCTCTGCATCCATCCTTTCCGGTGTTTCTTTTGCTACATTGCCAATCACCGTAAGCGGCAATCCCATACTCTCCCTCACTCTTTTATCCGGTTTTTCCACATCAAGGGCACGATAGACAGGCACCTTGATAATCAAAAGAATAACTGTTGTAAAAAACAGTATTTTAATCCAGCTTTTTCTATCTGCCAGAAAAAACAAAATAAATAAAAGCGGTGCTGTATATAAGATTGCATTGTGTCTGAATAATGTTGCGCTTGCCAAAGCAAATCCAAGCAATACAAGCTTCCATGTTTTTGCTGTACTTTCTTTTTTTATGATAAGCCGGATGGAAAAAATAGTGCAGAGAAATGTTGCCATGGCAAAGCCCACATCCTTCCAAGGATACATCATAATATGCCCTGTATATGGATTGGCCAGGATATACATACTCGAAAGAATTGTAACCTTAAGATTGGTCATCTCATAAATTGTCAGAAAAAAATATCCCATAATCAAGGAAAAATAAAAGATCTGTAATAAAATAATGGCTTCTGTCCTGCCAAAGATCTTTAACGGAAAGGTAAAGAAAACCAGCGTATGCCATACCGGATGCCAGTCCCTATAATTACCATTCATCGCCTGTTCATATTGATCAAAGGAATCGGATGAAAAAGCACCCGGATAATATGCCAGAAACCAGACAAGCAGAATCGCAAAAACAGTTCCGGCTGCCGCAAGATAAACAATTATTTTTTCTTTTCTACAGATCTGTCCAGCCCTTTTTCGTATTCCTGCATGTTTTCGAATCCAATCCATAATGCATCTGATAATACAATAAGATATAACTGTCATCCCGATTGCCATTATATACACCAGCTTGTCCGGAGCAAAATTAAGATAAAGATAGGAAAACCATACAATACCAGCATATATTGCTGCTATTAATGCAGATTTATCTATATTTTTCAATCTTTCCCTCATAATATATACCACCTTATTCATACTAATATTTGATTACAACCCATACACACTCATAATCTTGCGAATTTCTTTTAAATATGCAAATCCTTTCATTACCTCATCCCGGCTTTTTCCGGCATCCAGCTGTTCAACCCAGTCGGCTTTTCCGGCTACATCAGAAACGCTGCCAAGAAACATTTCATATAAGGTTTCCACATAGGCTACATTGCTCAAATTTTTGCTCAGATACTCCTCAAAGCGGAAGAATCTCATAGCAACATCCAATGCAATCATCCGTCCTGTATTAATTGCGTGACACCAGTCTTCTACTCCCAATAATTCGCCTTTTCTTCCAAGGGTTTTTGTATAATTTCTTAGCACGAAGTTTCTGACATCGGCATTATATTGGTTGAATCCGTCTTCTTCCATTGTTCCTCATGCAATACCATATTGACTTGGGCTTCCGCAGTTTTATCCACAACTGTCTGTTTTTTCAGATACTGTTATAAACAACTTTCAAAAATTTCCAAACATCTTTCCAAACCGGATATCAAGTTCACTTCCGACATGCCCTGAAGGTTGCAATCATACAGAAAGCAGGCCCTGTGAAAGAAAAAGTATATTTCTGCCATTACCGGCCGGCTAAAGGTATCTCCGGCATACTGTCGTATCCTCATTGAACGATCACACCAATTTATCTTTTCATTACACGAATCTTTTGTCTGTTTAATTTCTTTAACTACAATTTAAAGATTATCATATCCTCTAAAAATCACTAAATTTAATACGTGCAAACGCACAAACAAATTGTAGCATAAATTTGACGGATATACAAATTCTGTACCAGATTTTCCTTTACCGTACCATATTTCCCTTTACTTTTATAGTTTATAGATGATTCTACACAAAAAGGCTCCCACAGGAGCCTTTTTAGGTCACAGTCCTCACAGATTTCTGCGACACGATCACTAATGTTATGTATGTCCATCAACATTCATCCTGTCAGATCTGCTATGGCACTTTTTTATTGTTCATTCATTTTTTCCTTAAATGCAACTTCATCCATGCCTGCTTTTTCAGCAGCTTTCTGAATTGTGATTGTTCCGTCGTTTACTAATTCTGCAAGCATACTAAAACTGCCTTTACTCTCTCCCTCGGAAAGTCCATCAGTCCTGCCGGATGCATAGCCCTCTTTCCTGCCAGATACATAGCCCTCTTCCCTGCCAGCCTCGTAGCCCTCTTCCCGCAGTGTCCTCGCATATTTCTTTTCATCAAACTCTTCCAGTAATGATCCCAGCACCTGGCTTCTATGTTTTCTCAAGATATCCTCCAGTATTCCATGCCCGATACAGTACTCGATCGCAGCATTCATGGCCTCTTCACGGTTATCATATTTATTTGCATATTCCCTTGTGACGGCTACAAACTGCGCATATTGTGATAATGTCTCACAGCCCTGCATCAGATGGTCATTATGTCCGTAGTTGATATTGATGACCTTGACCACGACCTCTGCGGCAGGCTCAACGTCCTGATTGCTGAATGCAGATGACAGGCGCAGTTCATATTCATCCGGTGTATCTGCTGTTCCATTGTAAAATACAACACACTGTGGTGTCGGGAGTGGTATCAGCTCGCTTCCATACAAACTCTTGTCCGTGCTTTCCACAAGCAGCTGGTACTCCTGTGCCAGATAAATCAGAAATCTCACCGGCATGTTAGGATTCAACGTAGACTGATGCTCATACATGTTGATCGAACCGGCAAGCAGAAATGCAAGATCATTTTTTCTCGAAATATAGATCGCATTGTCAAGTGTCACAATCTGCAGTTCATGCGGATCGGTATACGCAGTTCCATGCAGGACATTGTAGAGCTGTAAAAGCGCCTGCCTGTCATTGCCAAATACCAGCCGGAATACGATATCCTTAGTCTGTCTTTTCGGACGGAAGATACTGGTCTTCCCTCATCCTCTTCGTAAATCTCCTGCTTTATAAAATTATTGATGAATTTTAAAAGCATAAGATCTAAGAATTGATGTAAGAAGTTCAGATTAGAATGTATCACCACGATATGACCTGTGCTACAACGCATGTACTGTATCGTCAACATTCTATCGGAAAATAGAAATATGCTCTTGCAGAAATCATAACATTAAAATCATAATTTTGCAAGAGCATATTAAAAGAACAAAGTATCTGACACAATAAGACCATCAAAATTCGCTCTCGGCCCGGTGTTATTGCATCTATATTGCTTTATTCATATCAATCCTGAACCCCATACCTTTCAATTCTCTCAACACCTCCAGTTCCCACGTGGCATGATTACTATACACAACGCCCGACAAGTCACTGGGCATATCAATATCTTTATTTGCAATAATAATTACATTGGTACGTCCCAACTTTGCAATAAAATATCCAGCTTCGAACACGACATTCTGACGTGCTCTATTTTTCAGAATCCCATTATCCATTTTACAGACATCATCAGCCGTGAATAAACAGATTGCTGCTCCAACATCACTATTCATTTCAATCTTTTCAATAATTGTGCTCCCAAGATTTGCCTGTTCTGACAATATAATGGCTGAAATCCCCTGTTTCTCAATCATTCTGGCGACTTTTTCTTTTAATTCACCATCATGTCCATGCACGATAAAAATCTTGGATTTATCCAATTTATTTTTTGGTGCTTCATTTTCCGCGACTATATCATTATCTTCTGCCAGTTCCTCCAAATATACGCTGAATGTAGCCTTCGTTTCTTTTAACCCACGCAGACAGGCCTTAACAAAATCTTCATGAGGAGTAGACAAAGCACTGAGAGACAGACTAAAACTTGTATTTTTAAAAGCCTTCAGTTCCTGTCCCATCCCATAATATCTCTGTAGAAATCTTGTAGTCTTTGTTTCCCAACGAATAAACTCCTCATCTCCGCAGGTGACCTTTTTGTCAATCAATACATCAATTTCATCGTATATTGCCTTTAATTTATCATAGCTGTTCATACCTCGCATCCTCTCTTTTGATTAATTCGCATAGCAATGTATATATTTTTAGGTATTATTTCTATAATATTAGCATCTATTTATTATTTTTTCAACATTTGCATCCAATATCATTTTAGAGTTCTATTCATATTTATGTTTTATTTAATTATTATTTCACTATAAACATCTAAATAAATATAGATTTTTCTAAAAATCAATGCTAAAATATATACATAACAGATTCTCATAGGAAAGGAACTTCACGCCATGAACAAATCAAAACCGGTACGCGAACTGATATTGCAGCTACTATCAGATGATGCCCTTCATTCCACAACCGAGATTACCGAGTATGTGATGTCACATATTCCGGATATCACCGATATAGATACTACAATCCGAAATGTTTTATTTAGCTTAAAAAATAGAGACAATTCTATTATCAATCCTAAGAAGGGCTGGTATCAGATTAGAAAAGAGGCTCCTGTTTCTATTGATATTTTAGACTTATCTCCTTTACAGAAAGCAATTGACGTGATAACAGACACTATATCGATATATACAGACTTCAATTGGTATGATTGCAGCGACGAAGAGCTGGCAATAGCCAGAAAGAAGCGGCAGATGCTCAAAGACCTGCTAAAGATTATGCAATTAAAATTATAAATTTTTCACAAAAAAGGCTCCCAAGGGAGCCCTTTTCAAATCACAACTCTTTATCAGGTGTTCGTTGTATTCATATTGCATGGTCAGTTCTATAATTGAATTTTACAGTCTCGAATGTCTTTCCAATCTTCCGGGAAGCCCATATATCTATACAACTGACTTCGTTGTATCTGCTTCGTCGTTTCAAAAAGACATTCAACAGCATCATCTAACGCATCAATAAATTTCTTAAAATCAGCATCTTCCAACATATATTTTAAAACAATAACAACAGCAAATAAATCATTTTTACCTTTTATATATTGATCTTTACGTTTGGGAATAGATAAAACTTCATGCAGATCTGTATCATCAATGGTTCCCTTTCTATATGTATAATCATATAGCCTTTCATTATGTGCGCATACATTTCTTACTCTGGCTAATAAATCAAGCATCTGAACTAACATTCCTTCATTAACATATTGAAATTCCCTACTGATTTTATATTGTATATTTTGAGGCAAAAAACTATACATCTTCGATATAGTCCCTAACGTTAATGCTTTCATTAAAACCCATAATGGTACATTTGCATGCTTTTTCTTTTGATGATTAATATATGGGTAATTCTGGGAAGAAACAATTATAGATTTTAACCTTGATATCAGATCATTAATATCATTCTGATTCTCTTGAGTGTAATTATATTTTGTTGCATTCAGGAAATGAACCTGTTCTTCTCCATTTTCTTCACAAAAAGAATATGATATCAATGATTTGATCTTTTTTTCAATTTTCAAGATATATTTCAGAAAGATAGTTCTTATGCTATCATCAAAACAATACAACGCATATATATCTTCAATTGTCGTATGCAATTTATATCGTCCATTTTTTGTTTTAAACGGATCCTTATAACCAGAAATCAGATCAAAATAACTATAATTCTTCAACAATCGAATAGCGTCATCTCGATTCTGAATCTCCAACCCTTTTTCCAAAATCAACTTATCGATCTGTTCATCATACGTTAAGAACGGTTTATCAAAATTGTTTTCCTTTTTCATATAAATTCCCCTATGCAAAAAGGACTCCCTTGGGAGCCCTTTTAGGTTGCAGGCCTCGCAGGTTTCTGCAACACGATCACTGATGTTAGTATACCAATCGACATTCAGACTGTCAATTGTTTTTTGTCAGTTCTCAATTTTAGTATATTCTATCTCCCATAATATATTCATCATTCTTTCCTATTTTTATATTTCATCTTCCATATTTAAAGTCATTTCCCAGTTATCGTTTGTTCCATTTGCAAGAGCTCCACGATACGCAGGATGTATCTCCCATGAATATCCTCGATCCCCAACGTTTGTATTCAGTAAATAAGGAGCCTCATCATAATATACTCGTTCAATTTTACCTGATTCATTACGTTTTCTATCGGTAATAAAACCTATTTTATATAGAAAATGAGCAACTTGATGAAAATCAGCTAAGCACAATTTTTCACTTTTTTCTTGATATATCCTAATGTTTATATTTTGTTGTATATTTTTAATTTTTACATACAACTCATCTGTTGTATAGACATAACGTTCAATCATTTTACTTTGAAATTCTTTTTGGGAGGGCGCCATTCTCACTAATAAATTTTGCAATTGTGGTAATTGATTCACATATTCATTAACCAAATCTTTAAGCCGCTCCTGTGAATATGTCTCCAAAACAGCTAGCGAGTATGTTCGTCAAAATATGGCACAAATTCTCTTCGCAAGCGCCTTCATAATTTCTAATCCATATAGAAACCACATCTGTATTTGAACTCTCTATATATGCCATTTTAAGAAGAGCTGACTTACCAGTCCCCTTCTCTCCTGTAATGATTTGCAATTTAATATCTGATATAACCTCTTCATATTGCACGGTCTTATAATAATATGAGGTTAACCTTGTGGCATCTTCTTTTCCTGCATCTTCTTCTATCTTTCCTAGTTGCCTCCCAATCAAAAAAATATCTAAAAGCTACTAATATAAAAATTCCTATAAACATAATCATTATTATCGAAAAGAAGCTCTCCCAATATTAATTTATATACTCCATATAAATAACCACGCAATCCTCGTAAATACCATTTATTGCTTTTTTGATTCTTTTTATTCTTTAACCCTTACATTTTCGAATTCCCATTTTAATAATATATTTTTTACAACTCTCTGTCTGTTGTATACAATCCCTATTTTTGTTTATTTTTGTTTATTTTCGTTACTTTTCGTTGTATAATGTGTTTATCTTGTAGAAGGGCATGAAAAATATCGAAATGAATATTATTTTAATTGAAGATGACACTCAATGTTGTCAGGATCTTGTAGATAATATCATAGATTTTCCAGAACTAAATATCGTAGAAATTACCAACAATGCCTTTCAGGCAATTGATCTGGTTCAAGCAATCAATCCGGATGCAATCATTCTGGATCTGGAATTAAATGAAGGACAGGGAAATGGTATCGAGTTTTTAAATTCTCTCAACAAACGTTCCCTGTCATACAAACCATATATATTGGTAACAACCAATGTGACAAGTGCTATGACATACAATGTTGTCCGTCAGCTTGGCGCTGATTTCATCATGTCAAAACATCAAATGGACTATTCTCCCAAAAACGTCCTTAATTTTCTTAATATGCTTAATAAGGTGATTGTCAGCCATCACATTGCAATCAACTCTGAATCTGCTCAGTCGTCCGTATCCCAACCTGTATTTGATATTGCACAAACAATCCAAAGAGAATTATATCTGATCGGTATCAGTCCAAAAGCAATCGGACGGAAATATCTGGCAGATGCAATTGAGCTTGCTGTAAAAGGTGAATCTGAAAATCTTTTATCCACACTTGCCCACAAATATGGAAAAACAGCTCCAAGCATTCAAAGAGCCATGCAAAATGCGATCAACCGCACATGGCAGATCGGAGATATTGATGAATTATATATTCATTACACAGCCCGTATCCATTCTGAAAAGGGCGTTCCGACACTGATGGAATTTATACACTATTATGCCGAAAAAATAACCCGGCAGATTAAATTCAATAAATAAGGAGCTGCTAATACAGCTCCCTATACTCTCTTATCTTCCTGCAATAATATTGCAAATCAGTGTCCACAAATCTCTCATTTTATTCACCCTCTTTCCTGTTAAGAAAAGGGTAAACAAACGTTTTAAATTTCTATATTGTATTTTGAGATTTATTTTCGTTGTTTTTCATTATTTTTTATTACGAAAGGTACATAAATGCAGATTTACATCAAATTCTTTACTATATTTTTATGTTCATTTCTGGTGTCATCCCATATTGCAGATGTCAAACGAAGTATTCGTCATACTATTACTGCCTTATGTACTTGTATAACCGCTACACTTCCCATCCTGTTCATCAATCAATATCTACCTGCCATCATTCCCTTATATATTGCTACGGTTCTTGTAATTTATTATGCAGTCCGGTTATCCATTTCCATTAAGGCCATCTGCATTCTTACCCTTTTTGCACAGGCAATCAGCTATATTGCTCTGATTCTTTCATCAACAATAACTGCGCTGTGTTCATATGCATTTATTACAATTGATCATTATCCACGCATATTATTACAATTTATAGCCGCTGTACTGCAATTGGTATTGATCTTATTGTTTTTACATCTGAAAAGATTGCGTCATGGTCTGCCTTTTATTTACAAGGCTTCCAACTCCGGTTTATTAATTTCTATTGCATTATTATCCCTATTTGCCTGTACCGTTATAAGCTGTACCCCGGATCAGTTACTGACACTAATTCCCTTTTTCCTGGTCTATATCATAGGCATCTTTTTCTTTGATTTTATGCAGCACCAGTTCAAACAAATGTATCTTTTAAAAATTACGCAGCGTGACAACGATTCCTTACAGCATACTCTCGAACAGTTGCAGTCGGAAAATCTGGCATTAAAATCGGAAATCAAAAATCTGACGCATATTATCCACGAAGACAATAAATTAATTCCGGCACTGGAAACAGCCGTAAAATCTTTTATTGCATCCAATGAAACCACAGATGCACAATTATTACAGGCTCTTTCAGACCAATCCCAAAGACGGCAATCCGATATTGCCTCCGCAGATAGATCTCTATATTCCAATCTTGAAACTGGATTGTCATCTATCAACATATTAATTCAGTATTATTATCAACGTTCAATGAAGGAAAATATTCATTTTTCCTGTCAGACGGGCCAGGAGCTTTTACAGTTGACTCAGCTTGGTTTTACAGAACATGATTTAACGGTTATTTTGGCTGATTTATTGGAAAACGCTTTTTACGCAGTAAAAGATGTGGAATCCAAAAATATTCTGCTCTCAACATCATCTGTTGACAGTAGAATCACATTAAATATCTATGATAGTGGAATTTTATTTCCGGTAGAAGTTTTAAAGAAAATGGGGATAGAGGAATATACCTCTCACAAAGAAAATGGCGGGAGCGGTATTGGTCTCATGCATCTATACCAATTTATACATTCCCACCATATAAGCTACTTGCTTCAAGAGTTTGATACAGAATCTACAATCTATACCAAGAAGATTTCACTTCTTTTTAACGATACCAATTCTGGATCTATGATTTTAAAAACTACCCGTGCAGATATATTAGAAGAATTATCTGTTCATAATCCGAACTGGATCATCTGACAATAACGCCTCTGCTACAGCACATTTTTCCGAAGTAATTCTTCAAACTGTGTTGCTATCTTTTCATAGGTAAAATCCGCCAGTCTTTCTTTCTGATTTGCCAGTACCGTTTTCCTAAGCTCATCATCTGTTACCAGCCTGTCGATCATGCCGGCTGTGATCATCGGATCCTTGGTATCCATCAAAATACCGGCTCCATTGAGTGTACTTGCTACTGCTGCCGCATCATAGGCAATAACCGGGGTTCCCAGATACATAGCCTCTACCAGCGGCACACAAAATCCCTCATGCTCACTTTCACACAGAAACACATCAGACACTTTATAAAATGCCAGTATCTCCCGAAAGCTGATATGTCCCGGAAATACCACATTGGGGATTTCCGCCTGCTCAATATATCTCGTTAAATGATTTTTATATTTATCGCCCGGTTTGCTTGATCCAATCAGTATCAGTCTGGACTTCGGATTGTAATACTCCTGATATCTGGCAAAGGCTCTGATGATATCCTCATGCTTTTTATTTGGCACCACACGTCCCACAAATAAAATATTGGTATATCCGTCTTTGTATTTTTGAAGTATATTTTCTGCCGGATCCCGATCATAATCCTCAAACGGAATGACAATAGGAAGTACATCTATCGGACAGATAAATCCCATCCTCAACAGATCCTGTTTGTTGTATTCCGATACCGCCAGACAATAGTCAGTCTTATCTGCCAGCCACTTCAATTCATTGTAACCTCTCACACACTGTGCATACGCATACTCATCATAGTTTTCAAAAAATTCCGGCGGTGTAATATTGTGATATACCATCACTCGTTTGCATTTTAAGTTTCCAAAGATATAGTTCAATCTGGAGCCTGCTGCCATATGATAAATGACCGCATCATCTTTTTCCATCTCCGGCAGATGCTCTGCACTTTTGGCAGTACCTTCCGGCAGTCTTGGATCAATAAAATCTGCATAGATCGCATTCTCGATTCCCATGCCGTCCAATACGCTTTTCATGGCAAGCATATCATTTCCGACTGCATCTCCGTATGAAATACCGGGTACTAATTGAATGATCTTCATAACTATTTTTCCTCCCCCGATATCATATTTTTGTTACAATCCCCGGGCTGGTTTATCGTGTTACCCATCCAGTCGTTTTCTGTCTGCATATCATATAGCCGGGACTGCAGTTTTTCCACTTTTTCCTCCAGAATTCGGATACGGTCTGCATCCTCCTGCATCTTTCCAAACACAATTTTGGATACATCCACCATCTGGACATTCCACACATTCTGTTCAAGCTGCATCGGGATAACGGTAGCCGTGATCATCTTTCGAATGAGCCCCTTGACGCCGCGTACCAGAGCATTGCCCTCAAACTCCGGCCGCACCGGAATCTCCTTTTTATCATCCAATATTCCAAGCTCATCAGCCATCAGCTTTTCGTCATAGGCAGTTGAATGGATATTAAGACGCTTTACCTCTTCAAATTCCATAAGCGGCGACAATTCACCTCTGGTAGCAATATCCTGTTTGATTTGTGCAATTAATTCTTTGTAGTGAATATCCTGCATAATATGATCTCTATACTTTCTTACAATATTTACTCATTCACAATCTATTGTTAATTTCCGGCGTTTGGGCTGTCATATGGGGAATTGTGGCTCCACTTACGCTCCATATGAAGCACACCGGCCTCTGTGCTGGTGCTTCTGACATAAAATCTCAGATAGTCTCTCCAATAGTCATAGTCAAACCCAAAAGGTGTATGGATCTCTACATCCAGCTTGTAGCTGCCTTCTTTTAATGGCAGACATGTAATCTCACAGGTCACCGTCACATCCCCCTCAATGATCAGAGGCATACGGTCAATCAGTGTATTGGTGCCATATATTTCCTGATTATCCAGCGAGAAAATACCGAATCCAAAGACTGCATCTTCGATTCTGCGCGTAGCAAAGCAGTCAATTTCAATTCGGATATTTTCACCCGGTGTAAAGGTATTGGACAATTCTCCCTGCTCATTGATCATACGGACAGCCTTTATAACTGCCTCCTGATTGCCGGAATGCCTGTCCACCTTGCGGTCCAGATCATTGTCTGAACGGATATTTCGCGTGGACATAAACTCCAGATATTTGGCATGTACATCTCTCGGATCACCCTCTTCTCGGATCAACCCATCCTGGATCCAGTAGCATTTGTCACAGATCCTTTCGATCTGATCCAACGAGTGGGATACGATTACTATCGTTGTTCCCTGCTGCTTGATCTCATTGATCTTGGTAAAGCATTTTGCCTGAAATGCCACATCTCCGACTGCCAGTATCTCATCGATCAGCAGTACATCCGCATCTACATTGATAGCCACTGCGAAGGCTAATCTCATATACATACCGGATGAATAGGTACGCACCGGATTATCAATATAATCTCCGAGCTCGGAAAAATCTATGATCCGCTGAAGTCTTTCATCAATTTCTTTTTTCTTTAATCCAAAAATAGATGCATTGATGTAAATATTTTCGCGCCCGCTCATATCGGGATGAAAACCTGCTCCAAGCTCGATCAGACTGGATACACGCCCCTTGATCTCAATGCTTCCTTCATCCGGATACATAATACGTGTCAAAAGCTTAAGGGTCGTACTTTTTCCACATCCATTGTGCCCGATCAGGCCGATCGCTTCTCCTTTTTTTACCGAAAAACTGATTCCGCGAAGCACCTCCCGGATCTCTTTTCTTCCGCCAAGTCCACGCATCAGAAAATCTTTCAGATTGCTGCTGCGGTCTAAATATACTTTAAAGCTTTTGTGGAGATTTTTAACCTCTATTGCATTTTGTTCTTCCATTACATAACCTCCGCAAATCTCTTTTTTAATTTTGTAAATACAAAGAAACCAAATACCATAAAGAACACACCCATAAATGTACCTAAGAGCAGGGTTGAAAGCTGTGGTGCCTGTTTATAGTAAAAAATATCTCTGTAAGCAATGATGATAGGTGTCATTGGATTCAAATAAAACAGCTTACGCAGGTTTTCAGGTACCATATCCACTGAATACATAACCGGGGTCAAAAACTGCCATGCCATAACAACAATCGTCATCAGATACTGCAGATCCCGGATAAATACTGTAATTGCGGAAAGCAAAAAGGTCATGCCAAGAGCCAGCAGTGTTTCTACAAAGATAACGATGATAAGATAGCCCCATACCATTAAATTAATGCCCTTACCGGATATTAACAGTACCGCAATCAGTACAAGAAATGTCAGCAGCATATTAGCAAGCTGTGCAAGCACATGGGATATCGGCAATACTTCCCGTGGAAAATATATTTTGACAACAAGATCCTTTTGGTTGACAATGCATCCGGAACCTATAGACAGACAATTTGAAAAATAACTCCATGGAATAAGAGTAACAAAAAGGAACAGATAATAATCCTCTATACCGGCTCTCATGATGACAGAAAAGACCAGCGTATACACGACCAGCTGTAAAAGCGGTGTCAGGAAGGTCCAGAAAAAACCCAGTACGGATCCTCTGTACTTCCCCTTTAAATCTCTTCTGACCATGTTGACGATCATGGTACGATATTCCCAAATTTCTTTTAATGTGTTCATATTATTATTTCCTGTTATTTTTAAAGTTATATTCTTCTAATGCATTAGATTTTCCAATACATTGTTTTTTCTAATGCATTGCATTTTCTAACACATTGCATTTTCTAATGCATTAGATATTATATTTTATTTTGCAATATAATGCATCAGATTTTATTATTTTTATGCGATCATATTTTACAACTTCCAAAATCATAAATACGATTGTAAAAAATGAAATAATTGTTGTTCTACCACATCATGTGAGAACTCAGAAAGCCGTTCTTTCTGACCTTCTATTATCCGGTTTCTCAGTTCCTCATCTGTCAGAATGCGGTTCATGACCCCTGCTGTTTCAACAGGCGTCGGTCGATCGAGTAAAAAGCCGGACCCACCCAATGTATACGGAATGGCGCTTGTATTTTTTGCCACAATCGGAACATTGAAATACATGGCCTCCACTAACGGCACACAAAAGCCTTCATGATCACTCATGCACAAAAACAGATCGGCACTCCGGTAATAAGCCAGAATAGCCTCGAAACTGATATGTCCGGAAAAAATCACATGCTGCGTATGATTATCTCTGATATATTGCTGCAATTTTTGATAGTATTTTTCCATCCCCTCATAATTACCGGCTAAAATCAACCGTGAATTGGGATTATACTGTTTTTGATATACATCAAATGCCGCAATTATATCCTCTTGTCTCTTATTTGGCACAATTCTGCCGGTAAACAAAATATTGGTCATACCATCCTGCAGTTGCTGCATAATGTCTTCATCCGGCTTTTTATCATAATCAGAAAATGGAATCAATATCGGCATGACTTCAATCGGGCATCGATAGCCCAACCGGATCAATTCCTGCTTATTGTACGCGGAATCCGCCAGACAAAAATCTGCATAGGGTGCCATCATCCTTACCTGATTATAGGCATCCATGCAGTTATGAAGCAGGATCGTATGATAACCACAAAAGAAATATGGTGGCGTAATGTTATGATAACGGATTATTTTTTTACATTTTAACTCGATAAATCGTAAATTTAACAAATGACCTGTAGATAAATGATATATTACCACATCATCCGGCTCAATTATGCTAAGATCAGCTGTTGAGCGCACATTCTCAACCTGCCCAATTTTGGGTGCTGTATGGTCAGCCATCAGCACACACTCATAGCCTGCTTTCTGCAGGCTATGGTGTATCGCTAATGCGTCATTACCAACCGCATCTCCAAAAGAGAGGATTGGCAACATATTAATTATTTTCATCATTAACTCCATACCGGTACTTCCGGATATTTATTTTACAGACCATAAGATGCCATGATCTCTCCAAATTCTTTGGAATTGGCAAAGCCTGCAATGACCTCATCTCTGGATTTACCACTGTTTAATGCATTTACCCAGTCATTGAGTCCGGCACTATCATACTGACGGCCAAGGAATGTCGGATATAATACCTTTACAAAATCCTCATTGGAAAGATTTTTATTAAGGAATTCTGATGAATGGAAAAAGCCTTCAGTAGCAACATAGTATGGACTATGCTTCCCATCACAGATAGCGTTGCACCAGTCATTCATGCCCTTTATGTCATAGCCTCTGCCAAGTGCCTGTGTATACAGTCTTGCCACATATCTTGTTGCACCTTCATTGCGGTCACGGCCCTCAGTTAATTTAACGGAACCTCTGACGATCCCATAATCCTTGCAAATTCCGGTAAACTCATTGGATTCGGCAAATCCACGGAACACATACTGTCTGGAAACACCGTTTGCCAATGCATCCTTCCATGTGTTCATACCGCCTTCATCGGCATAACGATCCATCATAACAACATATAAAACATTAATATACTCTTCATCTGACAGATTTTTATTGATCATCTCATCGCTTCCGAAAAAGCCCCATGCAACCTCGGCTCCGTTGCTCTGTCCTGCTGCCAGCTGATATGACCAGTCAAACCAGCCATCCTCATCGGGGATACGTCCAAGACAGGTCACATACAGTCTAAATACAAATTCCACGATCTTATCTACATCTACATTGTCCGCATCATAAACTCCCGAGGGATCTTCCGGTTTTGGTGAAGAAGCAGCTGCACCGACCGGATATCTGGTCGTCAGATTTGTCAATGTCCTCATTGTTTCATCCTTGGTCATTGTTCTTCCCCAGTGGATAGATGCATTATAGTTTCCCTCTGCGATAACGATATGGTCTGTATACTTTTCCAGGACAATAACAGAATGTGAATCATTATTGACACGGAGAATATCCCCTACACGGATATCATCATAGGTCGGATTATCCACATATCTGGCCGGCAGATCACCAAACGCCGCATCACTCAATATAAAAGCAAAACCGGCACAACCTCCACCTATAGCATAGATATAATTGGGATAATTATATCCTCTCCACCGATAGGTATTATCATTGGTCCATGGCATTCCCTCCGGATATTGTGCTTTTAAAGCAATCATCGCATTGTATGCTGACGTCTCTGTCACTGTTGCTTCAGGCGCCAGTGTCACAGGAAGTGTCGGAGTCTGTATACTGTCCGCAGAAACTTCCTGGTCTGCAGTATAAAATACCTCCTGCGCTGTTCCGGAATGAATATCACTTGCTTCTGTTGATTCGGTTCCGGCATCATTCCCCATTTTTGCATCCATCACATTGTGGATCTGTGTTGACAGATCAGCGGCACCAACTGTCTGCACCATAGTTGTTACAGCCAATATAACCGCAAACAACGATCCTAATAGTTTCCTTTTCATTAAAAAACCCCTCCTTGTTTTTTTTATATTATTGTACGGGTATTCATCCCATATTACAATCAAATTAGCCATACTTGTTTTTATAGGCCATAACCGGCCATCAGCTCACCAAATTCTTTGGAGTTGGCAAAACCGGCTATTACTTCATCTTTGGATTTGCCACTATTTAATGCATGTATCCAGTCTGTCAGACCTGCCTGATCATATTCACGATCTAAAAACGTACGATATAATGTTTTTACAAAATCTTCATTAGAAAGATTTTTATTTGTAAATTCTGATGAATGGAAAAAGCCCTGCGTAGCAACCTGATAGGCAGTCCACTTTTTACTGTTCAACAATCCTGCCCAGTTATTTAGTCCGGGAATATCATATCCTCTTCCCAATGCCTGTCGATATAGCCTTGCTACATAAGCCGTATATCCTTGATTAATGTCCCGGTTCTCTGTCGTACGAACCTGTCCGGACAGTATCCCACAATTATTGCAGATTTCTCCAAATTCCTTGGATCCACTAAATCCATTCATGACATACAATCGCGAAACACCTTCATCCAGAGCTTTCATCCATGAAGCTTTTCCTGCTGAATCTGCTTTACGGTTCAGAAATACACGATACAGGATATCAATATACTGTTCGTCACTCAAATTTTTATGCAGAAATTCATCACTGAACAAAAAGCCGTATGCAACCTCTCCACCATTCTTTTCTTTGCGGTTCAGCACTCCTGTCCAGGTACTTTTCCCTGCCGAATCAGAATCACGTCTCAAACAATAATAATATAATCGTTCAACAAATCCATCTGTTGTATTTGGAATATCTATATCCAGATCATACTTCGTAAATCCTGTAACTTTCCGGACTGCTAAGAGTGGATTAACAATCCCCCATCCGGAATCCGCATCAAATCCTTCTGAATAAATGTCTGTTGCTGTAGATGCAAGAATATTTTTAACCTCGTCAGCACTCATGGATGGATCACACGCCCAGATATCCGCAGCTACTCCACTTACTACAGCTGCGGCCATTGACGAACCACTCGCTGTCCGATATCCACCGCCTGCAACAGTTGTATAAATTTCCTGCCCGGGTGCGGATATAAAATTATCACTTCCGTAATTGGAGCTTCCATATCTGGTATTGTTTTTACCACTGGCAATAACACCGAGTGTAAATGGATACTTAGACGGATAATGAGGTTGGTCTGTACTGTTATTTCCTGCAGAGCATACAATCAGAGCTCCGACTTTCGCCGCACTCTTCAACGCTTCTCCAAGCGCCAGATCCTCCCGGTAAATCCCAAGACTCATATTAATAATCCGCGAATCAATCGATTTTGCATATTGAATCGCACGGATTGCATTTTTTGTTGAAATACTTCCGCCTGCTTCCTGAACCTGCAACATACAAACATCTGCATAACCACTGGCAATACCGGCCATACCAATATCATTATCAGCATCTGCCGCAATAATCCCGGTAACCATTGTGCCGTGTGAATTGCTTCCCGCATCTCCGGTAACAGGTTTGTATGTATCACCACATACGTTTTTGCTATAGGTCATATTAATTGCCGTATCGAGATCCGGATGACCGATATCTACACCTGTATCGATGACTGCAACCCTTATTTTTCCTGCATTGGCTTTCTCAAGATATGCTCTTGTCTGCTCCATGGAAAGCGCACTCCAGTACCACTGACCAAAGCCGGCCCGACTTTCCGCTGCCTCTGTCTCAAGATCGGAATATACATCTGTTTCCGGTTCATAAATATAGTTTGGCTGTGCATACAGTACCCCGGGCTGCTCACTATAGTATTCAACTGCTTCCCTTACATCTGTCGGAACACTGTTGTCACTTACATCATCAAGTGCCACAACCGCACATACCACATCTCCATCCGCTCCTGTCAATATCGGACTGACAGCCTCCGGTTGAAGTAATTCCTCTGATACTTCCTTTTGAATAGACGAATCCAATACCAGCAATACTTCTCCCTCTTCATATGGTAATGCTGTATCGGCCTCAGCTTTTATAGCAGAATTGAGTAAACACATACCAGCGCACACTGCGACTACCATTCCCGCTATCGTAATTCTTCTTTTTTTATTCATCGTGTCAACTCACCTACCCGGATGCCATATTGTGCACAAAGTTCACGGAACTCATTGGAATAAACAAACCCGGCAAGAATCCGGCTCTTAGATTCACCGGCATTCAATCTGCCAACCCAATCTGCCTTTCCTGCCGCATCACTCTCTCTTCCCAGAATGGTGCGATACAGGATCTCTACAAATTGATCATTGGAATATCCTGCATTCTGGAACTCATTACTGTAGAAAAAGCCTTCTACAACCGGACATGCCGGTTTACCACTGATAAGATCCTTGGTCCAGGTATTCAGACCGGTCGGATCCGCATCTCTGCCCAGAATATTGCGATACAATCTTACTACAAACTTAGTCGCATTGATGTTTTTATCTGCAGGCTCCATATTGGGCAGATCTCCTCTCGTGATCCCATACTGTTTACACATGGAGGTAAATTCATCAGATCCTACAAATCCGTTGATAATACTTCCCCTTGTCGCGCCTGCCTGCATTTCTTTAAGCCAGCTTTCTTTTCCTCCGGCATCTGCCTCACGTCCCAAAATCGCACGATACGCATAATCAAGAAATTCGGAATTTCCGAGATTTTTATTTAGCATTTCATCGCTGTAGAAGAAACCATATATCAGATCTCCTGCTGTTTTTCCTTCCTGTGTAAGCGCCTTGATCCAGGTATTCAAACCTGTCTCATCTGCATCCCTGTTTAAAATAACCTTGTATAATCTCTTCACAAATGCTTCTGCAGTACCTTTATCAACTGTAGGCGTAACCGGAATCGCACCTACTCCCGGCATATTATCATAAGTCGGAATTTTAAATACAAAAGAGCTGTCCAATGCCCCGGCACTGTTATAAGCCCGATACACTTTCTCACTTTCCGTAAGCGGAGCCTGGATATTCTGCATATATTGATGTGTATAAAGTCCATTAAAGGAACTATCTACATCATATTTTTGTAAGTATAAAGAATCCTGCCCCTTTGTTATATAATTTTCACCCAGTCTGGTAGCACCTCCCAGAATCGACAGATATCTGGTTGTCCATCCCTGCTGCTGCGCATAGGCTGTACCGGTTGCCAGAATGGCCTGCTCCGTACCTCCACTTGCCTTTACATTGAAATAATTGTATACACCGCCATAACCGGAAATGAGTGGAGCCTGCCCCATAATCCCCTGTTCCTGTACAACGCGGCTTGCCAGATGATAAGGGCTGATTCCTGTCTGCTCTCCTACCTGCATAAATACATCCGCATACAATCCACCGGAGCCGTCCTCCAGAGCAGTATCCTTCATCCATGTATTGGATATAATTGCTTTAATTCCTTCTACATTTTGGATCTGACGGTTAAGGGTAAGCTGTTCAAAAGCAAAAATATTTTTTTCACTCAGGTAATTAAGCGGATTCATACAATAAGAGATACCTTCTATAGATGCACGATACCAGTTTGCGCCGCTTTTTCCCACATAGGTACCTGTCGCAGCATCATAATCTCCCGCCTCTTTAGATTTCCAGCTGTCATCCGATGTCTTATAAACAAGACTTCGATTACCGACATGTTCTTCATTTAATACTGTATTCCAGTCAAGTCCTGTATTGTATGGTACAAATGTCCAGTTGGGGTGCTTGGCATTGAGCGCTATCAGATATGCATGATACCCCTGCGGAAAGGTCTGCCGGATACTGTCTTCCTTGCTGATTTCAAGCTGCATTTCCAGTCCGGATATTTGAGAAAGCTCTTCATCCTTCCATTTAAGAAAATCCGGATCCTCCGTAACCACATAAGAACGCTCTACATAACCTGTATATTTTGTATCATATAAATACGCTTCAACCAGATAATAAACATTACCATTATCTGAAAATTCCACATCCTTTAATTGCATCTGAGATCCACAGGGAAAAATCTGCATATTTTCCCCCTCTTCGTTGGGCTGTGAATGAAGAGCATACTCCTTGGTATTATATAAAAGCAGATAGATATCTTTCTCATCTAAAATATCCTTCAAATGCTTTCTGACTGATTCTTCCTGTTCTCTCTGTTCATTATCATCCTGATCAGCTTCACTTTCCAAATGCAGTTCATCCGTCTGCATTTCAGATACATCATTAGCTGACAGCATTGTTGCTCCGACATTTTGTGGCACTCCCGCCACCATGACCATACTAAGCAATAATGCAATCAATGCTTTCTTTTTCATCTTGTATATTCCTCCTCTACGCTTTAACCGGTTACCTGATCAATCAAATGCACCAGTCGTCCAATAATTGCGTCCCATTGATAAAACTCTTCTACATAACGCCTGCCTGATGCACCCATCCGACTTCTTATCTCTGATGATCCCATAAGCTTTTGGATACCGTCTTCAAACCCCTGATAATCTGTATAATACAGACCTCCGCCACTTTTATCGCAATGGCCTTTTAAGACCGCACACTTTCCATTGACCAACACCGGCACACCGAGTTTGAGTGAATCCAGTACCACAATAGAAAAGCTCTCCAATTCTGAAGGTAATATCAGAAAGTCTGCACCTGCCATACCATCATACTTTTCCTTCTCACTGACAAAGCCAAGAGAAAGAATATCATCCCGCTGTGGTACATCGATCATCTCCTTGCCCATTAAGACAAGTTTAAGATCATCCGGGTAATGTTTTTTATATTGATCAAAATATTCAAACAGTTCATGACAGTTTTTACCATAATCAATACGGCCTACATAAATCATATAGTGATTCAGATTGTATTTTTTGCAAAAGCCCTCCGGATCGGTATGCTCCGGCACCTCTATACCAATTCCTCCAATTTCATGAGGAATGGACTGTGTCTGAAACTTCTGATATACAATATCCCGCTCTTCCGTTGTATTGAAATAATATCCGGCCGGCATTTTAAAAAGCTCCTTGTAGTGCCTCATCTTAAGGAATGGCTCCTCATGGGCAGTTGGAATCAGAATGCTCTTATCTGCCACCTCTTTAAGCCCCATGACGGTCAGATAGTACAGATATGTAACAAACAGAAAAATATCATATTCATCCTTATGCTCACGAATATACCGGATGGCCTCCGGAGCATAGGGTCCCTGTTCATCAATCCATTTTTGTTCCATTCCATAAGTCATAAACGGAAGATATACCCGCATTTTTTCACATTTGGCAAAACGCTTTTGCTCGCGTGGTTTGTCTACCGGAAAACGATGCACCTTTATTCCATCAATGATCTGTATCCCGGGCTGATAATAATTTTCCCACGTATCATAATCTCTGGCGCAGGTTGTAATTATTTCCACATCACAGGTGTCAGCCAGATGCTCTGCCAAAAGCATTGTAAAATACTCGGATCCACCATTTACTTCTTTTCCATATCTTTGGTTGACAATTGCTATTTTCTTTCTATTGCTCATGTTGTTCCTTTATATAAATGTCTGTTCAATATCTATTGACCGGATATACTATCAATAAGTCCTACATACTTTTCAATTACTTTATCCCAGGAAAAGTTGTCCTGTACATATCTTTTACCTGCCTCGGCCATTTCTGCCGCCTTATCCGGATTGTCTTTATAATAGTCCAGTACACCTACAAACTCGCTGTAATTGTCAAAATATAATCCTCCTCCGGATCTGACCACAAAATTCTTGGTCACATCACAGGCGCCACTGACAAGCACCGGACGTTCACACAACCAGCTTTCCATAATTACAAGTGAAAAACTTTCATGTCGGCTTGGCTGGCACAAAAGCTCCGCCGCTCCATAGGCATCATATTTATCCTGCAACGGAACAAAACCAAGATCAATAACATCCTCTTTAATCTCTGATGGAATGGCGATCTGCCCTCCGCCAATCAACACCAATTTGAGATCTCGCTGATCATTCTTTTTGTAGAAAGCGAAGTAATCCAGCAGTGTGTCTACATTTTTGCCGGCATTTTTACGTCCCGCATACAAAATAAATGGTTTATTTATATTGTACTTTTTCCGGAACCTTTCTGCTGAATATGAAATATTTGTATCCAATCCACATCCCGTCACACAGGTATGGACACCTCTAAGCTGAAATTGCTTTTCTGCCAGCCACATTTCAGGCTCAGCATTAAATGCCATTCCCGCCACCTGACTGTATATTCTGCGGAAATTACGCAGATACAGATACGCTTCCTCATGAAAACACGGAATCAAAATTGCTTTTTTCGGACATCTTTGCACCCCAAAATAAGTTGTACCAAATAAATACGGTGAAAAAAGAAATGCCTCATATTCATTTTCATGTTTGCTTATATAATCATACAGTTTACGGCTGTTGATATTTTGTTCGACAAAGGTCTTTTCTTCATCATAAGAAAGCACCTTTTGTCCTCCACACAATTTGTGATTCACATATACAAATTCGCCCAGGCTGCTTTGATCTGTGTGAAAACGGCGTACCGGAATTCCGGCTTCTTCACATTTTCCCTCCGGAAGGATATTGGAATTGAAATCCTTTGTGGCATCCGGCACACAGGTGGTCAGCACTTCAATCTCCAGTCCGCGTTTTTGCATATTATGTGCAATTCCTCTTAAGTTTGCTTCTGCACCACCTGCTATGTTTTCACCATACCAGGGTGCTACCAGTCCTATCTTTTTCATTTTACAATGATTCCCGCATTTTACCACTGACAAAGTTTTCCAATGCTTCAAGCAATTGTTGTTCAACCCGTTCAGTTGCAAAATCCTCAAGTCTTTCCTTTTCATTTTGGATTATTTTCTGTCTGAGTACCGGATCTGTCAATACACGGTTCATAACGGCCGCCGTTTCTGCCGGAGACGGATCCTTTAACAAAATCCCGGCATCGCCAAGCGTCTCTCCTACTGCCGCAGCCTCTTTGGCAATAATCGGAACCGAAAAATACATGGCTTCAACTAGCGGCACACAGAATCCCTCATGATCACTCATGCACAACAACAGATTTCCTCCTGCGTAATATGCAAGCATATCTGCAAATGAAATATGACCTGTAAAATTGACATTTTTCACATCCAGCTTTTTTACATACCACAACAATTTTTCATAATAATTTTCCATCCCGGCAGGATTGCCGACCAGATGTAATCTGGCATCCGGATTGTAATATTTTTGATAATAATAAAAAGCCTGGATCACATCCTCCTGACGTTTATTGGGAGCAATGCGGCCGGTAAATACAATATCCGTTGTATTTTTCATACCTGCAAGTATTTCCTGATTGGGAACAGTCCGGTAATCTTCAAAAGCAATTAAAATCGGAACAACGCACATTGGACAGCGATAATTCATCCGATACAGATCCTGCCTGTTGTAATCAGATACGCAAATGCAAAAGTCTGCTTTATCTGCCAGGTATTTTGCTCCATATAGGCCATCCATGGCGCTTGCTATCTTTAAGGTACTGCAGTTTTGAAAAAACTCAGGTGGAGTCACATTGTGATAACGGATGATTTTTTTACACCTTATCTGTCCCAGGCGATAATTGAGTCCGGTACCGGTAGACAGATGATATAACACAATATCATCCTCGCGGATAAACCCCAGATCATCTGCCGGTATAATCTTTTCCCCATCCGGTGTATAATATGCTCTCTCAGCACATAATACAGCCTCATATCCTGCTCTTTTTATTAACTTATGAATTGCTAATGCATCGTTACTGACTGCGTCGCCTTTTGACAATACAGCCAGCATACTGATTATTCTTGTTCTCAATTTAGATACCTGTTTTATTTTTGCTGTGTCTTTAATGCATCTATTTCCTGCTGCAACGTATCAACCTTTTTTCGCAGCACCTCATTATCTGCTGCCAGTGCATTAACCTGTAAAAGTGCATTGACAACTGCAATATTAAAGGTGTTTTGACTGATCATATGTGAATTCATGGAATAAAAAGCCATCTTATTGAGTATTTTTTTGACCAGTCCCTTCATACCTGCTGCCTGTCTGATCGGCTGAACAGCCGTATCATAGAGTGCCATCGCATTTATGGTTTCATTGTGCAGTTCGTCCTTATCAAAATGTTGTGGAATAGCAAAGGGCAATTCTGTTTCATACGGATCATGAAACGGAAGTGGTTCCTCTGTAATTCCTTTTTCCTTTATTTCAGACCTGATTTCGCTCATGATTTTTTCAACATCTATTGATTGCATATATTTCCTCCAGCCTCTGTGCATACGTCTTCTGCACTGCTTTCATCTGCATTTTCTTTTCAATACTGACTTTTGCTCTTTTTGTAATTTCACTATAAAATTCCGGTTCTTTCAACAATCTGCGCATATACTCAGCTGCCTGATCATAATCAGGTTCAGCCCATTTACTTCCTTTTGGATAGAAACCGGTATCTCCTGTAAGCTCTATCAGCTTGTAATCAACCATACACGCCGTCTCTGCGTCCATAAACTCTGTATTGGATGAATAATCCGTTGCAATGCATGCCGTTCCGTTAAGCATTGCTTCCGCCATGACCAGTCCAAATCCTTCTGCGCGGTGCAAGGATACAAACACATCTGCATCAGCGATCAGACTGTTAACCTCTGTCTTGTCCATGGTATGTGTTATAAAAAATATATTGTGATAACCCTTCAGTTCCTGTTGTAAAAAAGCAATATCTTCTCTGGAACCATGATTGATCTTGACAACCAATCCCACTTTGTCATCATCATGAGAAAACGCTGACTTAAAGGCGTTGATTGCACCAAGTGGATTTTTCCTCGAAGATGTACTATTCGCATCATACATGACAAGATATAAAAAAACATCCTCCGGCAGTTGAAAATACTTCCTATCATATTCAGGATCAATAGGAGCACTAACACTATAACTTTTGGTATATACGGGTTTATCCGTCAGCTTTCGAAAACAGTTGCTGATGTACTCTGATGGTGTCCATATTTCATCAACCAGATCAATACCCGGAAGCCAGTCTTCCGGGATTTTTTCAATCTCATACAACCAATATCCAATATTGTAATGCCCATTAAACAATTTGTTTCCCATCTCCAAATGTGCCATCTGTAGTTCAAATGGATTTAAATGCAACAGATTTATCGAATATGGAAGCATATTAGTAACCTTATCATCATGACTATGATCATTACGCCCAATATTTTTGATTGCACTGTAATCATAAATGGTGTATTCCCATCCTGTCTGTTCCAGAATATCTGCTACCAGCCGGCAGCTCTGACCTAATCCGTTCTGGGTCCGGATTCCACCAATCAGATTAACACCTTTCGGATACATTTTGGGATCAAAGGGAAGGATTCCCTCTTTTTTTAATTTTGAAGCTTTTCGATATACGATTTTATTTTTAATAAATTTCAGAAATTGCTGAGGAAATATTTTTAATAAAACCGGCCTCAGCTTTTCGGATAACGAAAAAACCAATTCTGACATATTGTCTCCTGTTGTTATCTCAGTTTCTCATAAGGTATGCAAATACCGTAAAAATGCCTGTCCCAGATTGCCGGAACTATACTTTTCAGTCACAATCCTATATTGATCATGATTTACCTGAATATCTCCATGATCATACAACACCATCGCATCCGCAAGATTCATAATTTCCTCTTTTTCATTCTGACCGGACACATAATAATGTATGCAATCCCCGATGATTTCCCGGAAAATACTCAACTGACTCGCTATTACAGGTACATTTTTCTGCATGACCTCTATTAACGGTATTCCAAAGCCCTCGGCTCTTGACGGAAACAGAAAACAGCCACCTTTTTGAATAAGCCTCTGCTTGTCCTTTAAATCAACATATCCCATGTATTGCAGACTGTCACCCACAACCTGCTGAACTCTCTGCATATAATCCTTGATATATGAATCCTTGATACCTCCTGCAAGATACAGTTTTCTCCTGCCTCCGCGTCTGTAATACTCTTCATATGCTAAAAGCAGTCGGTCGGTACCCTTCCTGCCCTCCAGGTTGCCAATATAAAAAAAGCAGTCCTGCATCTGCATATCTTTTTTTTCTTGTCCAGATTCCTGTATATCATCCATTCCGTTATCGCTTTCATTCGGCACAATTACATAAGTCAGAAAAGATGCTTTTTTTCGCGCCTGTGGTGCATACATCTCAACGCCCTTTTTTGTTTCTTCGGAATTGTAAAGCAAAATATCACTGTTTGAAACAGATTTTTTTAGAAAAAAACGAAAATATGCCGGATATAATTTGTTGAAATACTTTGCATGTGTAATCGGAAAAACATCATGCAGGGTTAAAAGAATCTTGCCCCGGAAACCATTAAGTTTCACCGGCAGCAAATTGTTGGGTTCCCAGAATAAATCAGGCTGTTCCCTCAACACTTCTTTTTTGACAAATGAAAAATACCGGAATACACCAACACTTCTGAATACCCGTTCACCATACAAAATAACGCGTATACCCTTCTGCTTCATTTCCTGCATCTGTCCGCTTTCATCCACGTCAGATATGAGAACAAGTTCAATGTCGGGATCACGTAATATTTCTTTTAAAAAATTGTATATATATATACCAACACCACTCGGCTGGCTCGCCATCGTACGAACATCTGCCATCAACTTCATACTTCTATTCCATCCCTTATCTCTTTTACCGGCAACTATCAGATACGGCGAAGCACTGCCGCCCAGGTATTGACTATAACATAATAAAGACTTTTTACCGTCGAAAGCTGTTCTACTTTATGATAAAGTTCCCACTTACCGATAATCGCTTTAATCTTATTACCGGAATAAGCCCCCTTATGCCGGCAGTATATCGTCAACGCCTCATCCAGCCCATATGCACTATATCCATTGCGGGTAATCTGCATCCATGTTGCGGCATCTTCTCTTGCCACCCCGACTGGCATCTTTAAAAGCTTGTCCGGTATTTTTTTTCGATCGAACAACGTCGTACTCGGTGCAATTGTAGAGCTTTTTAACAGATCATGATACCCAACCTGAACAGGCGCATGTGCAACTACATGTGTAGAAACCGCATTTTCATCAGCAAACTCATAAGATGTAAAGGTAAATGCGTAGTCATGTTTTTTTAAAAACATCAGTTGCCTTTCCAGTTTGTGAGGAACCCACAGATCATCCGAATCCACAAACGCAAGATATTGTCCCTGCGCATGATCTATTCCCAGATTGCGGGCCTGTGCCGGTCCACCATTTTTTTCGCAGTAATAACAATGAACATTATCATACTGTTTTTCATATTGTTGCATTAATTCTCTGCTATGATCTGTCGAACAGTCATCAACCAGAAGCAGCTCCCAGTTTGTATAGCTTTGTCGTAAAACACTGTCAATTGTGCGCGGAAGATACTTTTCGGCATTGTACACCGGTATGATCACCGTTACTAATTGGTCTGTCATATTTTGTGATCACCTTCACTTTTTAATGCTGTTGTCTGATTTTCATCAACACCTTCGGTATTTTCTTTTTGAAACAGGATCTTAAAAGTCAAAATCAAAATCTTGAGATCCAGACCGATCGAATAATTTTCAATATACTGCATATCAAATTTCAACTTGTCATACGGTGTCGTATTATACTTTCCAAACACCTGCGCATATCCGGTAAGGCCCGCTTTAACTTTGGTCCGGAAGTCAAATTCCGGCAGTTCTTTACGATATTCATCCATAATAACCTGTCGCTCAGGACGTGGTCCAACAACCGACATATCCCCTTTTAATATATTAAAAAGCTGCGGTAATTCATCAAAATGAATATTGCGGATCACCTTTCCAACCGGCGTAACCCTCTTGTCGTTTTTAGAAGCAAGCCGGGCTCCGGCTGCTTCAGAATCCATACTCATGCTACGGAATTTATAGATCATAAAAGGTCTTCCATCTCTTGTAATGCGTTCCTGCTTGTAAAAAACAGGTCCGTGATCATACAGTTTGATAGCAGCAGCAATGATCAGCATAAACGGAGACGCTATCACAGTGCCGATTAAGGAAATAACAATGTCCATAAGTCTTTTGACAAAGCGTTGTTCAATAGACAGCCCTCTGTTTCGGCACAGCAAAAGCGGCGTATCAAACAAAAATATATTGTCAGCACCATTCATAATAATATCTGAAATTTTGGGAGTAACATATACGCGGATATTGTTGCGATAACAATATTTTAAAATCCGGTTGCGCTCTGCTGACGGAAGATCACACAACATGACTGCCTGATATTGATTGATTTCTTCGTATAAGTGTTCCTCATTTTCTTTGTAGCTAATGGTTTCACAAATATGATATTTGTCCTCACGACTGCCGAATTTACGAATCAGATCCGTAGGCTCATAGTCTCCATAAATAAATATCACATCTCGCGGTGGATATAGAATCGTATATAAATGACGTATCCAATAGACCCAGACCACCGCAAATACAATCTCAATTGCACTGATTGCCAAAATAGGAAGTGGATCTACATAATCCCTCTTTATCAGGCAGACCTCTACATATCCGGTAAATCCTCCTAATAAGATAGATAAAATATGAGACAGACAGATATCCATAATCCTGAGATATCCTATTTTGTAGCCATTGAGTGTCTTGGTAAAAAAGAAAATCATCAATACATAAATACCAATCGCAGCCCAATGCCCTCTGCGGTAAAACAAATATCCTCCGGTTGCATAATATCGATACCAGATGAACGAAAAAAGAGCCCCCTGTACCAAAAGCATGACCAGATTTGCACAAAAATTTAACAGATGCTTGTATTGTTCTTTCATAGTATGTTTCCCATCATTTTTATCGCTTTGCATAATTAATTAGATTTTACCATTTTTCCGCATTTTATGCAACGGAGCTGTTGTTTGGAAAATGATATTCGCAAAATGTCCAAATAATACTAATGATGCCGGAATAACTATAAAAAAGGTACATGAACTGCATTCATGTACCTTCCCTTGTATTATCATAGGCTTTTTATAAACCAAAGGTTGCTTTGATTTCCCCAAATTCTTTGGATTCGGCAAATCCATACAATACATCCTGTCTGGACTTTTCTCCCCTGTTGAGGATTCCTACCCACATATCATATCCGGCCTGATCAGGCTCTCTTCCGAGAAATGTTTCGTATAAAATTCTAACATACTCTTCATTGCTCGTATTTTTTTCAAGAAATTCCTTTGAAAAGAAGAAGCCATCCGTCGAAACCTTATTGACACTCCATTTCTTATCGCAGATCAAATTGCACCAGTTATTGATACCGCCTTCATCATAACCACGTCCCAGACACTTTTTGTATAGACGATCTACAAATGCCGAAACTCCTGCATTTCTGCTGCGGCCTTCAGTAATCTTCACATTACCCCGATTGATACCGTAGGATCCGCAGATTTCGTTATATTCATTGGATTCGGCAAATCCACGGAATACTCCGAGACGTCCATACCCGGATTCGAGCTGTGATACCCATCCTGCTTTTCCGGGCGCATCAGAGCTCCGATCAAGAAATACATTGTAAAGCAGTTCAACAAAGTCCTCATTGCTCAGGTTTTTATTTTTAAATTCATCACTGAAGAAAAATCCGTATGCAGTTCCTGCACCTGTCTGGGAACCGTTTGCCAACGCATTAACCCAGTTATTCCTTCCACCTTCATCAGCCCCTCTTCCAAGGCACTTATTGTACAGACGATCCACAAATGCACCGATCTTTTCTTTGTCAACAACACGTCCATATCCCGAAATTACATCTGAAAAACTTCCAATGCCAATCGTAGGTAAGGTCAACGATTCGACATATCCCTGATTACTGTCCAAATTCATCCAAACATCCTGCGCACGGCTCTTCAGTTGGAAGTTCATACTCTTTGTACCAAATGCAGTATTCACTACTCCTGCATTTTGAGTATTCAAAATAAAGCAATCAACCATGTCATTGTACTTAGCTGCATAATAGGATAATGCCAGCGAAGCTGCCTGTACCGCTTCTCCATCATTGTCGGAGAAGCCCTCCTCTGTCAACATAATGCGGTGATTTGCGCCATATTTACTTTTAATATAATCCGACATTACAAACAAATTGTAGCCATCCACAAACTCTGCACCTGCATTCCTGGGATTCAGATCTCTGCCTGCAGCCGCTTCCAGCTGTGTCGTTGTCCAAAGAGCAGGCTCGTATAATACAGCCGGATACAGATGGTATGCAATACACCAGTCAGTTCCTGCCACCTTGGGAGCAAAACTATCAATAAACGCTTTTGTACCAATACCACGTCCTTCATCATTGTGCTGCCAACTATGGTCTACACAAATACTAACGCGAGATGAATTGGTATATTTACGTACCGTATTATATACGCATTTAAATTCGTTGGCCCAGAGTGTTGTATTCGCATCAATATCTGCACCATATCCTGTATAAGGTGAATATACGGAATTGGGCATATTGACCTCATTTCCAACTACCCAGTTATCAACATGACAGTCCTCCTGACTGAATAAATTGGCAAGATAATCAATTTCTGCCTGGTACCACTGACTATTATAATCAGGAGCATAATATGTATGTGCTCCAAGTCCTGTCTGTGCACTCGGAGCAATCAGCACTCCGTCCCGGGCTGCACTTGATGACTGCATCATCAGCTGTACGGTTACGGTAATGCCTCTTGCATTAGCAGCTTTGACAACATTGACATAATGCCCCATATCAATAAAGTAATATGGATTTCCGTTGTACATATACTTAACTCCATATGCCGGATCTGTCCAATAATCATCCAGGAACATGTTCATAAACATATGCTGGCAACCATTGCTGACTGCCACATTAAGATCTGTGGTCTGTATCCCTTTGTAAGATGTTGTTGAGCCAAATGCATCCTTTGATACATATGTCGGGGAATCCGAAATATATCCCTTAACTGACTCCGTCTGTAGTTCATTGTCTGAAATTTCAGATGCCGTATCAACCGGAACTCCCTGATACTTCAGGAAATTTTCATCCGAAATTTCTCCGGCACCCTCAAGGTCATTACCAAGTACATAAGCCTCTACACCTGCTGCCGGGGCCATTGCCATTGCAACGGATAACGCTACTGCCATAAAACACTGCAACAGCTTTCTTGTTTTTTTCCTCATTTTTCATTCTCCTTCCACTCATAAAATTTATATTCTAAATTCTGACTGGTTGAACGTCAGATTTAAGAATCATATTCATTCAATACCATATTGTTTTTTCAGCTTTGCAAATTCATCGGAATTGGCAAAACCGAGTAAAACCTGATTTCGATCCATAGTGTGATTTTCCAGATTGTTCATCCAGTTTTCATATCCGGACTGATCATACTCGCGATCAAAAAACGTACGATACAGCACCTTGACATAATCTGAATTGCTCATATTTTTTTCCAAAAACTCTCTGGAATTGAAAAAGCCCTCAGTTGAAACATATGTCACCGTATGTTTTTGATCACAGATAGCATTACACCAGTCATTTAATCCATTGACATCATAATCGCGTCCCAACGCTTTCGTATAAAGTCTCGCAACAAAAGCTGTCAGCCCCGGGCTCCTGTCCCTGCCATCCGTGGCCTTTGCCGTTCCCTTGTCAATGCCGTACCGGCTGCAAATCTCACCAAATTCGTTGGAGTTGGCAAATCCCATGAAAACGCCATAACGGGATGTCCCGTTATTAAGATAATAGAGCCAGTTCTGCTTGCCTGCTGTATCTGACGGGCGATCCAGAAATACATTGTACAGAATTTCAATAAAATCCTCATCACTAAGATTTCGTTTATTCATTTCATCGCTGAATACAAATCCATACGCCACATTTACACCATCTGACTTAAAGCCGCACAAAACATCTACCCAGTCCTGCAGCCCTTTTTCATCCGGTCGTCTGTTCAGACATTTATCATAAAGTCTCGTCACAAATCCGGTAACAAGAGCAGGATCTGCAACCCTGTCCGGTCCCTTGGACAATCCCAAATACTGTGCGATACCGGTCGCATCCGCAATACCGAGTGCCTGCAGATTGCTCTCACTTTTCAAAAATGCCGCGTCCGAAGCATTGGATACATAGGCATGCTCTACAATAACACCGGGAAAACCGGAAAGCTTGGAATTTTTGATCACTCCGTAATAATCAGCCAGCGAGCCGTCCGGATAGCGTGAATTATCTCCGGAATTGCGAATGGAAATCCCGTGATTCTGCAACCCCAAAGCCACCAGCTGCCTTTGTATCTGTGTTGCCAGATTGGCTCCCGCAGAACCAATATCCGGTCTGTAACTGCTGTTGGGGTAAAATACCTCCGCTCCCTTTGCAGATCCCGAACCTGCCGAATTCAGATGAATGCTGACATAAATATCTGCACCGACGCTAGCTGCCGTGGCAACACGGTTACGATTATCCTGAACGGATGTTGAACCGGGAAGCGGACAACCGGAGCCCTCGCGTGTCATATATACCTTTACATGTTTGTACTGCTCAAGCTCTGCCTTGCAGTACTGTGCAATTTTCAAAGTGAGTGCTTCTTCCTGCAGCCCGTTTTTTCTGGCACCGGCATGTGTAGAATCATGTCCGGGATCAAGCATGACAACATAATCCTCGGCTTCTGTCCCAAGCTCACTCTCTGTTGCCATACGGGACTGACCGGCACTGTCTGCTCCTGCTTTGATCGCTTCTGTAATTTCATTGATATCGGAGGTTGTCATACTGCTCCCGTCTGCCCCGAGTGAAACGATCTGCATGGAAATATCCTCGGGATCAACTCCCGGATCACTTTCCGTCTGCAGCGCCTCTCCATCGGCGGAAGTCTCCTCAAACTCTTCGTCTACACCAAAATAGATATGTTCCATTCCGGTACTGAGCAGATGCAGCTTTTCAGAGATGCCATCATCTGTCACAACAGCTGCATCCGTAACTTCGTAAATACCACGGTCTGCTGCAGTATAATCCAATGTAAAAACAGCTGTATTTTCAAAGCTGTCTGTCATGCTGTATTCTTTCACGCTGCCTGTCAGATAATTCCGGACAGTGAGCTTTGCTTGTGAAAGCGTTGTCTCTTCATCACCATATGAGATCATAACCGTCTGTGTACCGGGTGAGGTAACAGTCTTGTTTTCCAGATATACATAATTCAGTTTATCAGCCGCAAAGCCGGTATCACTGTTTTCAATATTACCGTTCTCGATACCATTCTGGGAGATTTCCTCCGCCTTTACCTCCAGTGATCCTGCGCCCGCAGGAAGAACTGTTGCAATCAAAGATGCCGAAAGCATCGGAATGATCAATAATCTGGTTAGCTTTTTATAAAATCTGTATTTCATGTTGTACCGCCTTTTGCCTTAGTATTTTCGTCGTAATTGTTATGTAAACACACTTTAATGTCAGTTTATTACATATCTATATCACTGCGCAAGTGGTAATTTGTAGAAATATAAATCCCGATCCCCATCAGTATAAAAATAAATGGGGTACAGCATACCGTCTGATAGCAGAATGCATTGTGGCACATATAAGAAACGACACATGCCATAAAGCCGACCAACACCGGCTGCTCCTTTTGTTTCCTGACAAAATTCACACATGCCGATACAAAGATACCGATATAGGCGATACAGCCAAACAGCCCAAAATTGATCAGTGCATTCATCCATTCATTGTGTGCATTGGTAAGCGTCCGGTTGCCCCACATTTCAGCAAGGCGGTCGGCATACAGGCTGTAAGCATACGGTGCATAGCCATCGGGGCCCACACCAAATAATTTATGCCAGATATCCATATCCCGGTACATCCGGATACTAAAGGCCCAGGTCTGTCCGCGTCCGTTGCCCCATTTATCCGACCATGTCATATATGGGATTTTTTCCGTAATGGCCAATAATCCTGCCGGCAGTGCATTTTTCGCACTCAAGGCAAGAATGATGATAGCAAAAAGAACTGCTGCCAGGATCACTATTAAAAGGACCAGGCGGACAACTCTCATAACCTTTGCCGGATACGTCTGTTTTTTAATAGCTAAAAGGCTCAGCCCCCAGAGAACAACAGCAAGGATCAATGCAATACTCATCCATTTGGAATAAACCATAAAATGGCTCAGTGCATCCAGAGACAGAGAAGGATTGGGATGAAGCAGCAGCAAAAGACACATCACCCTCGTCGATGCCAGAAATAAAACAATCGTCTCTAAAAAACGCTCCATCCGACCTGCATCCGCTGCGGAAAACCAGAACAATACAAAGAAAAATCCAAGCATTGCCATATAGGCACTATCACTGTTTTGCGTTACCAGAGTCATGCTTCCGACTGCAGTAAAAATCCCGGATATCATGCGAAGATTTTTCTTTTTCGCACACCAGAAAATGGCAAGTCCGAGTGGAAACACAGTACAGACAAAGCTTGAATACCAGCTGGCCTGACCAAGTGTGGAAAGAAACTGGTTTTTGTAACCGGCTGCAAGCTCCTGCTCAGTACCAAGATAATAGGTGCCGATGATATCAATCATCATACGGTGCAGGATACCAACAATATAAGCAACAAATGATGTTCCGAGAAGTGCATACAAAACAGCCTTGTAATATCTTCCTGCCTTGGCAAACATAAAGTACAGGGCTGCAAAGCTGAACATCGATACAATTCCCATGTACCAGCCGTTGTATCCGGCGATACAGTCTTTGAAGTTGCCGCCGGCAAGTGCTGATATCAAAGTAAAAACTAAAAATGCAAATACAAAATAATCTGTGGTGCACAGTCTGCGGCTTCCATTTGCTATCAGTCCGTCATCTGTTTTCCCATCATTTATTTTTGTCAGTCCACCCTGGCAAAAATACAGGACACAGGCAAAGGCCACAATAATACATCCGAATATCATGATCCATTTGTAAAGCTCATATTTGCAGTCCCCGACACCATGGTAGCCGTCCTTTAAGTACAGCGGCACCAGTACACAGAGTGCAATTCCAAGTGCCATGACCGTATATTCCAGTACTGCACGTGCTATTTCAAGTGCCTGGTTTTCTTTCTTTGCTTTTTTGTTATTTGATGCTAATTTGTTTGACATATTATCCCCTGCTGACCTTTTATAATTTATTTTAATTTTTACAATACTTTTCTTTTAATAAATATTGTATTTGTTTCTTTCTTTTCAGATACATCATATCGTCCATGTCGGTATCATTGATACAGACCGATCCCGGACGCTCAAGAGCTGCCGCAATCCTTTTTAGCGGATATGTTACCTCAAGATACCTGTTATTTATCTTTCCCGGTACAAAATCGCCCGACAAAAGCTGCTCATAGCGCATGACATATACCGAAACATTGCTTTCCTTCCGGAATTTGCACAGACAGGTCTGATCAAGAATATCACCATCCCGCTTCCACAGCTTTTCATAAGTGTTCTTTTTCAATGCAAGCGGTCCATGCGGATTGTATATTCCCTGCAGCCTTTGAAACGGCAGTAACAGCAGCGTCCTGATATTCTGCCTTCCATAGATTGGATTTAACCATTTCCAAAGATGCGCTCTGACTGCACCAATATCATAATGTTCATTCATCAAAGCCATATTATGAAACTGGATTCCGGCAAATACCGGATCCTTTCCGTTGATTGCATTCAGGCATCCGCAGTCCACCGGCAAACCATTTCTGAAAAAATCCTCCGGCGCACACGGTCCGGTCAGCAAAAAGTCGTCATTGAAATACACAAACTGCTCCGAAAGACCCGGTATCCTGTGAAAGTTCAGCTCAATCGTATGGGAATTAAAGGTCGGCAGATATTTTTGTGGTATGAAATCCTCATGATATGTCACTCTGATTTTCCTTACCAGATCATCCGACAGACGATATTTTTCTCTGCCTGCATCAGACAGACAGTCCGGATTTTGACGATCCGTAACCAGAAAAATCCGGTGTACAAAAGGCGCATACCGATCTACGCTCTTTAAAAGATAGGGCAAAAAATCCCAGTCACGGAATTGCTCATTTTTTCCATGACCATATTCCGCCATTTTTTCCTGCCACGCCTTATCATTTCCATCGACCCAGGCGATGACAAAATCTATTTTATTTTCAGCATTTACATCTTTCTTTTTATAATTCGTCATATAATTGTTCATTTACCTCTGTTTTGACATCCCGGCAAATCGAAGCTCTTTCACGATTCAGACTGTCCCTCAGATATAATTTGAGAAATTTGATATTGGTTTCAATATAACGCGGAAAGAGTCTCCGAGGATCCTGCATCAGGCGGTAAAACCATTCCAGTCCAAGCTTCTGCAATACAACAGGTGCCCTCTTTTTTTCACCGGACATAAAATCAAAGGCAGCTCCGGCACCTGCCATCAGACCACTGACGCAGCCCTGTGCATGCATCATCCACAATTCCTGCTTGGGTGCTCCCAGTCCGACCCAGATAAAATCAGGAGAAGCTTTTTCTATCTCTGCGATATCCTTTGCAAATATCTCCTCAAAAGTATCTGCATCCATCGTTTCTACAAATTCCGGTGCACAGCTTCCGACTATTTCCACTCCCGGATATTTTTCTGAAACCGCCTCCACCAACCGACCTATATTATCCGGCGTACTTCCATAAAAATAATGACGGTATCCCTTATCGGGAGATATTTTCAAAACAGCATCCATAAAGTCAGGACCGGCTACCCGCTTTGCCTCTATATAGCCTTTTTTCCTCTGCAGTTTGGCAACCGGTGTTCCATCCGCAAAGCTGTAGGCTGACATTTCCTGCGCCCTTTTATATTCACCATTTTCCACTGCCGTGACAAGAGTATGCACATTGACAAATGTCATATAGTCCCCTCTGTGCTCCTGCAGATGCCCACACACGGTGTGCACCGCCGATTTTAAATTGGTTGCTACAACGGGGATACCCATACAGTCACAGGTATGTGATGTTTTTTTCATAGAACTCCTTTATAGTAATATCCATCCATTATATTTCAAAGCCGGACCTCTGTGGAAATTTTTCCTCAAAAGCCATACAGATTTCATCCCGCACCTTATCAAAATCTTTTACGGTTCCGGTATCATTAAGACAGATAACTTCGTATTTTTCTGTTTTAATCGCTTCCGTAATTCTGGAGGTATCATCCTTTATCTGGAAATACATTCCGAACTTCTTTTTGCGCGGGCAAAAGTTACCCTTTGCTAACTGCCAGTATTTCATCAGCCACTGATTGACATTTGTTTGATTTCTAAATTTGCAGCTGCACGTATCCTCCAGCACCTCATGCTCTTTTTCCCAGACTTCTTCAAAGGTTTTCTTTAAAAAACAGGATGTGATATGTTGATTGTAAAACCCGGTAAAATAACCCTTATGCAGCAGAAACAGAGTCCGTACAGATACCTTCATTCCATAGCTGATATTCAGCCATCTGCCCATATGTCGTCTAAAACACTGACGGACATCAAAATGATCGTTGATCAGCCCAATATCATTAGCATGGAAATTTCCGGCGCTGTTTTTTCCAAATGCAACACAATCCAGTCCCATGATATCACACGGCAGTCCGTTTCTGAAAAATTGCTCCGGAGACACTTTTTTGTTTAAAAACATGTCATCATTGAAGTACACAAACTGTTCCGAAAGTCCCGGAATCCGATGCAGATTCAGTTCAATCGTATGGGAATTAAAGGTTGGCAGATATTTATGCGGTATATAATCCTCATGTCTGACTACATGAAGTCTGGGATGCCGCACATTGAGCCATGCCGGAATATGTCCCCATGTCACAAAATAGATGTTTCCAACCCAGGGCGCATACTTTTCTACAGCCCGGAACCAATAACGTAAATTATCCCAGTCTCGGTATCTTGTTTTACTGTCATCCTCAAGTCTTGCATTTGACCGGTATTTGCTTTTTTCTGCAAGCCATACCGGATCGTCACCATCTACCCAGGCAATAACAAAATCAATTGATGATTTCAGAAAATCTTTACTCATGGCATTTCCTTTTCTATAGCTGTATCTCTTCTCTCATATTTATCAGTTTCTGATAAATCCGTTCGCAATTATTTTGATCATGATATGCAAACACTTCTTCAATTCGTTTTTTGTACTTTTCCTTCAGTTGGCATCCATTATTGGCATATTCTATAATACGTTCAACTGTGTCCTCCAAATTATATTCCACTTCTCCGAAGCCATCTTTCTCATAATCAAAATAACCTTTATTGTAGGTGTGCTTCCCGCTAAAAAAATCATCTCTGTCAAACTGGCAATATAAAACCGGTTTATTCAGATATGCAAAATCAAACACGGTAGAGGAATAATCCGTAATCAGCAGACTGCTTTCTGCAAATAAAACCCGATATGAATCTGACGGAGATGCAAACTCCACATCATCCCTTTTATGAAAAAATCCAATATACGGCTGCATAAGAGGATGGGGAACAAATCGTAATTTATATCCGTTTTTCCTTAGTTCTTCAAGCAACCGTTCATGATTGATCAAAGCATTATAAAATAAGTAATATTCACTGTTAATAAAACCGTTTCTTAACAAATGGGTTCCATTTTCCTTATTCAGTCCTTCAAGCAAATAGCTCCGCCATGTCGGAACAATAGAAATAATTTTTTTATGATCGTCTTTCAAATAATCATATCGCGAGAATCCGGTCAGCCAGACCTCTTTTTCTGTATAAAAGTAATCTCCTTCCAGAATTGACCGGTATTCTCTTATACTTGTTGTCACAAAGCCAAACAGATTTTTGTTGTATCTGTTTAACCATGCCGAAAGATCATCTTTCGTAACGCCATGTTGTAAAAAAACAAATTTGGGCAGTCTCAGGCTACGATATCCCAGTTCATATCCTCGGAACGGATGCTGCACAATTTTTTCCCCTTGAGATGATATATTATAGGTACTTAATAAGTGTAATAGCCTGTGTTTGACGGAAAAAGTGCCGACAACCGGTCCGATCTTTTTCAAACGCCGGTAATCCGGGCTTTCTTTACTTATTACAAAGTATATTTTCAGCCCCTTTGGTTTTATCTTACACAAATACGTAAATAGTGCTTCACCATTATCATCCGCTTTCAGAATACGATCCGATATCATCCAGATTTCTTTATGCGGTAATTGGTTTAAAATTCCATATAAAAGCCGGACAACCGCAACTCTTTTACTACCTCTCTGTCCCCTAAGGATGATTCCTGTCAAATAAGACAACTCGTAATGCAAACAGCACCGGCATCTTTTTAATATGATATCCGCATCCCGCTTTTGCATAATCCATCCCGGATAGCGTTTATAGGAATATCTGTAATGTGAATCCAGCGGAAAAAACTGTTCCAGAAATATTTTTTTAATCTTAACAAATTTATCTTCTGTTTTAAGCAAAAAACATATTTGGACTCTTCTTTCTCCATTCAAATCTATATCAACACTAAAGCTGTATTTATCATATAAATACTGTCCGAAAAACTGAGGCTGCGTAACAATTTTTTTTAAGGAGAGCGGAATGATCTTATCATTCACTGCAACGGATAATGGTGCTACCGATCTCCTTTCAAATAAAAAATGAGGAATCCAGCCTTCAAGCAATATCCGGTCCTTTTTAAATGTTGCAAAGGAGAGCCTTAATGGGGTATTTTCTATATTGTTCTCCGACACTGAAAGATAAGAATAATTTCTCTCCTTTCGATAAATCAAATATGCTTTATGTTCTCTCCATAACTGCTTTTGTGCCATGATAACATCTGTATCAACCATATCACATACTTCAAGCAGCAAATTTTTATACTCCTGTAATTCATCCTCCGATAAAACAGTCTGCGCAAGCTTATTCTGGCGAAATCGCCATTGAAACTCATACATCACTACATTTTGAATGAATTTAGGAATGTACCCGCATTTTTTCTCCGCATACTTCATGATGTATAATGAAAATTGCTGCAAACTATCAATATACCATTTGTGATTACTTTTCGCACGATTTACCAACGTATCATTGTGTCTGCGATACCAGTATTTTGTTGTCGCCAGAAAACCAATCTTCTTTTTTTCCAACAAAATACGCTGCATTTCCCGCGCATCTTCATTTGTAGGAATATCCACGGCATCATTAAATCCGACTTTTTTAGCTGTCGTCGCCCGTATAAATGACGAATTAATAAATAATTGAGGATTATTCCATTCCACCTCCAGATCAACAACTCTTGATCCCGAATTAAATTTATAATTCAAAATATGTTCTCCGTGTCTTGTGCCAAAAAACCACACCGGAAACGCAATTACATCCGTCTGATCATCATATTTTTTTATAAATTTTTTTGCTTCACGAAACGCGTTTTTTGCTAATTTATCATCAGAATCCAGGAAATTGAGCCATCTTCCGGCTGCTTCAGCAACGCCTCTGTTACGTGCTGCCGAAGCTCCCTGATTATGCTGATGAATAACCCGGATAACATCGGGATATTTTTTCCCATATTGATCACATATTTCTCCACTTCCGTCCGTCGATCCATCATCAATCAGGATCACCTCAACTCTTCTCATTTCAAAAGACTGGTGCAGTACACTTTCGATTGCATCCGGTAAATACTTTTTTCTATTATAGATCGGAATAATAACCGAAAACAAAATCTCGTCATCCATATATTGGTATCTCCATATTAAAAACTTTTATATATTCAATAATACATTCTTCTTTATTTCATAAATTCCTTATAATGTTCAAGAACTTCCTTCGGCCTTCCAATTTCCTTGATTATGCCATCGTGCATCCACATGATCCGGTCACACAGCTCCTGTAATGTGCCCAGACTGTGGGATACGATCACTACCGTTCTTTCTTTTCCTGCTATCAGTTCTTTCATTTTTGCGTAGCTTTTCTTTTTGAAATGCTCATCACCTACACTCAGCACTTCATCAATCAGCATAATATCAGTCTCTAAGATCGCCGTTACGGAAAACGCCAGCTTGGAATACATACCGCTGGAATATGTGCGCACCGGCTGATCAATAAAATCTCCAAGCTCCGAAAATTCTATAATCTCATCCAGATGAGCACGTACTTCTTTTTCGGAAAATCCCAAAAGCATCCCTGACAGCATGATATTTTCACGCCCTGTCAGCTGGTTTTTAAACCCCACACCGATTGCCAGCAATGAAATAGAATGTCCGTGCAGATCAATGCTTCCCTCATCTGCCGAGAAAATATTGGCAAGCGCTCTTAACAATGTGGACTTTCCGCTTCCGTTCTTGCCGATGATGCCGAGAATTTCTCCCTCCGAAACCTCAAAGCTGACACCTCTCACAGCCTCAAACACCTTTGCATCCGGAGCTTTTAATCTCAACAGGTTTTTTTTAATTGAATAGGACTGAACACTTTTATATCGTATTTTAACATCCTTTACGGTAATTGATGTATGTTCCATTTTCATCCTCGATCATATAACTTTTACATATGTATTTTCATGTTTATAAATATTGGAAACTCCAAATGCGGATAACAACAATCCGATTATCAGCCATATGCCCATCAGCTTCCAGTCCGGAGACATCTGATTTAAAATACAGTTTCTCAACGCATCGACAAATAAAGCAATCGGATTGCAGCTTAGCAGGATTGTGGAATAAGGTCTGGGGATACTTGTGTTAATATTATAAAAAACACCTGTCAGATAAAACATAAATCTCAGTAAAATGGTAATAATATTGGCCATATCATCAACAAACACCCCTATATGCGCCAGTACACAACAGCATCCAAATGTAAAAATCACGGCATCAGCCACAATTGGCACAATCAGTAAAACATGCCAGTCTACTGATATTCCGTGATAAAGCAGCATTGCAGATACAATCAAAAGACAAATGAACATCTTAAAGGTATTGACCATGATATTGGAAATAATAAGGGCAAATTTGGGTACATATACCTTGGATACAATTGACTTATTGCTGCGCACTATCGATACCGATGCCCGGATGCAGCGGTTAAAATTATCCCACAATGCCAGAGCTATGAAAATAAACACATTGTAATTGTCCTCTTTGTGTTTAAACAAAAAACCAAAAACAAATGCGTAAATCATCATCAGGCAAAAGGGCTCCAGAATCCACCAGATCCAATTCAGATAAGAATTGGCTACCTCAGCCTTTAACTGTGACCTTGCCTCATATACCATATATCCCCAGTATTTTTTTATATCCGATGCAAACCTTTTCAAATTAAGCCTCCAGAAAATATACTAATGTCAGTGTACTACATTTGGACACGTATTCCAAGATTTCCGAAAAAATTATAAAATCCACCCCATCACTTATCACGGGAAACCGGCAGCAAAACAAACCATGCTGCCATACAGGGTGCAAAATAATACATGGTGTATGGATGCATGGCCGTCATAAAGACCGCCAGAAACATCATAATAACCATAATTCTCAATACAATAAGCTTAACATTTCTTCTAAAAAGAGCATAAATCAAATCAACCAGCAACAATACAAAAGGCACCCACATCGCATAAAACACAGGGAACATCCGTACCTTACCAATCCGAAATGATCCTGCCAGTTTATTTTTTATCCAGTCAGCCAGTGCCGGGGCAATCTGCTTAAATAAGTACGCAATCCGCTCCGGCCTGATCTCCTCCGGAAACCGATACTTATTATCCCCTTCTCCATCCAGGCCAAATGTCCTTTTTGCCAACAGAATCTTATTTTGCAGATAAATATCGGGATATTTTAAAAGCAGCTTTGCAATTGTTTTTTTCACCTGACGGCAATCTCCTGCTGTGTAAGCATAACTCGCCCCCGGATAATTCAGCCTCTCATATCCATTATACTTCAATACATTATCCGGATTCAGGTGCTCCTCCCTCATCTTGCTGATATCAAAAAACTGATCCAATATCGCCAGATCTTCAACATCAATTTCTTCATAATGCCGGGCAAAAATCTCTCCCATCGGAGATGTAAATGATAATAAATTGTGACTCATGGAATTTGACTGATTTCCCAGTTTGTTCCAGCAGGAAACACAACAGACAGACAGGCAAAGTATAAGCACGCACTCTCCAATCAGCCTCAAATACTTTTTATCATGCATTCTTGCCTTTTCCCACATCAAGAACGGAAGCACAACAATTAAAATCATCATTTCAATCCTGAAATTGACAACCAGACATCCGGTTATAACCAGCTTTATCCATTCTTTTTTGTCAGCGGAATTTCTGTTGCGGATATTCCGGTACTGATAAATGAAGTAAATCAAAAATAAAGCCGTAAGATATGCCCGCATCGGATAAAGTGCAAAATACAGACCACATGGTGAAAATATGATACAGGCTATAATAACCACCGAAATATGATGTCTGTTTTTCCACCAGTCGGCAAGTATAGTGCCCAGCAAAATGCTTCCCAGCAGCATTTGCAAAATGACAACCGATACCGGATTGGGATAAATCATAAAGGCAAAAAAATAAAACAAGGACAGCATAAAGCCCTGATGATACTGAACCTGCAAATGCGAGATAAAATCAACCATCTTAAATTCATCGGCGCCACTGCACCACCACACTCCCGGCCAACACAAAATCAGAAAAATAATGTATACAATCATAATAATCAGCACAAATATCAGGCGTCGCCGGCTGTCACGATTTTTATTTCTGACTGCCGTAAATCCCCTGCTTATCATATTCATAAAAAAATATAACAGTACAGCAAAGGCAGTCTTTAATGTAAAATAAAACATTTTCGCATAAGGATTCCCCGATGCTTCATAATAAGATCCCGTATCCGCATATGTAAAATCGAAAAAATGCAGATCATTCATAACAGAATACAAAAGAATAACTATGTATATAAACCAGAAAGCTATGCTTTTGGCCCGGATTTTTTTCCAAAAATGACTTATCATTGTTTCCCTCTTAATATTTGATTTACAAATACCTTTGCGTAATTTATCTGTTACTTATTTTATTTTACCCCAGCATCACAATTTATGCACATTTTTTCTTTCAAAATATGCTATAATGTGCCCATATATGTGATATACTTTTGTAATATATTCAGTCATTAAATCAATCTTGGGTGGGGAAATATGACAATCATTATCTTTCTATTTTTTATATTTTGTATTTCTGGCATATCTTTTGCAAAAGAAGGGACTTTCTTTAAAGACCATCTTTCAATAGATAAAACAACAAACATAAAAGGTATTTTTGTAATTCTTATATTTATCCGTCATTATCTGCAATATGTTGACTTACAGAGTTCCTATGACAATTTTGCCAAATGTTTAAATTCAGCCCTGGGGCAATTGATTGTCACAATGTTTCTTTTTTATTCCGGATATGGTGTAATGAAAAAAATTCAAAAGAAAGGATTGGAATATATCCATTCACTTCCCAAAAAGGCATTCAGATTACTTTTACATTTTGATCTGGCAGTGTCACTCTTTTTATTATTAGGAATCATTTTCAGATCCTCTTTTACATTAAAACAAATCCTATTATCCTTTTTGTGCTGGGATAGTATCGGCAATAGTAATTGGTATATACTGGCTGTCATTTCTTTATATTTAATGACATATGTATCATTTCTTCTCTTTGCCAAAAAAGGAAAATATCTTTATTTCCTTTCTCTTCTTATAATTCTGTGTGTACTCTATATGTGTACGTTAAGCATATGGAAGGATGCATATTGGTATAACACAATTTTATGTTATCCGTTAGGTGTATTTTACTGTCTGTATGAACAATATATTGAAAAATTTGTCATGAAGAAGGAATGTATTTATTGGGGCTGTATATTGTTATTATTGTATGGCTATTATAAATTCTTCACCCTCAACACCAATGTCTGGTTTTATTCCGGATGGGCAATATCATTCTCTCTTCTCGTTGTTGTGCTAACAATGAAGATTCAAATTCAAAATAATTTATTGCAATTTTTCGGTTCTCATGTATTCAGCTTATACATATTGCAACGATTACCAATGTCTGTCTTGAAACATATAACAAATATATCTCGACATCCATATTTTTGTTTTGTTGTATCTTTTATATGTACAATTTTTATTGCCCTAATATTTGACGAAATAACAACTTACATGGATCAAAAATGCAAAAAGGATTTGTAATTTTGTTGGTCATTGCAGGACATACAATTTTTTCACGGACACTTTTAGATTTAGTTGTTTTTCTTGCTATTCTTGCTATAATTTCTATCATAAAGAAAGCAAAGAGGTCTTCATGAACACAAATACACAAAAGCAGTTTGTTCTTCAAAATTACATATTGATTTTTTCAGATATTCTGGCAATTTGCCTTTCTTATGCACTGGCTTTTATTACTCGTGGCATTCTTTCTGATTTTCATAAGAACCCACAATATTACCATCTGGTATTATCTTTTGCCATTTTACTTTGCACTTTTTCCTATTTATTTTTAAATCTGAATCACAATTTTCTGACCAGAAATCAGTTTGCAGAATTTTTCTTTGTCATAAAGTATGATTTTCTGATTGGCGCAGGTTTAGGCTTAATTTTGTTTTTAACACAGAATGCACAAGACTTTTCACGCCTTGCGTTTATTTACTTTTTGGTTTACAATTTTGTATTTACTTATTTTTTCCATTTTTTGGTAAGAATATTTTTAAAGCACGTTTATATGCGTTCTTCCGGAAGTCTGAAAATGATGATCGTTACAGAATCACATTTTATCGGCAAGCTGCTTCCATTCATCAGATCCAATGCAGAATGGGCACATGAAATCACGGCTCTGGCACTGGTTGATACCGAAAAAACCGTCCTTGATGATTCCTCCCTTATATACGAAGGGGTTCCTGTGATTGCATCCAAAACCAATCTTTATGATATTCTTTCACAATCAGTGATAGATGAGGTTTTAATTTATCTGCCCTCTTACAACAACACAGAGCTCGGAAAAATGATCCGCAAATTCGAAATGGCTGGAATTGTTGTTCATGTGAGCATCGACCCCTATGACCACCTGATCTCACACAAAACAATCGATTCCTATGCCGGACTGTCTGTTATGACATACAGCCTTGCCGATTATGATTTTCATCGTATTGCTGTCAAGCGCATGATGGATATTCTCGGATCCCTGATTGGAATATTATTTACAATAACCGTAACGCCTTTGATTGCACTTGCTATAAAGACTGATTCTCCCGGACCTGTCTTCTATAAACAGAAAAGGATTGGATTAAACGGAAGAGAATTTACTATTTATAAATTTCGTTCCATGTATCATGATGCAGATGAAAAAAAGATAGATTTGCTTAATGAAAATGAAATGAAAGGACCAATGTTTAAAATAACAAACGATCCAAGGATTACCAGAGTTGGCCGCTTTCTTCGCCAGACAAGTCTGGATGAACTGCCACAATTTTACAATATCCTGATCGGACAGATGAGTCTGATCGGCACACGACCGCCTACACCTGACGAATACATCCAGTACAAGCTTCAGTACCGCCGGCGCCTGAGCATCAAACCGGGGCTTACCGGACTTTGGCAGGTCAGTGGCAGAAGCGACATCACAGACTTTGAAGATGTGCTGCGACTGGATCTGCATTATATCGATCACTGGTCATTGGGACTTGATATTAAGATATTATTAAAGACTTTCGGTGTTGTATTATGCAAAAGAGGTGCGAAATAATTTATATACTGGCTACCTCTTTCTGCAGCACTACCTTAATAAAAGAATTAATTGACATATTTTTTTCCTGCGCTTTCAATGCCAGATCCCTGTGCAGATCTGCCCCGATCCGGATATTAAAACTTCCTTTAAATGCTTTTTCCGGCGACACTTTTTTCTCGACGCACATTTCCAGATAGTCATCTACCGCTTGATGAAAATCAGCCTTTAATTGTGTCAGGCTGTCCCCTTCATATGAAATCAAGCCTTTAATTCCCATTACCTTTCCATATAAACAGTCGTCTTCTCCTGAATACTCCACAGTACCCAGATACCCTTTATACTCCAAATAATTTTTCATATTAAACCTTCTTTCTCCAGCGAGTCCTTGATCTGCTTCATTAAATATTTCTTGATATAATGTTCGGGATGCGGTTTGTGAAATCGAATTTTCGAACCCAGTTTTTTATTCACAAAACATACGGCTGATCCGGTTGTTTTTCCGATTTTGGCTTCCTCATATCCAAAATAATTTAACATAGCGACCAGATCATCATATTCAAAATCGTTACCTTGTTTCAGAAATTTTTCGATTAGTTTCTGTGCTTTACTCATTAGTATACTCCTTTTTTTTTAATTTGCAACTATTTTTAGTTGCTTTTTTATTTTAAAAAACAATAATAAAATACACAATTAAAATGTATTTCAAAAAATTTTATAATAAAATACTTGGAATTTTTGCACGAACGTGCATGAAACAAAAATGATCTGGCTGTCTTTTCTGTCTTTCATCGATAGAAAAGACAGCCGTAATAAATGAACTCATATTTCTGATATATTTATCTTTTAACCGGTCGATACCACATCGTTATACTGTACGCAGTTTCTTTCTCTGCGCAGCTTCACTTTCTGACATGTATTTCACGCCCGTACCGAGTGCATCATAAACACTCTGTATACGCTTATTGAGCATATCCATCGCGTGAACCTCAAGGCTGGCCTTTTGGTCACTGCCCCACATATCATGTGACAGGGTCACATGACGCTCAATCACGCAGGCTCCGAGTACTGCCGCCGCAATCGTGGGCTCCATATTGGCCTCATGTCCGCTATAACCTACCAGGCAGTCAAAACGCTTGCGGAGTGTCTCGATCATACGGAGGTTGAGATCCTTGGTTGGTGCAGGATAAGCGCTGTTGGTATGAAGCAGGATATAATCTCCATGACCATATTTTTCCAGTACTTCAACTGCATGATCGATCTCTTCCATCGTTGTCATTCCGGTTGACAGGATGATCGGTTTGCCGGATCTGGCTGCCTCACTGATCATCTCATCTCTTCCGTTGGATGCACTCGCTACTTTAATATAGGGAACGTCATATTTTAATAAAAATTCCAGACTGGGCATATCCCACGGAGATGCACTCCAGGTCATTCCTTTATCCTTGCAGTATGCATCAATAATGTCATATTCCGGCTTTTCAAACTCTACACGGTATTTGTACTCCAGATATGTCATCGTACCCCATGGGGTCTCTCTCATGACATTTTTCTGTGCTTCCGGAACTGCAAGCTCCGGTGTCCTTTTTTGGAATTTTACATTGTTCCAGCCTGTTGCATTGGCTGCATCAATCAGTTTCTTGGCAATATTGATATCACCATTGTGGTTAATACCGATCTCGGCGATCATATACGGCCGGCTGGTTTCATTGATCAGATAATCTCCGATTTTAATTTCTTTATTTGCCATTGTTGTTTTCCTTTTTATATATTATTGTTTTATTATAGTATTTTAACAATATAAAAATAACGCTTCAAGTTATTTTCCTTTACTTATTTATTGTACCGCAAGGCATGATTCTTAGCAAGTTCCTATCTGTAGATTTATTATCATAGTTTTAATGCAAAAAAAAGGATTTGGAACAACCGCGCGCTTCCAAATCCTCTTGTTTTGACCAAATCTTTACGATGCCAATATCTGCGTTCTCAAATCCAATCGTATCTTATCTGCAATTCTCGCAATATATTCACTGTTAGTAGGTCTGTTTTTTCCTCCCGCACTGGAATAGCCGAACAGTTCTTCCATCGTATCCGTGTTTCCCCTATTCCACGAAACTTCAATGGCGTTTCTGATCGCTCTTTCCACTTTTTGAGAGGTTGTTTTATATGATCTGGCAATTTCCGGATACAACAGCTTGGTCACACTACTGACAACCTCCATATCCTGCTCTGACAATAAAATTGCCTCACGTATGTAGTGATATCCTTTCAGGTGCGCCGGAACACCCAGATCCAGCATAATTTTAGTCACGTACCTTTCCAGACCAATTTTTTGTGTCGATTCTTCTATCATTATCATTTTCTTTCCCCTTTTACACAAAATTGATTTATTTACCTTGTTTCTGTAACAAAATGTTTAAGTATGTTGTTACGTGCGCGGTTATAGTATAAATATATCTTTTTTGTAAAATAAAATCTATGGGGGTAAAATGCAAAAACTGCCCAAAAATGGACAGTTTTTGCCAATCACGTCTTTTTATTAAATTCGGCTTAACACAAATTGACATTTCCCGACAATTTCCAGCACTTTTTTCCCGGCCGGCACAAAATAGCTGTCTCCCGCCTTAAAATTGCTTTTCTGTTTGTCGGTTTTTATCCTACCCATACCCTCCAGAAAAACAATAGCACTAAAAGAAGTATCGTCCAGAGAAATCTCTGCCATCTCCTCTACTGTATACAATGTTACTGAAAAATATTTGCAGACACCAAGCAGCTGTTTTACATATCCGACACCGGCCTCGGGCTCTCCGGCAGGTTTGCAGTCACACGGATATACAGAATAATTGAGGTTGTCCAATGCTTTATCCAGGTGCAGTTCTCTCTTATTGCCGTTTTTATCCACTCTGTCATAGTCATACAAACGATACGTTGCATTGGAGCTCTGCTGGATTTCCAGAATCAATAGTCCGTCCAAAATAGCATGAACCGTTCCGGCTTTGACAAATATCACATCCCCCTTTTTAACAGGAACCCTCTGTAGCACATCTGTCAATGTGCCATCCTCCACATGCTTCCGGCACTCTTCTCTTGTCAGCTCTTCTTTGAAGCCTACATACATGCCGGCATCCGGTGCTGCATCCATAACATACCACATCTCATTTTTGCCATATTCGCCTTCAACGCTCATGGCATACTCATCATCCGGATGCACCTGTACGGAAAGGGATTTCGTCGCATCGATCAGCTTGATCAAAAGGGGAAAACGCTCAAACGGTCTGCATTTCCATCCCCAGGCTTCTTTTCCGATCTTTTCAAGATATTGGGGAAACATCATTCCCTTGGCATTGCCCTCCACAACTCTGGACGGTCCGGCACTATGTGCGGAAACCTCCCAGCTTTCGGCTATGATATGCTCTTTATTATCTTTATTTTTCTTTCCGTATTTTTCATAAAGACGGGTGCCGCCCCATAAATAATCCTTGTAGGAAGGTCCAAGCTTTACAAAATCATCTACTGCGCGGACCATATCTCCGGTCTTCTGTCCGGCACTGTCGCCTACGGATACCTCTATATATACAAGATCCTTTGCAAAGACATTGGCTATCCTGTGAAAACTTCCTACCGGGATAAACACATTGTCCTCGCAGCCAAACTCTCTGGTAACACCATCAATTGTGATTGTGGCATTTCCACTTACGATAGAACAGTGTTCGCATCTTTTTTCATGCTTATGAAGCGCAATTTCTCTTCCCGGAAATAAAGTAACCTTACGCACCATATAACCATCCGTATGATTCAAGGTCTCCTTGATACCCCAGGTCGTGTAAAAGACATCGCCCTCGTCAAAGATTTCCTTCTGCTCCTCATAATGCTCCCGCATCAGCTCCCTGATTTCCGCACTTTCACCTTTTTTAGAAATATAAGTAGCATCACTGGTATTGACGATCATCAGATTCTCACAGCCATTGACCACCACGAGCTTATTATCCGTCTGATTCAGCACAGATACATTGTGACTGTTTTCCACAATATTTGGTCCCTGAAGGGAAGGCGCATGGAATTGAGCAAGCGTTTCGGTATTTAACAGTCTCGACCATCTGAACATTGCCTTTATGGCAACAATGTTTTTACCGGCCCAGTTAGCAAAGACTACCTCTCCCACACTTAAGGAAGGAATGGTGGAAAGCCATGATGCTGTGATCAGCAGCGCTCCCGAATCCAGCCTCACCCTGTCTGTTCCAAGCTGGCATTTACGATATAGATCCGGCGCATTTTCCCTAATCGCTTCCAGATACACACCGGCCTTCATCATAAAAATTCCGCTGTCGAGCAGAATTTCACTCCCCGGCAGGTCCGGGGCACTTTCTTTTTTATAATCCGATCTGCAGGTACAGGATGAAATAAAATCGACAACCTGTCCGTTTTTGCAAACAAAGGCACTATGTCCTTTCATATTGTCGCCGTCACCGATATTGTCCATATCACACCCGATGACAACCACATTATGATCATTTAAAGTATCCTTGGCTGCCAGAATGGTCTTATTATAATCGCCCTCATCAATCAGATGATCCGTAGAAACGACCAGCACATCCTCATCCTTGTCGATACACATTGCCGCAACGGCAACCGCCGGCGCGGTCTGTCTGCCCATTTCCTCCAGAAACAGCTGATAAGACAGTCCCTGAAATGCCTGGACCTGTCCTTCCACAATATAGCGGTATTTTTCATTGGTTATGATATAAAAATCATCACAAAAAGGAAGGTTTCTTGCTATTGCTTCCTGAAACAAGGACCTTCCTTTCCGAATATTGATAAATTGTTTCGGATAATTTTTGCGAGACAGCGGCCACAGAGCGTCGCCACTGCCTCCTGCCAAAATAACACATTTCATATAATTAATTACCTATTCCGTGCATTCTATAAATACTGGTCTTTTCCCTGCTCCTTTAATGTCTCAACAACTGTCTTGACATCCTGTGCACGATCCTTGGGACAGATTAACAGAGCATCCTGTGTCTGTACTACGATCAGGTCGGAAATACCGATTGTGGCAATCATCTTGTCATTGCCATATATAATGCAGTCCTTTGTATCTAACAGTAATTGTTGCCCATATGCTACATTTCCATTCTCATCCGCATCTTTCATAATGCTCAGCATGTCCAGGCTACCGATATCGTTCCAGCCAAATTCTCCGGAAATGACCAGTACGTGATCTGCTCTTTCCATAATACCGTAATCGATGGAGATCTTGGGAATAGTCGGATATACTTCTTCGATCACTTTTTTCTCATCCGGTGTATTCATGGCATCCCCGATCTTAGCAAGGCATGCATAGACATCCGGCAGTAATCTTTCCATATAGGATAAAATGGTGGAAGCCTTCCAGATAAACATACCGCTGTTCCATGAATATCCACCTTCGGCAAGATATGCTTTTGCTGTTTCCAGATCCGGCTTTTCGACAAATTCCTCTACTGCAAAATAAGTTTTGTTGTGCAGATCCTGTATAGGTGTCTCACTGCCGGCTTTGGCTTTGATATATCCATAACCGGTTGCCGGGAACGACGGATTGATGCCTATGGTTACCAGTGCATCGGTATCTTCAGCAGCTTTGATTGCAGCATCGATAATAGCCTTGAATTCTGCTTCATTTTTAATAAAATGATCCGACGGCACAATCACCATGATGCCATCACCATGTTTTTTTACAATTTCCATTGCCGCATATCCGATACATGCAGCAGTATTGCGGGCTGCGGGCTCAGCAAGGATCTGCTCTGTTGGCATTTTGCCTGCTGTCTCTGTCTTCATAAGCTCTGCCTGTGTGACATTGGTAACGATAAACAGATTGTCTCTGTCGATACTGTTGGCAAGCCGGTCCAGAGTCTCATTGACCATCAGATCTTTTCCGCTCAAATTTAATAACTGCTTCGGTCTTTCTTTTCTACTAAGGGGCCAGAAACGGGTACCGCCTCCACCGGCCATTACGATTCCAAATTTATTCATTTGTTTTCCTCCATCACGATATCTTCTGTCTTATCTGCCATTCATACGGGCATGATCTACATTTTCCTTGAACCATTCATATGCAAGCTTTACGCCTTCTTCAAGCTCTACCTTGTGTGTCCATCCAAGCTCGTGAAGCTTGGTAACATCAGTAAGCTTTCTCGGTGTTCCGTCAGGCATAGAGGAATTCCATACAATTTCTCCTTCAAAGCCTACGGTCTTTTTAACAAGCTCTGCCAGTTCCCTGATGGTAAGCTCTTTTCCTGTACCAATATTGACATGCTGCTCGCCATCGTAATTTTCCAAAAGGAAAACACAGGCATCTGCCATATCATCTACATATAAAAATTCGCGTAACGGTGAACCGGTTCCCCATAATTCCACGCTCTTGGCATTTTGCATCTTGGCCTCGTGGAACTTGCGGATCATAGCCGGCAAAACATGGGAGCCTTTCAGATCATAATTATCATGCGGTCCGTACAGGTTGGTCGGCATACAACTGATAAAATTGTCTCCATACTGGCGCTTGAAATATTTGCACATCTGCATACCGGAAATCTTGGCAATAGCATAAGCTTCATTGGTCTGCTCCAACGGTCCTGTCAGAAGCGCATCCTCTACGATCGGCTGGGCAGCCATCTTCGGGTAAATACAGGTGCTTCCCAAAAACAACAGCTTCTTTACTTTATAATCATGACAGCATTTGATCACATTGCACTGTACCTGCATATTGTCCCATGCAAAATCTGCGGGAGCCGTATTGTTGGCATTGATTCCTCCTACCTTGGCAGCTGCCAGAACAACCACATCCGGTCTTTCCTTTTCAAAAAACTCCCGAACAGCAACCTGATCAGTCAGTTCCAGTTCCTGATGTGTCCGGCCAATGATATTGGTATAACCCTTGGCCTTTAAGTTGCGTACAATGGCACTTCCAACCAGTCCTCTATGTCCGGCCACGTAGATTTTGTCTGTCTTATTCATAATCGTTATCCTTCCTCAATATATATGATCATTTTCATATTCCCACTGTTAATATTACAGCTATACACTAATTTACTTCTGTACATTTCATAATTCAATAGACAAATTTGCTACAAAATAGTAAAATATTGCTGTGCTATATAAATACAAATATTGCATTATTTTGGGAGTTTTTATGAAAAAAAATCATTCAAATCGTATCATTTCTACTCCATCTGCCTATGCACGGAGCCACTATCTTTACGTACAGGAAACCGGTACTCTGCAAAGTCTGGAATCCCACATCAGCAAAAGAGAGCATCTTCAGTCACTTCTATTTTTTATTGTAAATAAGGGAAGCGGCTATCTGACTTTGCGTGGAAAACGCTTTCATATTCACAGCGGCGACTGCATCTTCATCAACTGTCTGGATGAATATTCCCATGAAAGCAGCGACGAGGATCCCTGGGAGCTGTCATGGGTACATTTTTACGGAAAGGATGCTGCAGAAATATACCGCCATTTTACGGAACAGGATTCCAATATTGTTTTCCATCCTTCCGATCCGACACCGTTTTTAGCAGCTCTCCATAATATATATGAGGAGCTTTCCCTGAAACATGCGTATTTTGAGCAGAAATGTCACAAATATCTGACTGACATTATTACGCTCTGCTATACGGAAAATAACACCTTCGAAAAAAAATCCGGCGAATCGGGACTGGACAAGATCATTGCTGTCCGTGATTATCTGGATGAGAATTACAGCCGCAATATTGTTCTGGATGATCTGGAAAATCTTTTTTATATCAGCAAATTCCATCTATCAAGAGAGTTTAAAAAGCTGACCGGTATTACCATAATGAATTATTTAAACTCCCGGAGGATCAACGAGGCAAAGAAAATGCTGCGCTTTACCGACCAGTCCATCGGTTCGATCGCTCTTGCATGCGGGATCCCGGATGTCAATTATTTTACCAAGGTATTTACACGGTACGAATCCATGACACCGAGCAGCTACCGTAAGCTGTGGCACTGACATCATACATATTCTTTTATTGTAGAATTGTTTCTTCTTTGTTATAATAAATGTGGTATTTGCATCAGTATATTGCAAATCAGTATAAGGCATCTGGATCTGATGTCGGGGGAGACTTATGAAAATTATTTTAGAAATACTTCACAATCCATTATTTGTCAGTGCGGCTCTCGGATGGTTCGTAGCCCAGACACTAAAGCTCATCATCTACATGATTGTCAACAGGGAATTCCGTTTAGAGCGTCTGTTTGGCAACGGCGGCATGCCAAGCTCCCATTCCGCTACCGTATGTGCGTTAGCAACAGCTACCGGTCTTTATTACGGATTTTCGGGATTTGAATTTCCGATGGTTGCATTCTTTGCTATTATCGTCATGAACGACGCAATGGGCGTCCGCTTAGAAACCGGCAAGCAGGCCAAGATCATCAACGACATGCTCCTGATGTTCAAGGAAATTCCCCAGTGGAAGCCTTCCCACGCGCATGAACATCTGAAAGAATTTGTAGGACATACTCCTATCCAGATTTTTGTAGGCGCCGTCCTCGGTATCTGTATTGCGGTAATTTATTACAATCTGTTCTAGCAGATGCCGCCTGCCATATAGTCAGGCTGGTTAGCGTATGCTATCTGTCAATTAATTTGTAAATTTAATATCACTAATCAATCGTTTATCGTACCGAGTTTGTCGGTTTAAATTAATAAAAGCCATCCTCTTTACTGCTCTTCAAAGATTAAAATCAAATCTAATCATTGAGACCCAGTAAAGAGGATGGCTTTTTATTATTCATGCTTTTTGTAACATGATCACTTATTGTCGGTATCAGTTACATCAAGTAATGTGTCTTCTGCTTTATTAACAACATCAATCAGATATGGCGGTCTGTTACGCGATGCATCCAGTGCACGCCATACATATTCTCCCAAAATTCCCATCATAAGCATCATACATCCAAACGAAAACAGGACAATGCACATCAGGGATGCCCAGCCAAGAATTGGTGTTCCGACCGTAAATTTTTCAACCAGCACACAGATCATCCAGATAACGGATGCCAAAAAGAACACAACACCCAGCGTAGACATAAAACGAATAGGAAAATAAGAGAAGCTGAGCATGGAATCCATTGCCAACTTTATTTTTTTGGACAGGGTCCAGCGCGATACCCCTACTTCACGGTCTTTTCTGTGGAAGTATACCTGATCTGTCTGAAATCCCGCCCAAAGCACCTGTAGTGTCAGGGATGAATTTTTTTCATCAAGGAGCTCAAGCACTTTGATGACCTGACGGTCAAGCAGATAACAGTCGCAGCCGCCTACCGGCATCCTGTCATTGACCAGTTTGTGGATAATGTGATAGTACATGCTTGCAAAAAACTTTTTGACCGGATTTTCATCTCTGGAGGCACGGACAGCAAGCACAACCTTGTTGCCTTTCTTCCAGCTCTCATACATGTCCAGAATGATTTCACTGTCTTCCTGCAGATCGGCCTGCTTGGTCACAGCGCAATCTCCGGTACAGACAGATAATCCCGCTAAAAGTGCGGCATGCTCGCCAAAATTTCTGGAAAGTCTGACACACTGTGTATGACCATCCATTTCACGTATCTGATTCATGATCTCCCATGAATTGTCACCGGAGCCGTCATCTACAAAAACAAGCTCATAGTCACCCAGCTTTCCAAGGATTTTCTCTTTCATATCCTCGTACAAAAGCATCAATGTATCTGAATTGTAATATACCGGAACGACAATAGATATTTTACTCATGCTGTTTAACTTCCTTTAAGAATTCTTCATAATCACGGATGTATTCTTCTCCGTCGTAGTGCTCGCTTGCCAGTACCAGCAATACTGAATCCGGTGAGAAATCATACATATCCTTCCAGAGCATGGTCTTTAAATAAAGACCCATACGCGGCTTGTTGAGCTCAATGACCTCTGTCTCAAAGCCATTGTCCACCTTGACGCGGCTGGTTCCGCTGACATTGATCAGCACAAACTCGGTCTTTCGGTTGGCATGCTGCCCACGGACGATTTCCGGATCAGAGCCATACATATAAAATACCCTCTTGATCGAAAACGGCACATCGATCCCGTCTCCCTCAGCAACCACAAGATTACCGCGTTCATCGCCATATTCATTGAAATTAATTATCTGATACAAATCACTTAGTTTTTTCATTTATTCTCTCTTTGCTAAATCTTTTTATTCAAATGCATTGATAGCATCAATTACATAGTCCTGTTCTTCCTTGGTCATGCCGTTGTACATCGGAATAGACAGTACCTCTTTTGCAAGGGTCTCTGTAATCGGGAAATCACCCTCATGATATCCAAGGTAAGTGTAAGCCTCTGCTAAATGTGGCGGGATCGGATAATGAATGATGGTACCGATTTCTTTTTCATTGAGGTAGTCGATCAGTCTGTCTCTTTCCTTGCAGCGGATCACAAACTGATGATAAACATGCGTTGCACCCTCTGTCAGCTTTGGTAAAGTAATCCGGTCATTGTGAAGACCTTCAAGATATCTTTTGCCGATAGCCTGTTTTTCTTTGGTCAGCTCCTCAATATGAGATAAACGCACACGCAAAAGTCCTGCCTGTATCTCATCCAGTCTGGAATTGGTGCCAACCACTTTATTGTAATATCTCTTTTCACTTCCGTAGTTGCGATAAACCTTCATATCCTTGGCAATCTGCTCATCGTCGGTCACGATAGCTCCGCCGTCTCCGAATGCCCCCAGATTTTTGGAGGGATAGAATGAAAAACATCCGATGTCACCAAAGGTTCCGGTCATCTTTCCATCAAAGCAGGCTCCATGTGACTGCGCACAGTCTTCTACAAGACGCAGATCATATTTTTGGCACAAATCCACGATCGGTGCCATATTGGTAGCCTGTCCATACAGATGAACCACCAGCACAGCCTTGGTCTTGTCCGTAATTTTCTCCTCTATCTTATTGACATCGATCTGATAATGATCATCCGGTTCTACAAAAATCGGTGTCGCGCCATTGATCGTAATTCCCATGACACTGGCAATATAGGTATTGCCCTGTACGATCACTTCATCCCCCTGACCAATGCCAAGTATCCGGAAAGCCAGCCAGAGTGCGTCCAGTCCGCTTGCCAGACCAACACAATATTTTGCCCCGGTGTATGCGGCAAACTCTTCCTCAAAGGATGTAACTTCTTTTCCAAGAACGTACCATCCGCTCCGCAAAACCTCTAAAGCTTTCTTTTCAAATTCATCCTGATACTGAAAAAATCCCCGGTCCATCCGGTTTGGCATAATCTTCATAGGATAACCTCTCCTGCAAATTGAAACTATATCATCATAGACTTTTGACATTATCTCTTATTTTACCATTTGTAAAAAGGCGAGTCAAACAATATAAGCACATGCCGGTCTGCAGACCGTGCATGTGCCCTTGTCGTGTCATTCCTTGTAGAATTGCTGAGTTGATGTGTTACTTTGTAGATCTTACTGTTGATATTCCCGTAGATAATCTTCAGCCTGTTGGGGAGTAAAAGAGAATTGCTGCATAAGTCTCTCCAGAATTTCATCATGAGATAAATTCAAAGACTGGCAACATGTAATAAAACCTATAATTTTCCCTCTAACTTCCGCATCCGATATCATTTCCTCATATGTCACAAAATGCATATACCGTTCACGCTCCCTGTCATCCTGCTTGATAGCACTTACCATCTGCTGTAAATCCGATAATTCACTGTCAACGGCATTGGCTGTATTGGTATTTGCAAAATAAAGAAGCATATTTTTTAACTCAATACTGCCGCCTTTGTTACCGTTAATAAAAAGAAAAATCTTTGTTATGCCGTCATTATATATTATTTCCTGATTTTCTACAACCATGTTTTTTACAGTATATATCATGCGGTCGTCATCAAAAGGATCATATGGCAAAATCCAGATTGTAAAAACCTCCGGCAGCTTCTGAAAGGGCATCCCCGTAGGCAGTAGTTTCGTATCTAACAATGATTGATAAAAACGACTTCTGCGCGGGAGCTCACCTTTCCCATAGTTATTGGGCTCAATATCATAGATTCTGTCAGGAAAGTTTTTATCATTGGAATGACTATATTCCTTTGCATAAATATCCATCCGGATACCACGCTTATCCATATGAATTCCTTTCAATTCTTTTTCCGTTTCGACAGTAACATCCCGCACCTGTATGCCAAGTGCCCGCCATATGATCATTTTGGCCATTTTTTCTACAAAAACCGGATTATTCGTGACTGTTTCAAACAATATTATATGTCAATTATACCTGAGCAGTCTTTTTATAAATTTTTACATAATAAAACCTTCAAAATCCACAAATAAATATAATTTGCAAGGGAATCTATCATCGACTATAATTATCTGAGTGTCAATCGTTTATTTGAATACAAAACAGGAGATTTTTATGATATTACCTACAATAGCCTTTATCATGATATACCAATATACAAGCTGCAAAATACCCGCAGCATATAAAAATATGCAGAGAGCCGAAGCCATATTCCGGACAATCGTTCTGTTCGAAGCGATCATTTTGATCATGACGAATGTATTGAGCATTTTTCATATGCTTACACGGACAGTCAGCTTTATCGCATGGTTTCTTATTATTCTGATATTTTCCGTTCTATATGGAAAATACAAAAAAGACCGGACACTGGAGCCTCTTGGTCAGACTATGAAAAAAATATTTCACCAATGTCAGGATAAAACATCTGAAAAAAACACCGGAAAAAATGCCAGCATCAGGATCCTATTTTACGGCATGCTCGCTGTCCTGACAGTTCTTTCCCTTGTGCTTTTATTTGGCACAATATTTACCGTACCCTACAACTACGATTCCATGACCTATCATCTGGCGCGCATCGGCTACTGGATCGATCATCAAAGCGTCGCCCATTATATCACCAATATAGACAGACAGATCTACTCTCCGGTATTGGCTGAGTACAATCTTCTTTATATCATGCTGCTGTCCGGCAATGATACCTTTGTAAATTTCCTACAGTATTTCAGCATGTTTGCAGCCGCTTACTTTATTTATCACAGTGCCAGAAAACTGGGAACCACCAAAATCTTCTCCTTTTTCGGAGCCTTTATCTTTATGTTGATGCCCCTGACAATTTCACAGAGCATCACAACACAAAATGATTTATTTGCGACACTCATCTTCATTCTGTTCATCTACAAACTGCTGGATGTTATCAAATGGGAAACCATGACACTGGACAAGTCCCAGATTTTAGATATTGTCATGCTTGGTCTTCTGGTAGGCTATGCTTATCTTGCCAAAACAAGTGTCTGCGCCTCCATGGTCATGTTCATGCCATGGCTTGCGATCGTTAGAATTTGCAAAAAAGATTCTGTCAAAAACATTATAAAAGCGATCGTCCTTGCAGCCGGCAGTATCGTCGTTACCATTTCCGAAACACTGATCCGTACGTTTTTATCCAGCCACAGCCTGATGACCAGTACAGCCAGCGGAAATATCATGGTTGCAACCAAAAATGTAAAATACATTATTGTCAACATTTTCAAAAACTTTTCGATGCTGATCACACAGAATTACTACCGGCCGCTAAATGGTTTTGTATACCGGATTGCTATTGGACTGGGGCAGAAATGGAATGTAGAAGTAAACAACGAGGCCATTGCCTTTCACGGTTTTGACTTTCTGCATCATATGAATATGGGTGATGACATGTATTCCCATGATAAGACTCCCAGTGCATTTGTTGCATATCTGGCAGTGATCGGTGGTGTGATCATGGTTATCCTGCTGATAAGTGCGATCATAAAAAGAATTGTCGGAAAAAAAGTAAAAACCGCTGATACAATAAAAAATACATCTGTACAGGTAGAGAAAAATACATGGATACAGAATCCAACTGCACTTTCTATCGGTTTTGCCATCTCATCCTGGCTGTCACTTGGCTTTATCATGGCATTGCTCCGCTGGCAGCCATGGGGAACACGACTGATGTATCCGGCCCTTTCCGTTACAGTCATTATGAGTGTAAATATGCTTTCGGTAATTCTCCATGCCCATGAAAAGTCAGCTTCTGCTATCATTACTGTATTATCTGTTATTGCGATCGCTTTAGCTGTTCCTTCCGTTACCTACAACCTGCAGCCGGCATGGAATTTTGTAAAAGGCGGATGTCAGAACAGGATCATCCAATATTTTTATGCAAATCACAGGGAAGATGGATATGAAGATATGATTCAGCTGGCAAAGGGCAACGGAGATCTTGATATCGGACTGATCATTTCCGGAGACGGTTATGATTATCCCTTATGGCTGATGCTCCGGAATGAATATCCCGAAGCAAAGCTAAGACATCTGATCATGGAAGACGCTGCTGATCCGGCACAAGAAGCACCGGACTGTATTTTCATGATTGAGCGTGATGTACTGGAGGTCGGAGAAACATTTGAATATGCAGGCACCACATATACCTGTATATATCAAAATGAAGCCTCTGGGGACTGTTATCTGAGGAAAACAGGGAGTACTGACTAATATCAATCCTGCGCACACAATCTCTCAACTTCCTCCCAGCTTCTGGCAATATACACGCCATCGCAAAGTGATGAAAACGCCGCAAAATAGTGCTCATAGTCGCATTTTTCATTAAACGAATCTTCTGCGAGCGGATACAGAAAGATAATACGGCATTTGCTTTGGAACAAAAGCTTTCCTGCCACACAGGCTGTTGAATAGAAGGATATCAACGTCTTATCCTCATACTTACCGGAAGCAATGGCTAACTCAAAAGGACAGCTGTCCCGGTATACATGCAATTCGCCATGAAAATCATCATAGGTTCCTCTCGGATGTGGCTTGATGATAAAATTATCGTCCCCGGCTATATCCCGCAGACGGCGGATCAGCTTCTGATATGTCTCAGGATTTTGGGATCCATTTTCGGTTCCCTGTCCTAAAAAGATATATTTTTCATCCGGCACATGGGCCTCAAACCGGAAAATATCCTTTGCCCATCCAATGATCCGTTCAATGCGCTCCGGCGTCTTTTCAATCCGTTTCTTTTCAAAAACAACCGTATCTTCAGCCATTTCCGGTTCAAACATATAGATATCCTGTTCCATCTGGCGGACATCATAATGCCACAAAAGCTTATACATCTTCATTCCCAGATCCGTACTGACCACATGGACTGTTTTTTTCGTATAGCTGGCAAATCCGTCTTCAAACCGGTGGAAACGGATTTTTTTATTCTTTTTAATAAGCGTCTTGGCAATTTCCTTTACAATTTCATCCGGAAGTCCCGGTGACGCAAAATACATTTCATCATAAGTATCCAGCTTCTGATCCACGATCACATCTGTTGTCTTATTGTAAATAAAGCTCTCATAAAATGTCGTCAGCGCGTTTTTGTAAGGATTTTTTATTTTACGTCCATCTGCAAAAATCACACGGTGGAAATAAGGATTCAGACGGCCACTGTGATACAATTCTTCCATGGACGCCGTTTTATCCGTGATAACCAGATCAACCTCATCCCCGGACAGGTAAGCATCCTTGATAAATAAAAAAACCAGCAGATGATATGGCGTGCTGGCAACGCCTAAAATTTTGGACATAGACTGTTCTCCATTCACTTCAGTTTCCGGGCTTTATGCTCTTTTCTGAAAAAACTTACGGAAGATATCAAAAAGCATGGCTCTTTCTTTTTTCCCAAATAAAAATACAATATTGATGATGGTCCCGATCACACCGCAGATGACGATATCAATACACAGCCATAACCAGTTAGAAGAAGGTAATATTGGCGCAAGCAGACAAAAGACCGCTCCCATACCGATGCTTACCAGCACATAACGGATAATGGTCGGATAAAATGACCTCTTTGGTATGTTGAGGCAATGTGCCGCATACATGGGCGTGAATGTAAAGTTTTTGATAATTCCGAGCACTGTCGATGTTCCTGCCACCGCATACACGGACAGATCGGTTGTCTCCAACAGGATAAATACGATCAGGGTATTGGCAATGCCCATAAAAAGCGTGATCAGCGAGTTCCATTTTAATTTGTTAACCACGGTATATACATTAAACAAAGGACTGATCACACCACCGACGATCGTTCCAAACATGGTGAGGAGCGTCAGGATATAAATAGTCAGGATCACAGACTGATCCGTGGAAGTGTTAGTCCGCGGTAACCACAATGTATAAAAAGATACACCAAATGCCACAATAAAACAAAGCGGTATATTGGCAAAAAATCCCGTCATTTTCATTGCAGATGTCAGATCTTCCAACAGCTCTTTTTTGTCCTCTTTTGCATAGCTGATCGTAAGCGACGGCGTAAATACCGCTGAAATCGTCTCATACAGGGTATTGATCGCCACAACGATCGTCTTGGAGGTACTGACATATCCCATTTCCGTTCCACCGATAAACAGATTGGTGATCAGTATATCCAGTCCGTTGGTCAGCGTCTGACCGGCTCTCATGATCGTATTCCAGATACCGGCAGACAATATTTCAAATACCTTTTTTATTGAAAAATGCTTTTTACTGATCTCAATCTGCGGCATCAGCTTTTTGGTGTAATGCACATAAGAAAACATCAGATAAACTGTCGCAGCCACGGATGCCAGTCCCAGATAAAAAACATGCACCGGCATAAAGAAAAATGTCACGATCAGGATAACCGAACGAAGGACCTGCGATTCAATGTTGCGGAATGCCTGCAGATCCAGACGATTGGCAGCAAAGGTAGCCGTTGAAAACGTCGTGCTGATGATTGTTACCATGAAATTGATAAAGGTCAGGGCAAACAACAGCTTGACATCCGGGATCAGGGCCGGTGAAATATGAACCAGATGCTCTAAAAATGCCACAACCAGTACGCAGGGCAAAAACATAAAGGCCACGATGGCAATATTGGCATACATGGTGGAATTGAAATATTTGTTAGCGTTGTCGTAATCGCCTTTTGTCAGACTGACCGTGATAAAACGCCCCGCCATGGAATTGAGCGCCATAGCCGCAATATTGGCGTAGCTGACAAAGTCGTTGGCCAGAGTCATAAAGCCATATGCTTCATAATTGAGTTTATCAATAATAATCGGTGATAATACGAAACTGATCGCCAGACTGACCAGTGTCGAAATCATACTGGCAGCCATGTTGATCATGATCTGTTTGCTTTTACTTATATTTTTCATAATTTACAGTATAACACATGCCCTGTTGGCTTTCCATAAATCTTTTATTGTGCTTTTTTTTCACACCTGTCTGTTGTATAATTTCCATATGGAAAATCAGACAATCAATCACACTATGCAATCAAAAACAACATTTTTAAGGTCAAAACAGACCTTGATCATCGGCATTCTCTCACTCATCTGGTGGGTAATGACCTTTATAACAGACCGTAAAATATTCAGCACCGATACCCTCAACATGAGCAGCCTGCCCATCAATACCGATGCTGTTGTTTTCATGCACGTTTTATCCAAGCTCCTGACACTTGCAGTGATCGTAGGGCTTCTCTGTTTTATTTCATATGGTATAAAGCACCGCAGGCTTTTGTTTGCCTTCTGTGCTTATTTTCTCATCTATTTTGCAATCCTTTTACTCAGTTATCCCGGGTATTTTATGAGCGATGACACGATCATCTTCGGATATGCCACCCGCTATTATCCGGTGTACTGGCACAATTACCTGACAAGCCTCTATTATATGACAGGATTGTCACTATTTCCCGCATCGACCGGTCCTATCATTTTGAATGACCTGTCACTGGCAATGGTTTTTTCTTATATTTTCTATGAAACAGATCTTTTATATTCTAAAAAGATCAAATATACCGTAGTTATCCTCGGTCTGTTTCCTTTCGTGCTGTTATCGGCAGCCATGTGTTTCCGGCCGGTTTTATATGCTCCGTTTTTCCTGTTTTTCTATGCCTTCCTGTTTTTTGAAAAAAAGAAGCATGCGGCTTTTACTGTGAAAAAAATGCTGGCACTGGCATTTCTTGCCTCCATCCTCTGTTTTTGGAGAAGTGAAGGCATCCTTCTGATCTGCTTTTGCCTTTTCTTATTACCAGCCGTATACGGCTTTGGAAAAAAATCAAACGGCTTATCCCTCAGACGTATGCTCTGTTTTTTGTTAGCCTTTGCTATCTTCTTTTCCGCCATCCGGATTCCACAGTCCCAGGGTGAGAAAAAATATTATGGCAGCGATTATCTGATCATATCCATGATCCGTCCGCTCTCCCTGATCATCCACCGTGAGCAGACCTATCCGGAATCCAAAGAGGATCTTGCCAATATTGATGCCGTGATAAGCCTCGATTATATCAGCTATGAGACCCTTTCCTGCAGCTCCTACAACCGGTACAATTCCGATTATAACAGCGGACATTTTACCGAAACCGGTGCGGATGCTGCCACACAGAAGGCCTTTATAAAAAGTGCCCTACGGCTGATCCTGCACAATTTTGACCTGTATCTGGCTGAAAGGCTGCAGCTTTTTGCCGTTACAAACGGCTACTACAATTACGATTCAGCCATGGTCATGAATCTGAAACCGGTTACAACGGCTGACTTCCTGTCTTTTCAGGCTGACAGGGATTATGGCAAGGAGCTTGTACTTGGCAATGCCCGCTGGCATTATGAAAGCGACCAGGCTCTGCTGTACTTCTTATTTGACCACGGCGGAGAAGCCTATCCAATCATTTTATTTATCTGTTTCATTTTTATGCTTTATACGTTGTTTGAAAAGAAATGGTTTTATTTCTTTGGCTTTGCTTCCCTGATAGCAAGAGAAGCAGTCATATTCCTGACTGCTCCCGCTTCATTTATCCAATATAGCTATCCTATGATGTATGTTACTGTTTTTCTGTTATATATGATGTTCCTTTCTTCCTGCGAGGACGGATTTTTCCAAAACATAAAAAATCGGTTATCCAGAGCTGTTTCAAAGCAGAAATAAAAATGACCGTCAAAGCACTCATAACAACAAAGGCCGCCGCAATCCAGAGGATCGTATCCGCATGAAAAGGCGTCAGATTTTTTTCTGACAAATGCAGTATTCTGGCAAAGCGGAAATGCAGCACATAGATTTCAAGCGTGTACTGTCCCACAAAGGCTAACAGCCGCTGCAATCGCCCCTTGCAGAAATGGGCGATTCCATAAAAGCAGACAAAGATCCCCAGAAAGGATGCTGTCATCTGCACAATAAGTGTTGTTGTATCGGTTACCACAACCATATTAAATGCATAGACCAGATATACAAATGCAGCCAGACAGAGCAGCCAGAATACATTTACCAGACCGGTATGTCCAGCCAGACGTCCGGTTTCTTTTTTTTGCAGCAAAGGCCTTACATGATACGCAAACAGATAGGCTGCAACATAAAACGGCAGATACCGTACTGTAAGACTGGGGCTTAAAAATGTATTTCCCGATCTGGCCTGAAGAAAGAAACCGATGTAAAAGCACAATACCACCAGACAAAAAATCATAAAGCGGAGCCACAGCCCTGAATTACATTTCACAGTACTTTCCGCATTGTCTTTTTCACTGCTTTGCATATCTCTGTCCACATTGTATTTTGCATCACTCTTCGTACTGCTTTCCACATGTTTTTTCTCAATATTCTCTATACTGTTACTATCATTTTTTTCTGCATTATCAGACACAGTTTGATTTTTTTGTACAACATTGCAGCCTTGCTTTTTCATTCTTCTCTGACAATATTTATACTCTGCAAAATCAGCAGGAAAGGCTGCCATCATGCAGACCAGATTCACGATCCACAGCGTAGCCAAAAACCAAAGTCCATAATCCAGATGAAACAGCTCTGTCTTAAGCTCCTGCAGGCAATGCGGGAAAGAAACAATGATCATCCATACAAAAAAGGGAACCAGGTAGCTGATACTTCTTTTTCCCAAAATCGCTGCACGCTTTGCAAGATTGGGGCTTTCCACAGCTTCCGGTCTCTTCAGCCCTGCAATATAGCCGCTCACAGCCATAAATAAAGGCATCTGAACCGCCGCAATGGCATCATAAAGGTAAGGGTCTGCTAACCCATTGAGCACAATACAGTGCCCAAGCATGACTAACAGGATGGCAAAGCCCTTTACAGCATCCAGAGATGCATCCCTGCCGGCTTTTTTATTCAGTTGTATCGTTTCTGCATTTGTTTTATCCATAGTCCTGTCTCTATTTTTCCCGGTTTATCTCCCGGCAATTTTTCAATCAGCGATATCAAAGTAACCTATTATCTCCACAAGCGTTAATTTGGGCAGTCCCTGCTACTCCTTACGGTCATAAACTTCAAATAAAAGATCAGCCATATCTCCTTCGATCATCGGTCCGGACATCTTTCCTTTCGGATATACATCATAGTGTCCGGTATCATAATATAAGAAAATCAGATCTTCATTTCCTGCTGTTTTTTCAATCCGGATCTCATACTTGGTAATTCCGGTTTCATTGTGAAATTTCATCGGACAGAAGCCGTAATCAGTCGTATCGCAGCCGTGAAGCTCCTGCGTCTGCAGACAATTTCCGTCATCATCATACAAAGACACCTCATACACGCTGTCATTGTATGCTCCGGTCAGATTGCGCACCTGAACTGAAATTGTGGAAAAATCCTTTGTCGTTTCAAAGCTCTGGCTGATGCACTGGCCATATGACAATGCCGGATATTCCTCTGCCTGGAACAAAAACTGGTCTACACTCATGGACACTTCCACATACTGGGTTTTCGCGAGGGCACCAACCATAATACAAAGCCCGGCAACACCTACTATGGCAAGCACAGCTTTGGTCACTTCACAACCGGCAATCTCCAATCCGGCAGCATTGCACTCTGCTATATCCTGCTCTTTATCCTCAGACAATTTATTTCCGATTATCTCATCCTGTTCACCATCCGGCAAAGCATCCTCAGATTCTGACCTGTTTTTGCATTTATTTTTGTATTTATTCCTACAGCCATCTGCACATCCATGCCCTGCCAGAAACGGTAAGCCAAGGGCAACCATACAACCGTTGACATACATGGTTCCAATGCTATATATCGTGGCAGATTCCCATATCATCTGAAACAGATAACTGCCCAGCAAAAGCAATAAAAGCACCATGGCCTCCATTGGAATTTTCCTTTTGACCAACAGATAGGCAAGGTAAATACTGCACAAGATAGATAAAAGATAAAATACCTGCGTCCATACAAGCACCGGATCTCTGTGCACACCATAGACAATCTGCCAGATCAGGCCATAATCCCTGCTGATATTGAGCTCCGAATGATATCCTCCGGCTCCATCTGCAAAGGTATTGGAAAGCTTCTTCATATAAAGCTTTGCTACACCGCCGATGCCGAGCTCTCCCACTCTTTCCCTGATCAGACTGACTGTGGCATCTTTTTTCTCCTGCGCCGTCGGATAGCTCATTGTCCGCTCTTCATCATTGGCATTGTAGCTTCCTTCTCCCAGCTCGTCCAGTCCCATGGCAATCCAGTGAGTCATAGGAAACTCTGTATCCGTTTTATCAAAAGTCAGATAATGCTCTTCAACGACTCCGTAGGCGGTCTTTGCCAGTCCGAAAGACAGGCAGAAACACACAATAAAAAACGCGATCCTTTTTATTTCAAATTTTTTATCTCTATATGCTCTATAAAACAGACCGATCACCGCTGCGATCAAAGCGATCATAACCGTCGCACGTATTTTATAACCAAAGTAAAAAATAATCCCCGACGCAAGTGCTCCTGCAACGGCATACCGCTTCTTTATGGCAGGTTCAAAAACAGCATATACAAGATAAATGCCCCAGATTGCAAATGCCATGGAAACAGTATTGGTATAATAAAACGGCAGCCAGACATAGCTTAACGGATTCAATGCCATATAGCATAAAAACAGGACAGCTCTGGCTCTTCCGAAATATTTTTTTAAGAAGGCGTAAGCACCTGCAAACGCTGCATCAACAAACAGGACATTTAAAAACTGCAGTACAATGACCGCGTTGGAAAAATCCTGTCTGATCAGTCCCACCGCCCGGAAGATCTTGATAAACCAGTGTGTCAAAATCGTGATCGCATAATTGTTGGCATACCGCGCAAAATATCCATCCAGATCTCCTGCCTGTATTCCCGGCTGACTGAAAAGAGCAATAGCCTCATCCACAACCTTTAGCGAATCATATCGTATTCCGGCTCTGGCAATCATCACAAACAGCATCTGCAGCACAAACAGAAAAGCAAAAAGACAGATAGCCACCGTACGCAGTCTGTGCTCAGACAGTGTCAGAAGTTTTTTTCCGGCGATACAACAGATCAACAAAAGCAGAATAACCATGGCAAGCATACTAAAGCCGCGTAACGCCACCGGCATCTGTAAAAAGGCGGTACAACCGCCATTGCTCCATGCAAATGCTCCCATAACCAGCAAATACATGGAAAAAACAGCAAATATTACCATCGGCGCTGAAAAAATAAAAAAGCCTGTTCTTTTCACGCCCCGTTCAATCAACAGACAGATACCGACAGATGCAATTATGGCAAGAAGCTCCCACAAAACCGGTGCACCTTCTCCGATCACTGACAAAATCATTGCCAGAAAGAAATAATGCCAGCAGAGAATAGTTAGCGTATGCTTACCAAGTTCGGCAAAAAGACCGCTAAAAGATCTGAAATGTTCATCAACCCATTTTGTGAGCATCATAAGCAGTATGGATGCCGAAACCGCAGACAGACACATAAGTGTGATGCTCTTTCCCGTATCACTGATGGATAGATTGACAGAACCGTTGAGAAGTCCGGACGCAAGCAGCAAAACTAAACAAAGCTCAAACCAAGGGAACCGCATTTTTTCCATAAATCCAATCTTTTTCAGCCAATAACCGACAAGCATCATCAACAGATAATACGGCATCATATCCAGAGACCAAGGCAGAAGCACCGGGGACGCATAATGGAACACCACCGCTGCCAGTGCATAGATACATACGATGAGTAAAATCTTTTTTTCATTCTGCCTGCAAAGACGGAACAGTCCCTCCAGCATGATCAATGCCACAAAAAGCGCCGGCAGAAACCATGTAGGTGCATTGAGATTTATCATCAGGGCATCCTGTCCATCTGAATTTCTGTAAATCTGGTTTCGTCCATACAAAATTCCCAGAACAGAACGGACAATATAGTCTTTCCCTGCACTTCCCTCCAACGTTCTCTTAAGCAGGAAAAGCAAAAACAGTAAGCCATTGGTAACTATATACGGTACAAGCAGCCTTTTGGCTTTTTTCCCCACGTAGGATAAGTAAGAGCCTGTACCGGGATGATAGGTATATCCGGACAATAGGAAAAAGGCCGGCACAAAAAACATGCCGCCCCAAAAATTGACACCTGGGATGATCAGTCCGCTATGATTTAATACTACAATTAAAATCGCAACCGCCTTCGCGGCATCGATCCAGTTTTTACGCAATTTTTTTTCTTCCATATATGCTCCAGTTGCACAGCTTCTATTTTACATACTTTTATTCCGGCTTTTAATCATTCTGATTTTTGATCATTTTATCTTATCTCTTGATCATTTTATCTTTTGATCATCTTAACCCTTGATCATTTTATTCCTTGATCATTTTGCTCTTTTTCATCGCGTCCGGCTGATATTTCTTTATCTGCCACTCCTGAATTATCTGATTCCAGAAGCTTCACTACTCCATTGGCCATCCGGATGCCCGGTTTTTCCACAAATTTGTGCATAAGCATTGCCATAACCGAGATCACAAGCACAGTCAGAAGTGCATTGACAAGTGCCAGCAGGTGATAGTTCATCCTGCCGTACAAGGCAATAAACAGGCCGCTGGAAAACGTACACAGCACCGGGAAATGCAAAAGATAAAAGCAGTAGGTATACTTGGTAAACCAGGTCAGTCCCTTTACGGAAAGCGCCTTTGGTATTGTCTTTAAATGTAAAAGCGCAAATAAAATAACCGGTGCCCCTACATTGTAATAAAACAGTACCTTTACCGGGAAAAACTGATAAATTGTCCCTTCATAATGCTCCCCGATCGGTGGAAACGAACCTAAAAAGATACCTGCGGCTAACAATAGCCCCATCAGCCACCGCTTATCCGTAAATTTTTCAAGCCACTTCGGGCTTTTGTATGTCAGGTCACAGACCACCATGCCAAGGATCATGGACAGAAAATCCGAACGGATAAATACAACCGCCATAACGGCGTAAATATAATAACGCCACTTTTTATTGCCGATCAGCAAAAGCGTCACCGCAATCATCAGTGAGCCAAAAAATTCATAAAAAATAAACCAGACAGGGCCGTTATACTGATTGGCTCCTGTGATAAAGCATCCGATAAAAGCCTCCTTCAACGCATCTGCAAGACTGGGCGCAAAGGTATTGTAGTTGCCGGAAAATACCTCTGAATGTGCCAGCACGGATGCCTCCGCATTCTGATACAGAGAAAGCTTCATCAGAATATAAACCAAAATACTTGCCGCCACGATCGGCAGCACCAGACGGAAGTATTTTTTTATGGCACCGGATTTCAACGACTCCTTATCTCCCGTCAGAAAGAACCGGTATCCCACCAAAAATCCGCTGAGTGCCAGAAAAATACGCACCGCAAACTTTGCACCGCACAGAATATTGAGAGGCGTGGAACCAATCAGATATTCTATCGTGGGAGCATGATAATATTCCGGCAAAAGACAATATTCACCGGGATAAAATAAATTAACAAAGTGAAAATTGAAGACCATAAAACAGGCGATTACCTTAAGCCCGTCCAGACAGTCCAGCTTTTTTACTTCCTGCATGATTTACTCTTTCTACTATCCGATACCGAGCTCCAATCATCTTTTAAGCCCGATATCTTCGTCTCATTTTTCCTACCAGATCGTACGTCCACCGTCCAGAATAACTGTGGCGCCGGTCATATAAGAGCTTGCTTCTGAAAGCATGTACAAAACAGTTGCCGGATATTCGTCCGGACGTGACATTCTTCCCATCGGGATAAGCTCACTGATCTTTTTCACAAATTCCTCATTCTGACCGTTGGAAAGAGAAGCCGGACAGAGTGTATTGACACGTACACCGCATTTTGCCCAATAGGTTGCAAGGTACTTGGTAAGTCCCATAATTCCATGCTTTACAACAGAATAAGAAACCGGTTTGACCGTCTGTTCCTCTTCCGGGACGCCTTCTTTTTTATAAATATTCTGATTGGGTGAGATCACACCGTAATCGGATGAAATATTGATGATAACACCCTTTTTCTGTTTTTCCATTTCATAACCGAAAACCTGACAGCACAGGAAAGCACCGGTAAGACCGACACGCATGTCATCTTCCCAAATATCCAGTGGCAGATTGTGGAAACGCATGGCTCCGAGATTTTTGGAACCGCCTTCTACCTTGGGATTGTTGGCGGCATTGTTGATAAGGCCGTCAATATGACCGTATTTTTTCAAAAGATCATCCCGGATTTCCTCCAATGAGCTGCGCTTTGTGATATCAGCCACATAGGTCTCAACGGTATGACCCGGATATCTTTCCTCAAATTCTTTTTTTACTTTTGCCAAAGGCTCTTCGAAAATATCCAGAAGCACCGGAATACCATCGCCCTCCAGCACAGCTTCAGCGTGCCTTCTGCCGATCAGACCGGCTCCTCCTGTGATAATAACCACCTGGTCTTTGATTTTAAACTGATCAAACAGTGACATGAACAACTCCTCCTGTTTTCATGGATTCTTTTATGGCTAATGCCATTTTTAAGCTTACAATACCATCTTCCAGTGAAATAGCCTCCGGTGTATTCTCCCGGATGCATGAAAGAAACAGCTTTAATTCCTCAATAAACATATCGTTCCGCGAAAATTCCGGATACTCTATGGTCTGTGTATCATCCAAAACGGTCTTTGTAACCGAATTGCCGATCAGGTCTGCCAGAATCTGTCCCTTTTCCCCGACAACCTTGATATAACGGCTCGGCGGGCTCTGATAAAAATCGGCATGTACTCTTGCGCCCAGCTTATTGCCCTGATAATCCAGTGTAAAAATACCGTCACAGTTGTCCTCAACATCAATGGAAAGATCTCCCTGTGTACCGCCGAACGCATATACGGTAAGTGGCTTTCCAAATAAATAGTACAGATAATCCATTTCATGCACAAGCTGGTTGGTCACAACACCGCCACCCATATCCTTGCGCGCCATATAGGTTTCTTTATAATCCTCATACGTGTGCATGGTCGTAAGCCGTTCGCCCACAACCGCTTCCACAGAAAGGATCCTGCCAAGCTCTCCGGCCTCCAGTGTCTTTTTGACCTCACAGATTCCGGGATGCAGTCTGTTCTGATATCCCACAAAAACCTTTACTCCGCTTTCTGCAACAGCCTTTTTCAGCTCATCAATACCTGTCATATCATCAGAGATCGGTTTTTCCAGAAAAATGTGACAGCCAGCCTTTACACAGGCAGTGGCACATGCAATATGCAGATTGGTCGGGTTGGTGATAAATGCGATCTCCGGCTTTTGCAAAAGTGCTTCTTCAAGTGTCGGATAGGATGTGATGCCAAATTCCTCTTCCAGACTGACATTTTCCCTGATCTGCATCGTATCGGAAAATGTGCGCTGCAGGCCTCTCACGCGGTAGGCAATGATCTGTGCTTCATCCCCAAGCACCCTTTTGATATTCCGCAGGTGTCTCTGTCCGATACTGCCAAGTCCAATCATCAAAATTTTCATGCTTCATCCCTCTTTTCGTCTTCGGTATCCTTCTCTTCATATTTCTTTTTCATGATACCGGCTTCCTGTGCCAGAATGCCGATCTTGTACTCCATCTGTGAGATCTTGACGGAAAGTGAAAACACCTTGACAAGCAGCAGGAATATCATGGCAAGATAAATCAGATTGACCGGTGATTCAATACCCAGAATGCGCGCTAAGATCATCGCAAGCTCCGGGAATACACTCAGTACGATAATGATCAGGATAAACATAAACCAGTAAATGGCATTTTCAATTTTCATCTGTGATTTCCGGATCTGGCGGACCGCATAAACTGCTGCCAGTAAGGACATCACAATCAATAAAATCCGTAAATATAAAGACATCTTTTACCTCTTTCTAAAGCCTTGGATAAACAGGATGGAAAAGCTCATCAAAATCATGTATTTCATCGATTTGGAGAGATTGAGATAGCTTTCTCCCGCAATACGTTCGTCCATTTTTACCTGTACTTCCTTTACCTTTACACCCTTTTTGATCAGGTAGGAAATCGTATCGGGCTCCGGTCCGTAATTGATATTGAGGGCAAATTCCTTTACAACGTCCCGGTTAAAAAGTCTCATTCCCGAAGTCGGATCATTCAGCCTAAAGCCTGTTGAAAGCCGGATCAGTCCTGAGATCACATTGCTTCCAAGCATACGCAGGGAGCGCGGCTTTTTCTCTGTCACAAAACGGGAACCGATGACGATCTGCGCCTCTCCTTTTTCAAGCTCTTTGGCAAGCTGCTCGATGTATTCCGGCCTGTGCTGTCCGTCGCCGTCAATCTGGATGGCGGCATCGTAGCCATTCTGCCATGCATAACGCATGCCTGCCTGAACCGCTCCCGACAGACCGAGATTGATTGGAAGATCGATCAGATGAAAACCTTTCTCCCGGCAGATCTTTGCCGTGTCATCCTTGGAGCCATCGTTGATCACCACATAATCATACTGCGGAAAATTATCTATCAGATTGTTTACAACCCGCTCAATATTCAGTTCTTCATTGTAGGCGGGTATCATAATTAGTATTTTCATTTATCATCCTCTTACTGCTTTTACAGCTTTTTTGCCTGCACAAACTGTTTTAATACAAGCAGGGTACGCTTAACTGTGATAAAAAAAGCGCCCTTGATATCATTCTCTTCCAAAGCCCGCTTTCCTTCTTTGAAGGACAGCATATAATTGCTCAGGCCTCCGGAGCTTGTACCGCCGTAAAACATATGGACAAGCACTCTCGGAATATAGGAAAGTCTGACATCGTTATTTTTTAAAATACGGATCATATACTCATAATCGGCAGCAATCCTGTAATTGGTTTTGTATACACCAAACCGGTCGTAGACTTCTTTTTTGAGATACAGCGTCGGATGCGCCGGCATCCAGCCGTCCCGGATCGTCTTTGTATTGCCCATTTTCCACTCTCTGACCGGATTTCCTTCTTCATCCACATAATAGAGGTCTCCGTGGACGCCGTCACTGTCTTCTTCTTCAATAACGGAAACCATATCGGATAACACATGTGGATTGGCAAACTGGTCAAACATCGGTCCGATCAGATCGCCGGTTGCCATCCGGATACCTTTGTTGAGCGCATCATAAATGCCCTCGTCCTTTTCGGATATCCATCTGACCCTGCGCTCCGGCCATCCATAGGAAAAATCCTTTTCCAGCTCTTTTAAATAATCAACGGTGCCGTCCTTGGAGCCACCGTCCACAATGATATATTCAATCCGCGGATAATCCTGCTTTTTAATGCCCTCAACAACCTTTTTCAGATGCTCTACATCCTGATACGTCGTCGTGACAATGGAAATCACTTTATTGCTCATCTATCTTTATCCTTTGCTCAGAAATCAAATGGCTCAAAACGCCCCGGATCGCATTTTCCGTCTCTTTGGGGCTGTTTTCCGATCTTGTCATCAATGCGTTGGGAACGATCCATACATTGTCATCATCCACATAGGTCTTTTCCAGATCGGATACCAGACGGTAGATCATCGTCTTTTCGGCATATGCCCATCTCTGGATCTGGTTGCCTTCCTCATCAAAGGAAGCTTCCTCTTCAACATTGCTGCCGGGATAAGAAGGCTCAATGATCAGGATCGGTATATCTCCATACTGCTCCTGAATAGCCGGGATCTGTGTCCGGATCTGTTCCATGGTACCCTCCAGATCGGAATATACCTCATAAGCAGAAGGGAACAGGAAAACAACATTGGGCGTAACAGCCTCTGTATCGTCCACACGGATCGCCAGAATGCTGTCCGGAACTTCCTCTTCATTCTGACTGTAAATAACCGGATGAATATCGGAAAGCCCACCCTCCTCTGACTGTACCGCATCACTTACCACATGAAGGGTCGATGTCTTGGAAGCAAGCTCATTGAGAGACAGGTCATAAATATGAAGAGTCACCTCATAGTCTCCCGGTATGGAACCCGCCGGTATCTCAAAACGGTCACTGCGGCTGTTTCCGACCGGTGCTTCCCAGTGAAAAGCATAGCTGTCCAGATTGATACCATAGACCACAGAGCTGTTGTAAATATCGGTTCCCTGTGATTCACACACATAAATATGATCCGGCAGATAAAACTCAATCGACGGTTCATCTGCTTTCTTTGTCAGCGTATCATTTAATGTATCCAGCTGGTCCTGCAGGTCTGACGTATCACTTTGGAGAGCCTTGACCTCTTTTTGAAGATCGGCATTGTCATTTTCAAGGAATTTTATAAAAAATGCCTCTGTCACACAGCATACAACCAGCAGGACTGCCAATATAACTGAAAAAATTCTCTTCTTAATCATCTTCTACCTCTCAGCCTTTGCGGCCAACCTGTCCTTTCTAGTTTACAACAAATTCCCATAAATAGGAAGTAAAGGAATAAACAAGTCATAAAAAAGATATATTTTGCAGACGTTATATAGGGTGCCTGCAGCTCATTGGTGAGCAAAAACAGCAAAGACGCCTGCAACTTCGTCTCTCCGGCCCCGTTTGCAAGCCGTAAATCTCCTCCTGGATAGGGCGTATAACCATACATATCATACAATACAAACTGCAGATTACATTCTGCGCTTCCGCTTATTTTTCGGATCTCAATACACGAAGCTATAGCAGGCTTTACTGTCTCAAAATCATATATTCCGGCTCCATTGTAGTCACTTTGTGATGCCGTGATCTGCTCCTGCATATATATGTGGCTTCCATCCCGGCTTTTCAACGTGACCTCATAAACCGAATCATTGTCTGCTCCCAGCGGATTCCGCCACTGCATGACGAGGTGATTGCAGCTTTCATGAAGAGTCAGATCCTGGATAAGGGCTTCTCCGTCTTTTACCTCATACGGCTCATTGGCCATGATCTGGACAGCCGCTGTCCGGGACTGTTCAACCGGTGTCACGGTAAATGTCCGGTAACGGCAGATGCTCCAGATACCCAGCAAAAGAGCCGCACCAAGGCTTCCATACATAAGCCCCTGCGATATCCTTTTTTCCGCTGCCTCTGAAACTGCTTCTTTTCTCAGGTCATCTGCCGTCTGCATTCCGACAAGCCCCAAAAAGAGCATGATCAGCATAAACGGCACACTGTACTGCTCGGAGGCTTCCCAGAGCACATAAAATAAAATGGCGCCAAACAGGGATACCAGCATAAAAAGGAGCTTTAAAAAGCATCCCTTCCCACTGTCTAATGGTTTCAAAAGCTGTTGTATCATCCTGATGCAGGAAATCAAAATTCCAAGCATGATAAACAGATAATATCCCTGATGCCACAAAACCGTGAAATCCTTGTGGTTTCCAAAGAGCGCATCGTAAGCTTCACCCGTTCCGTATCCGTCCGCAAGAAAGGTTGTATATCCGTTCATTCCGTCGCCAAACGTACGGCATATCTTTGTTTTTACAAGCTTTGCATAGCCCTGCAGTCCCATGTCATGAAGCTTTTGTACCATCCGCTCCCGGACGGCCGCTTTCTTTTCCTCTTTTGTGGCAAAGGATGCTGTATAGGCCTCATCCTCTGCGTTGTGTCCGCCCGGCTCCGTCAAAGACATCATCAGCCAGTGCGTCGTCGGAAATGCCGTATCCGTGGTATCAATCCCAATATAACTGCGCATGGACACCGACAACACTCCCACCGTTAAAAGAAACGGCAGCGCTGTGATGACTATGCATCCGGCAATTTTTCCCCGCTCGGTTTTTGTTGCAAAAAATACCATGTGATATACCGCATAGATCAGTGCAGCAACGGCAAAAATAATGGCGGTAGCGCGGATTTCATATGCAATCCCCAACAAAATACCCGCTGCGATCCATCTGATCCACACATTCCATGCGGTTCCTTTTGCCTTTGCTTCTGTTGAGGCAGCTTCTTTATCGGTATTTTTAAAAATCAAGACAATAAATCCCATCACAAAGACAAGCGACAGGGTAATGGTGTAATAATAGGAGGTTCCGAGATAAAAGAACGGATTGCAGAATAAAAGGATCCTTTCACGGCACAATATCCGCTCTACTTCCTCTTCTGTTCTTATTCGTTTCCCAAATGCGGAAACTTTATGAAAGGTCTTTAAAAAAGAAAGTAACAACAGAATTGCCAGATCCATCAAAACGGTATTGACCACATTTAATAAAAGTGGTCTTGCCGATACCGGAAGTCCCAGCAGATTGGATAATTTTATAAGAAATGCCGTCAGGCATACAAATGCATTCTGATTGGGATAAACCGAAAGATAGTAAAAGGCTTCATCCGCCACCTTTCCCTGTTCGGCCAATGAAGCGGCAGCACCCAGTACGAAGCCACTGTCCCACTTATAGTAGCTGCGGATATAGAAAAGGAAAAAGCACTGCAATCCGATAAACAGTAGAAAAAGCACCAGCCTTATTATCCGGATGCCCTTCTTACTGCAATGCTCTGTCAAAAATCCGGCTGCATAATAGAGCTGGCAGAAAAATGCCAGTGAAAGCAGGGCCAGAAATATCCGTTCTGCCTTTCCAGCAAACGAATACACAAAACCGGCATCTGAATAATAATCAAATGCGTGAAGCCATAAAAAAAAGAGAACAGCAAAAAGAACTGCCATAATTACAATGGCAGACCCCTTTAACCATGCCTGTCCTCTATTCAATCCCAATCTATCTTTATTTTTGTTCATAAGTCATTCTCACATCACGCCTTGGATTTGTCCCCGGCCTTGTCTAAAATCCGGGCATACAGATCCAGATATTCCTGATAACGTGCATGCCGGTCATACTCCATGGCACGCTTACGGCAATCCTGCGTCGAAAATACCTTCACTCCATCAATCACATCCTGCACCGCCGCAAGCAGACGGTCATAAGACGCACGATAGACCACAATGCCGCTTTCTTCGGTAATGGATTCTCCACTGCCCCCGGTCTGATAGGTAACAACCGGTGTTCCACAGGCCAGTGCCTCGAGATTGGTCGTCGGGAAATTATCCTCAAGAGTAGCATTCACAAAAACCGTTGCCTCCTGGTAAGCCTTTGCTAACTCTTCCTGGTTGGCGGTACGGCTTTCTAAGATCATCTTATCGCCAAATTCTTTGGAAAGCTCGCGTATCTGCTTTTTATTAACGCCGATCAGGCGCACTTTGCAGTTACCTTGCAGATCCCTGGCAAGCTTACGGAAATAATTCAAGCCCTTCCTGTGTTCCCATACATTGGCTACACCTAATACAACCGGATAGGGTGTTTTTTTCTTGATATCCGGATCCTCCGAAGGTTTAAACACATCCAGATTGATGCCATTGTAAATCACCTCTACCGGATATTCCTTTAAAAACGATTCGGCAAGCTGCCCCTTAAGCCACTGGCTTGGGGTAACGATCGTCATATTTTTCACACCGCAGAAGGCCTTTCTCTTGCGGTTATAGGATGCGATGGAATTGTCTTTTAAAAGTGCATAGGGATACACCTTTGCATGGTGGATACAGTCATGGCATCCGGTCTTCCACTTATCGCAGGCAGCATAGTCATAAAACGCACAGTGCCCGGTATACGCCCAGCAGTCATGCAGGGTCCAAACTGTGGGAATATCATGCTTTTTGATATATGCAAACAGTTTTTCCACCTGAATATAAAAGCCATGGATATTCTGCAGGTGGATCAGATCCGGTTTGATCGTATCAACCCATCTTAAAAAGGCATCTGTTGTCGCCTCAGACCCAAATCCGGCTTCTCCAAATAAAAAATTTCTGACCACATGGCGGTAAAAATCATTTTTGTTACCGATCATCATTCCCTTGTATGCGGGATCCCAGGTGCCTCTTCCGATACCCAGAAAAGCCTCGTTGCCGGAAGCCTCGATTTCCTGATACAGATCTGCTGTGATCTTACCTACACTTCCGTGGTTGAGCACGGTATTTATTAAAAGAATTTTCATTCACGTTATTCCTTTAGAAGTATTTTGCCCTTTCATTTAATTATGATATCAGGGTCAAAAGGTCAAAAAGTCGTTCGTGCTTGCTCGATAAGACTTTTGAGCCTGAGACCCGCCAAACATGAGAAAGTAGCGATTTATGTAGTAAATCAGCGAATTTCGAATGTTTGAAAATTATGGGTGCTGCTTCGCAGCGGAGCAATTCGTGGATATCAAGTTAGGGACAAAATACTTTTTGACCCTAACAGCTTTATTATGTTACGATATAGGAGTTAAAATTCTTATATTCGTACATATTAATGTTTTGAAGATTGCAAGAGCACAGAGCACGTCACGGCTCCGTCTGCCGCAATCTGTCATAGAAAGGGTACACATATGTTAATAATACAACCAGTAGGCGGTTTGTGCAACCGCATGAGATCTATAAATTCCGCACGTATTCTGGCTAAGCGGCGCAAGGAAAAGTTGCTTGTCATCTGGTTTGTCAATCCGGAGCTCGGCTGTCCTTTTGAACGCATTTTCATGCCAACGGATGAGTTCCGCGTTATCAATATCCATTCCAAATGGAATTTACGGAAGATGTTTTATCAGTTGTCTGCCATGGCTTTCGGCTCTTTTGCCGACAATCAGACGATCCGCCGGTATAAAGGTGAAGGACAGCTTGATGAGACCTTTGAAAAATCTCTAAAAAAGCTGACCTATATCGCTACCGAAGAGCACTTCTACGAATGTCATGATTATGCGCCCTTTGTTCCTGCTGCTGAAATTGCAGACAAGATCCGGCAGAAACAGGCTAAGCTCGGACCTCACGCAGTCGGCGTGCATATCCGCCGCACGGACAACAAGCCTGCAATCGGAAAAAGCTCTACCGATGCCTTCTGCAAATCCATGGAAGAAGCACTTTCGCAGGATCCTCAGACCATGTTTTACCTCGCTACCGATGATTTAAGCGAGGAAAAGCTCCTCCGTGAAAAATTTCCGGGCAAGATTATTTCCAATGAAGAACGCGACCTTTCCCGCAACAGCATTGCCGGAATACAGGATGCGATGCTGGATCTGTTCTGTCTTGCTTCCACAACCAAGATTATTGGCAGCTTTTTCTCATCCTTTACGGATATTGCCGCTGACATGCATCAGATACCAAAAATAATAGCCGGAGAATAATCTCCGGCTATTTTCATCTTACGAACCGTAGCTGGCACTGCACTGACACATAATCGCCTCTCTGGCATAATACCTTCATGGTAATCTGCATATTTTCACTGACATCAGCTCCTGCATTTTCTACACAGCTTTCCCAATCACCAGTATCACCCTCAACCATCGTGGTTTTCTGAGCATCATCACTGGTCACGTCCGCCAATATTCCCTGATATTGATTCAAAAGCTCCTGCGTCGTAAACAGGATCCAGTAGTCTCCATCACTGCCGTCTTTCATATCCTCAAGCATATTGTCCCAACCATCATTTTCACAGATATAGTCTCCATATGCCTCAGCCACATAAACGTCCTGCTGTGCCCACTGTGTATCAACCGGTTTCTCCGGATCACCCGTTGTCAATGCGCGATATGCATAAACAGTCGCACCTTGCTTTCCGGTTCTTCCTGTCTCTTCAATCAACAGCTGAAAGTCATTGGTCATATAACCGTCTTTTCCATACTGCTCAAATGTCTGAAACAGATCATGGCTGTAATAACCGGCTGTAACAAGCAGCGCGGCTCCCAATGCCACACGGATACCAATATGCAGTTTCTTTTTTTCACAGACAAGTCCTGCCGCAATCCCGGCTGCAATAAGCAGGGCTGTTATCGCAGGATACTCGTACCATAAAAGCTTTGTCCATACCACAGAAAAAGCCAGCGCCGGAACCAGGATCCAAAGTGAAAATCCAATCATATCATCCCTAATATTCTTTGTATCATCCGCCCTGTGATTTGCTCCATGTTTCTGCACAAAACCCATAACTGCCAGTATCAGACAGCTTACAAGCAACAGGCAAAGCACAATGCGGTATACCGGCACCTTTCCACTCATATTTCCCAGATAGTATGAAAAATAATAAGAAAAACCGGCCTCATTGCTTCCAAATCCGCTCTGGGACCTACCCAGCACATCGGTAAGCCACATTTCCTTCAAAAAAGCAGTTCCATCCGTACACAGCCGCGCAATTACCCAGAGGCCGAGCGGTGCTCCAAAGGAAAGAATAAATAAAATATATTCTTTCAGACGGATCTTTTTAAACAGACCTGTCAAAAGCAGATACAAGCCGCCGATAACCGCGATCAGTCCCGCATGAAAGCTCTTTGTCAGAAAAGCAAGTGCAAACAAAAATCCGCACCAGTACAATTTGCGGTGATCATCACGGATCTGCAGCATACAGATCATGGCAAGTGAAAACAGCATTACATACAGACTGTCCGCATCCCCTGCCCTTACCATATGGGCAATAAACGGTGTCGTATTGGCACACAGCAAAGCAAGTGAAAACAGCGCCGGCAGCCTTCCGTAGCGTTTTCTGGCAAAGCATACCACGCAAAGTGCCAGACACAGATAACAAATGACTGAGGCAAGTCTCAGCGTCCATACACTCTTTCCAAACAAAACCATGGAAAGCATGATGCTCCACATGCTGAGCGGAGGCTTGAGATTATAATAATCCGTCTGATAAAGATAGGTGCTTTTAACAAGACTTCCTTGTTTTAACATTTCATAGGCATTGACACCGTGTCGTGCCTCATCCCATGGATCCACATATTTGACATCCAGCTTGTAAAAACACAAAAACGCAAGCCATGCAAACAGGCATACGCACAAAAGCTGGAAAATCCGTTCCTTTTTATCCCGGTCAATATTGGTGATCAGGCGGTACAAGAGAGCTGACACGGAAAAAATCAGATATCCGGGATTTTTCGTTTCCTTCCATTCCTGCCACACATAGCTTTTCAGTCTTTTGGCAGCCTTCCGTTCCGCCGGAAGCTCTTCTTTCAACGGATAATAGTAATGAATGGAAGCATCCGCCCTTGCTCGTTTGCAGCAGGCGATCTGCTTCTCTAAAAACTCCTTTTCCTGCTGCACTTCTTTACGATCTGATTCCCGATTCTGCAAACAGTTTCTATTCTGCTCATCCTTCAACAGAACATCTATTTTATCTCCAAAATAAGCAATCCTGTCATCCAGCGCATCCATCCACTGCAGTCTTTTTACATTAAATCTTGCCCTTGTGATGCTCGAAGGTGCCGTAAAATAACCATAAAGCGGTCGATGCAGATATACGCCCTTTTCCGCCCGGTCATATATTTTATAGGTGGTAGCCTCATCCTCATGGATCCGGCCCTTGGGAAAACGGACATCCTTCCAGAGAGAGGCTTTGTATATTTTATTCCACGAAACGATAAAGTAGGTAGCATCCTTATGATTAGCATCATACAGATTGTTTAAAAGCTCCCGCCTGTCGCAGACCTCCACCGTATCATCCTGCGCTGCTTTAAAAATACTGTCATCATATCCGACAGAATCCGTAACCGCATAGGAGCACATGGCAACATCCGCATCATACTTTTTTAAACACTGCATCAAGGTCTCAATATAGTCTTCTGCAATGAAATCATCACTGTCCACAAAAACAATATATTCCCCACCGGCAGCATCCAGTCCGGCATTACGCGCGTCTGACAGTCCACCGTTTTCCTTGTGGATTACCGATATTCGATTGTCCTCTTTGGCATAATCGTCACAAATCTTACCGCACTGATCCGGCGAACCATCATCCACCAGAATAATCTCCAGATTATGATATGTCTGGTGCAGGATCGAATCAACCGCCCGCCTAAGATACGGTTCCACCTTATAAATTGGTACGATCACCGAAACCTTCTGTTCCATAAGTACCTCATGTTTATCCACGTTTTTTTAATACTTTTACCAAAAATCCCCGAAAGCCGATCAAAAAGTATACCATTGTAGTACAGTTTCTTTTATAAAACCAGTAAATAACCTTATAATCTAAAAGCTCCAGAGAAATAGTTTTATCCCTTACATCCAGTTTTTGCAATGCTTCCTCATAAATATGGATGCTCTTGATCTTGTCTGCTTTGGAAGCATCCTTATCATAGGCCAGTCCTTCCAGATCATCCAGAAATTCCATGACCACCTTGGTTACGGGAATATCCCGGTCCTCTACAGACAGCTTTTCCTTCTTGGTTGACAATGTCGTCCCCCTGTCATCCTGGATATAATTGCATACCGGCGCATCCACCGTCACGATCCGGTCACACCGCAGCATATAAGCTTCATTAAACAAGAGATCCTCGCCAAGATTCAGATCCGTAGGAAATCCGTCCTTCATCAGCTCTTTTTTATAGAGCTTATTCCAGGGCATGTTTAAAAAGCCCTTCTTGTAAAGCTCCAACACGCTCTTTTCATCATCCCCGGATAAAGCCTTAAGCGCAAAGCAATGTGTTTCCGGTTTTTTGAGGATATCTCTTCCAAAATACAGGTGATGATATCCCGCCACGACAAGATCTGCTCCTGTCCTTTTCATTGCCTCCAATAAAACAGCATTGGAATCGGAATCGACATAATCATCACTGTCCACAAAACGGATATACTCTCCTCTCGCCTCTGCAATACCGCGATTGCGGGCTCTGGAGACCCCGGAATTGTCCTGTTCGATCACCCTTATTCTGGAATCGGTCTTTTGAAGCTCCTTGCACAAAACCCCGGAATTGTCCGGTGGTCCATCCACGATTAACAGGATCTCAAAATCCTGTTCGGTCTGGTTTAAAAGGCTCTCAACACAGCGCTGTAATGTTTTTTCGCTCCGGTAAACCGGCACAATCACACTTATCATCTT
>ONHB01000028.1 GCA_900317505.1 uncultured Lachnospiraceae bacterium | reverse complement strand
TTTTTCATTCACTTGATAAGTGAAAAGCAATATTCAATTAAAATACAGTGACTATGCGGCTTTCAGCCAGTTTTTCGGCTGAGCCGTGAATAATCTAGGCTTATATATCTGGATATTTAATTTTTAATCGGTAATAGAAATGGGGGATTTCTATGAAGAAGGTATTATTATCTGATTTAAAAAGCGGGATGATCACAGCTGAGGATGTCTATTCCATTGACGGCCAGCTGATCGTTCCCAAAAATATCGCGCTTACCGAAAATCTCATTGCGCGCATTTTTTCTTTTGACATTTTTTCTATCAAGGTTCAGGATGAGGTTTTATCCGTTGCATCTATGAGTGAGTCTTCAGATGCTCCCAATCCCGAGCAGGCTTCTTACGTTGAAAAGCTCAAAAGCTCTCCTGAGTTTCAGGCTTTCAAAGAAGAGTTCAAAGAAAACGTCGGCAAGCTTCAATTTGCATTCAATTCCCTGATTGAAAAAAACACAGAATTTGATCCCGGTACGATTTTAGAGGATACCCTGGAAATGATCAGTCACCGCAGTATGCCATCCAGCATCATGGATGTGCTGCTCAACATGCAGGAATACGACGACTGTACTTATGCCCATTCACTCAACGTTGCCATGATCTGCAATATTTTTGCCGGCTGGCTCCATTTTTCACCACAGGACCGGGAAATCGCTACCGCATGCGGTCTTTTCCATGATATCGGCAAATTAAAGATGCCGCCTGAGATCATCAAAAAACCCGGCAGACTGACTCCCGATGAGTTTAAGATCATCAAGACCCATCCTTTGGAATCCTACAAGATGATTTCACAGTTCCAGTTACCGGACGAAGTCAAAAATGCAGCTCTGATGCACCATGAAAGATGTGACGGCTCCGGATATCCCTATGGATTTACCGGCGACAAGATCACACGCTTTTCCAAGCTGGTTGCCATCGCAGATGTATATGAGGCAATGACCAGTCCGCGTGTATACCGTGGTGCCATGTGTCCCTTCAAGGTCATCACACACTTTGAAAACGACGGTCTCCAGAAATATGACCCCGGATTTTTATTAACTTTTCTTGAAAATGTAGTTAATACTTTCTTAAACCAAAAAGTACGTCTGAGCAACGGATTAGAGGGTACGATCATCTTTGTCAACCCTGTTGCGTTATCCAAACCAGTGGTACATATCGGTGAAAAGTTCGTGGATTTACAGGCTGTACACGATGTTGATATTGCAGCTATTATTTAATTTTACCAACTACATAATACTTATTTTAATTTTTAAGATTTTCGAAAGCTTTTACAGAATAAAATTCCTAATTTCTGTAAAAGCTTTTTATATAGGCGCAACTTGGTTGATTCCATATCGTCAATCCGATATAATTTAATATATTGGCAGCAAGGAGAATTGTATGAATCTTCATAAAAAAAATCTAAACCATGAAGAACTTGACAAATTTTTTTCCATACTACGGGATATTTCATCCAATTCCCGTTTCCGGGACTGCGAGAAATTCATACAGCATGGAAATACAACCGTAAAAAAGCACTGCATCCGCGTTGCAGCAACTGCTTACTTTATTGCTCTTAAACTGGGCATTCATGTCAATGAACGTGAACTGATCCGCGGTGCCCTGCTTCATGATTATTTTATGTATGACTGGCATGACAGACGTTTTCACAACGGTATTCACGGCTTTACGCACCCTAAGACAGCTCTCAAAGAAGCGCTCAAGGATTTTACACTGTCTACCCGCGAGCAGAACATGATCCTGCGTCACATGTTTCCGCTTACTCCCTGCCCGCCAAAATATAGAGAAGGATGGATTCTTTGTCTTGCAGACAAAATCTGTGCGGCAAACGAAACAATTCGACGAAAATGATAGAATTTCTTTCCAATTTCCAATTAATACATCTGGATCTGGCCTCGTTGATCTGCGTGATGATGTGGTACAGCTTCTTGGGATGGTTTTATGAATCAACAATATATTCACTCTGTGAACAGGGTATTTTTATGAACCGGGGCTATTTTATCGGTCCGTACTGTCCTATCTACGGCGTAGCCTGTGTCATGAATCTGTACCTGCTTGAGGGCATTACAAGCAGCTTTCGCATCATCCTGCTATCTGCCCTTACGATCTGTGCCATCGAATACATTACCTCATACATACTTGAAAAATTATTCGGCACCAGATACTGGGACTACAGCTATTATCCCCTTAATATCAACGGACGCATCAGTGTTGTATCCGGATTATTTTTCGGAATCGTATCCCTGATTTTGATCAAATGGCTTCATCCGTTTACTTTACATATGCTTTCCCATATTTCCATGCGCTCACGCATTTTTGCAGCAACCGGGGTTACGCTGATTTTTATTTTTGATGCTGTATTTACGGTTGTGAGTATGTGCAACCTCAATAAAAAATGCAAGGAATTATATGATGCCTGGGATGAATATGTGGAAAGCGGTCTGGATATTCTCAACACCAAAAAAGACAATCTGAACCGCTTTACAATCGTACGCAAAGGCAAAAATATCGTTGTAAAACTGAAAGACGTAAATAAGACCTTCCTCGAACTGGAAACACGTTATTTTAAAGTATTTCCCAATCTCAAGCACACCAAATACGGTGTAGTTATTGACAAATTAAAAGAAACCATCCGCCGCAACCGGTAATGGTTTCTTTTTCTGCCGAAAATCAGTAATCTATGACCAGCTTTCGAAAAAAGCATCCAGCTTCTGCAGGCAGGTGATCAGACTGACGGTTTCATCTTCATTAAGACCGGAAACAGCAGCCTTGATCATTCCTTTATGAAAATCCCTGTGATGAAAAAATGCTTTTCGTCCCTTTTCCGTCAATTCCACCAGTACAACTCTCCGGTCTTCTTTGCTGCGTGTCCGGGACAGATATCCCTTTTTTTCCAGATTATTCATATTGACAGTCAATGTTCCGACCGTCACGCCCAGGGACCGGGCTATCGTTGAAACACTTTTGGGCTCCTGAATCCCGACCGCTTCAATAATATGCATGTCATTATTACTGATGTCCTTAAATTTTTCGGTAATGATAGCTTTTCCCTCTGCTGTCATAACATGATTGAAAAGTCGTACCAGTAATTCATTTAATTGCGTACTGCTTTGTCTGCTCATTTATCCACCTGCCTTACCAGGTTACAACACAGGCACCGTACGTCAGTCCGGCTCCAAAACCTGATAATACTATTTTTTGTCCTCTGTGCAGCTTTCCGTTTTTGTTTAATTCATCCAACAGCACCGGTATTGCCGCAGATGACATATTGCCAACACGGTCAACATTGGCCGGAATTTTATCCATCCCAATATTCAGCCGCCTGCCAATTGCCTCCAGAATTCGCATATTGGCCTGATGAAGGACAAACAGATCTATATCCTGCACGGTAAGTCCTGCTTTTTTTACAGCCTCCTCTATACAGGCCGGTACCTGGCGGGTCGCAAATTTGTATACTTCCCTTCCGTCCATCCGGATAAAGATATCCTCTTTTTCATCCAGTGCCCGTTCTCTGCAGCTTAACACCTGTCCCTTCGCACCATTGCTTCCCTGCACGATACTCTGTATCCCGGATATTCCATCCTCACAGGCCTCCACATATACAGCCCCGGCGCCGTCTCCGAACAGCACGCAGGTTGTGCGATCCTCCCAGTCCACCAGCTTGGAAAGCACCTCACCTCCCACAACCAGTGCGTTGCGGTAAATCCCGCAGCTGATATATGCATAAGCCGTATCCAGTGCAAACAAAAAACCGCTGCAGGCAGCATTTATATCAAACGCCGTCGCCTTCTCAGCTCCCAGAATGCTCTGTACCTGACAGGCACAATTTGGAAGAAGAAGCTCCGGTGAACAGGTTGCCACCAGGATCAGGTCAATATCTTCCACTTCTTTTTTAGCACATTTTAATGCTTCTCTGCAAGCTTTTGCAGACAAAGAAGCCACGGTATCCCTGTCTGATATATGTCTCGTCCGGATCCCTGTTCTTTCCCTGATCCAGGCATCCGTAGTATCAACCATAGCTTCTATATCCTGATTGGTTCTGATCTGTCCTGCCAGAGCGCTTCCGGTTCCGACTATCTTTATGTTCATACTCTGAATTCCTCCATGATATCACTGACATGTTCAAGCTTTGTAGCTTTGTACGCATTGCTTCCGCAAAAAAGAAGCCCTTCGTCAACATTTCCGGTCACTGCCTGAATCAGTGCCTGCGTAATGCAATAGGGCGTCGTTGCCGGATCACAGGTAGTAATACACTTTCTGCATCCCTTCATAAAACGCTCTCCCTGTCTGACCCTCTCCAGAAACCGGTTATTGATTGCCCTGCCAGGCATACCAACCGGACTGTCCACAATGACTATATCATCTTTTTCGGCATCAATATAGGCTTGCTTGTACCGGATATCCGCATCACATTCATAGGTTGTGACAAAACGCGTTGCCATTTGTACACCACAGGCTCCCATTGACATATAATGCATCATATCCTCTCTTTTATATACGCCACCGGCCATCACAACCGGTATACCTGTCTTTTCTGTTAATTCTAATATTTCCTGCAGTTGACCGTCAAAAGAGTTTTTCTTATATTCTTCCAGCTCTTCCCGGTTAAATCCAAGATGTCCGCCTGCCATTGGGCCCTCAACAACAACAAGATCCGGTGTTTTCTGATAATGCTTTTTCCAATATTGCAAAATAACCCGAAGGGCCCGCTTGCTGGATATGACCGGCGCTATAAGCACAGATTTATCACCAATAATCCGGGGAAGATCCATCGGAAGACCTGCACCTGATATAATGATATCTGCTCCTGCATCCACTGCCGCTTTTACGTAATCTTCATATTCTCTGGTCACCACCATAATATTAACACCCACCATGCCATGACCTCCGGCAATATCCTTTGCCTTTTTTACTTCTTCCTTTATGGTTTCCAGATTGCACAATATGGGATTTTTACTAAATCCAGGTCTTCGGAATCCGATCTGAGCCGTCGATATAATTCCAACACCTCCAAATGCGGCAACATGCCCTGCCAGACCGGACAGACTAACTCCAACTCCCATTCCTCCCTGAATAACAGGTATTTCCAATTCCCTATTGCCAATTTTCATGTACACACTCCCAGATGCCGGATATCAGAATGTGCGAAAACGGCTATACCGTTCTTCTGCAATTTCCTCTCCGGTTTTTCCGTCATATTTTTTTAAAAAATCTTTAATCTGTTGCTTAAGATATTCTCCAATTGCTTTTTCGGTCTTTGATGTCGCACCACCAAACTCAGGAATGATTTTTTCAATAATTCCCAGTCCTTGCAAATCCTGGGCAGTTATGTTCATAACCTCACTTGCTTCCTCTGCCCGGTTAGAATCCTTCCATAAAATAGATGCAAATCCCTCAGGAGAAAGAATCGAATATGTTGCATTTTCAAGCATCCACACTTCGTTTCCGACCGCAGTACCAAGCGCACCTCCGCTTCCGCCCTCACCGATCAGGATGCAAAGCACGGGGACCTTGAGATCAGACATTTCCAGCAGATTTCTCGCAATCGCTTCTCCCTGTCCGCGCTCCTCAGCCTCCAGTCCGCAGAAAGCACCGGATGTATTGACAAAGCTGATAATCGGCCGGTTAAATTTTTCAGCCTGTTTCATCAGACGCAGGGCCTTCCTGTACCCCTCGGGCATTGGCATACCAAAATTGCGCATCTGGCATTCCTGGATTGTTTTTCCCTTAACATCTGCGATTACCGTTACCGGCTGTCTGTCAAGGAACGCAATCCCGCCGATCAGTGCATGGTCATCTCCAAAGTACCTGTCTCCATGCGCCTCGACAAAATAATCAAAAATATACTGCATATAATCCAGCGCAGAAGATCGTTCCATCTGCCTTACCGTACGTACCTTATCCCAGGCAGAGCGTGTATGCTCATAAAATACCTGTTCCTTTAAAATCTCGCTCAGCTGAAAAGGCGAACCGGAATTTTCAAAATCAGCCCAGGTATTTTTACCCTGTGACTGATGCGATCTGATAATATAGTACAACGTCTTTTTCAGATTTTTACGCTCTACAATACCATCCACAAAACCATGCTCCAGCAAAAATTCAGCCCGCTGGAAGCCCTCCGGAAGCTCCTGCCCGATGGTCTGCCTTATGACTCTTGGACCGGCAAATCCGATCAGTGCCCCCGGCTCTGCCATAATAATATCCCCAAGCATTGCAAAGCTGGCTGTGACACCTCCCGTTGTGGGATCCGTCAAAACCGTGCTATATAAAAGCCCGGCTTTTCCATGATTTTTTATGGCAGCCGAGGTCTTTGCCATCTGCATAAGAGAAACTATCCCCTCCTGCATACGTGCCCCTCCGGAACAGCAAAACATAAATACCGGCAGCTTTTCTTCTGTTGCGCGCTCGATCGTTGCAGTGATTTTTTCTCCGTAGGCATGTCCCATGCTGGCCATCATAAAACGCGCATCACAAATACCGATCACCGCGTTTTCTCCATAGATCCGGCATTTTCCGACTGTTACACCTTCACTCAGACCGGTTTTTTCTCTTGCATTCTGCAATTTTTCTTCATAACCCTCATACCCCAGCGGGTTACTTACCGGCTGATCCGCAAACCATTCTTCAAAGGTCTGCGGATCAGCTACCATACGAATCCGGTTTTTGGTGCTCACACGGAAATATCCACCACACTCATAACATACAAGCTTACGTTTTATTACGCGTTTTTTGTCCACCATTTTTCCGCATTTGGGACATTTTACCAGAGCAGGATCCTGCTTATGCAGATTTTCGGTTTCTTTTTTTGTAAACAGCTCCGCTGTCTTTAATTTCTGCTCTACTCTGTTATATAGATTAACAGGTATCTGACGAATATGTCTTTGTCTCTTTTTCTGCCATGAAATGCTCACGTAACGCCATCTCCTTACTGTTCATTGTACTTCTTGATCAAAATACTGGCATTGTGTCCGCCAAAACCAAGGGAATTGGACAATGCATAGGGAACCTGCTCCTGATAAGATTGTCTGCAGTAATTTAAATTAAGCTCCTCTTCCGATTCCTCAAGTCCTACTGTTCTGTGAATAAAGTTTTCTTCCATTTCTTTTATGCAGGTTATAAATTCTACAGCACCGGCTGCACCGAGCAGATGACCGATCATGGATTTTGTTGAATTTATCTTCAGATGATCTGCATGCTTTCCAAAGGCAAGCTTTATTGCTCTTGTCTCAAACAGATCATTGTGATGCGTACTCGTACCATGTGCATTGATATAGGTCAGTTCCTCTTTATCAATTCCGCCATCCTGAATTGCACAAAGCATGGCACGTGCGGCTCCCTGTCCATCCTCGGCCGGCGATGTAATATGAAATGCATCCGATGAGCAGCCATAGCCTATTACCTCTGCATAGATCCTTGCTCCTCTTCTTTTTGCGTGCTCAAGCTCCTCGAGTACCACAACTCCTGCTCCTTCACCCATGACAAACCCGCTTCTTTCTTCATCAAAAGGAATAGAACAGCGCTTGGGGTCGGTACTGTCCGTCAATGCAGTCAGAGCTGCAAAACCGGCAATGCCTATAGGTGTAATGCTGCTTTCGGTACCTCCGGCAAGCATCACGTCCGCATCCCCGTACTGAATTGTCCGGAAAGCCTCACCTATTGAATTGGTGCCACTGGCACATGCCGTTACCACATCGAGACTTTTCCCTTTAAGACCATAGGCAATACTGACATTGCCTGCTGCCATATTGGAGATCATGAGCGGCACCAGCAGCGGATTGACTCTGGACGGCCCTTTTTCCAGGAGACGCTTATGCTCTCTCTCCATGGCCTGTAAGCTTCCGATTCCGCTGCTGATCGCGCAACCGACGCGGTATGGATCCTCTTTTTCCATATCGATAGCAGAATCCTCCATGGCCTCCTTTGATGCCGCAACGGCAAACTGTGAAAAACGCTCCATCCTGCGTGCGGATTTTTTATCCATATAAAAGGCCGGATCAAAATCCTTTACCTCTGCAGCAAGCCTGCATTTATATTCTGATGCATCAAACTGGGTGATTTCCGAAAACCCGGTCTTTTCTGCTTTTACATTTTCAAAAAAATCCTTTACATTGTTTCCGATCGGGGTTATCGCTCCTAAACCCGTGACAACTACTCTTCTCATATTGCCATACCTCCGTCTACACAGATCACCTGTCCTGTAATATATTCTGCCTCATCCGCCAGAAATCCGACCAGCCTTGCAACATCCTCCGGTCTTCCCATATGTCCCATCGGTATCATTGCCTCTATACCTTTTTTAGCATCCTCAGACATCTGTCTGGTCATATCCGTATCAATAAATCCCGGGGCAACGGCATTGATACAGATTCCCCTACCGGAAAGTTCCCTTGCCACTGCTCTGGTCAGTCCGATCACTCCTGCCTTGGAAGCCGAATAATTTGCCTGTCCGGCATTCCCGATCACACCGCTCACAGAAGCTATATTGATGATTCTTCCGCTTTTCTGTTTTAAAAACCATCTGGAAAAATGACGGATCATATTATAAGTACCCTTTAAATTGGTATCCATAACAGAATCAAAATCCTGTTCACTCATTTTCATAATGAGCCCGTCTCTTGTGATTCCGGCATTGTTAACGAGTATATCCAGCCTTCCATAGCGGCCGATCACATCCTTTGCCAGCTTTTCACAGGCAGCAAAATCAGCAACGTCACATTTTACGGCAACTGCTTCACCACCATTTTTTTTAATTTCGGAAACCGTCTGTTGTGCTTTTTCCTCAGATCCGCTGTAATTGACGATAACAGTGGCGCCTCTCTCTGCCAGTTCCATGGCAATCGCTTTTCCAATCCCTCTTGAAGCTCCCGTTACCAATGCGATTTTTTCTGTTAACATACAAGTTCCTCCGCAATTTTTTCCAGATCTTTAACTGTCTGGATACTGTACACGACCACATCCGGATCAATCTTTTTTATAAATCCGGCGAGTGTCCTTCCCGGACCGATCTCAAAAAAGGTATCAACTCCTTCTTTTATCATACACTCTACACTCTGCTGCCATCTGACCGAGCTTACCACCTGTTTTGAGAGCAGCTCCTTTATGCCATCGCAGTCCGTTACTAAAGAAGCGGAAACATTGCAGATGTAAGGTATTTTGGGAGTATGGACCTCAACATCGTCCAGAGCTTTCGAGAGCTCCTCCTGTGCCTTTTTTAAAAGTGCGGAATGAAACGGTCCACTGACTTTTAAAGGAATACATCTGCGTGCGCCGGCATTTTTCAATGCTTCGGAAGCTCTGTCTACCGCATCCTTCTGACCGGTAATCACAATCTGTCCGGGACAGTTATAATTGGCGATCGATACAACACCCTCCGTCTGCTCGCAGATTTCCTCAATTTTTTCCGCATCCATACCTATCACGGCCGTCATTGCTCCACCCTCGGGATATGCTTCCTGCATATACAGCCCTCTTTTACGGATAATGGTAAACAGCTCCGGATAATCCAGGACATTTGCGGCTGCCAACGCTCCGTATTCTCCAAGACTGAGTCCCGCACACAGATCTGCCTTGATCTTCTTCGTTTTAACAGCTTCCAGAATGGCCACTTCTGTTGCAAGCATGGCAACCTGTGTATATTCAGTAATATTGAGCTTATCATTCTCTTCAAAGCACAGAGCGGCAACATCCAGTCCCGTGCTTTCGGATGCAATACGATAAACCTCCTTTGATTCCGGATATGTATCATAAAAGTCCTTTCCCATTCCGGTATACTGTGCTCCCTGTCCGGGGAAGATAAATGCAGTTTTTTTCATATGACACCTCTTATCTGCCAAGCAGACGGTCTGCCTGCTCCATAATCTCATTGATGATTTCCTTACAGCTGTCCTGTGACCTGACAAGCCCTGCGATCTGACCGGCCATCAGGGTACCTCCTGCTGTATCTCCGTCAATTACAGCTTTGCGCAAAGATCCCAGAGTCAGCTTTTCCAGTTCCATAAAATCAACTCCCTGCTTTTCCATATCCTGATATTTTCTGGTCATCTGATTTCTGAGGCACCGGACCGGATGTCCTGTAGATGCACCTGTAATTGTCGAATCAATATCTTTGGCCCGGATGATTTTTTGCTTGTAATTGTCATGCACAACTGATTCCTTTGCGGCAACAAACCGCGTGCCCATTTGAACACCCTCTGCTCCAAGCATAAATGCTGCGGCCATTCCTCTCCCGTCAGCAATACCTCCGGCAGCAATAACAGGAACGGAAACCGCATCGGCTATCTGTGGAACCAATGCCATTGTCGTAGTCTGTCCGATATGACCTCCACTTTCCATTCCTTCGGCAACAACGGCATCCGCACCTGCCCGTTCCATCATTTTTGCCATTGCAACACTTGCAACAACAGGGATCACCTTTACGCCGGCTTCTTTCCACATATGCATATATTTTGCAGGATTCCCTGCACCTGTCGTAACCACCTTTACGCCTTCTTCAACGACAATCTGCGCTACCTCATCCGCATTTGGATTTAACAACATAATATTCACACCAAAAGGCCGGTTTGTCATAGCCTTGCATTTTATGATCTGTTCCCTGACTATTTCCGCCGGTGCGCTTGCAGCCCCGATAATACCCAGACCTCCTGCATTGGAAACCGCCGATGCCAGATTGTACTCTGCCACCCAGGCCATGCCGCCCTGAATAATCGGATATTGTATTTCCAGTAATTCCGCAACCCTGCTCTTCATATTCATTCCTCCGGATAAAAGCCTATGCTTCTACGCCTTTTTCTTTTAAATAATCCATTACTGCTCCGACGGTTGTGATGTTTTCAAGATCATCGGAGGGAATCTCAATACCATATGCCTCTTCCAGAGCCATAACCAGTTCAAACAGATCCAGGGAATCAACTCCCAGATCCTCTTTAAAGTTTGTCTTTTCGGTAATTTCTTTTCCTTCTACATTTAACTGCTCTTCTACGATTTCGATTAATTTTTCTAACATTTGATTTTTCCTTTCTTTTTTCAATTTATTTTGTGTTTCAAATATTTTGATTATCAAAACATTTGATTATTATATTATTTCCAATTAGTTTGATTGTCAAGACATTTTTGAACATCCCGCCATTCCCTGTCGCAAAAAAAGATCCACTGTGCAGGGATCAGACACTCTGCACAATGGATCTGTAATAATTTATTTATGGATGGTTTTGATATTATATCCCGGATTTAGAGCTCTTTATGCCTGGCAAGATATGCCTTTGTCTCAGTAACGATGACATTACTCAGGAATAATAATGCAATCAGGTTGGGAATTGCCATCAATGCATTGAAGATATCTGCAATGACCCATACTTCAGATACGGTAAAATAGGGTCCGATAAATACTGCCAGAATATACAGCCAGCGATAGCCTTTGACAACACCCTGTCTGCGTCCGCTAAGATACTCCAGGCAGCGTTCGCTGTAATAATCCCATCCGAGAATAGTGGTAAATGCAAAGAAGATCAGACAAAGCATCAATACAAATGCAATCACTTCTCCGGCAAAAGGAATGCCTTTCTGAAAAGCATATGTAGTAACCGCCACACCCTCAAGGTCTATATCCCATGCTCCGGTAATGACAATGGATAAGCCTGTCATGGTACAGATAACAATCGTATCAATAAAGGTACCTGTCATAGATACCAGTCCCTGACGGACAGGCTCTTTGGTCTGGGCTGCCGCTGCCGCGATCGGAGCAGAACCAAGTCCGGCCTCATTAGAGAAAATACCACGGGCAATACCCTTTTGCATCGCAACGATAATAGCACCAAGCGTACCTCCGGCAACTGCTTTCGCACCAAATGCGGAAGTTACGATCTCAACAATGGCTGCGGGAATCTGTTTGATATTGAAGATCAGTAAAATCAGACAGAACAGCACATAAATAATTGCCATAAACGGTACAACGACCTGTGATACCGTCGCAATTCTCTTTAAACCACCGATAACAACCAGCGCAACAAAAACGGTAAGAATAATACCTGCGATCACGACGGCAATCGATGTCTCCCTGCCAAGCACATTGATCGTGTTGGATGCATTGGGATCAAAGAAATTGCCTACCGCACTGGTGATACCGTTTACCTGCGTAAATGTACCGATTCCCATCAGTCCGACACATACGCCAAAGAAAGCAAACAGCTTTGCAAGCCATTTCCAATTCTTTCCCATACCGTTTTCGATATAATAGAAAGGTCCGCCTAATACATGTCCCTCTTTGTCAATGGTACGATATTTTACAGCAAGCAGACCCTCTGCATACTTGGTCGCCATACCAAATAATGCTGCAACCTCCATCCAGAAAAGTGCTCCCGGTCCTCCTGCTACAAGAGCCGTTGCAACACCGACGATATTACCGGTTCCGATTGTTGCGGATAACGCTGTACAAAGAGCTCCGAAGCTTGTGACCTCTCCTTCTCCGTTATCCTCATTTTTTACCATAAATTTCAGGGCTTTCCCTAAATGACGGATTTGTAAAAATCCGAGACGTGCAGTCAGATAAATACCTGTCGCCAGTATCAGTACAATCAATACCGGTCCCCACACAAAGCTGTCAATGCTGTCAAGCATGGCATCAAACATTTCCATTTTTCGGTCCTCCACTCATTTTTTAACGGTCCTCAGACGGACCATTCTATATACCCAGCATCCCTTAGAATCTGTGCTTTGCATATCCTGTTAAAAACACAATACTTTTCTATCATAACTTTTATACCAAAATTCGTCAAATACTATTATGATACCTGTTACAATACCATAACCAGAGTTCCAATCCCGATCAGAATACATCCGACCAGAGACTTTGGGGTAAACCTCTCATGTAAAAATACAAAAGCAAGCACCAGAGTAATGACCACACTCAATTTGTCAATGGGCACAACCTTGGAAGCTTCTCCGATCTGCAATGCCCTGTAGTAACACAGCCATGAAGCACCGGTAGCCAGCCCGGATAAAATCAGGAAAATCCAGCTTTTTTTGCTGATCTCCTGTATCCCGCTCTGCGCCCCGGTCAGAAATACCATCCCCCACGCCATAACAACGACTACCATTGTACGTACAGCCGTAGCAAGATTGGAATTGACACCTTCAATTCCGACCTTTGCCAGAATAGAAGTCAGCGCCGCAAAAATAGAAGAAAGAAGTGCAAACAATAACCACATACCGTTTCATCTGCCTTTCACAAATAAGATGTCAGGGTCAAAACTCTTCTTATCCCTGAAGTCCGTTGGCCTGACGAATCATATCTTCCACGACAACATCGTAGATCTCGCCAAGTGTATTGCAGTACTCTAAAATTTTCCACGGCTCATTGGTGTGGAAATGAATCTTGATCAAATCCTCATCTCCGGCTGCAATTAAACTGTTTCCTTCGAAATTAGCCGTAATATAGTCTGCAATCGCATCCTCATCCAGATCCTCATCTCTTCTGTCGATCAAAAGCTGTGTATCGTAACGGTATGCAAATTGATCGTCTTCGGCATCAATTGACTGAATTGCCATCTTATCACCTCCCTGTCGGACCGACCGATAATATCTAAAAATTTTCCTCAATCATTATAGCTTTTTTAGATATCTATTTCAACGCGTCTTACGTATAAATTTGAGCACAATGCAACGAAAGCACATGTATCAGGCAAAAACCGGACTCTCCATTATACTACGGCAGCATATGACCTGCTGCGAGATATAACTCATACCATTCCTCTCTGGTCAGACTGATTTTACCGGCCTCACAAATATCATCTATGCGGCTTTTTTTCATCGTCCCGGCAATCACCTGCATTTTTGCCGGATGTCGGAGGATCCATGCGGTCGCAACCGCTGTATTGCTGACATGATATTTTTCAGCTATCCGGTCAATGACTCTGTTGAGCTCCTCATATTTTTCACTACCCAGAAACGTACCCTCAAACATACCATATTGAAACGGAGACCATACCTGAATGGTAATATCCTTCAGCCGACAATAATCCAGGACTCTTCCGTCCCTGTCCATGGAACCGCTGCTTTCCATATTGACTTCCATCCCACTGCTTATCATATTGGAATTTACAATGCCGAACTGGAGCTGATCCGTCAGCAACGGCTGTCTGAGATATTTTTGCAGCAACTCCATCTGCATGGAGCTGTGATTGGAGACTCCAAAATTTCTGACCTTTCCCTGCACATAGAGCTTATCAAAAGCTTCTGCCACTTCCTCAGGCTCCACCAGCGCATCCGGTCTGTGAATAAGCAGCATATCCAGATAGTCTGTTCCCAGTCTGCTTAAAATTCCTTCGGTTGCAGATATGATATAATCTGCTGAATTATTGTAACACTTTCCGGGAATGATCCCACATTTCGACTGCAGAAAAATACTGTCTCTCATACCGGGATTTTTCTTTAAAACTTCCCCGAATATTTTTTCGCAGCAGCCGCCTCCATAAATGTCCGCATGATCAAAGCAGTTGATTCCCTTTTCTGCGGCATGGCATACCAGATCCTCTGCTTCCTTAACATCCAGATCTGCCATTCTCATACAGCCGATGGCTATTCTGGATACCTTTGCTGTACTCGTTCCCAATGTCTGATAATCCATTTTTGACTTCTCCTTTATCTATCTATAAGGTTATGACATCCAATTTACCTTTTCAATCATGTACGCTTTTAGAATATATCCAGCATATTGTCCAGATAGACCGCCTCTCTTACATGCACGTGGTATGCGGGCTTTACCATATAATAAAGTAAAAATTCCAAAATCAGCGCACTGCCAAGACCGCGGCCCTCTATCTTGAAATTGGCAAAGCCTCCAGGTAAATAAATATCCCGGATATCATCAACACTGATAAAGCCCGGATTTTCCATTGCCTTTGAAAAACGATACCCCTCTCCGGCATCCGGTGCCTTACAGACATGCTCTGGCCCGCCTTCGCCAAGGTTTTTACGGCTGACCGCTTCATAACACGCTTTCCGGTCTCTGCATCCGAAAAAACAGCATTCATTACATAAAAATTCGACCTTGTCCTTTTGCGGTTGCGAAAGCATACTCCACTTGTCAAATGCTCTGTTTAAGCGAAAATCCGGTACAACATAACGAAATTCATCCCGGTTTATTTCATCCAGAAGCTCCTTAAATTCGGTCAGCACCTTGGTCGTTGAGGAAACACAATAAAGCCCCGGATATTTCTTTTGAAGATATTTGAGCAATAAATCCGAATGCACGATCACACCGTTTTCCATCCCTTTTTCCTCAAATAACGCACAAAGAGCATTGCATCTTTTGTCAGATAAATGCTCTTTTTTTAACAGGGAATTGCTGAATGTCAGCCGGGCTGAGATTCCATATTCCTGCATAAATGCCAAAACATCCTCCGGATCAGCGGTTCCGTTTTCCACGCGGCCGCCACCCCAGATACAATCCAGGGGAGCACCATAAATTGATCCGATATCACACCAGTCATAAAAATACTCGCTATGATCCCGGTACAATGGCAGAAATATTCTGTATAACTCATAAAACTCAAACAATCCCGGAAGATGATAATGTGCAGTGATATTCTGTTGTCTTTTTGTCTGATCCGTCATGAAATTACCTATTAGAAAAAGATGCTCTAAATATCATGAAATATTCCGATCTTATTTTTAATTCTCTGCATCTCATTATCTGTTTCGATCACTGCCTGTGCAGACAAAAGCAGCTCTTTGCTGATCTCCTCATATCCCGGCAGATCCTCAATCCCTTTTTTGTAACGAAGCTGATGCTCCAGCGTTGCCCAGAAATCCATTCCATTGGTACGGATCTGCAGCTCCACCCGCATAGGTGTTTTGCCCTTGGAAAAGAAAACCGGGATTTCCACGATCATATGATAACTGCGGTAGCCGTTTGGCTTGGGATTTTTGATATAGTCTTTGATCTTGATGACCTTGATATCATCCTGTTCGGCAATCAGATTGGCAATGGTATATATATCGTCAATAAACGCGCATACGACGCGGACACCGGCCACATCGTTTAACTGCTCCTGGATATTTTCGGCCGTAAACTCGTAGCCCAGCTTTTGAAGTTTATTGTATATACTCTGTGGATTTTTGATCCTTGTCTTAATAAAAGAGATCGGGTTTCTCTTATTTTCTACCGAAAACTCATCGTCCAACACTTCCAGCTTGGTCTGTACCTCTCTGATGGCACAACGGTACATCATCATCAGATCGCCAAATTTGGCTGCATTATTGATAAAGATCTGTGAATCCGGAGTATCCAGCCATGTCTGCTTTTTTTCTTCCTGTATCATATTAAATCCTTTCATCCATATATGCTGCCGTTTTTTGCATGATATCGCTTAAGATCTCAAGATCCTTTTCAACACATCCCGTTTCCATAGAATGATTGGCATTTTCTGTAATGTACAAAGGCAGATTTCTTTTTTTACATTCTGCTTTTATCCGCTTCGTGTCTGCCCACGGATCCGCTGTTCCGTGAAACACGATTCCTACCTGCCCGATTGCCTCAAAGGATTCCGCAACCGGCGTATAATAAACCTGACGCGCCTTTATATCATGCTCCTTTGCATAGGCAGCGGCAACAGCCGTTCCGACACTTTTTGATATAAACAGTATCTCATCATACTCTGTAAAGTGAGTCTCTGCTAACTGTTCTGCCGCATATCGTAATGCCTTCATAAATGCTTCTCGCATTTTTTCGGCGTTTCCTTTGACACCGGACGGAAGCCTGCCATATTGGATCTCAACAATTTCATATCCCCGCTCCCCGGCAAGCTTTTTGCCGTAATACAACAATGGTTTGTCCGTATGATATCCGATTCCCGGAAAGAGAACTGCGATTTTCTTTTTTGTTTTCATGTCTTCCTCTTTTAAGATATCAATGCTTTTGCATGATCAAAGTCTTTATTTGGGACAAAAAGATCGTATGCAACCTGATACTCCGGCAGCTGTCCGATCGTCCCTGTCATCTGATTGGAATTGTGTGACTTTGTCAGCGTCTTGATCCCCTTTTCTTCCAAGATCTTTGCCTTTTCTTTCACGGTCTCCGCAGAAAAACCGGAAAATACACAACGGTGTGTAAAATGGTAAAAAGTGTCGCTCATATTGTGGTCCCCCCTATCTCAAAATATCAACATTTGGGAATCTGTCCGTCAACGTACAGAATATGATTTGTCAGCCATTCAGTGAGGTATTCCAAAATGCCCATTATCTGCTCATCCTGATCTTCTACCTCATCATTGTGCCGCTGCATAAACTCGTCCAATTTATTGATAAACTCCTGATGCTGCATTTTTTGTGTAAACAGTTTTTTATATTGAATCGATTCCATATAAGCCTCTTCATCTGCAAAATGCTTGATCGTGTAATCACGCAGATTTTCCAGTATGGTATCAATTCTGTCATATTTATCCGGCGTAAATTCATCATGAAGCAGTTCATGGGCTTCATCCGCATATTTAAAAAGCTGCTTATGCTCCTCATCAATCATGTCTATGCCGATATAATATTCATCTTTCATTTCATACATAAAATAACCTCCTTGACGGTATTATTGTTTTAATATCTACATAAAACTTTTCACATAATCCTCTGATTTGTCCAGATCCTCTGCTATCTCTTTAACAGTCTTTCCTTTTTCCAGCCATTTGAAGATAAGGACTTTATCTCGATGTTGCTCACCTTCGGTTTTACCAATTTTTCTTCCCTGTTCATACTTCTGGTCCATCTTCATTTCAATCGTCATATAGTTTTCCCTCCAGTCATCATCATCCCTTATAAACTCTACCTGATCCTGTATATTTCTGGTATAAGGGTCTGTCGGTTTACCGGTTTTGAAATAATCAAGCAGCTTTGCCGTTTCCTCGTCAATACCTTCCCTGTTTCCATATATATTTACAAAATAGGTATGTCTCTTGTCATCCAGAATAAGCTCTTTATTCTCTTCACAAATCGTTGAAAAGCTGTAAATACTTTTATTATCCTTAAATGGGTCGTACGTACAGATAAATATAACAATGGACTGTTTCAGATTAAAGTATTTCTGTCCGGCCCGGATCTGATAGCTGTCCATCTCACTGTGATAATACCGTGTCCTCAAATGCAGATCTTCCTCCTCGGTTGTCTGCATTTCAATGTCATAAGCATTGCCATCACTATCCTTAGCATAAATATCAATGCGGATACCTTTTCCAAGAAAGGTGCCTTTGATCGTCTCTGTTTTGCCCCTTGGCAGTTCTTTTCCCTGCAAAGCAATCCTGTGTCTTTGTGCCATACAGCCTCCTCTTCCGGGAGACCTTCTATTTTGCGTAACAGTATACCTGTTATCACAACGGCATGCTATATACATCATACCATTTAAAACCTCCCTGCTATTCATTTGTTTGTGGAATTTAAGCAGTGAAGTTTTTAGAATATTTAGAATTTTAAATAGAAAATGGGATGGCAGAACCATCCCATATAAAATATGATTTTGACTTTCTGCTTGCACTCAGTTTAACATAGATAACTGATGCAGGCAACTGTCTATCGATATATCAAAATAAAAAAGCGCGAGACGGGGATCGAAGCAGATGGGCTCTCACGAGCCCAGTAAAATCAAGCATTCTAGAGAAAGGAAAACACACTGTCTTCAAGGTGTCTTCAAGTCAAGAATAAAAGTTTGCATTAATATCTAACTCAAAATCCATTATTCATTATATTAAAGTTCTGTATCCAATACTAATCTTAATTCTAGTTTCTCTGTAGAAGATAGTATTGAAGCAAATTGTTTTTTATTACCTCATCTACAAAAAAAAATGATTTCTCCGGATTTCCTTTGCACTTGTCTACAGTGACTTTTATATGTCCCCAAAGAATGGCATATATTTCTGCCCCAACTTGGAGAAACTTTAATATGTCCGATAATTCTGCCTCAACTTGGGGCAGAAATTCTTCAAACATATCATAATATCTCTTCATGTATCTAAGATTCGTAGTAGAAAAGCCTTTTGTCCCTGGAAACATTTTTCTCAAATCTTCACTCAATGTATCAAAAAATGCACTTCCTCATTTACTCTCAGCCTGTTTTCAACAATATCCTTATCAAGTAAAATCAAGCATTCTAGAGAAAGGAAAACACGTTGTCCCCAAAGCTGCCTCAAATAATTTTCTATATTTTACAATTCCATATTTTGTAATGGTTTAATATAGTTCTTCTTTAAAATTCTATCTGTCTCAAAATATGTCTTTTCTGATTTTGATAAAGAATTATTATTCAGTTTCAATTCTATCAATTTTAAAGTACATGCCACATCAGCTACCTGAAACAATCTATAATCAGTTGGTTGAACACGCTTAAATTCAACATTATCTAATAATGTGTTAAATACAGTCGCTAATATCTTGTTCAATTCCACCTGTCCATTATCATAGTATATTTTAACATGTTCAAAAGAATTAAAGTAATCATAATGTTCTTTAATAAATTTAGACAAAAGTTTTGCTAACTTTCCTGTTGCAGAAATACTATCATTATTTCGCTTTTTTTCTATGTAAATTGAATTTATATTTATTTTCATATGACGCATAAAATACATCATATTCTTTAACAATTTTCTTCTTACTTCCGGATCGTAATCCCTATACTGATGTTCTCCGCGAATAATCGGTCCCGCATGAATGCACTGATTATTACAATTCATATATTTTAGATTTTCATCTAAATGCTTTAAATCATTTACAATATCAACTGACTGGTCATGCAATACCATTGTGACAATATAGTAAGGACTATGTGAAGCATATTCGCCCCAATCTCCAGATTCATCAATAAATACACTTAATTCTTTCATATTATCTTACCGTAAAAAAACGGCGGGTGCTTACCCGCCAAATGGTGGACCAGGGTCTTTCGACCAGCCCAATTATTTAATACGTTCTAACGCAACAGATTGTATCTGTATTTATATTATATGCAAATAATATTTTTTTATCAAGAGTTTTTCATGAATTGATAATGAAAAAAGTTCAAAAATTAATATGGTATATACAAAGGATACAATTGGTGAAATGCGTTTCCCCAATTCAATAAATTTCTTATTCATAAAAGCATAATTTCACACTGCTATCATTCTTGTAATAGCTAAAAATGAACTAATAGCGAGAAGTGAATTCGAATAAAAATCGTTATTGCAAATCGCATAAATACAGTATTCTTGGATCCCATGTTTATCGCTGTCGCCAAAACGTCTTCAAAAACTCCAATCAACCAAAAACATATATTACTCAAAAACTCTATTTTTCTCATTTCAAGCTAAGTCATGAAGAAATTATTCTTGCATAAATATACACGTATATATACTGGCTTTATTAAATCATATTATACAACTCATTGCTATTTTGCTATGCTATTCATCTATTGACTTTCTTTTATAGTAGCACTAAAATATAAACATATCAAATGGAACAAGTATATATTGTTCAAGATAATAGGAACCAGCATGTATCTCATTAAGGTTTGAATCATTGTTAAATCCTTATTCCATCAATAGTGCATCATAGGATTGATTATGCTATTCATATCAGAAGATTAAATATAACATTTAAAAATACAGTGGTTTTATTAATCATACCAATAGGGAAATTACTTTTAGTGCATTCAAGAAGAAAGGACGTATTATTATGGCAAAATGGCAAGCAGTTTGTTCGAAATGTGGTAAGGGTGGCAGTTGTGCCTCTCGACCAGACAATTTAGGTAGACCTACTTACAATCCTCCTTCAATGGGTGGAACTTGTCCAAGTAGCTCAGATAAGAAACATAAACCTCATTGGGTAAAAATTTCATAACAAAGAGGGTGCTTTCACAAATGAATGAAGCACCCTCTTTTTCTTACTCATTATTTTTCAAACAATTCCATAATACTTGCTCTTTCCATTTGTATTTCAATGAAGTATTTTACCCCAGATGGATTGCAATCTGGATGATATTTCTTTACTAATTCTCTATATTCCTTTTTCAATACTTTTTCATCTTTATACGCTTCATCTGAAAACCAGTGTTTTCCATATGGTTTTTCACCCTTATTTGAAGTCTCTTTTTTACCTCTATACGAAGTTTCTTTTTCACCTTTATATGAGGTTTCTTTTTCACTGTTTTGTGCTGCACTTACATGTATTGTCTGAAACATTTTTTGCGTCATGCAAAAGAAAGTATCATGAAAATAAAATATCTTTGCATCTTCAGATTCAGAGTCGGAAACTAATTCTTGATAAGAAACTTTTCGACATAAAATTGCAAAAATCAGATTATCAATAAAATCGCTACTTTCTTTCCATGAATTTACCATATCTTTAATTGAGACCATATCCGCTTTTGCAGCACTTATCAAATCATCTTCAGTTTGTTGAATTTCCTCCTTAAGACCTTTAATCTCTTCTTGAACACAATTCAACTCACATAATAAATTTTCTAACTGTTCTTGATATTGTACAAGTTTCTCGTGTAATTCCTCTGAACTAACTCCTTCAAGGTTATTATATTTTATACGATCTATGTTGTTTCGAAAAGAATTAATTGAAGCCGTCAAAAGTTTCTCTTTGGCAATTTTTAGTGCTTTTAGTCTGGTTAATTGTTTAATTACATCACGAAACGAATCATATTCAGGAGATTGAGCCAATCTCTCTAGTGCAAATTTTTGGAATGCGCCCCCTAAAAAAGAAGCCCACGAAACATAAGAATAATCTCTCTTTAATACTTCATCGCACGAATCTGCATAAACATCTTTTGTGTCTGCAGAAATATTAGCAATACAATCTTCTTTCTTGCTCAAGAAAATATGATGAACAGAAGAAAAACCAAAGCCATCAATAACATCGGTATTTTCACAGGCATCTTCTTGAATTTTTGAAACCATAGCTTTGTTTTTTGTAATGGTTGCGTACTTAAGAAATTCCTCGGTTTCTTTCGGAGAAAAGACTTTTTTATTTTCCTTTAAGAGATCGTAAGGAGTTTTCGCTAATTCTTTTGTAACAGAAATATATGCAATTAGTTTATTATAGGATTTAAATATCTTTTTAAGATACTTCTTGTAATCTCCGTCAAACATCTCTAAATAATTATCTGTTACACTATTTCTAAAATAATCATCTATAATTTGACTTGGTAATACTCCTTTCTTATATTCTTTCAAATAGTATTTAAAATGTGAAACAGAATAATTTTCTATTTCTGACATTGACATTCCATCATCAAAACAATCTGACAGACCACAAGCAAACTCAGCAAAATCTCCTTGTAATAAATCAGTATGAACATCTAATTTTTTGATTGCCACATTATCAACATCAAAAATAAGAAAATCTTTAATTCGAGAAATATCTTCTGAATCTATGATATCGTAAAAACCAATTTTTTTATATTTGTTTAAGATTACATCTTCATCTTTTTTTACCATTTTTCTTGCAGAAGCGCATAATATGAACCAATCTTTTTGAACCTTATGAACAAAATCAAAAAAATCTCTAGAAATGTTTCCACTTTTGAATATATCTTCCGAAGTAGCCAATTTATATAATGTAGTTCTAACATTTAATCTATCGTAACAATGTATTGTTTTATTCTCAAACCTAAAACGATAGTTACAAATATCTTCTAATGGTATATAGCATACTTGCCCATCATATATAAACCGAATTGCCTTTCTAGTTACGATTCCAAAAATTTCTTTCGAAAACAACTTTTTTATTGTCCTACGTTTAAAAACATAATATGTTTTCTCATCATTTGGAATTCCAAATATTTCTCTTGTTTCTTTTAAATTGTTGTCATATTCTATCTCTTGATATTTTTCCTTTTCAAAATATTCAATTAACAATTTATCATTATCCGTTAAGTCACCCTCGTTAGGCTTTTCCAATCCTGTGTTATTTCCTACACTTCTTCCAAATCCAAATATTCCCATAATGACGCCTCATTTACAAATACTGATTAAACAAAATTATTGTGCGATGGTCTGTCAAGACTGTGACACAATTTTACTTTTCCTGAATAAAAAAGCAATGAAAAACAAATCCTACATAGAAGTATTGTCAAGTTGCGACCCAAAACAATCAAACGGGATTGAGATTCTCACTGCCTATGACAAGAATAACATCCTACCGTCTGATTAGCAAGCAGTTTTATAATCCCCGCGAAGCTCTTCCTACTCTGCATATTCCCCGTTATGATGTTCATTTCTGACTGTAATATAGGAAGCAACCTTATTTCATACGGACCGAGGCATCATCTCATCTCTTTCACAAAAGAAATACATCTGCCATATGTCTTCCACATTTACGTTTCTTTTATATCGCGTTATAATGATAGCATCGAAAAGGTATGCTTCTTTGTACCTCAAACAAAATCTCACAAATTCTCATGATACCATCATTTCATTTACCCATACCCGGGTGTAAAATAGTATTGTGAGTTTTCCATGTGGAATGCAACAGGAATAGAACAACTTTGGAATTGCTGCCATGCCGGTGACATGATAAAGTTGTAGTGTGGCCACACAGCAATCAACTTCATAATAACAAATAAACCTAAGCATATGTTCTTTGCGGACATATGCTTTTTTTATGTCTTTATATCCCAAAGAAAGGCGGTGATACGTATGAGTTCAGGCAGATGGAAATCAGAGGAAGAAAAGATGGCACAGATGGAAGCGCAAAAAAAGTTACTGGAACACCGCATCAAAAACTACGAGCGTAATTCCAAATCTCTCACAAGAAAAGCCCGTACACATCAGTTGTGTACTTATGGTGGCATGTTGGAGAAATATTTCCCGGACATTGTCTATCTTCCCTATGTGGAAGTAAACAGTTTCTTATCCATCCTTTCAAAAATGCCGGAAGTACAAAAGGTATTGCAGGAAATATCCGATGCCAATTCTTCCCTTTGAAAAAGGGCGCAATTATACACCGTTCCGGTGTTATTGCGCTCTGCGAGGCTTGTGCTGTGAAAATAGCGTTCTTCATCTCTTTGTGTTCTGAACACAAAGGATGAAACAAAAAGGGGAAACTCCGTTTCCCCTTTCGCCGGCTCTGCCGGCTATCCCAATAAAAAATCATGCATACAGAAAGGAGGTATCGTTATGGCAAGTAATCATTTTAAAGTCAGTATCGTAAAATCATCCGCCAATCAGTCTGCCGTTGCCGCAGCCGCATATCAGAGCGGTTCAAGACTTTACCGGGATGCAGATATGCGTTACCACAACTATTCATCTAAAACCGAAGTCATCTACGAAACCATTCTTCTGCCCGCCCATGCTCCGGCATGTTATAAAGACAGGCAGACACTCTGGAACTCGGTTGAGAAAGTCGAATGCAACTGCAACGCACAGCAGGCAAGAAAAATTCAGATTGCTATTCCGGTTGAAATCCCTGCCGAACAGTTCCGGTCTGTTATAACGGAATACTGCCAGAAGGAGTTCGTCGATAAAGGGATGTGTTGCGACATCGCAATCCATGACAAGGGAGATGGCAATCCCCATGCCCATATTCTCTTAACCATGCGGGCATTGGATAAGGATGGGAACTGGTTAGCCAAATCCAGAAAAGAATATATTCTCGATGAAGATGGCAGCCGAATCCGACTTCCAAGCGGTGCATATAAATCCAGAAAAGTAAACACGGTGGACTGGAACGAGCGTGGGAATGTTGAACTGTGGAGAAGTCACTGGCAGGAACATGTGAATGCTTATCTGGAAAGATGCCAGAGTGATGTCCGTATTGATATGCGTTCTTATGAAAGACAGGGCATTGCCAAAATCCCAACCATCCATCTGGGTCCAGCCGTTTCTGCCCTGGAAAAGAAAGGCATCAAAACAGACTTAGGCAACCTCAACCGTGAGATTAAAATGCGAAATCGGTTGTGGAATGACCTCTTATCCATCGTAAAACGCATCTATGATAAGTGGCAGGAACTTAGAAGTCCGAAGCCCCAGGAAGAGTCTTTGGCCGACTATCTTTCCCATTACATCGACATTCGAAGTCGTGACAGAAAGGAAAAGAACTACTCATCCATTGCCGATGTGAAATGTCTTGCCAGAGACTGGTCTTGTCTCAACAGTCTCTTCCATTATCTGTATGACCATGGGATTTATTCCAAAGATGATCTGATGGAGCACATCCATTCTCTGGATGAACAGATTACCCGGGCAAAACAGAAAATCAAAACAGACAAAGCAAGGATAAAGAACATTGAGATTGTTCTCAATGCCAGAAAGAAGTGCAAAGAGCTGCAGCCACTCATCGATGAGTATGAAAAAATCTTTTTCAAAAGCAGAAAGCAGAAATTCAAAGAAGAACACAAAGAAGAAATCTCTTCCTATTACAAAAGCAAAAAATGTCTGGAGACCTATCATCCTGCTGATGCAAAAAAATCTGTAACTGCCCTTACCAAAGAAAAAGCTGCCTTGCAGGAGCAGATCAATCAGAATGAAAAAGTAACAGCTCTTACCTTAACCGATTCGGAAAAACTGATCCGCCGTATGGTTCGTGTGATAAATTCCGAAACTTCCACCAGACAGGTTGAAGTCCGTTCCATTCACGACAGGATTGCAGATGGTAAGAAGCGTACCGCATATATTTCCAATGACACACCGGCAGCAAAGAAAAACAACAAACCCAAAAATACAAAGACCCGCTAAGAGGATGAACCGCCATTGCATGGTTACATCTTCTTTTTATTTCTCTCATTGTAGGATATCCGACATAAAAAACCTGTCAAGGTGGACAAAGCCACATGCTCTTTATTTCCTTGACAGATTTCCCATGTCGGATGGTCTGTTTCTACGAGAAATAAAGGCATCCTATCCATTGACACAAGCAATGGAAAGCAACAGGCAACAAGGTTTCAAATGCGACCAAAGACATTACCATAAAGCCGTCTGATTTGGTTTCAGATTGAGATGGCTGATATGTTTCTTAATAAGAAACAGATGGAGCATTCATACCAAGCACCTGCCCTGCGCAGTCAGACAAAGGTTGGTGTTTTTATGAACAGAAAAACAAAAAATAAATCCCGTATCTTGCAAGAAGCTTTCGACTACGGTATTGTAGATGTAGACAGTGTGTATGAAACACTTATGGCTACAAAAAGAGAAAAAGTAAAACGCATCCATCCGTTTGCCATCACCCCACCCCATTCAGAAGGTGGACGCTGGCAGACATACTACAAGGATGAAAAAGGAAAACGTAAGATTATTCGTGCACAATCGGAGGAAGAAATCTTAAACAGGTTAGCTTCCGTCTACTTATCAAAATCGAACATTGACAAGATGACTTTTCATGCGTTATTCGATGAATGGTTAGATTATAAGACCGGATTGACAGACAGTCCCAATACCATCAAAAGGCACAGACAGCACTATGTGAAGTACCTTTCAACTTCTGCACTGGACAAAAAGAAGTTATCCACCATTGATGATCTGCTTTTAGAAAAAGAATGCAACCGCATTATCCGGGAATATCATTTAAGTGCAAAGGAATGGACCAATGTCAAAACCATTATCAAGGGCATGTTTGAATATGCCATGCGGAAACATTACCTGAAAGAGAATCCATTTTTAAATGTGGCTATCTTAACCAAGTTCAGACAGGTTGTGCGCAAGACCGGACGGACGGAAACCTATAACACGGAAGAATTAGCTGTTTTGTATGACTATCTTGAAAAGATGTATGCAGAAACTTCCGATGTATCTTTTCTTGCTGTCCGGGTTAATTTCTATTTGGGACTCCGTGTAGGTGAACTTGTGGCTTTGAAGTGGATGGACTTACTGGAAGACAAAAAGCTTCATGTGGTAAGAGAAGAAATACGCAATCAGGAAGAAAACAAAGTGAGTGTTGTGGAACATACAAAAACAAACACGGATCGTTTCGTTATGGTTATTCCCCAAGCACATGAACTGTTTTGCCGGATAGCTGGCATTGATGAAAAGGAAACTTCTTTAGAAGAGTTTTGTCGAACTCATGAAGATGATTTCATTTTTCAAAGAGACGGTCAGAGACTGGAAGCAAGACAGATTAATTATGTATTGGAAAAGTTTGCCCAAAGAACCGGTGTAAAAGTAAAAAGTTCTCATAAGATTAGAAAAACTTATGCCAGCAACTTAAACGCCGCCGGTGTTCCGCTTGACTGTATCAGGGAACAGTTGGGACATACCAATCTTACAACAACCATGCATTATATTTTCAATCCGCTTACCGAAGACCAGACATACGAATTACTCACAAAAGCATTGTAAATGCCAGCAAAACCGCATAAATACTGCATTTCTTGACTTGAAGACAACTGTCTTCAACTGTCTTCAAATCCCGCCCAAACAAAAAGTCCGCAAACCCAGTAAAATCAAGGGTTTGCGGACATAAAAAAGAGCGCGAGACGGGGATCGAACCCGCGACCCCCTCCTTGGCAAGGAGGTGCTCCACCACTGAGCCACTCGCGCATGTTGTGCATGTCGCCATGCATTGAAGGTATTAAATTAATAGTATTTACTCTGAATGATTTCAGAGAAGCGGGTGATGGGAATCGAACCCACGTATCCAGCTTGGAAGGCTGGTGTTCTACCATTGAACTACACCCGCATGCAGTGCCCAGAACCGGAATCGAACCAGTGACACGAGGATTTTCAGTCCTCTGCTCTACCGACTGAGCTATCTGGGCGTCTCACGACATTGCCTATTTTACAAGACATTCCGGATCTTGTCAAGTAAAATGTCGTGTAAAAATTATGACACTGAAGTGAAAAGTTTATTTCCACTTTGAATGGGGCAAAGTAGATTTTAGTCTTTCACTTATTTCTACTTCCTCCACTGTTGTATTTAGTCTTACACT
>ONHB01000042.1 GCA_900317505.1 uncultured Lachnospiraceae bacterium | reverse complement strand
TGATCGCCGGCTTTCTTTCTTACGATACGGAAAAACTGATCAAGGGTGTATTTTTGAACCGGATGTCAAAGGACTTTTATCAGATGATCGGGCCACTTATTGAAAAAGAGCTTGGAATAGATGTTGTCGGTTATCTGCCGGATCAAAAAGAAATGATCTTGAAAAGCAGACATTTAGGACTTGTGATGCCGGGCGAGCTTGAGGATATCCATACTGAATTGCAACAGCTTGCAAAAAAGCTTGATGAGACGCTTGATACGGATAAAATCATAAAAATTGCGGAGAGTGCCTGTGAGATTGAAACGACGGATACAGCAGCTTGCCGTAAAATTTATAAAACAGAAAACTTTGATCATGCTTCCGAATTTAACGACATAACCGGTATACCGGAGAGTAAGCCTGTGATCGGTGTTGCCAAAGATGAGGCCTTCTGCTTTTATTATAAAGATAATCTGGATATGTTGGAAAAAATGGGAGCCTCACTTGTCTTTTTTTCTCCGTTGCATGATGCAGAGATACCGGAGGTCTGCGATGCTTTGTTACTTGGCGGCGGCTATCCGGAGCTTTTTGCAGAAAAATTGCAGGCCAATATCAGCATGAGAGCTTCTATAAGGAATGCATTTACAAGAGGAATGCCGGTTGTGGCAGAGTGCGGTGGATTTATGTATCTGCATGATAAACTGACCGACCAGAACAGAAATACCTATGAAATGGCGGGAGCACTTCCGGGAACCTGTGCTTTTCAGGGAAAGCTTGTGCGTTTTGGCTATATACAGGTGCAGGAGAAGGAAAGCAATTTCCTGTCTCCCGGTAAAAGTATAAAGGGGCATGAATTTCATTATTATGACAGTACGGATAATGGCTGTGCCTGTGTTGCAACAAAGCCCGGCACAAAAAGAAGCTATGACTGCGTACTGGATAAGGATGATCTGTTTTTGGGATTTCCACATTTGTATTATCCGTCCAATCCGGAATTTGCAAAAAGATTTGTAGAGAAAGCAGAAAATTATAAGAAATCATAAAGATATTTTAAGGAGGACTATTTTATGGAGGACTCATACCGTTATTTTGAAAACCATGCATGTGTTTATTATCCCTGTCATAAAGGGATTGAGCATATGAATTGTCTTTTTTGCTTCTGTCCGCTGTATTTGAGAAAGGACTGCCCGGGCAATCCTCGTTTTTTTGAAAAAAATGGGAAAGAGATCAAAGACTGTACAAATTGCACCTTTCCGCATAGGGAAGAGAGCTATGACAAAATCATAGAATTACTAAGAAATTAGATTGTGCTATACAATTTTCAAGGGAAAACGAAAGTAGCCGCCATTACTCGAACTAATGACGGCTGACCTTGTAAAAGGTTAACTCAATGTTGAGGGTATGCCGCCTCTCTGGCATTCCCTGTTTCTAATATAACATAGCATTTTTATTTTTTCAATAGTCAGCATCAAAAAGCTGATAAAAAATCAACAACAAATCATCAGCTTTAATCTTTTTTCCGTCGCGACGGCAGCTGTGCCAAAATCACAGCCACAAAGATAAAAGCACATCCGGCCAGCTCACGCAGGCTCAGCTTCTGGTGCAGCAAAAGAAATCCCGCAAGTACAGAGAAAACAGATTCAAGGCTCATCAATAAGGAGCCAACCGCCGGATTGACCCCGTCCTGACCGATGATCTGCAGGGTATAGGCAACACCACAGGAGAGCATGCCGGCATACAAAAGCGGGATCCATGCCTGAAGAGAGGTAAAAGCAGCACCCCAGATCATAAAATTACCGCTAAAGGGTTTCATTTCTATCAAAATCATTGGAATCGCACTGATACATCCTGCCGTAAAAAACTGGATACAGGAAAGACGAACCCCATCTACCAGAGGACTGAAGTGATCGACTGCCAGAATATGGCAGGCAAAGCAGAAAGCGCAGATCAATACCAGTCCATCCTCCGGACGAAGCGAAAATGCTCCGTTCATGCATAACAGATACAATCCAACCACAGTCATCATAATACTGATCCAGATCTTGGCAGAGCATTTCTTTTTTAAGAATAGTCCAAGTATAGGAACCAGTATAATATAACATGCCGTGAGAAATCCGGCTTTTCCGACCGGACAGCCTTTGGAGATACCAAGCTGCTGGAAGTTGCTGGAGCAGCATAAGATGATGCCGCACGTAAGACCGCCCATTAATAGGGTCTTTTTGTCTTTTTCAGAGGCCGGTTTTTTACCCGAATACCCAAGCTTATCCAAAAGCTTTGTAACCGGCAACAGGACGATGCCGCCGATCAGAAAGCGGAGACAGTTAAAGGTAAAAGGCCCGATCGCATCGCCACCCTTGCTCTGGGCAACAAAGGCAACGCCCCAGATAAAGGCTGTTAAAAGCAGTAAAAAAGAATTTCTGGTTGTTTTATTTTTCATAATAGCATCCTCATTTTTTGTTTTCGCGTTTTGAAAACGCATACAACAAATTATAGCATTCCATGAAAAATCTGCAATAAAATAATGAAAAAATGGGTTATATGTGCTATTCTGTAATAGGTTTTAAAAGTAATGTGAAAGGATGACGGGATATGGCAGAAAGAGAAAAAAAATCATGTGAATATATGCTGAAGGGGCTTTCCTATGAGATATTGCAGGGAGATGTATCCACGATGGTGGGAGATCTTGTTTACAATACCAACGCGGTTACACCGGGCTGCATTTTTGTATGTATCAAGGGAGCCAACTTTGATGCACATGATAAAGTGGCTGAAATAGCAGCAAATGGTGCAAAGGCGATCGTGGTAAGCCACGATGTGGAATTGCCCGTAGATCAGGACGTGACAGTGATCAGGGTGGCAGATACCAGATATGCACTGGCATTTTTATCTGCTGCATATTTTGATCATCCGGCTGATCAGATGAAGATCATCGGCATTACCGGTACAAAAGGAAAGACGACCACCACGTATCTTGTCAAATCTATTTTAGAGCATGCCGGATACAAGGTAGGACTGGTCGGAACGATCGAGGCCGTGATCGGTGATGTCCATATTCCCGCTAACAATACAACACCGGAATCCTATGTACTGCAGAGTTATTTCAGACAGATGGCGGATGCCGGCTGTGAGCTAGTTGTGATGGAAGTTTCCTCACAGGGGCTTATGCAGCACCGGACACAGGGCTTTATGTTTGAGCTTGGTATTTTTACCAATCTGGAGCCGGATCATATCGGTCCCAATGAGCACAAGGATTTTGCGGATTATATGCATTGCAAGGGACTTTTATTCAAGCAGTGCAAAAAAGGAATTGTCAACTTTGACGACGAACATTGGAAAAATGTGGTTGAAGGTCATACCTGTGAACTGGAAACCTATGGTTTTTCCCATGAGGCGGATCTGTACGCACACGATGTTGAGCTTTTAAAGGGAGAAGGATATCTTGGTGTGGATTTCAAGGTAGGCGGTTATCTCAATTTTGATGTGGAGTTTCATGCACCGGGGCGTTTCAGTGTATACAATGCCCTGACGGCAATCGCGATCTGTCATCATTTTGGAATAGATCCCCACAAAATGCAGGATGCCTTAAAAGAGGCAAAGGTAAAGGGCAGGATCGAGCTTATCAAGGTGTCAGACCAGTTTACGCTGATGATCGATTATGCACACAATGCCATGGCTTTGGAAAGCCTGCTTACTACATTAAAGGAATATCAGCCAAAGCGTCTGGTATGTCTGTTTGGCTGCGGAGGCAACCGTTCCAAGCTACGCCGCTATGAAATGGGCGAGGTAAGCGGCAGACTGGCAGACCTGACGGTTATCACCTCTGACAATCCACGTTTTGAAAAGCCGGAAGATATCATTGCCGATATCAAAACCGGAATTGCCAAAACAGATGGAAAATATGTAGAGATTGTGGATAGAAGAGAGGCCATTGCCTATGTGATCAGGCATGGACAGCCGGGGGATGTCATTGTACTTGCCGGTAAAGGCCATGAAGATTATCAGGAGATTGAAGGAAAGAAATATCCGATGGATGAGCGGGATATCATCGCGGATGTTCTGGCGGGCAGGCAGCAGGCACCGGATGCTGTAGAGATACGCCCATGATCCGGTTAAAGGGAAAATATGAGTTATAGATTTGCAAATATATGTGTTGATATTTCACACGAAAAGGTCGACAGACCGTTTAAATATAAAATACCACCGCATTTGCAGGATGCTTTGGAGCCCGGCATGCAGGTGCTGATCCCATTTGGAAAGGGCAATAAAACAATCCGTGGTTTTATATTGGAGCTGACCGATTCGTCCGAATATCCGGAGGAGCGGTGTAAGGAGATCCTAGATGTGGCAGGCACCGGCATTCCGGCCGAGGGGCGTATGATCTCGCTGGCAGCATGGATGAAAAAAAATTACGGTTCCACATTGATCTCATCCTTAAAGACAGTATTACCGGTAAAGGATAAGGTCAGACAGGTAGAACAAAAAGATATTTTACTGGCTGCAGATTCTGACGGATATCAGGAAGCGCTGCGTACAGCCGGAGAAAAGCATCATGTGGCAAAGGTGCGGCTGTTGGAAGCCTTTGCGGATGCGGACTGCCTGAGCTATGAATTTGTTACCGGGAAGCTGAATGTGTCAGCACAGACCATCAAAGCACTGGAAAAACAAAATGTGATCCGGATTGAAAAACGGACCGAGTACCGCAATCCGATCAAGATCAAAGCAGACAGGCTGCAAAAAGCGGTCTTAAACCCGGAGCAGCAGAAGATAGCAGATGCTTTTTCCAAGGATTATAATGAGGGTATCCGCAAGGTCTATCTGTTAAGAGGTGTGACCGGAAGCGGCAAGACGGAAGTTTATATGGAAATGATCGATACGGTCCTTTCTCAGGGCAGGCAGGTCATTGTCCTGATCCCGGAGATCGCACTTACCTATCAGACCGTATTACGGTTTTACAGACGATTTGGAGACAGTGTTTCCGTTATACATTCCAAGCTTTCCAAGGGAGAGCGTTATGATCAGTTTGAACGGGCCAAGAAGGGGCAGATCAAGATCATGATCGGTCCGCGCAGTGCATTGTTTGCGCCATTTCCCAATCTTGGACTGATCGTCATAGATGAAGAGCACGAGAGCAGCTACAAGAGTGACAGCATGCCAAAGTATCATGCAAGAGAGGTCGCTGAGCATATTGCATCGGTGGCAAAGGCCAGCGTGGTACTGGGATCAGCAACGCCGTCCGTTACGAGCTTTTATCGTGCCATGAATGGAGAATACGGATATTTTTATCTGGAAAACAGATATAACAGCAGAAAATTGCCGACGGTATATACTGTGGATCTTCGGGAAGAATTAAAAAAGGGAAACCGGAGTATCTTTTCCAGACTTTTATATCAGAAAATGCAGGAGCGTCTTTTAAAGGGACAGCAGATCATGTTGTTTTTAAACAGGCGCGGCTATACATCTTTTTTATCCTGCAGAAGCTGTGGACAGGTTTTGAAATGTCCGCATTGTGATGTTTCGCTGACGATGCACGGCAACCGGAAAATGGTCTGCCATTACTGTGGTTACGAGACGGCAGCCGTAAAGGTGTGTCCACATTGTGGATCCAGTCACATTGCCGGCTTCAAGGCAGGGACCGAACAGGTTGAAAACAGTGTAAAGACCATGTTTCCAAAGGCACGGATCCTGCGCATGGACCGGGATACCACGCAGAAAAAGGATGATTATGAAAAAATCCTTTCAACGTTTGCAGCAGGAGAAGCAGATATCCTGATCGGGACACAGATGATTGTCAAGGGACATGATTTTCCCATGGTTACCCTGGTCGGAGTGCTGGCAGCAGATCTGTCCCTGGGCGGTGGCGATTATCAGGCCGGAGAGCGTACCTTTGAGCTTTTGACGCAGGCGGTAGGAAGAGCCGGCAGGGGAGAGCTGCCCGGAGAGGCGGTTATCCAGACCTATCAGCCGGAGCACTATGCGATCGTTGATGCGGCTTCGCAGGACTATGACAGTTTTTACAAAAATGAGATCGCATATAGACAGCTGTGCAATTATCCGCCGATCAGACATATGCTGGCAATTTTGTTTACATCCGACAGACAGGAGCTTGCAACACAGGTTTCTGACCGGACAGCGGAGCTTTTAAAACAAAAAAATGATGCCGCCTGTCAGATCATCGGACCTGCCGATGCCAGTATCCAGAAGATCAATGATGTATACCGGCGCATGCTTTATGTACGGCATGAACGATATGAAGAGTTAATAAAAGTAAAAGATTTGATAGAAAATTTTATGGAACAAAAGAAAAAGGAATTTGCCAGATGCAGTATTTACTTTGACTTTGATCCCATGAATGGATATTAGGAGGAAGAAATGGCTTTAAGAAGTATCAGAGAATTAGGAGATCCGGTTTTAAACAAAAAATGTAAAGAGGTAAAGGAAGTCACAGAGCGTACCAAAGAGCTGATCGATGATATGTTTGAGACAATGTATGAGGCTGACGGCGTTGGTCTTGCCGCACCGCAGGTTGGTATTTTAAAAAGAATCTGTGTCATTGACTGTGGAGATAATCCGATCCTGTTGATCAATCCCAAGGTCATGGAAACAAGTGGCGAGCAGACAGGACAGGAAGGCTGTCTTTCCGTTCCCGGCAAATGCGGCGTCGTAACCAGACCCAATTATGTCAAGGTACTTGCGTACAATGAAAATATGGAGCCTTTTGAAGTAGAAGGTACAGAGCTTTTGGCAAGAGCCCTGATGCACGAGATCGATCATCTGGACGGTCATGTTTATACAGAGCTTGTGGAAGGCCCGTTATATGATGTGGAACAGGCACCGGACGAAGAAATTGGCGAATAACTGGATAAAAAGAGGTAAAGCATGAAGATTGTTTATATGGGAACTCCGGATTTTGCGGTTGGCCCTTTAGAGGCCATGGTAGAGGCCGGATATGAAATAACAGCGGTTGTGACGCAGCCGGATAAGCCAAAGGGAAGAAGCGACAAACTGATACCGTCGCCGGTCAAGGAATGTGCGCTAAGATATGGTATTCCGGTTCTGACACCGAAAAAGATCAAAGCACCGGAGGCTGTGGAAGAACTCCAAAAATACGAAGCGGATTTATTTGTGGTGGCTGCCTTCGGACAGATCTTATCAGAAGAAATTCTCACTATGCCGCGTCTTGGCTGTATCAACATCCACGCGTCACTGCTTCCGAAATACAGAGGAGCAGCGCCGATCCAGTGGAGCATTATTGACGGCGAAAAAGAGACCGGTATCACGATCATGCAGATGGATAAGGGTCTGGACACCGGAGATATCCTGTTCCAGAAGGTTGTTCCGATTTTGGATACGGATACCGGAGAAAGTCTGTTTGACAAGCTGGCAGAGGTCGGGGCAAAGTTCCTTGTAGAGGTGCTTCCCGATATAGAGACCGGCAATATCCATCCCATAAAGCAGGATGAAGAAAAGAGCACCTATGCCAAAATGCTCTCCAAGGCGATTGGTGAGATTGACTGGGATAAAGATGCAGATACGATAGAGCATCTGGTGCGCGGCCTCAATTCATGGCCGAGTGCTTATACGAGATTGAACGGAAAGCAGTTAAAAATCTGGCAGTCACATGTGGTTTTAGGGATAGATAAAGAGCCCGGAACGGTATGTGAGGTAACAAAGGATGCGATCGTTGTCGCAACAGGTAAGGATGGCTTAGCCGTTACCGAGCTGCAGTTAGAAGGCAAAAAGCGGATGGCTGCAAGAGACTTTCTGGCAGGAAGAGCTGTGGAGGTCGGAACAAAGCTTGGATGATGGATGCATTAGCACATCAGAATGCATATAAATTTGTGAGGAATTATGGTAAATACAAGAGAAATTGTACTGGACTGCGTCATGGAGATCATGGAAAAAAAGCAGTACAGTCATCAGGTTTTAAAACAGGTATTGGATAAGTACGGATTTTTGGAAAAGAGAGACCGGTCTTTTATCCAGTGTGTGACGCAGGGAACAGTTGAAAGAGCGATCGAGCTTGATTATATTATTGACCAGTTTTCCAAGGTAAAAGTAAAAAAGATGAAACCGTTGATCCGCAGCCTGATGCGTATGAGTGTTTATCAGCTTATGTATATGGATAAGACGATGGATGCCGCTGTCTGCAATGAAGCGGTAAAGCTTGCCGCAAAAAGAGGCTTCCAGTCGTTAAAAGGCTTTGTCAACGGCGTTTTGAGAGCCATTGCGAGAAGCAAAGCTGCCATCACCTATCCGGATCCTGAAAAACAGCCGGTACAATCCCTTTCTGTCCGCTATTCCATGCCGGAATGGCTGATCGAAAAGTGGATGCGTGAGATCACGGCAGATGACAAAGAAAAGCTTGAGTCCCTGTTAGAAGGCCTTTTAGAAAAAAGACCGCTGATCATCCGCATGGATGAAAATATGACGGATGCCAAGAAACAGGAGCTGTTGTCACAGTATCAGAAGGAACATATCGAGCTGGAAGGAATTCCAGAGTTAGCATATGCTTACATTGTGAAAAATCCGGATCGGACAGACAGACTTCCCGGTTTTGCAGACGGAAAGATCATGATACAGGATGCTGGATCCATGGAGATCATTGAGTATGCGGATATACAGCCTGGATGGCATGTCGTAGATGTCTGCGGGGCACCCGGCGGGAAGGCTTTACATGCAGTTACCAAGCTTTCTATGGGAGGGCATGTCAGTGTCCGGGATTTATCAGAAAAAAAGGTAGCCCTTATTGACGAAAATATCAGACGGAGTGGTTATACCAATATCACCTCCAAGGTATGGGATGCCACCGTGCCGGATGAAGGTGAAGTGGAAAAGGCTGATCTGGTTATCGCAGACTTACCGTGCTCCGGACTGGGCGTCATCGGTCGAAAGCCCGATATCAAGTACCGGATCACACAGGAGGATGTAGAAGAGATCGCAGCCTTACAAAGAAAGATCCTGTCAACAGTCAAAGCCTATGTAAAGCCCGGTGGAAGGCTACTGTATTCTACCTGTACCCTGACAAAGGAAGAAAATCATGACAATGCAGAATGGTTTTCACAAAACAGTGGTTTTACACTGGTAAAAGAACAGCAGCTGCTTCCACAAAAGGATGGCCTGACAGACGGCTTTTATATGGCGCTGTTTCAAAAAAATTAAAATGAGATCAAGATAATTATGGAAGAAAAAACAGATATCAAATCATTTAATAAAGAAGAGCTCCGTACAGTGATCGGAGAGCTTGGGGAAAAGAAATTCCGGGCAGACCAGATGTATGACTGGATGCACGTCAAGCTTGCCAGAAGTTTTGACGAGATGACTAATATTTCCAAGGATTTCCGGGAAAAATGTAAGGAGAAATTTTTTTACACGGCTGTAGAGCCGGTAACAGTACAGGAATCCAAACTGGACGGTACCAAGAAATTTTTGTTTGCACTGGATGATGGAAATGTCGTGGAAAGTGTTCTGATGCGGTATAAGCATGGAAACAGTGTCTGTATTTCATCACAGGTCGGCTGCCGTATGGGTTGTCGGTTCTGTGCATCGACTCTGGATGGCCTGACCCGCAACCTGCGGCCGTCAGAGATGCTTGACCAGATTTATGAGATCAGCCGTCTGATCGGTGAACGCATATCCAATGTGGTAGTCATGGGAACCGGGGAGCCGCTTGACAATTATGACAATCTGCTAAAGTTTATCCGGCTTCTGACCGATGAAAACGGACTTCATATCAGCCAGCGTAATGTGACGGTGTCCACATGTGGAATTGTCCCCAATATTTACAGACTGGCAGATGAAAAGCTGCAGATCACGCTTGCGTTGTCCCTGCATGGTGCAACCGATGTCAAGAGGCAGGAGCTTATGCCGATTGCCAAAGCATACAGCATCGACGAACTGATGCAGGCAGTGGATTATTATTTTGAAAAGACTGGTAGAAGGATCACCTTTGAATACAGTCTGGTCGCCGGTGTCAACGATACAAAAGAGGATGTGGATAATCTGACACACCTTGCAGCAGAAAGAAACTGCCACATCAATCTGATTCCGGTCAACCCGATCAAGGAAAGAGATTACAGACAGCCAAAGCAGGAGTACGTGACAGCATTTAAAAATAAACTTGAAAAAAATCGAATAAATGTTACTATTAGAAGAGAAATGGGCAGGGATATTGATGGTGCCTGCGGACAGTTGAGAAAAAGACATCTAGAAGAGAATTAGAGTATTACAAGGAGGAAGCGTGTTGTTAGAAACATACTCCGCGACGGATATCGGCAGAAAAAGACAATTAAATCAGGATTATGTTTTTTCTTCAGCAAAGCCACTCGGCAATATGCCAAATCTGTTTATCGTGGCAGATGGAATGGGTGGACACAATGCCGGAGATTATGCATCCAAGTGCACAACGGAGACGGTTGTGAGCGAGATTAGCAATTCTTTTGAAAAAAATCCGACGATTATTATCAAAAAGGCGATCAAAGCGGCCAATGAGAGGATACGCAAAGAGGCTGCGGCAGATGAAAATCTGTTTGGCATGGGTACGACCCTTGTGATTGCCACAATTATCGGAAAGTACCTGCAGGTTTCCAATATCGGAGATTCCAGATTGTACTTATTAAAAAAAGATGGCCTGCGTCAGGTTACAGAGGACCATTCTTTAGTAGAAGAAATGGTACGGCTTGGCGGACTGAAAAGAGAGGATGCCAGGATGCATCCGGACAAAAATATCATAACAAGGGCTGTCGGTGCAAAAGATGAAGTAGAAGCTGACTTCTTTACGGAAGAACTGGAAAACGGGGATATCGTACTGATGTGCTCGGATGGCCTTACCAATATGCTGGAAGATGCACAGATCGAGGCTATATTATCCGATTCCGACAAAGACGGACTGGCACAAAAAGGTGCAGGTTTGATTAAAGCAGCAAATGAAAACGGCGGAAAAGACAATATTGCCGTTGTTTTGGTCAGATTCGTTGAAAATGATGAGGTGAAAGAATGATTATACTTGGAATGATGATCGGCGACCGTTATGAGATTTTGGACAAAATCGGAACAGGCGGCATGAGCGATGTATATAAAGCAAAAGACCACAAATTAAACAGATTTGTGGCTGTAAAGGTATTAAAACAGGAGTTTTCGGAAAACACCAATTTTGTTTCAAAATTCCGTGTGGAGGCACAGGCTGTAGCAGGACTGGTGCATCCAAATATTGTCGGTGTTTATGATGTCGGAGAAGAAGATGGCATCAACTATATCGTTATGGAGCTGGTTGAGGGCATTACACTCAAAAAGTATATTGAGAAAAAATCCCGGCTTTCCATCAAGGAAGCGATCAGTATTGCCATTCAGGTTTCCATGGGTATTGAAGCTGCCCACAACAATCATATTATCCACCGCGATATCAAGCCGCAGAATATTATGATCTCCAGAGACGGCAAGGTAAAGGTCATGGATTTTGGTATTGCCAAGGCAGCGACCAGCAATACGATCACATCCAATGTCATGGGAAGCGTACATTATACATCCCCCGAACAGGCAAGAGGCGGTTTCTCAGATGAAAAGAGTGATATTTACTCTTTGGGCTGTACCCTGTTTGAAATGGTAACCGGTCATGTGCCTTTTGATGGTGAGACCACGGTTGCAATCGCCATTAAGCATATTCAGGATGAAATGCCTTCTCCGAGAGAGTATGTTCCGGAGATTCCGATCTGTGTGGAAAAGATTATTTATAAATGTACCCAGAAGAGCCCGGACCGCCGCTATCAAAAGATGAGCGAGCTGATTTTGGACTTAAAGAAATCCTTAGTTACTCCGGATGAAGATTTTGTTACCATGGTGGATGTGGATTCTGCCGCTGCAACCAGGACAGTTACAGATGAAGAGTTAGCTTCCATCAAAGAGCGTACCGGAGCACTTGCCGTAGAGGATATTCATATGCGCCTCAATGAGGATGCAGCCAAGGCCAAGCCGAAAAAGCCTCACTTTATCCTGTCAGATGACGAAGAAGAGGATTATGAAGAGGACGAAACCGACGAATCCTACGACGATGATGAAGAATACGAAGACGATTCCTATGAAGATGAAGAGTATGAAGGCGACGAGGACGAATATGATGACGATGATATCGATCCCAAGATGGAGCGTGTGACTACCATTCTTGCAATCGTAGCAGCAGTTATCATTGGTGTGATCGCTTTGGTACTCGTTGCCAATGCTATCGGTATTTTTAAGGGCGGATCCAGTGATTCGGCTGAGGAATCCCAAAAGACAGTTGAAGTTGTCAATGTAGTTGGTTTCAATATAGATGCTGCCAAATCTACTCTGGAAGAGCTGTATCTGTCTGTAGATGTACAATATGAGGAATCAGATGAGGTTCCGGAAAATATCGTTATCCGTCAGAGCATTCCGGAAGGTGAAATGGTAGAAGAGCACAGTCTGGTGATTTTGACAGTCAGCAGCGGTGTCAGCGGCATTGAAGTGCCCAATGTAGTCGGATATGAAGAAACGCAGGCTGATACGACTTTGTCAGCACTTGGTTTTAAGGTGTCAAAACAGACCGAATATTCCGATACGGTTGACGAGGGATATGTTATTTCCCAGACACCGGAAGCTTTGGAAAAGATCGCATCCGGTTCGACTGTGGTGCTGACGATCAGTGCCGGTCCGGCGGAAAAGAACGTGACGGTTCCGGATCTTAGAGGAATGACCGAAAGTGAAGCCAAGGCAAAGCTTACTGCGTCCAACTTAAAGGTTGGTACTGTTACAGAGGATTACAGTGATTCTGTTACCAAAGGAAATGTATTGTCACAGAGCTATTCTCCCGGAACTGAGATCGGGGAAAACAGCAGTGTGAATTTTGTAGTCAGTCTGGGTAAAAAAGATTCCACATACAATTATTCAGCATCCATTTCTGCATGGTTCGACCGTGACAATTACCCTGACCACAGCGTCCGGAGAAAAGAAGGTGTATACCACCAATTCTTTCCCTTATACGATCAATGAGACAGGTTTAAAATCCGAGAGCGGTACAATTTCCATGAGCGGTACCAAAAAGGAAAACCAGAAGGAATTGGATGAAAATGGAAATCCTAGGGTTGATGAGCTTACGGGTGATTTTGTATATAAAACAGTTGATGTACCTGCAGATTTCGGCTCACAGAATGTAACCTTTACAAAGGCAGAATAGGAAAGGGTTGCATGCAGGGAATTATCATAAAAGGGATTGCGGGATTTTACTATGTCAGATGTGAAGACGGCATGGTATATGAATGCAAGGCAAAGGGTGTCTTTCGAAAGGATCACAAAAAGCCACTGGTGGGGGATTATGTATCCATGGACGTTTTGGATCACGACAAGGCACTCGGCCATATTTTGGGAATTAAAGATCGTAAAAATGAATTGATCCGGCCGGCAGTTGCCAACATTGATCAGGCAATGGTTATTTTTGCAGTCGCACATCCGGATCCCAATCTGGGGCTTTTGGATCGTTTCCTGATCCAGATGGAGCATTATGGGATTCCG
>ONHB01000026.1 GCA_900317505.1 uncultured Lachnospiraceae bacterium | reverse complement strand
AACAATACAACATATATACAAAAACTGCTATTTTTTTGAAAAAGTAGTGGTGGATAATTGTATCTGGGGCTAGCCGTCGCGCCAGCGACTTGGTACAATGAAAGCAAATAAAAGAAAAACAAGGGAGAATGTACAGAATGGAAATTGCTATCATTTTAGTGGCAACGGTAATTATTTTGTGTATATTGGCAGAGAAGTTTTCGGGCAAGTTCGGGATGCCGGCGCTGCTTCTTTTCATGCTGATCGGTATGATGTTTGGCAGCGATGGATTTTTCAAGATCCCATTTGAGAACTATGGTCTGGCGGAAAGATTTTGTACGGTATCCCTTTGTTTTATCATGTTTTACGGCGGTTTTAATACGAAATGGAAAACGGCAAAACCGATTGCACATAAGGCAGTGCTGTTATCTACAGTCGGTGTGTTTCTGACGGCTGTCATCACAGCTTTTTTGTGTGTCGTGGTGCTGGGCTACACATGGCAGGAAAGCTTTTTAGTCGGCGCCGTGTTGTCATCTACGGATGCCGCCAGCGTGTTTGCCATTTTAAGAAGGAAAAAGCTGAACTTAAAGGATGGAACGGCATCCCTGCTGGAAATGGAAAGTGGTAGTAACGATCCGGTTTCCTATATGATGACACTGATCGGGATCACAATGCTACAGGGACAAAATCTGGCAAATCAGGCGGCTTCCAACGTCAACATCGGCATCATGATGACCAGGCAGATTGTCTTTGGTGTAGCAATAGGTCTTATCATTGCGTTAATGGTAATATACATATTAAAAAAGACAAAACTCGTTGCCGACGGACTGGATACCATTTTTATGATCGGAGCGGTGCTCGGCTGCTTTGGCATTTCGCAGATCATAGGCGGTAATGCTTTTTTGAGTGTGTATCTGATGGGTATTCTGGTCGGAAACAGCCAGATCCGCAATAAGGTTGTCATGGTATCGTTCTTTGATGGTCTGACCGGGCTTGCACAGATATTTATTTTCTTCCTGCTCGGATTGCTGGCATTCCCGCATCGTTTTTCGCAGGTTTTGTGGCCGGCTCTTGCCATCATGATCTTTTTGACATTTATTGCAAGACCGATTGCGGTATTTCTGATCCTGTTACCGTTTAAATGCAGCATCAGGCAGTGTACGCTGGTTTCCTTTGCGGGCCTGCGCGGAGCTGCGTCCATCGTGTTTTCGATTATGGTAATCGCCAACAATGTAAATGTATCCTACGATCTGTATCATATCGTGTTTATGGTTTCGCTGTTTTCGGTTGCCATTCAGGGTACGTTGCTTCCATGGACGGCTAAAAAGCTTGAGATGACGGATGACAGCATGGATGTACGGAAAACCTTCAACGACTATTGTGAAGAATCCGCCATCACGCTTATGAGAATGTACATACCAAAGGGACACAACTGGGAAAACCGGCAGATCAAGGATGTCAGTATGCCGACCGGTTCACTGGCGCTTATGTTAAAGCGCGGAAAGGAAACCATGATCCCGAAGGGAGACACGACGATCCTTGCAGATGATACCCTGATTTTGAGTGTGCCGGCTTATGAGCCGAAGGATCAGGAAAAACTGCAGGAAATAGAGATTGATAAAAAACATTCCTGGTGTGGAAAACGGATAGAAGAGCTGAATCTACCGTCAGATATGCTGATTGCCCTTATTATACGGAAGGAGCAGAACCTGATTCCGGATGGAAAGACGGTAATCCTGGAAGGAGATACGGTTGTGGCTTATGACAATCAGTAAAGATCTGGCGGATACAATTGTGTAATATCGGATGATAAAGGCTGTGAAAATGAATATTTCATTCTCACAGCCTTTTTTATATATTTTTTACAATACCTTTACTTGCATGCGGTAGTGGATTTTACAAGGCTGCAATATGATAAAAAAGTAAACCGAAGCGCTAAAGTTAAGTTCACAAAAACAAAGAAAAGAGGAAACCTATTATGAAGAAAAAACTTATCGCAGCAATTTGTACTGCAGCTTTAATGACAGCTGCATTAACAGGATGCGGAAGCAGCAACACAGCTACTGATACAGCAGCAGATACAACACAGACAGAGACAACAGCAGATGCAGCTGCAACAGATACAGCAGCAGAAGCAGATACAACTGCAGATGCTAACTTGAGCGGAACCATTTCCTTAGCAGGTTCCACATCCATGGAAAAGCTTTGCGAGGCAATGTCAGAAAGCTTTATGGAAAAATATCCCGGAATTACAGTAACAGTAGAATATACCGGTTCCGGTGCCGGTCTGGAATCATTAGCAAGCGGAAGCGTTGACATCGGTGATGCATCCAGAAACTTAAAAGATGAAGAAAAGGCAGCAGGTTCTGTTGAAAATATCGTAGCAATCGATGGTATCGCAGTTATCGAAGACAAAGACAACGGAGTAGCAGATGTTTCTTCCGAAGATCTTGCAAAAATCTACAAAGGTGAGATCAAAAACTGGAGCGAGCTTGGCGGAAAAGATGAAGCAATCGTTGTAATCGGCCGTGAGGCAGGATCTGGTACAAGAGATGCATTTGAAGAACTGTTAGACATCGCAGACAGCTGTGTATATGCACAGGAGCTTGACTCAACAGGTGCTGTACTTGCAAAAGTAGCTTCTACACCCGGAGCAATCGGCTATGTATCACTCGATGTTGTTGATGATACCGTAACTGCTGTATCTATCGACGGAACAGAGCCTACAGAGGAACAGATCCTTGCCGGCAACTACCTGCTTTCAAGACCTTTCGTAATGGCTACCAAGGGTGAAATTTCAGAGCAGAACGACCTGGTAAAAACATGGTTTGATTACATCGGATCAGAAGATGGTAAAAATGTTATCAAACAGGTAGGACTTATCATTCCGGAATAGGAGTAATTTATGAGAAAAAAGGCAATCATTGAGATAACAGCAAAATGTATTTTTACACTGTGTGCTGTACTTGCAATATTTGCCGTGTGTTCCATAACGATCTACATGTTTATGAAAGGAACTCCGACTTTTCAAAAGGTCGGAGTTCTCGACTTGTTGTTTGGAACGAAGTGGGCACCCACGGCAGAAAATCCGTCTTACGGAATTTTATATATCATCCTGGCTTCCATCGTCGGAACCGCGGCATCTGTTTTGATCGGCGTTCCGATCGGCCTTCTGACAGCCGTATTTTTATCTGAAATGGCAGGAAAAAGAATTGGCGGAATTGTCCGCGGAGCGGTAGAGCTTTTGGCAGCTATCCCCTCCGTTATCTATGGCCTGATCGGTATGATGGTATTAAATCCCATGATGTATCAGATGGAAAAGGCTTTGTATAAAAACGATCCGACACATCAGTTTACCGGTGGTGCCAACATGCTCTCAGCCATCATTGTACTGGCTATTATGATCCTTCCGACCGTGATCAGCATCAGTACCTCATCCTTACAGGCTGTTCCACAGATTTTGCGTTCCGCATCCCTGGGACTGGGAGCAACCAAAATGCAGACGATCTTTAAGGTTGTTGTACCGGCTGCCAAATCCGGTATCCTGACCGGTGTAGTCTTAGGTATCGGCAGGGCATTGGGAGAGGCCATGGCAATCAACATGGTTGCCGGAGGTGCTGTCAACCTTCCGTTACCGTTTAACTCAGTGCGAACCCTGACAACACAGATCGTCAGTGAGATGGGATACGCACAGGGCTTACATAGACAGGTACTGTTTTCTGTCGGACTTGTTTTATACATCTTTATTATGATCGTCAATTATATTCTTTTGAAAGCGCGCAGGAAAGGAGTGGGTGAAGCATGACAAAAAGCAGACAGATAAAAGATTTTATTGCAAAGTTTCTGATTTATCTTTGCTCCGCCTTTTCCGTATGCCTCTTAGTCGGGATTATCTGCTATGTGTTTGTAAAAGGTATCCGTACCGTCAACTGGTCGTTTTTAACCTCGGTTACCAGTGTCCTGAAGGGTACGGTCGGCATTGCGGGCAATATCGTAAATACCCTGATCATCATTCTGATCACCATGATCATTGCAGCACCGATCGGCATTGGATCCGCTATTTACCTAAATGAATATGCCAAGCCCGGAAAGCTGGTTACTCTGAGCGAATATGCAACCGAAACCTTATCCGGTATTCCCTCTATTTTGTTTGGTCTGTTCGGTATGATGTTTTTTGGAGAAAAGCTGGGACTTGGTTACTCATTGCTAACCGGATCACTGACCTTGATCCTGATGGTTTTACCGTTGATCACCAGAAATACGCAGGAAGCGTTAAAGACAGTGCCGGACAGCTACCGTAACGGAGCCATTGGCCTGGGATCCGGAAAATGGCACATGATCCGCACCATTCTGATTCCTTCCGCAATGCCCGGCATCATTACCGGTGTTATTTTGGCGATCGGCCGAATTGTCGGTGAGTCGGCAGCGTTACTTTTTACGGCAGGAAGTGCCAAGCTTTTACCGAAAGGACTTTCGGGTCTTTTGCAAAAGCCCATGCAGTCAGGCGGTACTCTGACCATACAGATGTACTTGTCCGCCACCAGTGAAGGTGATTTTTCAACCGCATTTGGTATCGCCGTTGTACTTTTGATCATTGTACTTTTGATCAATCTGGCAACCAAGCTTTTGACCGCACGATTTGATGTAAACAGAAAGGACTGATATAGATGGATAAAACAAAAATATGTGTACGGGATCTGAACTTATATTACGGAGAAAACCATGCACTCAAAGATGTAAATATGGATATTATGGAAAATGCGATTACTGCTTTTATCGGTCCTTCCGGCTGCGGTAAATCGACTTTCTTAAAAACACTCAACAGAATGAATGATCTGGTTGACAATGTTTCCATCAAGGGAACCGTGCAGCTGGACGGAATGGATATTTATGATAAAAGCATGGATACCACTTTGCTTCGTAAACGCGTCGGCATGGTGTTCCAGCAGCCCAATCCCTTTCCGATGAGCATTTATGACAACATTGCATACGGACCGCGTGTCCATGGCATCAAAAATCATCATGAGCTTGATGAGATCGTGGAAAACAGTCTGCGTGGAGCTGCCATCTGGGATGAAGTCAAGGACCGTCTGAAAAAATCAGCACTGGGTCTTTCCGGCGGACAGCAGCAGCGTATCTGTATTGCAAGAGCGCTTGCCGTGGAACCGGAGGTCATTTTGATGGATGAGCCTACATCGGCACTGGATCCGATCTCAACGGCCAAGATTGAGGAGCTGATGGAGCAGTTAAAAAAGAAATATACGGTTGTTGTTGTCACACACAACATGCAGCAGGCAGTCCGTATTTCGGATTATACGGCATTTTTCCTTGTAGGAGAGATGGTGGAATACGGAAAAACAAAAACAATTTTCTCTTATCCGCAGGATAAACGGACAGAAGAGTATATCACAGGTAGATTTGGTTGATTTTTGATGGAGGATTTGAGGTATGAGAAGTAAATTTGATGAGCAGCTGCGCGAATTAAACGCAGAAATGATCGAGATGGGAAGAATGATCGTCCAGTCCATTTCCCAAGCTATTGAGGCTTTGACAACGCAGAATGAGGAGCTGGCAAAAAAAATCATGGACAGCGATTCGGATGTGGATCACGAACAAAAGAAGATTGAAAATATCTGTTTTACACTTTTGATCCAGCAGCAGCCGGTTGCAAGAGACCTGAGAACGATCACGGCTGCCATGAAAATGGTCACGGATATGGAGCGTATCGGAGATCATGCGGCAGATATTTCGGAAATGACGATCTTAATGGATGGAAAAAGCCCGGTTAAAAAATTTGACCATATCCAGAAGATGGCAGCAGAAACCGTTATCATGCTCAATCAGAGCATCGAAGCATATGTACAAAAGGACAGGGAAAAAGCAAAAGAGGTCATCGCACGTGATGATGTCGTGGACGGACTGTTTGACGATGTCAAAACCGATATCATCGATCTGATCCAGAAAGACCGCGGAGACGGTGAGGAAGCCTTGGATATGCTGATGGTTGCCAAGTATTTTGAACGTATCGGCGACCATGCCACCAATATTGCGGAATGGGTCATTTATTCCTTGAAAACAACGGAGGAAGAATGAAATACAGCGAATTAAAAGACAACGAAGAAATACATAGTCTGATCAAGAAAGGCAATGACAATCTCGGTATCCTGGGATATACGGATCATTCCGAGGAGCATGCAAAGCTGGTGGCGGAGCGTGCGGCTGAGATATTGAAAAAGCTCGGTTATAAAAAGAACCGGGCTGAGCTTGCCAAAATTGCCGGTTATATGCATGATATCGGAAATGCCATTAACCGGACCCATCATGCAGAGTACGGCTCTTTGCTGGCAAATGATATCTTAAAGGAAACGGATCTTTCTTTGGAAGACCGTCTGACGGTTGTATCCGCGATCAGTCATCATGACGAATCGACAGGCGGAGCGGTGGACGATGTTTCGGCAGCGCTTATCATCGCCGACAAAACAGATGTCAGAAGAGATCGGGTGCGCAAAAAGCCCAAGGCCTGTTTTGATGTGCATGACCGGGTCAATTATGCGGTCACACAGTCCGAGCTTAATGTCAATCCGGATAAAAAGGTCATTACGTTATCACTGGAAATAGATGAAAAAATCTGCACCATGTACGATTATCTCAATATTTTCTTAGGCCGCATGATGATGTGCCAGAAGGCTTCCGAGATCCTTGGTGTAAGCTTCCGCTTACTTGTAAACGGAAATAAAGTATTATAAAAATGGAAATTCCACAAGCTTCTGCCGGACAGGAGAATTTGTGGAATTTTTTGATTTTTAAAACATCAGATCGCAGTCGGATTTGAACTATTGTAAACAAACTTGTATCCAGATTTCATTTTGTGATCAAAATTTTACATGGATTTTACATAAACACACCCTGCATTTTACTTTCTATAGTTATCATTTAGAAAGTAACAAAAGAATTTGTCAAAAAATAAAAAGGAATGTAAAGGGAAAAAGCTATGACAATCTTTATTTTTTTAACGATGCTTGGTGGTCTTTCACTGTTTCTGTATGGAATGAATGTGATGGGAAACAGCTTATCAAAGATGGCCGGAGGAAAACTGGAGACGATTTTGGAAAAACTGACTTCCAAAAGGATTATGGCGGTTTTACTCGGCGCAGCCGTAACAGCAGTGATCCAGTCATCCTCAGCAACAACCGTTATGGTTGTCGGATTTGTCAATTCCGGCATGATGAGCTTATCAAGAGCGGTTGGTGTTATCATGGGTGCCAATATCGGTACAACAGTTACCTCGTGGATCTTATCCTTATCCGGTATCAGCGGAACCGGTCTGATCCTGCAAATGCTTAAGCCGTCTTCATTTTCACCGATACTGGCAGCAGTTGGTATTATCTTAACCATGACAAGTAAAGATGAATCCAAAAAGAAGGATGCCGGAAATATTTTACTGGGGTTTGCGATTTTGATGTTTGGTATGGAAACCATGAGCGGTTCGGTATCGGGACTTGCCGATAATGCGACATTTACCGGTATGATGACAGCTTTCTCCAATCCGTTTATCGGTATGGCGATCGGTGCTGTCTTAACTGCCATCATCCAAAGCTCATCAGCATCTGTCGGTATTTTGCAGGCACTCTGTCTTTCCGGTGCCGTTCCGTACAGTGTGGCACTTCCGATCATTATGGGACAGAATATCGGAACCTGTATTACCAGTATCATTTCAGCGATCGGAGCCAACAGAAATGCGAAGCGTGCGGCTATGATCCATCTGTATTTCAACCTGATCGGAACCTGCCTGTTTATGATTGTATTCTATACGATCAATGCTTTCGTTCCGTTTGCATTCTTAAATAAATCTGCGGATGTTGCAGGTATTGCACTGATCCATTCGCTCTTTAATATCGGGGCAACGATCGTGCTGTTTCCGTTTTCCAACCAGCTTGTCCGCCTGTCCGAGCTCACGATCCGTGATAAAAAGACGGAGAAAAAAGCAGAAGACGACAACGAGATGGAAGAGATCACTTTGGACGAGCGTTTTCTGGAAAGACCTGCTTTTGCCATGGAGCTTTGTCGTGGAAAGGCACGTCATATGGCACAGATCACCAATGAGGCTATGCAGACTGCGCTTGAGACATTGATTGCTTATGACAAGGAAAAGGTTGACCGGGTCAAATATCTCGAAGATGTGGTTGACCGGTATGAGGATGTGCTTGGCACCTATCTTGTAAAGCTGTCCGGAAAAAATATTTCAAAAGCAGACAGCCAGACCTTGTCGATCATTTTGCACAGCATCAGTGATTTTGAAAGAATTTCGGACCATGCGCGCAATATTGTAAAGTCTGCCGAGGAAATCCACAAAAAGGGACTGTCTTTTTCCAAAAATGCAAAGGATGAGATTGAGGTATTGAGTGAGGCTATCCGCGATGTCTGCAATATGACAACCGAATGCTTCTGCAATCAGGATCTGACGCAGGCCATGCATGTGGAGCCTTTAGAGCATGCGGTTGACAGCCTGACCAAAAGGATCAAGGAGCATCATATCAAGAGACTGCAGAAGGGTAAATGTACCATTGAGATGGGCTTTATCTTAGAGGATATCTTAAACTGTTTAGAGCGTGTATCCGACCACTGTTCCAATATTGCAGCCTGTATGATCACCGTCCGTGAGGATGAGTTCAACACACATGAGTATGTAAAGGACATGTCCAGGGATGAACAGGAAGAGTTCTGGGATGAGTACCATACTGCAATAAAAAGGTATCACTTTAAGAAAGATGATGATAAAATAAAATCGTAAGTAAAGAGGTGAAAGATATGGCATTGATTTATGTTGTGGAAGATGATGAGAGCATCAGGGAAATCGAGGAATTTGCATTGATGAATGCAGGACACAAGGTCATTGGATTTCCGGATGCCAGGAGTTTTTATAAAAAGCTGGAAGATGTTTCACCCGACATGATCCTGTTGGATGTGATGCTTCCGGATGAAAGCGGATATGATATTGTACGAAAGATCCGCAAAAATCCCGATATCAAGCGAGTGCCTGTGATGATGGTCACAGCCAAGACAACCGAGCTTGATCTGATCCGGGGACTGGAGGACGGAGCAGATGATTATATCAAAAAACCGTTTTCCGTTATGGAGCTCATTACAAGGGTCAAGGCACTGCTCCGCAGGACAGAGCCTGCAGAGGTCAAGACCTTATCTTTGGACGGTCTGATCTTAAATAACGAAAAGAGAGAGGTCCGTATCGATGGACAGCTGATCGAGCTGACCTACAAGGAATATGAGCTTTTACAGTTTTTACTGATCAACAAAGGAATGGTCATGTCCAGAGACACGATCATGGATTATATCTGGGGAATCAGCTATGAGGGAGAATCCCGTACCCTTGATATGCATATCAAGACCTTACGGCAGAAGCTTCTTTCTTATGGTACACGTATCAGAACAGTCAGAAACGTAGGGTATGTATTAGAATGAAAAAAAAGATCAACAAACAGCTAATCGGAATTGCAATATTGGCCATTTTAATTACGGTAATGGGCGTCACCTGTGTGTATTATGGGTTGTTTACTGAACAGGTAAAGCGTGATCTGTCGGTCAGTGCCAAGCTGTTAAAGGATACGCAGCTATTTGAAGCAGAAGATCCGGACATGAATGTGGATGAGATTGATCTGTCGACCAATCTGGATGAGCTTAGGGTGACATGGATCGCATCGGACGGAAAGGTCTTGTATGACAATGATTTAGATGCGCTGAAGCTTGAAAATCATATGAACCGTCCCGAGATCCAGGAGGCCTTCCAGAAAGGGGAGGGCGAGTCGGTCAGAAGATCCGACACCATGAACCAGAATACGTTTTACTATGCCGTACTTTTGGATAATGGTTCGGTTTTGCGTGTGGCGACCAAGGCAGAAAGCATCTGGTCTGTTTTTGCATCGGCTGCACCGGTTACCCTGATTCTCATATTCGGGATCATCGGGCTCTGTGTCGGACTGTCCAGGCTATTGACCAGACAGCTGATCGAGCCGATTGAAAATCTGGGAGAAAATATAGAGGATGCTGCCATCGATGTGCCGTACAAGGAATTGGAGCCGTTTGTCGGCATGATCCGCAAGCAGCATACGGATATTTTATCGGCGGCAAAAGCAAGGCAGGACTTTACAGCCAATGTTTCCCATGAGTTAAAGACACCGCTTACAGCTATTTCCGGCTATGCGGAGCTGCTTTTGGGTGGGATGGTCACAGATGACCAGAAGCCGCGTTTTTATCAGGAGATCATCAAAAATTCCAACAGGCTGTTAGCTCTGATCAATGATATCATCCGTCTTTCGGAGCTGGACCGGAGTGAAAAGGAACCGGCCTTTGAAGAAATGGATCTGTGTGAGACTGTGCGGGAGCTGATGGAGGGACTTTCTGTCAGCGCAAAGAGTAAAAATATCACTCTCGATTTTCAGGGAGAGCCGTGCATGATAAGGGGTAACCGGGATATGATCAGGGAATTGACCGAAAATCTTGTGATCAACGGCATCCGCTACAACAATCCCGGCGGCAGGGTCACAGTGCGTGTATTGCAGAAGGACCGCCCGGTTTTGGTTGTAAAGGACAACGGAATCGGTATTCCGGCATCTGACCAGCAGCGGGTATTTGAGCGCTTTTACCGTGTGGACAAGAGCCGTTCCAAGGCAACCGGCGGTACCGGACTTGGACTTGCCATTGTCAAGCATATTGTGGAGCTTCACGGAGCTAAGATCATGTTGGACAGTGCCCCCGGTGTGGGCACCACGATCGAAGTGGAATTTTAAACAGTACAGACATTTGTTATCTCGGCTGGCAGTACAGACCGGAATGATGGATGTCTGTATTTTTTTATCTGATATTTATTTGCGGAATTTTGCAATTACAGGAAACTTCTGCTATACTCAAAACATAATGCGCCCGTGAAAAATATCATTTGTATGACGAAAGAGAACGTATGGTTATGGAAAGGAAAATAGACGAACCGTCACAAGGGGAAAAAGAAAACCGGATATTTATTTCAGACAGACTGCTGCATGCACTGGATGATTGTGCGCACAAAACAGCGACACTTGTGGTTGCGCCGACCGGCTATGGAAAGACCGTAGCGGTCAGGAGCTTCTGCGAGAGTGCCAATCAGCCTGTCATATGGGTCAATATCTACGACAAAAATCCTTTTCATGTGTGGGGACGTTTCTGCCGGATGCTCTTTCCGGATCCGGCTGTGGCAGGTCAGTTTGAAAAATGGCCGTTTCCCTCGGAAGGGGCCCAGCGCATCAATTTTGTGGCCCGTTTCGGAGAGGTATTGGAAAAGGGACCGGTGATCATTGTATTTGATGATTATCAGCTGATCCAGACACCGCAGATCGGTGAATTTTTCCAGTATATCACGAGAGAATTTGCCACCAAATTTCATTTGATCATCATATCGCAAAAGCAGATTACGGATACAGAGGCTCTTGATTTTGCAACCGGAAAGATCAACCGGATCACATCGGAGGATCTGCGGCTTGGAAAAGAGGATTTTTCCGAGTATCTCAAAATATATGGAATCGAACTGGACCAGATAGAAAACAAAGCAGATCTGGAAGCCTTGTATGACAAATCCGAAGGCTGGATTTCCATGATCTATATTTCCGTGCTCAATTATCTGAGGACCGGAAAAAGCGATACAAGTGCGGATATGGAGCATCTGGTCACCAGGGTTATTTACGAATCCTGTTCCAAAAATACAAGGCATTTTCTGTCCTTTCTGATGGGGATTCAGGATTTTACCAAGGAGCAGGCAGATTTTTTCAATGGCGGAGAGGACAGTCTGCCCTATCTGACAGAACTTCTGGAGAATCACGCTTTTATCCGATACGATCAGGAATCAGGATTGTATCACATCCATACCATATTTATGAATTGCATCCACAAGCAGTTCCAGAAGCTTAGTATGGTGGAAAAATGCGTCCGGTATGAACGCATGGCAGAATACTATATCATGGAGCATGATTACAGCAAGGCCATGGCATGGTATGAAATGGCAGGCAACTACGAAGGTGTGCTGAGTACGATCGAGCTTTTTGATACCATCGGGGCACAAAATGAGGACCGTGAGCTGTTTATCCGATGCTTTGATCAATGTCCGGTTTCCATGTTTGAGGACTATCCGCTTAGTCTGATCCTGTTTATGTGGCGCTTTTTCAACTATGGAGAGCGGGAGCGGCTGGATCGCTGCAGAGAGTTGTTTGAACAGATCATTCCACAGATAAGGCTTGCTAAGGAGGATAAGGATTATCTTTGGAAGGCATATTATTTCTTCCTGTCCCAGAATGCATACAACGACATGGATCAGATGCTTTATTATCTCAAAAAGGCCTGTGAGTATTCCAAAAAAGAGCTGCCCGGCATTGATCGTTATGTACCGCGCAACTTTGGCAATCCCTCCGTCTTGCACATGCTTTACAGAGAAAATACACCCGAAGAAATGCTTCATAAGCTGACTGTTCAGTTAGAGGTATTCCACGAGCAGGGCTTTCATTCTCTGGATGGCATTTTGCAGCTTGCCAAGGCAGAGATCACATATTACAGGGCCGATTTTGACCAGGCGGAAATATTGTGTCATGAGGCACTGAGGCAGTTCCGCATTCATGATCTTGTCTGCTATGAGATCAGTGTATATTATCTTCTTGCGCAGATTTCCTATATGAGAGGAGACATGGATGCCATCAAAAAGTATCTGGCGGAAATGATCAGTGTTATTTTAAAAAGAGGAAGTGACAATTCACCGCTTGCATATACAGTAGATATGTGTGAAGCCTTCTTCTTTGTCAATGTCAACTATCCGGAATATCTGGGAGAATGGATCGGAGACTTTGACCATACCCCGTCGGAGATCATGCCGCAGACGGAAGCCTATTCTTATATGTTGCGGGCTTCGATCGCACTGCACCATGAAAAATACAGGCAGGTGCTTTCCTATAAAGACTTGTTTTTATCATCCCTGAAAAACAACCGGTCTGAATTTACCAAGGGTGCTTTTTATCTGATATTTGCGTCTGCATCGGCGTCTCTTGGAAAAATCAGAGAAGCCAAGGATTATATCAGACAGTGCGCAGAGCATGTGGGCTTCTGGCCGGTGATGCTGTATGCGCGCTATGGAAAATGGATGATGCAGCCTTTACAGGAGCTTGCGGACGAGGATGAGCGCTTCAAGGAAGTGATCAATGTCTGCAGGACGATGTCTACCATCAACAAAAACCTCTGTCAGAAAGGCTTTGGCGGTATTTTCCCGACCCTGACAGAGAGGGAAAATGATATTGCGATCCTTGCCATGGACGGACTGAGCAACAAACAGATCGCTGCGCAGCTGTTTATCAGTGAAAATACGGTAAAAAGCTCCATGAAAAATATATTCAGCAAGCTTGGAATCAGTTCCCGCAGAGATTTATTGAAGGTTGCACAGGTCGGTACTTGTGGTATCTGACAAAAAGTTGTAAAATAATCGTTGGTAAAAAACAGAAAGAGGACAGACTATGGCTTTAAATAAAAAACCGGTTACCGGTATGAAGGATGTACTGCCGGCAGAGATGCAGATCCGTGATTATGTGATGTCGGTGATCAAAGAAAATTATCGCAAATTTGGTTTTACACCAATTGAGACTCCCTGCGTGGAATCCATTGAGAATCTTTCCAGCAAACAGGGTGGAGAAAATGAAAAGCTTATTTTTAAGATTTTAAAGCGTGGAGACAAGTTAAATCTTGCCACAGCACAGAGTGAGGCAGATCTGGTAGACGGGGGCTTACGTTATGACCTGACCCTTCCGCTTGCAAGATATTATGCCAACAATGCGGCAGTTCTGCCAAAGCCCTTCAAGGCATTGCAGATGGGAAGCGTATGGCGTGCCGACAGACCGCAGAAGGGACGTTTCAGACAGTTTGTACAGTGTGATATCGATATTCTGGGTGAGCCCAGCAATCTGGCTGAGATCGAGCTGATACTGGCTACGACCACGACACTTGGAAAGCTCGGTTTTTCCGGCTTCAAGGTGCGCATCAATGAAAGACGTATCTTAAAGGCAATGGCTGTTTACGCAGGCTTTGCGGAGGAGGAGCTGGACAATGTATTTATCATCCTTGACAAGATGGACAAGATCGGCAAGGACGGCGTAAAGGAAGATCTGATCGCCAACGGCTTTGATGCTGATAAAGTAGAAAAATACATGGCTTTATTTGATGGAATTGAAAATGCAGAAGATGGCATCGCATATCTGGGAGAGACTTTGGCGGACTGTCTGGAGGCAGACGTGATAAAGAGCTTATCCGAGATCAAGGAAAGCGTATCATCAACTGTAGATACTGATTTTGAGATTGTTTTTGACCCTACACTGGTACGTGGTATGTCTTACTATACAGGCACGATCTTTGAGATCGAGATGCCGCAGTTTGGAAGCTCTGTAGCCGGTGGCGGACGCTACGACAAGATGGTCGGACGCTTTACCGGACAGGATACTCCCGCATGTGGATTTTCCATCGGTTTTGAACGTATCATCACGATCTTAATGGATGAAAACTTCCAGATCCCGGATCAGGCACAAAAGGTTGCCTACCTTGTTGAAAAAGGAATTGCGACAGAGGATCTTTGCAAGGTTATTGCAAAAGCCCAGCAGGAAAGAGCCGGTGGCAAGCAGGTACTGGTTGTGCGCATGAACAAAAACAAAAAATTCCAGAAGCAGCAGCTGATGGAAGAGGGCTATGAAGAGTTTGAGGATTTTTACAAGGATCCCCTTAAGAGATAAGATTTAAGTGTTATTTATTAAATGCATCAGGAGGCAGAAAAAATGGCAGAATCAATGCAAGGATTAAAACGTACTCATCGCTGTACCGAAGTAAGCAATGCCAACATCGGTGAAACAGTTACCGTTATGGGATGGGTCGCAAAACAGAGAAATAAAGGCGGTATCATCTTTGTCGATTTAAGAGACCGCAGTGGAATTTTACAGATTATTTTTGAAGAAGATAAATGCGGTGCCGAGGGCTTTGCCAAAGCAGAGAAAATGCGTAGTGAATATGTTATTGCCGTTGTCGGTGAGGTCTGCAAAAGAGAGGGCGCTGTCAATGCCAATATTGCTACCGGTGATATCGAGGTTGTAGCAAAGGATGTCCGTATTCTTTCTGAGTCCGAGACACCTCCGTTCCCGGTTGAAGAAAACAGCAAGACCAAAGAAGAAATCCGTTTAAAATACAGATATCTGGACTTACGCCGCCCGGATATCCAGAGAAATCTGATTTTAAGAAGCAAGATCTGTGCGGAAGTCCGTGATTTCATGAGCAAGGAAGGCTTTTTAGAGATCGAAACTCCGATCTTAAATAAATCCACACCGGAAGGCGCCAGAGATTATCTGGTTCCGAGCCGTGTACATCCCGGATGCTTTTATGCATTGCCGCAGTCACCCCAGCTTTTTAAACAGCTTCTGATGTGCTCCGGCTATGACCGCTATATTCAGATCGCAAAATGCTTCCGTGATGAGGATCTTCGTGCTGACAGACAGCCCGAATTTACCCAGATCGATATGGAATTGTCCTTTGTAGATGCAGAGGACGTTATGGATGTCAATGAAAGACTGATCGCCGATGTATGTGAAAAAGCGATCGGCTTAAAGGTTCAGCTTCCGTTACCCCGTATCACCTGGCAGGATGCCATGGACCGTTACGGCTCCGACAAGCCGGATACCCGTTTTGGCATGGAGCTTGTAGATGTTTCTGACGTTGTAAAGGGCTGTGGCTTTGGTGTATTTACATCTGCTTTGGAAGCCGGCGGTTCTGTCAGAGGTATCAATGTAAAGGGTCAGGCAGCAATGCCTCGTAAAAAGATCGATGCACTGGTTGATTCCGCAAAAGGAAACGGTGCAAAGGGACTTGCATACCTGTCTGTACAGGAAGACGGCAGCTACAAATCTTCTTTTGCAAAATTCATGACAGAAGAAGAGCTGGATGCCCTTGTAAAAGCAATGGGCGGCGAAAAAGGTGACCTGTTACTGTTTGCCGCTGACCGCAATAAAATCGTATGGAATGTACTCGGTGCCCTGCGTTTGGAGCTCGGTCATTCTCTCGGACTGATTGATGAAAACCAGTTCAATTTCTTATGGGTTGTAGAATTCCCGTTATTAGAGTGGAGCGATGAAGAAAACCGTTATATGGCAATGCATCATCCATTCACCATGCCGATGGAAGAGGACTGGCAGTATATCGATACCGATCCCGGCCGTGTCAGAGCCAAAGCTTATGATATCGTCTTAAACGGTGTTGAGCTTGGTGGCGGTTCTGTCCGTATCCATCAGAATGATATTCAGGAAAAAATGTTTGAAGTGCTCGGCTTTACCAAGGAAAGTGCATGGGAGCGTTTTGGTTTCTTATTAAATGCATTCAAATATGGTGTTCCGCCGCACGCAGGACTGGCATACGGTCTTGACCGTCTTGTCATGCTTTTGGTAAAAGCAGAAAGCATCCGTGAGGTAATTGCATTCCCCAAGGTAAAGGATGCAAGCTGTCTTTTGACCAATGCACCGGATGTCGTAGACCAGAAGCAGCTTGATGAACTGCAGATCGCACTGAATATCACAGAGCCTGAAAAAGAGGCAGATGCAGAGTAGTTAGTAAACAAGATAAGATACCGGTCTGCACAATCGGAAGTTGATCTGACAGCAGACCGGATAATAAGTTAAAGGATTATATATGAATCATTATTCCAATTTTCAGCTTCCCCTGTGTCTGGTAGTGGAAGAGGGTGTGTTTGAACATGTCGATGAGACGGTCAGCGCATATCTTCCGGAGGTCAAGGGTCAAAAAGCAATCATTGTATCTGAAAAATTCCTGATGGAATTATATGCTGATATCGTCGGAGAGATCCAGAAGGATTTTGGCGGTGCCGAGGTATATGAGGTTGTAAACGGTGATTATGAGCAGGCAGTTGCCCTTGCTAAATATATCAGCATGGCCAATGTCAAGGTAGTGATCGGTTTTGGCGGCGGCAGAGTATTGGACGTAGCCAAATATGCTGCATTTGTCAGCAAAACAACCTATATCTGTCTGCCTACGACGTTGAGTAATGACTCCCTTTCTTCACCTTTCTCTGTACTGGGAATGGAAGGAAAGAGCAGAAAGACGCTCGGAAGCACGATCCCGACCGCTATTTTAGTTGATACAGATATGATCATGAAAGCTCCCAAAGGACAGACCCTGTCCGGCATTGGAGATACGATCAGCAAGCATACCGCCTTGTTTGACTGGCAGCTTTCTGCCCAAAAAGAGGGAAAGCCTCTGGACGATTTTGCTTATGCGATCGCGCGAATGAGCTATGATACCGTATATCACTGTGATGACAAAAATTTAAGCAGCAAGACATTTATCCGCATCCTGTCAAGATCCTTGGTTATGGGTGGTCTTGCCATGGAAATTGCCAGTTCGTCCAGACCGAGCAGCGGCAGTGAGCATTTATTCTGCCACGCGATCGAAGAGTTTTATCCCGATATCAAAATTTCCCATGGTCTTGCGGTGGCACTCGGCAGTGTCGGAGCCTGTATCTTCCAGGGAAGGGATGAAACACAGCTTGTCGAGGTGTGCCGCGCATACGGTATTGATCTGGATCCTGCAGCTTATGGCATTACCAAAGATATTTTTGCAGATGCATGGCAGAGAGCCGGAAGCACCAGACCAGACCGCTATACCATATTAAATTCGACAAATCTCAACCGTGAATGGCTGGATATGATCTATGACCGTATGGCAGACAAATCGGATGCCGTATACCGACTGGGATTGCGCAATAAATAAAGCAGCATATGAAAATATATATATGTAAAGTATCACAATTATTTCAACATTATACGAGACAGGAAATTTATGAACAGATACCACAGGAACGCAGAAAGTCCGCCCGTGCTTACAAAAACGAAGCGGATAAAAAGCGCAGCCTTGCGGTATCTTTTCTGTTGGGGCAATGCATGAAGGAGCACGGGATACCGTCGGATGCTAAGATCTGTTATTCAAAAAGCGGAAAGCTGTATTTTCCGGATATTGATAGATTTTATGTAAACCTGTCACATGCCGGTGATTATGCAGTCTGTGCATATGACAAAGAAGAGATCGGTGTGGATGTAGAAGCAATAAGGACTTATCAGGACAAGGTCGTGGCAAAGCTTGCCACAGATCCGGAAAAACAGTATTTTGACCGGTGTAAGGAAACAGAGCGGGATCGGGCGTTTTCTAAATGGTGGACGAAAAAGGAATGTGCGGTAAAGCTTACGGGAATGGGAATTGCCGGTCTTGTAGACAAGGATAAAGAAACGGCTGAAATCTTTATCAAAGAATTTCAGCCGTATGATGATTGTTTTGTGTCTGTGGCATCCTTTCACGATTACTTTTGTGATGAGATTACAAAAGTAATTTATCAGGATGATATATGATGATTCCTGATTCCTGATTCCATTACCAGTACTGATCAGATAATAATACCAGTTTAAAAATATTTGATAAATTAGGTTAATGAATAAGTACAATAAATATGGCCTGAATATTAAGTTTATTCTTTCTATTCAGTCTGCTCTATATCGGAAGATGATGTATCAGTAGCTGTCTCATCTTCTTTTTGTTTGTCTGCATCTTTCGCGGTAGCAGAAGATGTGTCGCTATTGTCGGCATCGGCTTGTGTCGGCAGGGTCACAACCACCCGCAGGATACGGTTTTTGTTGATGCTGGAAGCCTGGATCTGTGTACCGTCTTCCAAAACGGCAACCTCATTTTTCTTTGGAATATGATCCAGACATTCGATCATGATACCACCGATGGAGTCATAATCTTCGGAAGAAAATTCGGTGCCCAGCGCATCGTTGATGTCATCGAGCTTCATGGAACCGGCAATATCATAGGTATTGGGACCGATTTCCTTGATCAGCTCTTCCTCTTCGGTATCATACTCATCACGGATCTCACCAACGATTTCTTCCAACAGGTCCTCAAGCGTGATCAGACCGACAGCAGAACCGTATTCATCTAAGACAATGGCGATATTGTTGGCGCTTTCACGCATTTCTACCAAAAGATCATCGGTCTTTTTGGTCTCATATGTATAGTAGATATCACGCATGATATTGCGGATATTGAAATCGGTTTTCTTATTTACTAAAAAGAAGTCTTTTAAATTGATGCTTCCGATGATGTTGTCCTTGTCACCCTCATAGACCGGGATTCGGGAAAACAGGGTGTTTTTAAACAGGGCAGCAAGCTTTGCGTAGGAAGCATTGACATCGATCATGGTCATTTCAATCCTGGGGATCATAATGTCCTTGGCAAGTGAATCACCCAAATCAAACACGTTTAATATCATTTCGCGTTCCTCGGTTTCGATGGCGCCGTCCTCGTGGCTGACCTCTACATAGGTCTTTAATTCACTTTCTGTCATCACGCTCTTTGCAGCATCACTGTCAATACCGATGATCTTCAGGATGACAACGGAGAGCTTGTCGATAACAAAGATGACCGGTGTCAGTATAAACATCAGGAAACGGATGATGGGCGCATAAAACAAAGCCATCTTTTCGGAACTGATGCTGGCCGCGGTCTTGGGAACGATTTCACCAAAGAGCAGTAATAAAACAGTCAGAACAGCGGTAAAGATACCGATATAGGCATTGCCGAAAATCCGGATCGTAAGAGCGGTTGCAAGTGTTGTGGTTGTGATGTTGACAACGTTATTACCTATTAGAATCGTGCTTAACATCTTTCCCATATTTTCGAGAACATCCAAAACAGTCTGGGCTCTTTTATTGCCATCGTCAGCAAGTGTTTTCATCTTTATGCGGTTGACACTGGTGAGGGCAGTTTCTGCAGATGAGAAAAAGGCAGAAAGAAACAATAAAACGACAAGAATGATAAGTTGTATCGCGTCTGATGTGTCCAAGTGAAAAATAACCTCTTTTCTTTGTTTAATCAATATTTTTATACATAAATCATATTTCGAATCATAGTATTTATGTATAAGGAACGATACTATATATACCTTTGTTTTGTCAAGTAAAGATTGTATAAACAAACGGTAATCAAATGGTAAAAAGCCCCGGAAGGAGATTGTTTTGAGAAAGTGGATGTTGAAACGTGATACGCAGGATAAAAAAATTTTGTCGGCACTTCTGATACTGGTATTGTCATATGTACTTACGGCCTGCCTTTTGCTGCTTCTTGCTTTTATATTGTATAAATTCCGGATTTCCGAAAGCATTGTCAATATCGCGGTCATCGTAATCTATGTCAGTATGACCTTTATCGCCGGTTTTATTGCAGGTAAATATTATAAGGTGAAAAAATTTTTGTGGGGCCTTATTTTGGGAAGCGTCTATTTCCTGATCCTTGTACTGGTCTCCCTGATCGGCGGCGTATCGGATGCCGTGATCGGGAGCGGGATGATCACGACCTATCTTTTGTGTGCAGGCGGTGGAATGCTGGGAGGAATGTTAAGCTGAAAAAAAAACTTTCAATACATGAGAAACTATGCTATAATTGCCCAAGAAGTACAGTTATCGGTTTATAACTGTTTAAGTGAATAAGGAGGCTATGTTCATGAAGCATATCAAAACATTAAGCACAAGAGATCTGAAAAAGACTGTTAAAAAAGGCGGTTGTGGCGAATGTCAGACATCTTGCCAGTCAGCTTGCAAGACATCTTGTACCGTTGGCAACCAGAGTTGCGAGCAGGTTAAATAATCCGATGTTTCATAAGCAGCGATTTTGGTCGCTGCTTAATTTTCGTCAAGGCATCAGGACAAATTTTAAATAAATATTAGGAGAATACAAACGTGGTACATGTATATCAAAACAACGGTTTTAACATCGCACTGGATGTCAACAGTGGTGCCGTACATGTCGTTGACGATGTCGTGTATGATTTGATTCCCGAGCTTGAAGAATGTGTGAAGGCAAAGTCTGATAAAGAAAAGATATCAGAGGTTGCCTTTAACGTGCTGTCAGATAAGGACAGGCATTATCCCACAGAAGATGTGATGGAGGCAATCGATGAGATCATCGAGCTGTTCCAGGCAGAGCTTTTATATACGGATGATGTGTATGAGCCCTATATCGAGCAGTTTGGAAAGCGCGAGACAGTTGTCAAGGCTTTGTGTCTGCATATCGCACATGATTGCAACTTAGCCTGCAAATATTGTTTCGCCGAAGAGGGAGAATATCACGGCAGACGTGCGATCATGAGCTATGAGGTCGGCAAAAAGGCCCTGGATTTTCTGGTACACAATTCCGGAAGCAGGATCAATCTGGAGGTCGATTTCTTTGGCGGCGAGCCGCTGATGAACTGGCAGGTTGTCAAAGACTTGGTCAAATACGGACGTTCTTTAGAGGAGCCGTATCACAAAAAGTTCCGTTTTACACTGACAACCAACGGCGTACTGCTCAATGACGAGATCCTCGATTTTGTCAACCGGGAGATGGGCAATATCGTCCTTAGTATCGACGGCAGAAAAGAGATCCATGATCTGATGAGACCACACCGTGGCGGACAGGGAAGCTATGATGAGGTTGTTCCCAAATACATCAAGGTGGCAGAGAGCCGCAACCAGATGAATTATTATGTAAGAGGTACTTTTACACACAACAATCTGGATTTTTCCAAGGATGTCATGCATCTTGCGGATCTGGGCTTCAAACAGATTTCTGTTGAGCCGGTCGTAGCCGATGAAAAAGAAGATTATGCGATCACCGAGGAAGATATCCCGGTTATCAAAGAAGAATATGACAAGCTTGCCAAGATGATCATAGAGAGAAAGAAAAACGGAAAGGATTTCAATTTCTTCCATTTTATGATCGACATGGAAGGCGGTCCCTGTGTTTACAAGAGACTGTCCGGCTGTGGCTCCGGTACGGAATATCTGGCAGTGACACCGTGGGGAGATTTTTATCCCTGTCATCAGTTTGTCGGTATGGAAGAATTTCTGATGGGCAATGTGGATGACGGTATTGTGAGACCGGACATTATGCAGGAATTTAAGGGCTGTAATGTCTATGCCAAAGAGAAGTGCAAAAATTGTTTTGCCAAATTTTACTGCAGCGGCGGATGTGCTGCCAACGCATACAATTTTGGAAACAGCATCTATGATGCATATGATATTGGATGTGAATTGCAGAGAAAGCGTATTGAGTGCGCAATAATGATCAAAGCAGCCATGGCTGCAGGAGAGGAGAGCTAATATGAAAAAGAAAACAGCGGTCATATGGCTGATACTGTTTCTGATTGCAGCAGTCGGAATGGGCTATGTAGCTATTTTCGGTATCGGACCGACCAAGACCGGTTCCATGGGCAACATCAAACAGGGTCTTGACCTTGCCGGTGGTGTCAGCATTACATATCAGGTAGTAGGTGATGAGACTCCTTCATCCGAAGATATGTCTGATACCATTTACAAGCTTCAGAAACGTGTGGAAAACTATTCTACAGAGGCTCAGGTTTACCAGGAAGGTGACAACCGTATCAATATTGAAATTCCCGGTGTATCCGATGCCAATGCAATTTTGCAGGAGCTTGGACAGCCCGGAAGTCTGTATTTTATCTATCAGACCAATGAAGCCGGAGAAGCCAACTATACCTTATCCGGTTATGATGAGGAAAAGGGCAAATATATTTATTCCCTGACCAAATCCATCGATGATCTGATGGCAGAAGGTTCCATTCCTCTGGACGGAACCATGGTTGCAAGTGCAGATGCAGGTGCAACACAGAGCAATGATGCATTAAAGCAGTCACAGTATGTGGTTGAGCTTACCTTTACCAAAGAAGGAACCGACGCTTTTGCAAAAGCAACAGAGCGTGCTTACAACAAAGGTGAATCCATCGGTATCTACTATGATGGCGAGCTGGTTTCTGTTCCCAACGTTGTTTCTGTTATTACAGGCGGACAGGCCCAGATCACCGGTATGGAAAGTATCGATGAGGCCAAGACACTTGCATCTACCATCCGTATTGGTGGACTTAGTCTGGAATTAAAAGAAATGAGATCCAATGTCGTAGGTGCACAGCTTGGTAATGATGCGATCAAGACAAGCTTAAAGGCCGGTGTGATCGGTCTTGCTATTGTCTGCGTCTTTATGACAGTTGTATATTTTGTACCCGGTTTTACATCAGCAATTGCCCTGCTTATCTATGTTATCATGACGTTGCTTGTATTAAACGGCTTTAATATCACGCTGACACTGCCCGGTGTTGCCGGTGTTATCTTAGCCATCGGTATGGCGGTAGATGCCAACGTTATTATCTTTGCACGTATCCGTGAAGAGTTAGCAACCGGAAAGACTGTAAGATCATCTATCAAGATCGGTTTTGATAAAGCAACATCCGCGATCCTCGATGGTAACATCACCACCCTGATCGCTGCAGTTGTACTGGTATTAAAGGGATCCGGAACTGTCAAAGGTTTTGCACAGACTTTGATGATCGGTATTATCCTTTCCATGTTTACAGCCATGGTAGTGACAAGAGCTTTATTATATCTTCTGTATACGGTCGGTTTCCAGGATGAAAAATGGTACGGTATCGGAAAAGAGCACAAGGCAATCAATTTCTTAAAGAAGAGAAATCTGTTCTTTGCAATTTCCGGAGCTGTGATCATCGCCGGCTTTGTCGTACTTGGTATCAACAAGTCAACCACCGGTAATATATTAAATTATTCCATGGAATTTGTAGGCGGTACTTCTACAACCGTTACCTTCAATGATGATATGAGTATTGAAGAGCTTGATGCAGAAGTAGTTCCGTTATTTGAAAAGATCACCGGAGACGGAGCTGTACAGACACAGAAGGTAAGCGGTACAACAGAAGTTATCATCAAGACCAGAAGCCTTTCCGTAGAAGAGCGTGAGGCAGTTGAGACCATGCTTGCCGACAACTTCAATGTATCCAGTGATGATGTACAGTCTGAGACGATCAGTGCTACCATCAGTTCCGAGATGAAATCGGATGCCGTTGTAGCCGTTGTGATCGCAACCTTATGTATGCTGTTATATATCTGGTTCCGTTTCAAGGATATCCGTTTTGCAACCAGTGCTGTTGCAGCCCTGATCCATGACGTATTGGTTGTGCTTGCATTTTATGCAGTCAGCAAAACAAGCGTCGGCAATACCTTTATTGCATGTATGCTGACCATCGTCGGATACTCCATCAACGCGACCATCGTTATCTTTGACCGTATCCGTGAAAACTTAAAAGAAATGCCCAAAAAGACAGAGCTTCAGGATATTGTCAATACCAGTATCACACAGACCTTGTCAAGAAGTATCAATACTTCCTTCACGACCTTTGTCATGGTAGCCGTTTTATATATCCTCGGTGTGACCAGTATCCGTGAATTTGCCCTGCCTCTGATGGTAGGTATTGTCTGTGGTGCATACTCATCTGTATGTATTACCGGTGCACTCTGGTTTGTCATGAGAAAGCACTTAGGTAAAAAGCAGAAATAAATAATCATAACAGTCATGATTTTTTGATATCGTGATTGCAAATAAGAGCCGGAAGTTGTAAAGTACTTATTACGCAGGTTTACACTTCTGGCTTTTTATATCTACTTATGAAATGCATAAAAAGTGGTATAATAAAAAAAGATAGATTTATAAAGACAGAATTTTGTGTACGATCCAGCATAATTATTTAATGAAGAGGAAACAGGATGAATTTATTAGTACAGGTTTTACTTTTAGTCGTTGGTTTTGTCATGCTTGTCAAGGGAGCTGACTGGTTTGTCGAGGGTGTTGCCGGAATTGCCGAAAAATTTGGGATCCCGCAGCTCGTGATCGGACTGACGATCGTAGCAATGGGAACAAGTGCTCCGGAAGCAGCGGTCAGTATTACTTCGGCGATGAAGGGCAGTGCGGATATCACGGTCGGAAACGTTGTGGGAAGCAATATCATGAATATTCTGGTCATACTGGGTGTGACAGCCGTTATTTCCACACTTGCAGTACAAAAATCCACAATCCGTTATGAAATTCCCTTTATGCTGGTCGTTTCCGTGGTATTTCTTTTATTTGGAATGTCCGGCAAAAAGATTGATTTTATCGAAGGGGTTATTCTCTGGGCATTGTTTATCGTCTATCTTATTTACCTGCTTGTTATGGCAAGAAAAAATAAAGAAGAGATCCCGGAGGAAAAGAGCAGGCCGGTCATTGTCCTGCTGCTTTTAGGCATCATCGGAGCAGTTTTAGTCATATGGGGCGCAGATGTCGTTGTTGATTCGGCAAGTGCCATTGCTTCTTATTTTGGAATGTCAGAGCGCTTTATCGGTCTTACGATCGTGGCCTTTGGTACATCCCTTCCGGAGCTTGTGACCAGTATCACAGCGGCTTTAAAGAAAAAAGCGGATATCGCGATCGGCAATATTGTCGGAAGCAACATTTTCAATATTCTGTTTGTATGTGGTACAACAGCACTTGTGACACCGGTTGCATTCCAGAAAAACTTCGTGATAGACAGTATTGTGGCGATCGGAGCAGGCGTTTTATTATGGCTGTGCGTGGCACCCAAAAAGAGACTGGCACGTCCTGCCGGTATTCTGATGCTTTTATGCTATGCCGGATATTTTGCATATCTGATCGTATAGTCAATTTGCGTGTAAAATATAGCAAGGGCATTATTTCTATGATGGGATAATGTCCTTTTTTATGAAAAGAAAGAGGATACATATGAAGTGGATGTTAAATCCCAGACGGGCGGATTTTGAAGGACTGGCAAAGCAGTACGGGATCAGCCAGTTAATTGCGAAAATTATGGTCAACAGAGGAATAGACAGTCCTGAACAGATTGAAATGTTTCTGCATGGCACGATGGATGATCTGCACAGTCCGATGCTTTTAAAGGATATGGACAAAGCCGTGGTGATGCTAAAAAGCAGGATTGAGGCAGGCAAAAAAATCCGGATCATTGGAGATTATGATATTGATGGGATCTGTTCTGCCTATATTCTGCAGACCGGATTAAATCATGCGGCACAGGGAAAATGCGATATCGACGTCCGTATTCCACACAGGGTGCGGGACGGATACGGCCTGAATGATCATCTGATCGAAGAGGCAATCGCGGATGGAGTAGAGCTTGTTATCACCTGCGACAATGGGATTGCGGCATACGATCCGATAAGGCATGCCAAGGAAAGCGGGCTGGATGTGATCATAACCGATCATCATGAGGTCCCCTATGAAGAGGTGGATGGAAATAGGCATTATATTCTGCCGCCGGCAGATGCGATCGTAGATCCCAAGCAGGCAGACTGTATCTATCCCTTTGACGGTATCTGCGGGGGCGTAGTGGCATACAAGGTGATCGAGGCACTGTGCCGGGAAAATGGCGGGATGAAAGAGGCCGGAGCGGATGTTGCGAAAGGCAACGACATGGCAGATGGCAATGCGGCTGGAGACAACATGGCAGCCGATACGCAGGCCATGCTGGAGGAATGCTTTGCATTTGCAGCCTTTGCAACGGTCGGGGATGTGATGGATCTCGTTGATGAAAATCATATTATTGTCAAGTTCGGACTGGATAAGATCAAAAGCTGCCGCAATCTGGGACTTTCTGCACTGATCTCGGCGTGTGAGCTGGAAGGAAAGAAGATATCTCCTTATCATATCGGCTTTGTGCTGGGCCCCTGCTTTAATGCTTCCGGGCGTTTGGATGACGCTTACCGGGTCATCGATCTTTTAAACGCAAAGAGTAAAGATGAGGCCGAAAGGCTGGCAGCAGAGCTGAAAGCCCTGAATCAGGAAAGACAGGATCTGACCGGAATTGGAGAAGAGGCAGCCTATGCACAGGTAGAGGATATGGATCTTATGAAAAACCGTGTGCTTGTCGTGTATCTGCCGGGGGTACACGAATCCCTTGCCGGGATTATAGCTGGAAGACTTTGCAATAAATATTACCGTCCGACCTTCGTTTTGACGGATGGCGAGGGCTGTGTCAAGGGATCCGGACGCAGTATAGAAGCCTATCACATGTATGATGAAATGACCAAGATCAAGGATATCTTTTTAAAGTATGGCGGACATAAGCTTGCAGCAGGACTTTCCATTGCATCGGACCGGGTGGATGAATTCCGGAGCCGTATCAATGAGGTCTGCACCTTGACAGAGGCAGATCTGGAAGAAAAGCTGATATTGGATATGCATCTGCATATCGGCTGGGTCACGGATGCGTTTATGGACCAGCTGATGCTTTTAGAGCCGTATGGAAACGGAAATGAGCGGCCGGTTTTTGCAGAAAGGGTTTATATAAGCCGCCTGCGTGTTCTGGGAGCCAATAGAAATGTTGTTCGTATGCAGATCAGAAATGAGGACAACAGTGTGGCGACCGGCATCTATTTTGGCGATGGGGATGCGGTTATGCGCGAATATCAGGAAAGCGCTGAAAAAAAAGCACGGATTGCCTATTCACCGGAATGGAATGAGTATCAGGGTGTGCGCTCTTTGCAGATGCGGATACGATATCTGGAGTGGTATTGAAAATAAGTGAAAAACCATTTTTACCACTGGACAAAGATGCTTGAATTATGTAAACTTAAAGAAGAGCGTGCTGTACTTAAATAAAGTGATTGATAAAAATAAATGCTACAGACAGATAAATCATAAAGAAGAGAGGGTTACATATGATATTAACAGTAAGCTGCAATCCGGCGATCGACAAGACATACAATACGTCCAATGTCATGATCGGACAGGTCAACCGTATGCGGGATTTGGTCAGCATTCCGGGAGGCAAGGCTGTCAATGTGACAAAGGTTTTGAGACAGTTTGATGCACATGTGACGGCGACCGGCTTTATCGGCGGATATACAGGAGAATTTATAGAAGAGCAGCTGCGGGATATGGGGGTCAATACTTCCTTTACCACGATCCGTGGCCTGACCCGTTCCAATATGAACATTATCGGGGACGACGGATATGTGACGGAGATTTTGGAGCCCGGACCAAAGGTTTTGTCTTTTGAAAGAGAAGACTTTATGGACCGATTCCGTGAGCTTGTCAAGATCAGTGAATATGTTGTGCTTTCAGGCAGTCTGACAGAGGGCCTGCCGGAGGATTTTTATGCAAAGCTTATCAAAATCTGCAATGAAAGCGGATCCAAAGCCTTTCTGGATGCAAGCGGTGAGCCGTTAAGGCGCGGTATCGAGGCTGTTCCTTATTGTATCAAGCCAAACCGCCGGGAACTGGAATATGCGGTTGGTAAAAAGCTCACGACAGAGGCTGAGATCATTCAGGCTGCTTATGAATATGTAAAAAGTGGTGTAAGCAAGGTCGTTGTATCCATGGGAGACAAGGGACTTTTGCAGATCACCAAGACCAAAGTGATCAAAGCGGTTCCGCCTCACATCAAAAAGGTCAATACCGTCGGCTGTGGAGACTGTGTGGTTGCAGCCATGATCCTGGGCATGATCCAGGGACTGGATGATGAAGATATCATGAAATTTGCTGCGGGAGTATCGGCAGCCAATGCGACGACTCTGGAAAGTGGTATGATCCCGCAGGATAAGATGGATAAGATTATTGAGGACGTTGTTGTGGTGACCGTCTGAAATGTTACTTTCAAATTTTGTTAGATAAATGAAAGAAATCATTAAGAAAGTTTCATTTTTTTTCATAGTTTAATCACAAAATGGACACATTTTACCTGTATAGTAGGTATCAAGATAGTTGAAACACAAATCACTATCTCCCCCCCCCTCATAAGAATTCAGTGAAAACCCCGATTTTATATCGGGGTTTTTGCTTTGTGTCGATTTTTGTTTTATGAGTTGAATAAAAAATAGAAATGTGATATAGTAAGTCGAATTGAATACAGAGTAGTCAGGTGTCAGAGCAATTTTTAATTGGCTCTGGTGAAAAGGGAAACAGGTGCAAATCCTGTACGAACTCGTCACCGTAATTAGGGAGCTTAGGCATGAATATCACTGGGAAACTGGGAAGATGGCCGATGCGAAGATCTTTAAGCCGGGAGACCTGCCTGAATGCTGTACAGAAACAGTTGTTTCAGACCACGAGTAAAATTGGTTGTACGTGTGAGGATGCATTTTTTATTGCTTTCTTTTTTGTGTACAAACTCTTTTCCTGTATAGGCGAAGGGTTTTTTTATTCATGTTTAGAATTGTTTTTGTTTTATTCAATATCATGACAAATTACAATGGCAGCAGGACTGCCGAAGGAGGAGCAATGAAAAAGAAAGCGGTAACATTATTGATGATTTCCATGATGGGTGCTGTTTCATTAACAGCATGTGGAAGCAAAGAGGAAGCTGCAACAACAGAAACCGTAGCTGAAGAAACTGTAGCAGAAGAGGCAACAGAGGATGTAGCAGAGGAAGAAACAGAATCTGAAAACTCTGAGGATGCTGATCAGGTAGCAGCTGATAACGTAGCAGCACTTATCGATGCAATTTATGTTCAGGAAAGAACAGATGAGACAGACAAGCAGTGTGAAGAAGCAAAAGCAGCATGGGATGCTTTAACAGACGCACAGAAGGAACTGGTAGAAGGCGAAAATGCAGATCCCGATTATTTTGGCAGAGATACCGGTGATGCTTCCAAAGATGATGCACGTAACCAGGATGAAATCGGTGACAATGAGATCTTAGTAGTCAGCTTCGGAACTTCTTTCAATGACAGCCGTGTAGCAGATATTAAAGGAATCGCAGAAGCATATCCCGACTGGTCTGTCAGAAGAGCATTTACAGCACAGATCATTATCAACCATGTACAGGCAAGAGATGGAGAATGCATTGACAACGTAGAGCAGGCACTCGACCGCGCAGTAGAAAACGGTGTTAAAAACCTGATCGTACAGCCTACACATCTGATGCATGGTGCTGAATATGACGAACTGATGGATGCAGTAAACGCATACGAAGACAAATTCGAATCCGTAAAAGTAGCTGAGCCTTTACTTGGTGAAGTTGGAGATGATGCTACAGTAGTTAATGATGATAAAAAAGCAGTAGCAGAAGCCCTGACAGCTGAAGCTGTAAAAGATGCAGGTTATGACAGTGTTGAAGCTGCTGATGAAGCAGGTGTAGCATTTGTATTTATGGGTCATGGTACATCACATGCTGCAAAGGTTACTTACAGTCAG
>ONHB01000010.1 GCA_900317505.1 uncultured Lachnospiraceae bacterium | reverse complement strand
CGGTTGGAAGCACTTGAAGAACTACCGTTTGAATGATGATTTCTGTGCTCGGAATATAGAAATGAGGGACGCTAGTCGTAAAAAAACTGGAAGTTCACAGAGGAAAGCAACTTGACATATATCGAATATCGATATAATATATAGTTATCCGATATATAGACTATCTATATAACGAACAGCTCTTTTTATGATTTAATGAGCGAAAGAGAGCCAATGTGCTTGCACAATTGGCGAACGGCGAATGTTGATCATGATAGTTGCGAAGCAACGTAGAGCACGGAGGTGCGGATCATGATTTAATGAGCGAAAGAGAGCCAATGTGCCTGCACAATTGGCGAACGGTGAATGGCAAACGGCGAATGCCGATGTGGCAATATGATTGCCCACATGACTGACAGGTGACAAGGAGGACGAAGCAATGGCAGTAGACAAAACATTATTATCCGGCAGTATGACAATGCTGCTTTTAAAATTATTGGAAGAAAAGGACATGTATGGTTACGAGATGATCGATACGCTCAGGAAAAAGTCCAACAATGTATTTGAATTGAAGGCAGGGACGCTGTATCCGCTGTTACATTCTTTAGAATCAAAGGGACTTTTGACATCCTATGAGCAGGAATTTGCCGGAAAGGTGCGGAAATATTACAGCATCACAAAGGAAGGCAAAGGGGTGTTGGAAAAAAAGAAGTCAGAGTGGAATGAATATCAGGCAGCGGTTACGTGTGTGCTGGCATTTAATTTTTAGGAGGTATGGATATGGAAGAATATATTGAAAAGCTGATATCCCAGATCAGATGCAAAAAAGCACGCCCCTATGTTGCGGATGAGATCAGAGGCCACATGGAAGATCAGATTGCAGACAATGAGGAGCTTGGAATGTCAAGGGAGGAGGCCGAGAAAAATGCTGTTCTTGATATGGGAGACCCGGTTGCGGTCGGAGTTTCCATGGACAGGATACATAAGCCGCAGATATCGGTAAAGCTACTGGTGATCATAGGAATTTTCAGTCTGCTGGGGCTTGCAATCCAGTATTCGATTTTTTCAAAGATCGATACAGCATCGCAGGAATTTGGCAGCTACCGGGCATCGGTTATCGGATATACCGGCGCGGTTATTGCCGGTCTTGTGCTGATGTTTGCCATATATTTTGTGGACTATACGGTCATTGCAAAATATTCTAAGATCATCGGTCTTTGTATCATGATCGCCGGTCTGAAGATCTGGGCTGATTTTACGGGAGGTATTGTAAACGGTCAGTACCGGACCATTTCGATCGGAAGTATCCATCTTTCTGTGATTGCATTGATGATGCTTTATGTGCCGATCTACGGCGCCATATTGTACAAGTACAGAGGCGGCAGATGGGCAGCATTTTTTAAGGCAGTGGCATGGATGCTGGTGCCGGTATGGATTACCTTCCGTCAGCCGAGCATTGTGGCCGCAGGGATTATGATGGTCAGCATGCTGGTATTGCTTACGGTTGCGGTGTATCGTGGATTTTTTGAAATTCCGGTTAAAAAAACGATTGCAGGCCTGTGGACAGCATTTTTACTTTTGCCGGTCGTGATGCTGGGCATCATGTACTTTTTCCATATGATGGCATCTTATCAGGAAGAGAGACTGCGTGCATTCTTTTCAGCAAATGGGGACAGCTTTTATCTGACTGCGGTAATGCGACAGATGTGTCAGGACATTCCATGGTTTGGAAACAGCGGAAAGGATGTTATCGGACAACTGCCCAATTTCAATAGTGACTACATCTTTGCTTATATTTTAAATAGTTATGGAAGTATCTGCGCCATCCTTGTGATTGCTGGCTTAGCCCTGCTCGTGACGATGATATTCCATCTTTCACTGAAACAGAAAAACGAACTTGGTATGATGATGGGCTTTGGCTGTGGCATGATATTCTTATTGAATATTGTAATCAACATTCTCTGCTCAGTCGGAGCGTTTCCACCGGCGGCATCTTTTTTACCCTTCTTTTCTCTGGGTACGAGCAATATTCTGTTGTGTTATGCTTTGGCGGGGATAGTCATGAGCGTTTACCGGTATAAGGATATTTATCCGAGTGACGTCGGGGAGAAGGTTCGCATGAAAAAAAGTGTGGATTGATATAAAAAGTCCGGATTCATGAGGTAAATTCATGATCCGGACTTTGTCTATTATATTATTCCATCGTTTTTACATCGGTACGTCTGATATGCCATACGGATAAAAAGTAAAAAATGGCTACATAAATGGCGCAGGCTATGATAAAGGTTGGTACATTCAGCTCGTTGGTGAGGCTTGTGCTTTTAAGTCCCATCTGGACCATGGCATAGGGAAGGAAAAATCCCCAGCCTTTGGAAAGAAACATCATTCCCAGAAATCCGCCGATAAGGGCAATTCCTATTGGAATGGTAAAAGAACGTATAGTTAGCGATAGGTAACTTTGAACGGCTGAAAGGGAAATACAGGCAAAAGCGCCACACAGCATACATTCAAAAAATTCTAACGGTATTGTTCCGGTCAGTCCGATGGCTTTACCACTTATGATGTACAGTATGCCAATCCATAGGATGCACAAAATGGACATGCTGGATGAGATACACAGTTTGTCACGGATCAGTCTGCCCGGAGATTCTATGGTCAGGATGATATTCCAGTTGGTGCCGTGATGCTCCATACGCCACAAAAGGCTGCACAAAACGCCGGTCAGCGGAGACAGAAAAAAGAGACCTAAAAAGAGTGACTGCTGTGTCCATAATGCTTCCCAGGTAAAGCTTAAAATTCCCTGATTGGCAAGAAAGTTGATGATGCCGATGATCGCAGAAATAACAGGCATCAGTATAAATGCAACCCAGACAGGGGAATGTTTCAGCTTGATCATTTCTGACGGCAGTGCGGTATGGATCTTGTGTGTACGGATGGTTTTACCGGCACGTGTTCGCAAATGGTTTTCTTCCATATGTGTATACAGGATAAAGCCTAAAAGGAGAGTTAGCCCCAGGTAAAAAAATGCGAGCAGCCAGTCTCTTTGAGGCGGAAAATACCAGCTGTAGGAAGAATACTTATCTCCGGAATGGTATTCCATATTCAATGCGCGGAGAGCACTGATCACCGACCATGGAAACAGGAGTCTGTCACTGATATACATCATGAATATGCCTGCAAGAGTGCCGCAGAGACTGATGGAGAGTGCTACAAACTGCATGGTAAAGAGCATGGACAGTAGAAGCTGCAGCTGGTATATGACCATGCCGCCGATGATTTCTCCGACAAAGGTAAGCTGCAAAGCCTTAAGCGGAGGAAATCCGGGAAAACGCATGTACTTTGCAAAAGCGATGGTAATTCCCATTTCCAGTACACAGAAAATGACCAGCCAGACAAAGCCGTAAAGTACTTTTCCTAAGTAAAGAGAGGAAGGCAACTGGAGTGTCTGCAGCAAATTCCATGAGCCTGCTTTGTGTTCCAGATCCATTGTCCGGCTTGCGAGGACTGCCATAAATACGGATAAAAAGATCGTGTTGAGCAACGGAAAATAAAAAAGGATCGCTTCCCAGGCATAGGGAAAATTAGCCATATCATTTTTCTTAATACCGATAAACAGATAGCAGAGATTGATGAGGATAATGAAAAGTACCATCAAAAGTGTTGGTTTTCTTTTCGCTTTTTCAAATTCCAGTTGCATGCTTTTAATCGGAGAAACAGAGATCATAAAGAGTTACCTCCTTCCGTCAGCTGTAAGAAAGCATCCTCCAGTGTCTGACTTTCTTTTTCCAGCGCGTCCAACCTACCCTGATAAAGCATGTGACCGTGATGAATGATGCCGACATAATCAGCCATTTGTTCTACTTCCGAAAGAAGGTGGCTGGAAACAATGATCGTGATTCCGCGCTCCTCGCTCAGGGTGCGGATTAAAGTACGGATTTCCTGAATGCCGGACGGATCCAGACCATTGGTGGGCTCATCCAGGATCAGGATATCTGGGTCACCGAGAAGCGCCATGGCAATGCCCAGTCTCTGACGCATTCCGAGAGAATAGTTTTTCAGCTTTTTGTCCTTCTGTTCATATAGACGGACGGTCTTTAAGGCAGATGTAATAGCATCTTTCGGCACACCTTTTAATTTCTGGATGATCTGCATGTTTTCAAGTCCGGTCAGATGACCGTAGCCGCCCGGATTTTCAATCAGACTGCCAATCGAGCGGTTGAGACGAAGGCGGGTGGATGCAGATACCTTTTGACCGAGAATTGATATCTCTCCATCGGTCTGCCGGATCAGCCCCAGAATCAATTTCAATGTTGTGGTTTTTCCAGCACCGTTAGGACCTAAAAATCCATAGACGATTCCTTTTGGTACCTGCATATTCAAGTTCCTGACACGGTAGGCTGAGCCGCTTTTTTTACTTAAATTTTTTGTTTCGATGATGTATTGGTTCATGATGAAACCTCCTTTTGCATTTCTGTTGTCAGCTTAGCAGGAAAACCTTAAGGTTATATGATGCTAACCTTACATTTAGATTAAGAAGTGGTGGAAATGATGCAATTAGAGATGCGGAATTATATAATATGAATGTAGTGTTTGGTGGAAAAAAATACTGTGCAAACAATGAAAAAGATGTGTAGATAGTAAATGAAACAGCATAGAAACTGAAACTTACTGTGTAAATAATATATTTTTTGCGCAAGCAGTAAAAAAGAAGCAAGAGAATGAAAAATTACTGTATGAGAGATAAAAACGTCGTGTGAGCAGTAAAGAGGAAAAGGCAGGGCTGGGAAATTACTGTATAAACAATAAAAAAGCCCTGCAGGCAGTAAATGAAGAATCAAAGTAACAAACTATAAAAGAAAAGATAAAAAGTCAGGAGGATCCGCTTATGATTTTGGAGGAATGCCACATTCTGCTGGTGGATGATGAGCAGCCAATCTTAGATATGAATCAGAAAATGCTCCGTGAAAAAGGCTTTCAGCATATAGAAACTGCGCCGGATGCTGTACATGCCCGTGAGCTGATGGAAAAAACAGAGTTTCAGCTAGTTGTGCTGGACATTATGATGCCGGGAATGGATGGCTTTTTGCTCTATGAATACTGGATGAAGCAGGGGGGTGCTGTGCCGATCATTTTTCTGTCAGCCAGGGATGAGGAAGCAAGCCGGTTGAAAGGGTTGGGACTTGGTGCTGACGATTATCTGACCAAGCCATATACGCTGGAGGAGTTGTATCTGCGTATAAAGGCAGTTTTGCGACGGACCTATCATCTGACGGAAAATAAAAAGATCATATTAGGAAATGCCAGCATTGATCTGTTATCTGGGACGGTGTACAACAAAGACAAAAGGTATGAGCTTACCGCCAAGGAATATATTTTATTTTCAAAGCTCTATGATAACAGAGGAAAGATTGTATCAATGAATGCCCTGATGGATGCTTTATGGCCGGACGGAAGCTATGGACTGGAAAATTCGCTGGTCGTCCATATCCGGAGACTGCGTGAAAAAGTAGAAGAAAATCCGTCGAAGCCAAAATATATCCAGACCCTGAGAGGACTCGGATACCGGCTCAATGGGAAAGATGAATCATAAAGGAGCAACATAATGAAACGTTTGTCAATGTATTTTTTATCCATGATTCTGGTGGCAGTTTCCCTGTTTCTGGTAAATGTTGGAATGTTGGTCGGAATTGCAAAAATTACACATAATGATTCCTATCAGATAGAAATAGGAAGAATCTCGGATGCCGTTACATGGGACGATAAAAAATATGTGATCGGCAAGGACGTAGCGACGGAACTGGAAAGTATGCAGGCATTTGCGATGCTCATCAATGAAGATGGAAAACTTGTCTGGCAGTTTGACAAGCCGAAGGACGTTCCAGAGCAATACACGCTTTCGGATATTGTGGCTTTTTCAAAATGGTATCTAAACGACTATCCGGTGTATACCTGGGGAAGGGACGACGGTATTCTGGTTATCGGGCTTCCTCAAAATTCAATCTGGAAATATCCGATGGAATTAGGGCTTCCTACGATGAAAATGCTCGTGACGTTATTTCCGTATCTGATTATTTTCGACCTTCTTATTTTTATTGTTTTTCCGGTCTGGATAACAAAAAAATGGATGAACGTGCGGGAAAAAAAGCGGTCAGAATGGATTGCCGGGGTGTCGCATGATATCCGGACGCCTTTAAGTATTGTGCTTGGAAATGCGGAAAAAGGAAGTGTCACGGAAAAGCAGTGTCTGCGCATCCGGGAACTGGTAAACAATCTCAACACGGAAAACAAGCTGGAAATGGGCACCGGAAAATGGCAGAAGGATAAGATCAAAATGGCAGAGCTTGTCCGGGAAATGATCTGTGATTTTATCAATGCGGGCGGAGATATTTACGAGTGGAATATGGAAATTGATCCGGAGTTGGAAAACAGTATGACATATGCGGATAAAGGGCTCGTCAGCAGAATGTTTGAAAATCTGATCTCCAATGCCATCGGTCACAACGAAGATGGCTGCTGCATTACGGTCTGCATGCAAAAACAGTCGGCAAATAAAATCGCCGTTATTGTGAAAGATAATGGAAAGGGCTGCAATGAGGATACATTGCGTGAATTAAACCGCAGACTGTCATACCGGTATCTGCCGGAGCATGGACTGGGACTGCGGGTCGTAAAGCAGATCGCTAAAAAATACAGGTATGGCTTGCATTTTCAAAGTCAGGAAGGAAAGGGCTTTGAAGCGGTTGTAGATCATATTCCGATGGTGTAAAATATCCGTAGAATTGTAAAAGATATAACAGGAGAGGTTTCAATATGTGTACAGCAGCAACTTATCAGTCAAAAGATTTTTATATGGGTCGTACCCTCGATTATGAATTTTCATATGGAGAAGAAATTACGATCATGCCCAGGAACTATCCATTGACATTCCGCTATCAGGGAAAAAGAGAAACGCATTATGCAATGATCGGAATGGCGCATGTTGCAGGGGATTATTCGCTTTATTATGATGCGGTCAATGAAAAAGGACTGGGAATGGCAGGGCTTAATTTTGTGGGCAATGCCGTTTATGCAAAGCCTTGTGATGATGGATGCAATGTGGCGCAGTATGAATTTATTCCGTGGATGCTCAGCCAGTGCCAAAATCTGGAAGAAGCTAAAAAGCTTTTAAAAGAAACCACTTTAACAGGCACGCCGTTTAGCGAACAGCTACCTGCGGCACAGCTTCACTGGATCATTGCAGATCAAAGTGGAGCCATTACGGTTGAAGCCGTGGAGGAAGGACTGAAGGTTTATGATAACCCGGTGGGCGTCCTTACCAACAATCCGCCCTTTGACAAGCAGTTGTTTAACCTCAATAACTATATGCATTTATCGTCAAAGCAGCCGGAAAATCTGTTTTCCGACAAGCTTTCTTTGCAGACCTACAGCCGTGGAATGGGTGCGCTGGGGCTTCCCGGAGACCTGTCATCCGCATCCCGCTTTGTGCGTGTGGCTTTTGTGAAAATGCATGCGGTATCCGGTGAGAGTGAGACGGACAGTGTCGGACAGTTTTTTCATATCTTGGGATCGGTCGACCAGCAGAGAGGCTGCTGTGAGGTGGCAGAAGGAAAATATGAGATCACGATTTATACATCCTGCTGGAATGCCATGAAAGGAATTTATTATTATACGACATACACCGGTCATCAGATCAGTGCCGTGGATATGCACAGGGAAGATCTGGACGGTCGCAGCCTGATCCGCTATCCGATGCTGCAGGAAGAAAAAATATACATGCAGAATGGATCTGATCAATGACAAAGCGGATATAGAAATCCAAATAGCAATAATAATAGAAATAAAAATAGGAATAAAAATAGGATAGCAATATAAAAACTGAAACAAAGATATTTATATACAATACAAAATCTCCATGATATATATGATCACAGTCATCATATGTATCATGGAGATTTTTTACATATTCTTTACACGAGCATGGTATTGCACTTTACAATCGGGGTTTATTCTTATCTTATCATATAAAAGCTCCTCCGGCGGACCAATTCGCCGGCATGGACCAATGATAAACCTGTCATTTGGGAGGTAAGAATTATGAAAAAGATCTGGAATACCGTAAAAACACTGCGTTTAAAAAATGAATATAAAAATAAATTGTTTATCCTGTTGTCAATCGTGGAATATTGTCTGATTGGCGGACTGATCTGGCTTGTTCTGGGTAAAATATATTTTCCCGGAATATCCTGGCTGTTATGCTTTGTCGGATATCCGGGAATCTTTATCGGTTTCTTTGGATCCGTCCTGTATCTGTACCGTCACGATCTGAACGAATAACAGGTTTTGTTACACCAATACAACAATCACTTCACAGCTTTCCAATGTCAGATCACCCTTTGGAAGATCCGTACGTCCCTGGTTGGATAAAAGAATTTCTGCTACCGGAGCCTCCAGTGTCAGGCTGACGGGATCCTCTCCAAAGTTAGCAGCAACTAATATTTTCTGACTGTCTGTCTGGCGGTAATATGCCATTACCGTATCACTGTCCATATATGCAGGTACAAATTTTCCATATGTAAAGGTTTCCTGATAAGCCTCGGATTTGCGAAGGTGAATCAGAGCCTTATAGTAATTGAGTACCGAGTCCGGATTGTCAATCTGGCTTTTCACATTGATGCTATGATAATTATCATTTAATTTGAGCCACGGTGTTCCCTTGGTAAAACCGGCATTGGGGTCGTTGCTCCACTGCATGGGCGTACGCGCGTTGTCGCGGCTCATGCGATAGCAGGCAGCGAGCGCTTCCTTCTCGGTCAGTCCGGCAGCCAGTGCTAACTGGTACTGGTCCTTGGTGTTGATATCGTCATATTCGTCAATGCTTTCAAAGACTGCGTTCTGCATGCCGATTTCCTGTCCCTGATAAATAAAGGGGATGCCGCGTAACAGGACGCTGGTAGTACCAAGCATCTTGATGCCCTTGGGAGTCTGTGCGTATTCCGGAAGATAGCGGGATGCACCGCGAGGTTCATCATGGTTTTCAATGATGTTGGCCTCAAATCCATAGTTTTGTGCCTGAAGCTGGGATTTGACGATGCTTTCTCTCCATTCCTTAAAGGAAATCTCCGGAGCATCATACCAGCCGTGTCCACCGATGCTCAGTGTATGGGCGCTGAAATCAAACATGGTGGAAAAATGTCCGTTCTCTCCGATAAATTCATTCAATTCATCATCCTTCATATTGAAAACCTCCGCAACGGTAAAGGCATCGTATTTCTGGAAGGTATGAATTTTCAGATCCTCTAACAGTTCACCGACACCGTGAACATGCTCAACCATTTTCCAGCAGTTAGCCAGTCCATCCGGTCCGTCCGGTTCAAAATCGGGGAAATCGGGATCTTTTTTGATATTGATGATCGCGTCGATACGGAAACCGGCAATCCCCTTGTCAAGCCACCAGTTGACCATACGGTAAAGCTCGTCCCGGAGCTTTGGATTTTCCCAGTTTAAATCGGGCTGCTCTTTGGCAAACATATGCAGATAATAAAGATCCGTACCGGGAACCGGTTCCCAGCAGCTGCCACCAAAGTATGAACGGTAATTGCTCGGCGGGTTGCCATTTTTACCCTTGCGGAAATAAAAATAATCGGCATATTCACCGTACGGATCGGCCAGAGCCTTCTGGAACCACTCGTGTTTGTCGGAGCAGTGGTTGATAACCAGATCCATGATAATGTACATGTGCCGTTTTTTAGCCTCGGCTAACAATTCTTCAAATTCTTCCATCGTACCAAATTCTTTGGCAATGGCATAATAATCGGATATATCGTATCCCTGGTCTACAAAGGGAGACTGATAAATAGGGGAAAGCCATATGATGTCGATTCCCAGTGCTTTTAAATAATCCAGTTTTGAAATAATACCACGTAAATCACCGATCCCATCAGCATTGGTGTCCAAAAAGCTTTTGGGATAAATCTGATACGCAACTTTGTTGTGCCACCATTTTTGTTTCATAATGCTAACTCCTTGTCTTTTATCTGATATTCTCTGTGTTTTGTAATATTAATATATTGCTTTTGCATGACGCAATTCAAGCATTTTCTTGCGCTTTTTTGAAAAATAATAAAACAATTATGCGCAAACAGGGACTGTGTAAAAAAAGAAACGGTAAAGGACGACAGAAATTGACAAAGGACGCGTACGACTATGGAAATCATCAATCAATCTATGATAAAATGGACAGGCAAAGATAAGAGAAATTTTGGAGACACCGGAATGGATTCAATAGGAAACAGATTATTTGAGCTTCGGAAGAAAAAGGGGATTACGCAGGAAAAGCTTGCAGAAAAGTTAAATGTCAGCAGGCAGTCTGTGTCCAACTGGGAGCTGGATAAATCTCTGCCGGATACGGATAAGCTGTTAGTGCTTGCCCAGATTTATGATGTCAGTCTGGATTATATCGCATATGGAAAACAGGAAGAGATTGCAGGGCAGTCCACAGACGGACAGACTGCATCCATAGAGAAAATTGACATAGAAAAGCAGAAACAGTATAAAACAGGTCTTTTGCATACCAAAAGATTTTTGCTGATCGCGGGCATCGTATGTACATTGCTTTGTATCCCGGTTGTGATCCTGCTTTCTCATATCATGGGACATCTGTCAGGAAAGAGTGAAAATCTGAATTCCAATCTGGTGACGGTTGAGCGGATACTGGACCAGTATTCCTACGCGGAGGTTGTCAAGCTGGACGGTTCCGGAAATTATACCAAGGATCATGTGTGGCTGGATACGAGAAATCTTTCAGAGGGGGATTACATTTTCTCCTTTACCGATCCTGATACGCCGAAAAAACTCAAATTTGAATATTATAAAAAGACCATGCTCGTTCCTTTTTTAGACCTTCTTTGTCTGGTATTTCTGGATACGATGATTGGCATTTCTTTTTTCAAGCTCAAGTCATTAAATGCCTCAAATGCTTGAAAATAGGGGATTGCAAGCAGAATTTGCGCATTTGTAAAGGCGATTTGCTGGAATAATCCGTGCCATTTTTATAAGCTTAACTTGTTTTTCGGACACAGAAAGCGCGCGACAGAAAAACAGGATAAAAATGGAAAGGAGAAGATGGATGAATCCAAAAAAGAGACTGCTTTTGACATTTGTGATCTTGCTGGTGGCTGGTATCACTGTGATCGCTGCATTGATATACCAAAATGGAAAAGGCTATGATGAAGATACCAACAGGACCGAAGACATGATACCGGCGGACCGTGGAATGGAAGAAAATGTTTCACAGGATATGCTGGAAATGGATCAGACGAAGTTTCAGTATTCCCTTCCGGATGGCTTCTATTTAGAATATGAGGATTCGGCGATAGACGGGGGATGCATGAAGGAATATATGGACCATGATTATCAAAAAGTGGTCGATGTCTACCTGTACGAGATACATAAGGAAGATGTAGGAATTTTGGATCCGGATCATCCGGAACGTTCTGCTGTATACAATGATGTTACGGTTGACGCCGATGAATGGCTGCGACAGATGCGCCTGACGTTTTTAGAGCGTGACGATGAAAGTGATATCAATACAGAAGAAACAGAAAATGGTGCTATTCAGTATTTTATCAAATACCATAAAAATGAAGATGGCATCATGCAGGGGACATTAGCGGGAGTACTTAAAATAGATGCAGAGCACTATTATTGTGTAAAGGTTTCAGAATTTGATCAGGACGAGGCACCTGATATAGAGAAGTACAAAGTATTATTTTAAATGGAAAAGTGAGGAAACATAAATGAAAAAGTTAAATAAACTGATGATTCTCGTCGCAATGCTGATCATGACCATGGGGCTGACAGCCTGTGAATTTCATGTTAGCACCGGCTCATCCGATGAAAAAAAGGATGAGGAGGTACAAGAGGAAGTTGTAGAGGAAGAAGTAAAAGAAGAGGAAGAAGAACCTGAAAAAGAAATCGTGGAAGATGTTGAATCAACCGATGTGCAGGACGAAGAGGAAGAAATCGATCTTGACGATGTCAATGACTGGCAGTCACTGATCAGTGAACTGGATACCGAATATGCAAAGGTAGCATGGACAAATGTTGATTCTGTTTTTGAAGAAAATCCGGGAGTTGTTGTGAGCACCGTTCCGGGAAAAGAGTTTGGATCCGACGTTTTAATCGTTGCTATTACCAATCTGTATGAAGATGGATTTTGCTTCTCAGGCACTGCAAAGGCACTTGCTGCCGATAGTTCGGTCGTTGGAGAAACCTATATTTATGAAGGCTGCGTTGGCTCCGGCAATACCATTGTCGAATACATTGATTGTGATTCCCTTCCCGATGGCAGAATTGAGTGGGAAGACTGCGATGCCACAGAAACCGATCAGGAATTTGTTCCGTGGGAAGGTGAATACGAAGGTAACTTCAGTGATGACGGCGAATATCTGACCATTGATTATACTGTAAATGCAACCGATGGAACTGCCTGCGATGAAGGACCTGTTACCATTCTTTTGGTTGATGAGGACGGAAATGTAATCGGTGTAGCTTTAGATTATATGGAAGAAATCGAGGAAGATGGAAGCTTTAGCAATTCCGTTGATGTATATGGGGATGATGGTCCAATCCCGGACAACAGTGATGTGGCATTCTTTGCTAATCCGATAAAGAAATAATAAAACGGACAATAAAACAGACAATAAAGCGGATCGCCGGATAGTATCGGTGGTCCGCTTTCTTTTATAATTTAACCGTAAATTCAATCTGATCTTTAACAGGGCAGCAGGCATGAATGGTTCCTTTATGTCCTTCTGCAATGCTGCGTGCAATGGAAAGGCCGATTCCAAAACCGCCGGTTTCATGGCTTCTGGACTGATCCGGTCGGTAGAAACGGTCAAACAAATGCCGGAGAGCATCCTCGTCAAGATCCTGACAGGCGTTGGAGGTTTTTAACAGAATATGCTTCTTATTTTTCACAAGGGAAAATGTAATATCCGAACCTGTAGCAGCATATTTGACGGCATTGTCCAGTAAAATGGATGCAAGCTGACGGATGGCATATTCGTCACCGTAAAAATCCAGATCCGGGGTAATATTTACCTTGAGTGCGTGTCCATTTGACTCTGCGTAGTCAGCAAAGGAATCAACCGTTTCCTGTAAGGCATCGCTGATTGAAAAATGTTCAAATTTTAAGGGAGAGTCCTCTTCGTCCATGCGGGATAAGGTCACAAGGGAATTGACGAGCTCCCGGAGTTTTTCTGTCTGGCTTCTGGCTTTATCGATCCATTTCTGTTTTCCAATTTCCATTTCCAATACTTTCAGACTTGTAGCAATGACTGTGATCGGTGTCTTGAGCTCATGGCTTGCATCGGTGATAAACTGCTTTTGCTGTTTCTGGCTTCGCACCACAGGGTCAATGGCACGTTTGGAAAAGATCACCACCAGAATATAAACAAGACCGATACATATTACCATGGCTGCAAAGGAACAAAGCGCCAGCACCCTGATGGCGTGGATTTCCTGATAGCAGTCCAGAAAAACGACCATGTATTCCTGATTGTCCTGTAAAATGACGCGGTATTTGTAATCGGAATAATAGCCATAGCCCTCGCCGTGCTTTAAAGCGACGGAGATATATTCGGCAATATCATCGTCCGTGATCGCAGCTATATGTGCCAGGTCCTTTTGGATGACATTCCCATCCTGATCGAACAGCAGGGAAAAAAAGCGGGTGGAGTACGGAGTCTCCGGGTTCATGTGTGCTTTGAATTTCCATGGCTGTGTTGGTGGATTCGTGTCGTTGGTGTCTATTTTATCTTTTATATCTGAGTTATTATCCTGAGATGCAGGATCTGACTGACTGTTTGCAGGGCTTGAATCAGCAATATTATCGGGAAGCGCAGGCGGCGTGGTGCTGGTTACCCCCGGATTGGAGCTGTCAACAGATTCAGCAGGTTTATCCGGCTTGGCATCCGGAATAAACTGGTCCACAGGAATGGAGCCCCTGTTTTCACAGATCATATCGAGCAGATTCTCAAGGTCAGAATTGGTGGATATGAAGTTGGCTGCATTGACGATCAAAGTAAGGATCAGCATAACCACCGATACGGACAGCATGGTGATCCGGATAAAACGGTTTCTTAACTGCCTGATCATTGTCTGTCCTCCAATACATAGCCCATTCCGCGGTTGGCATAGATAGAAACCGTGGATCCGATGGACTTTAATTTTTTACGCAGGTTGGAGATATGCACCCATACAACATTAATCTCGGCATCACTTTCAAAGCCCCAGATCCGTTCCATAATATGATCGGCGGAAAAAACATTGCCGGGAGAGCGCATAAAAAGCTCCATTAACTGAAATTCCCTGCCGCTTAAACGGATGGACTGCTGCCCACAGGACAGCGTACCGTTGGCGGTGTTGAGCAAAAGATCACCGTAGGATAAAACGTCCGGCTTGTAGTTTTCGCTTCTTCTTAACATGGCGCGGACCCGGCAGATCAGCTCATCCGGCTCAAACGGCTTGGGAAGATAATCATCTGCTCCGGAATTAAAGCCGAGGATCCGGTCATCCTTCTGGACCTTGGCTGTCAGCATCATGATCGGCGTTTTGATTCCCTGATCCCGTAATTTTTTTAAAACTTCAATTCCGTTCATTTTGGGCATCATAACATCCAGAATGATCGCATCAAACTGGTCTGACATACCATAGTCATAGGCAGTCAGTCCGTCATTGACGGTCGTGACCACAAAGTGATTTTTTTCAAAAAATACGGTTAAAACCTCTGCCAGATCCAGTTCGTCTTCGGCAATCAGTAAGTGCATGCTTCCCACCTCATTTCGTGCATGTGTCTGTAATAGTTTCTGTGTCAGATTTATCTAATATCTGTCTGTAGTATAAATTGTGGTTTATAAAAAATCAATTACAATAAATCCCTGTCGGCTTCCTTGCTGCAGATGATATTGAGGTTTCCGTTGCGGCAGCGGAGCTCGTCAAAAAATTTCTTGGGTAAAACATTGTCTTTTAAAGTAATCTGATACTGCAATTCAAAGAGAGTTCCCATGTTGCTGGTCTTGATCTTATCCAGTGAATAGGATTTCAGGTATTTTTCAAACAGATCATCAAAAAGTCCTTCGTAGTCGAGATTTTCGGGAATGGTAATCTTTAGGATACGTCCGGCGGCATCGCCCTGTCCAAAGTGCAGCATGGTAAGACAGAGCATGACCAGTGCTACAATGATAAAAAAGATGACAGCAATGCCTATGTAGCCCATACCGGTTGCCAGTCCGATTGCCATGGCTAAAAAGATGGAAGCAATTTCCTTGGCAGTACCGGGAAGGGAACGGAAGCGGACCAGACTGAATGCGCCTGCAACCGCAATTCCGGCGCCGATATTTCCGTTTACCAGCATGATGATGATCTGGACGATCGCGGGAATGATGGCGAGTGTGATGGCAAAGCTCTGGGAGCATCTGGATTTATACATATTGATAAAAGCGGTTGCAATTCCTAAAATAAGGGAAGCAACGGTACAAATGAGAAATGATGACAGAGTAATCTCTGACTGGATGATCGAACTAAGCACAATAAATGTCCTCCTTATAATTATGGTTTGAATTTTTAACAATGTGTTCTAAGTAGCAGGTGCCATACTTGGAAAAAGATGTCGGATAAATGTTAGCTTCTGCTAACATGGATGAAAGCCATAAAGGGCAGGCCCCGGGCATTTTTATTTCCATCAGGATCCGGTCGTCCTGCAGGATCGGCTGCCCAAAGTCGCCAAGCCGCAAGTCAAGATCGGTACTGCGCCAGCGTAAGTTAGTATCAAAGGTGATCCGAAGGTCAGGATCTTCAATTCCGGAAAATGCCATCCGGTCATAGCGGATAAATACCTTTGGCTTGGAATGATAGGTTTTCTGGAACCAGTTGATTTCCTGTCCAATTTGTCCGTAAGGCTGTGAGGGAATACGGTTTTTTAAATAGGACTCGGAAAGAGCGGCCTCCGTGGAAATCCTTCTTTTATATAAGATTCCTTTATATTTTTTCTTTAATTCGATATAGACCTCGTCGTCCTTTTTCGGGACACCGTAGCTTCGCACCCGGAGCTTTTCCTTATATACAGGTTTGTCGATGGAAGTGCGGATAAGCTGCCAGTTGTCTGTGTCATAATATATATTACAGATAGGATAGTTTTGAAATTCATCTGCTTTGATGTAAGATTGCATAAGGAATAAGAGGTATTCCTGTTGCTGCGGGGTAATAAAATATTTCTTTTCATATCTTTCAAAACGATATTGGACTGTTTTTTTCATATGATGACCTCCTTTGTACGTTTATCATAATCTTGTTACCTAAAGCTTACCTAAAGAAAAAAATAAAATTCCTTTAGGTAGGCTTTAAGAAAAGAAAGTATGCTATAGGAAATCAGGAAAACCTGAAGCAATCTGATTATGAAAATAATGTCAGAAAACCTGAAGTATTGATTGGAAAAAATATGAATCAGAAATGGAGGAACTGATATGAAGACAAAGGAATGGTATAAAAGAGGAATGACAGCGCTTTGCATGGTCGGACTTTCGATGACCATAGCAGGCTGCAGCGGCTATCAGAAAACAGATGCCGATGCAGAAACGTCACAGGAGACAGATATAAAGGAAGAAACAGCTACGGCAATGGAGTCTAAAGACAAATCCGATGCGGATGAAAACGATGCAGATGCGGATGAAATAAAGGAAGCGGCTGATGAATTGCTTTCAGATGCATTAAATAAGGAAGAGACAAAAGAACCGGATCTTGCAAATGCAACGAAGATCACGCTTTCAGATCAGAATATTGATGTGTCCGGAGATGGCGTCGAGGTCGCTGACGGAGAAATTTCTATTGTAAAGGGCGGTACCTACCTGATAACCGGAACCCTGACAGATGGAAATGTGGTTGTCAATGCGCCGGATGAAGAGGTGGTTCTGGTGCTTGATCAGGCAGAAATCACTTCTTCCGATAACAGTGCTCTTTATGTATACAAATCGGAAGAGACAGCGATATATCTTGCTGAGGGCAGTACCAATACCTTGACTGATGCTGCATCATATTCCTATGATGGAGAATATGCGTCCGAAGATGATGATGAACCCAATGCCTGTGTTTATTCCAAGTCAGATCTTGTGATTGCCGGTAAGGGTACGCTAACTGTGAAAGCCAATTATAAAAACGGCATTACCGGAAAGGACGATCTGGTAATCGAAAATGCAACGGTGACTGTGGATGCCTTAAATCATGGTGTGACCGGAAAAGATAACTGTATTGTAAAAAATGCGGATCTGACTATTACGAGCACAAAGGATGCGCTTCGTTCGACCAATGACAGTGATGAAGATAAGGGAAATATTGTGGTTACCGGATCCAGTCTGAAGATTGATACGGATGAAGATGGTATTCAGGCGGAAAATATTTTAGTCATGAATGAAAGTACCTGTGATGTAAAGACAGGGGATGGAGGCACTGTTACTAAGAAAGCCGGTAATATGGCTATGGGAGCGCCCGGTGCTGATGAGAGTCAGGATGACACCAGTATGAAAGGTATCAAGGGTATTCAGGGAATTGTCGTATATAACGGCACTTACCAGTTTGACTGCGAGGACGATGCCATCCACAGCAACGGTGTAGTCATCATTGAGGATGGTTCCTATGAGATTGCCACCGGGGATGATGCAATTCATGCAGATGATGCGGTGGTTGTCGAGGATGGCAATATCAAGATTAACGAGTGCTATGAAGGTATTGAAGGAAAAACAATAGATATCAATGGTGGTACGATCAACATTACATCGGAAGATGATGGTATTAATGCCGCAGACGGATCTTCTTCCGGGGAGGGCGGTCAGGCTCCGTTTCAGGTAACAGAAGGCTGTTATATACAGATTAACGGTGGTGTGATCAACATTGATGCAGACGGTGATGGCGTTGATTCCAATGGAGATCTGTATGTATCAGGCGGAGAATTGTATATCAGCGGACCGGAAAATGATGGAAACAGTGCGCTTGATTATGATGGCAGTGCGAGCGTCAGTGGAGGAATTGTGGCAGCAGCCGGATATAGCGGCATGGCACAAAACTTTGGCAGTGATTCCACACAGGGAAGTATCATGGTAAGCTTTGATAACGCTTTGACAGAGGATTCGGAAATGGAAATTACATTGACAGATGAAAGCGGTAAGACATTGCTATCCTACACGCCGAGTAAAAGCTATGACTGTGTTGTTTTAAGCTGCCATGAGTTAGCAGTAGGTAACACATATACTGTTAGTGCCGGAGAACAGAGCACAGAGGTCACAATGGACAGCCTGATCTATGGAGAAACAAAAGGTATGGGAGGCCCCGGAGACATGGGTAAGCCCGGTGGTGATATGGAAGCGCCGGATGGAACGGACAGACCTGAGCTGCCGGATGGCATGGAGCCAACTGAAAAAACAGATTAAAATACAGACAATAAGCAGTAGTTGAAATGTAAAAATTAAAGTATAATAAAAGCAGATATTGTAGTCTGATTTTCAATACAGGAGCCTGCCATGGAAAAGATTTTTGGAAAAAGTATCTGTGAAGGAATTGCAATCGGAAAAATAAAATACTTAGCCACAGAGGATTCTTCTGTGGCTAAGACTCATGTTGAGGATACAGAGCGTGAAGTGTCCAGATATGAGGCTGCAAAAAAAGTGGCAGTCACGGAGCTTGAACAGCTCTATGAAGAGGCAAAGGAAAAGGTTGGAGCAAAACAGGCCGAGATTTTCCAAATGCATATTTTACTGCTGGAGGATATGGAATATCAGAACAGGGTGCTTGCATTGATCAATGAAGAGCATGTCAATGCAGAATATGCCGTTATGGAGACAAGGGATGCTTTTGTAAGAAAGTTTTCTGCCATGAACAATGATTACCTCTGTGCGCGGAGTGCAGATGTCAAGGATGTGTCAGACCGCCTGATCCGGATTTTGTGTGGTCGCAATTTGGCCGATATCCACACCGGAGAACCAGTTATACTGGCTTCTGATGATCTGTCGCCGTCACAGACTGTCCGGATTGACGCAGAAAAGATACAGGCTCTGGTTACACAGTCCGGCTCCGTGTATTCGCATATGGCGATTTTAGCAAAAATAATGGGAATACCGGCGCTTTCGGGAATACGGATTTTGCCGCAATACGACGGAAAACCATGTGTGGTTGATGGATTTCAGGGAAGCCTGATTCTGGATCCCGATGAAGAGACATTAGCATATTATCAAAAGCAAAAGGATGAATATGACAGTCAAAAGCATCAGCTGCTGGACTGGAAGGAAAAAGAGAGTATTACGGGCTCCGGAAAGCACATCGGCCTTTATGCCAATATTGGCAGACCGGAGGATATCAAGGCTGTTTTGGAAAACGGAGCCGAAGGCATAGGATTGTTCCGTTCGGAATTTCTTTATCTGGAGCGGAACGACTTTCCGACCGAGGAGGAGCAGTTTCTTATTTATAAAGAAATTTTACAGTCTATGAATGGAAAACCGGTCATCATCCGTACCATGGATATCGGTGCAGATAAAAAGGTGGATTATTTCGGTTTAGATAAAGAAGAAAATCCTGCATTAGGCTGCCGGGCTATCCGGATATGCCTGACGAGGCCGGATATTTTTAAAACACAGTTGAGAGCCCTATACCGCGCCAGTGCCTACGGAAATCTTTCTATCATGTATCCGATGATCACTTCTGAAAAAGAGGTGCTGCAGATCAAAGAGATTTCGTGGTCGGTCAGAGAAGAGCTGCAGCGTGAAAATGTGGAGCTTGGCAGGGTCAAAGAAGGAATTATGATCGAAACGCCGGCTGCTGCCCTGATATCGGACAAGCTGGCAGCGATGGTTGATTTTTTCAGTATCGGGACCAATGATCTTTTACAGTATACGCTGGCGCTAGATCGTCAGAATGACAAGCTGGACAGCTTTTTTGATCCGCACCATCCCGCCATCCTGCGCATGATCCGTATGGTAATTGAAAATGCACACAGGGAGGGCATCTTTGTCGGCATCTGTGGTGAGCTTGGTGCAGATACCAGTCTGACCGAAACTTTTATAAAAATGGACATTGATGAACTGTCGGTAGCACCGGCTTCCATCTTAGCGGTCCGCAAGGCTATTTGTGAATCTGAGTAGCATATTTCCAAAACTCTTCCGCAACAAGGGAGAGTTTTTTTTCTTTTCTTTGTACCAGATAGTAGCTGGCAGTTACCGAAGGCTCGATCAGCTTTTTGGCAACGACCTTTTCGCTGTTGGCATAGATGGATGCGGCAGCAGGGTAGATGGCGATCCCTACATTCTGCTCGGTCAGCTCATAGGCATTGAGGACGTGAGCCATGCGGCAGATGATCTTTGGTTTGACATTCTGGGTGGAAAACCAGTCTGTGATCTCCTGCAGTCTGGAATGTCTGGACGGGATGATCAGCTCATAGGGAGCCAGTTTTTTTAGGGGAATCGAATCGCCTGGCTCCTTGGCAAGAGGGTGATTGGCAGGAAGCATGGCAACCCATGGCTCGTCAAATACCGGCTGTGCATCCAGATTTTCCGCATTGTACGGACCGACGATGACAGCCAGATCACACAGTCCGTTTTGCAGCCTTTGCAACACATCATCTGAATTGCCGTTCCACAGATTAAATTCGACATGGGGATACAGCTTGTGAAAACCGGCAATCCATTCTGAAATCAGATGAGGGGCGCGGCCTTCTACCGAGGCAACATACAAAGTGCCCTGCAACCCTTTATTCATTTCTTTTACTACTTCAATCGACTGATGGGACAGATGCTCGATCTGGAGCGCGTACTGTCTGAATTTGCCCCCGGCTTCGGTCAGGGTGACGCCTCTCGGACTTCTGATAAAAAGAGGCACACCAAGCTCTTCTTCTAGATCCTTGATCTGGCGGCTGAGTGGCGGCTGGGCGATTAACAGCTTTTCAGCGGCTTTGGTGAAGCTTTTTTCTTCGGCGAGGACCAGAAAATAGTGAATGTGTCGTAGTTCCATGAGATAAAGGCTCCTTTCTATATATTCTTTATTTTATGTTGATGTGTGTGAGGCTAATACCCGGATTGCTACGTGCTTTGCACTCCGCAATCCTCAAAACATTCGTAATCCGCGCATTTTTCTAAGAAAAATGGCTACTTACTCATGTTTTGACCGTCTGACCCTAGTATTAGCATATACCTAAAAGGTATAGATATGCAACCATTATATGTATTTTACTAATATAGAACCATATGCTACTATAAACTCAACAAAGGAAAACAAGAGAAATAAAAAAGAGATACAAATTAAGGAAAGGAGGCGCACTCATATGATTAAAGCTATTTCAGAGTTCTTAAGTGCATATTATGGTGAGTTTGCACATCGTGAAGCAAAATGAGAAAACTAAATAAGGAACACAAAAAATAGTGGAGATCGTTTCGCATGATACGGTTTCCACTATTTTTTTGTGTATTTCTGATGAAACATCCGCTCCGGTAATTGTATACAAAAATAAATTATGATAAACTGACTCAACACATGCGGTTAGATTTGAAAATGGGAGCAGAGATATATGTTATATAGAAAAGACCGAAAAGGAAACGAAATTTCACAGCTTGGTTTTGGATGCATGCGCTTTACCAGAAAGGGAAACGCGATTGATTTTGACAAGGCGGAAAAAGAAGTGATGCAGGCAGTGCATGCCGGCGTAAATTATTTTGATACCGCATATATTTATACGGGCAGTGAAGAGCTGATGGGCAAAATTTTCAAAAAGAACGGTGTACGTGAGCAGATCCATATTGCGACAAAGCTGCCACAGTATATGCTGCGCTCCATCGATGCCGTGGAAAAAACATTTAAAGAGGAATTAAAAAGACTCCAGACGGATTATATAGATTATTACCTGATGCATATGTTTACCGATATTCATGAGTGGGAAAATCTGAAACATATCGGTATTGAGGACTGGATCGCAGGACATCTGGCAGACGGAAGCATCCGCAATATCGGTTTTTCTTATCATGGGGACCCAGATATGTTTTTAAAGATCCTCAATGCTTACAACTGGGATTTCTGCCAGATCCAGTACAATTATCTGGACGAACACAGTCAGGCCGGCAGGCGCGGACTGGAGGTCGCACATGAAAAAGGAATTCCGGTTATCATCATGGAGCCGCTCCGTGGCGGAAAGCTTGTCAATATGCTTCCCAAGGAGGCGCATGAAGCGATCGAGAAAAGTGAGCGTGGTTATACGGCAGCAGAATGGGGCCTCAGATGGCTTTGGAATCAGCCGGGAGTTACCTGCGTGCTTTCCGGGATGAATTCATCTGAAATGGTGGCAGAAAATATCCGGATCGCATCGGATATGACAGTTGACCAGTTTACAGAGGCTGATTTTGAGACGATAGAAGAGATCAAGAAAGCCATCCGCAAAAAGGAAAAGGTCGGCTGCACAGGGTGCCGTTACTGCATGCCCTGTCCAAAGGGTGTTGATATTCCGGGAATCTTTCATTATTATAATTTATCTTCTATTGAAAAGAAGAGCACGACGAGAATGGAATTTGCCAGAAATATGGGACTTCGCAAGGATTCCTGCATGGCTTCCCAGTGTATAAAGTGTGGCAAATGTGAAAAACACTGCCCGCAGCACATTGCCATCCGGGAAAAGCTGCAGGAGGCTGACAAGGTACTGCGTCCGGCTCCGTATAAGGTGGGAATTGAAGTTGCAAGAAAGATCATGGTTAATAAGAGAAATTTAAAAAAGGGTTAAATAAAGATAAAAAAGGGTTAAATAAAGATAAAATTTATTGAAAAAAGAAACGATGTATGATACGTTTAACGATAGAAAAGGGGGTATTAAATAATGGATACTTACAGACCTGAAGAACAGGGTGTTTCTCAGAGCAATGCCTATAGTAACAATGGCTATGGTCAGAACAGCCAGTATGGTTACGAGCCAAATTATAATACGGCAGGCGGATACAATTACAATTCAAATACACAGACAACGAGTGGATATAATTACAATCCCAACGCACAGTCGGCAGGTGAGTACAATTATGATCCCAATCCATATGCAACAGGCGGATATGGCGCCAACGGATATGCACAGAATGGTTATGATATGGGTGGCGGATATGAAAGCGGCAATCCCGTACAGATGTCCGGCCTTAAGAATTTTGCAAACATCATTTCCAATGAAGTAGTTGCCAAATCTTACCTGTTTATGATGGTTGCCTTGTTTATTACAGCAGGTGCAGCACTTACCACTTCTCCGGCTTTTGCCATGAGGATTGTATTGAGTAACGGCTATTGGGCCTTTGTGGTAGCAGAGATAGCAATCGTATGTGGAGCCAATAGTGCGATTACCAAAAACAAACCGATTCTAGCAGGTGTATTGTTTGCGGTATATTCCTATATGACAGGTATGCTGTTTTCAATATTCTTTGTAATATATACCGGCGAATCGCTGGCGTCCGTATTCTTTATGTGTGCCGGAATGTTTGCAGTTATGGCAATTTACGGTATGGTCACCGGCAAAGACCTGTCAAGCCTTGGAAGCATCTGTATGATGGGACTTGTCGGAATTATCATTGCCGGAGTTGTAAATCTGGTGTTTATCAGAAGCGGTATGTTTGATTTTGCAGTCAGTGTTGTCGGTGTTCTTGTTTTTGTTGGTTTGACAGCATATGATGCCAACAAGACAAAGCGGCTGGCCTTGACTACAGACAGCGACAATGCAATGTCTATAGCACTGTATTGTGCACTGGAATTATATCTGGATTTCATCAATCTGTTTTTAAAGCTGTTGCAGTTATTCGGCAAACGAAAATAAAATATAAGAGGGGCTGTCATAAAAGGCAGCCTTTTTTATTTCACAGATTGAAAGGTTAATGTGATAGGAAGAAAAATATGGCAGATGAAAAAAGATTTGAAAATGAGGATATTCAAAAAGGGTTGGAGGATTTTATAGACCGGGAGCTGACTCTGGATTATTCTCTTTCCGAACCCGGTAAGACAACCGGAAATAAAACAACGGTAAATCAGACTGTGCGTCGAAATTCCCATGCTGAGATTTCTCATTCCGTGGACCGAGGAGAGGATTTTGACATCATCGGTTATCAGGATATGTCAGGTGAAAAAGAGCACAGAGCAGGCGGACAGCGTGCCGGAGAGATGCACAGATCATCTGGACAACATGCGAGAGACGAATACAGATCGGACAGACGTCGTACAGAGGACGGCCGCAGAGCAACCGGACGCCGCAGTGAGGAAGAATACAGGACAGACAGACGTCGTGCAGAGGACGACCGCAGAGCAACCGGACACCGTAGCGAGGAAGAATACAGATCGGACAGACGTCGTGCCGAGGACGGCCGCAGAGCAACCGGACACCGCAGTGAGGAAGAATACAGATCAGACAGACGCCAGATGGATGATGAGTGGGAAGATGACCGTAAATCAAAAGAACGCAAAAAAAAGGTAGAGAAAAAGATGGCTGGAAAAAAGAACCGAAAGTCCAAGAAAAATGATAAGAAGAAAAAGAAGAGCGGATCCGCAAAGGCACTGCTGACTGTAGTTGCGCTTCTTTTTATCCTGATCTTTGGAGGACTTTATATATTTGTAGGCAACGTCTATAAGAAAATGAATTATGTGAAAGTAGACAGTGTTGCCAAGGAATCCTACAAGGAAGATGGCGTTGTCAACGTGCTTTTGATCGGTAATGACTCACGTCTGAATGGCGACGACGGAAGATCGGATGCGATGATATTGGTATCGATCAGTGATAAGACCAAGACGATTACGATGACTTCTTTTTTACGTGATATGTATGTGGATATTCCGGGACATGACGGAAACCGTCTGAATGCGGCATATGCTTATGGTGGAGCAGAGCTTCTGATGCAGACGATCGAGCAGAATTTTGACATTCCGGTGCATCGTTATGCACTGGTCAACTTTGAGGCATTTGCCAATCTGGTTGATGCAGTCGGCGGAATTGATCTGGATGTGACCAATGACGAGGTGCAGCTGATCAATGGATACCTGATGGAATACAACCAACTGCTTGGCAGAAATCTGGACTATGACTGGCTGGATGCTTCCGCAAGCGGTGTCATTCATCTGAATGGTCCGCAGGCTCTGGCATATTCGCGTAACCGTTATATTGGTACAGACTTTGGACGTACCGAGAGACAGCGGAAGGTTCTGACGGAGGTATTTAAAAAGCTTCCGGGTGCCATGGTGACCAATTCGAGCGGAGTTATCAATGGCTTATTCCCCAATCTGACGACCAATCTGACCCAGAGTGAGTGCTACAAGATCGCACTTGGCGGTTACAAGATTGTGGGATACGATATGGTGCAGCAGTGTGTACCGCAGGAGGGCACCTATTCAGATGCAACAATCCGGAGCATGGCTGTATTGCAGGTGGATTTTGATGCAAACAAGAAGTTTTTGAAACAGACCATTTATGGAGAATAAGCAGCGATTTTAATTATTAACATTTGAGGTTTACAAAGAAGAAATATGGTGTATAATGTTAATAAGAAATCAAGATGATTTCTTTAATGCATGGTTTCTGACACCATAAGTCAGGGTTTAATGCCAGGTATTTTTCGACCGTAATTGAAAGGTTTAATGCTAGGTGTCTCACTACCGGAAATGTGAAGGTTTAATGTAGAGCGGAGAGTGTATTTCTTCGCTCTTTTATTTTTATATAAGGAGAAAAGCGCATGAAATTTTATGATATTGATGAAAACTATGTAAAATTTTTACAATCTATAGACAGACAGATTCCAAATATTCATTATGGAACCAACAATAAGTTTGTATGTGGTGTGGTACTGGAAATAGGCGGAGTAAAATATTATGCGCCTATATCTCATATAACAAAAAAATTTCAGACCAGTATGTTGATCTTTGATAGGGGGAGAGTTATATCATCTATTCGCTTTTCATTTATGCTGCCTGCCTATGATGAAGTTTTATCAGAGAAGGATTTTAAAAAGATAGCAGAAAAAGATCAAAATTATGCAAATATTATTTCGGCAGAATATGATTATTGTCGCCACCACAAGAAAGAGATTTATCAAAAGGCAGAGGCTGTATATAAGATAGGATGTAATAAAAATCATAAGTTGAATTTCACATGTTGCGATTTTAAAAAGTTAGAGGCAGAATACTTAAAATATAAGAGTAAAGAAAGCCGTGAATAGGGCAGAATATTTATTCCTTGAACAAATTGCTTTGAACAGTTCGTTTCTGGTAAATGACTGGCTATAGGATACTTTATACAATAAAATTACGATATGCTAACAAACAGCCACTTTTCATTAGTAGCAATTTTGCTATGAAAGGTGGCTGTTTTTATGGACAAAATCATAGCCTGTTTGGGATATGGTGGGGACGCTGTTTTAATATTTTAAATAAAAATGAAAAAGCATTTGACATCCCCATATGCATATGCTAATTTATAAGTGTACTACATGTGATAGTACACTTATGACGAAACGATAAATAAACAAAATTAAGCAAAAGTATACAAAATGCAGCAACACAAAAACAGAGCGATCTATCTGACAGCAAGGAGGGATGAAAATGATCTGGATTGATTATACCGATCCAACACCGATTTATGAGCAGATCGTAAGTAAATATAAAAATCTGATCGTGCGCAATGTGCTGACGCCGGGTGAGAAAATGCCATCCGTCAGATCTTTGGCGATGGAGCTTTCGATCAACCCCAATACGATTCAGAAAGCATATGCGGAATTGGAGCGGCAGGGATTTATTTATACGGTCAAGGGCAGAGGTAATTTTGTCGCTGAAAACACCAACCTGAAGGATATGAAGCAGGCAGAAATATTGGAAAAGCTGGAAGGATTGCTTCGGGAGACAGAGGAAGCCGGTGTGGAAATATCTGTACTGACGGATTATATCAATTCCCGTCATAAGGATCTTTGACAGAAAAAGTAGTTAGCATAGGCTAATAATCAAGGAGGGAGAAACATGATATCCATAAAAGGGATTACCAAGAAATTTGATGATTATATAGCGGTCAATCAAGTTGATATCGATATAAGAGAAGGCATGGTATTCGGTCTGATCGGTACCAACGGAGCCGGAAAGTCCACATTACTTCGTATGATGTGCGGTGTGATGAAGCCGGATGAAGGCATGATTACCGTTGATGATATGCCGGTATATGACAATCCGGCAGCAAAGGAGAAAATCTTCTTTATTGCAGATGAACCGTACTTTTTTCCACACGGAAATGCAGTCGATATGGAGCAGTACTACAGTATGGTATATAAAAGCTTTGATAAAGCAGAGTATTACAAGCTCTTACAGCAGTTTGGGCTGGAATCAAAGCGTAAAATAGCCACTTATTCAAAAGGTATGAAAAAACAGCTGGCGGTCATTCTGGCACTGGCAAGCAGGACAGATTATATTCTGTGTGATGAGACCTTTGACGGACTGGACCCGGTTATGCGTCAGGCGGTAAAAAGCCTTTTGGCAAAAGAAATGGGAGAAAGAGGTCTGACACCGGTCATTGCATCGCACAATCTGCGGGAGCTTGAAGATATCTGTGATACGGTTGGACTTTTGCACAAGGGCGGTGTCCTGTTATCCAAGGATCTGGATGAGATGAAGTGCGGACTTCAGAAGATCCAGTGTGTATTCAAGGATGGAGCTGCTTATGAAAATGCACTCAGCATCTTTGACATTATTAAAAAAGAACACAGAGGTTCACTTTATACATTGACAGTCCGCGGCGGTCGTGATGAAATTGCTGAAAAGCTCAATCAGATCGATACCGTTTTTTGCGAGGTTCTGCCACTTTCCTTAGAGGAAATCTTTATCAGTGAAACGGAGGTTGTGGGTTATGACATCAAGAAGCTCATATTGGAAGTATAGTTTATGGAATATCAAAAAAAGAAGCTGGATATTATCCTTAAGCATTGGACTTATGTTTTTTGCACTGCCTATGTTTACTTATTTATCCGTATCCGGAGCGGTTGCCGAATATCAGTTAGGACTTAAGACTGCCGTTGCTTACAATCAGATGTGCTCTTCCATTCTGATGGGAAATATTTACAATATTATACATTTTTTCATTGCGATTGTTCTGGGAATTATAATGGCAATCCAGAGTCTTTCCTGGATGAACAAGCGCCAGAAAGTGGATCTGTACAAATCAGTTCCGGTCAAGGAAAAAGAACGTTTTATGTATATTCACTTAAACAGTCTCTTTATGTATGCCATTCCGCTGGCACTGGGGCTTTTAGCCTCCAACCTGATCATTTTAGGGTACGGAATATATAACAGCGACTTTCTAAAAGCAAGTGTCGGGATATTTGTTGTCTGTGTGCTGACATTTATGGGTGTATACATGCTTGTACTGATCGCACAGTTATTGACCGGCAATACGGTGCTGGCATTTTTTGGAGGCGTATTTTTCTTATTTGTAGAAGTAGTCTGCCGGGCATCTTTACTTGCCTTTAAAACACAGTTTTGGGATACCTATTGTGGGGATACAGGCTATAGTCAGTTCGCAACGGGTAACCTGACTTCGCCGATATTTTCCGGATTATGTACATTTATCTCCGTCGAGAACCGGGCATTTGCACAGTATAATTATTTCCGGTTCGGAGCCGGTGTATCAACAAAATGTGCTTATTATTTTGTGCTTTTACTGCTGCAGCTGATCGTATATACATTGATCGCTTACTGGCTTTACAAAAAAAGAGCCTCTCAGACAGGAGGAAAGTCCATTGTATTTAAAAAGGCAGTTCCGCTAATTCAGTTTGCCATTGTTTTTACGGTTTCTCTGGGTGTCGGCGTGTTGATGGCGATTGCCGGTGCTTATTATGAAAAGGTCAATATGTATGGATTTATCGGTATTGTTTTATCGGCGATCGTACTGCATATCATACTTTGCGCCATCATGGAGGGCGATTTTAACAGTGTTATCCGTCAGCCGAAAAAGCATCTGCCTGCATCGCTTGCGGCATGTGTTCTGTGTTGTCTGATCTTTTCTGTTTATGCATTTGATATTTTCGGATATAATACTTACCTGCCAAAGGAAGATGAACTGGCCGATTTTTCATTTGTCAGATACTATGGCTGGGCTGCACCGCAAAATAATGGATCCCTCTCAGAGCTGGGAGATACAGCCGATATGCATATTACCGATGAAAATGCCAAAAAGGTCCTGCTCACTGTTTTGCAGGATGCAATGGATAAAGAACAATATCAGTCGACCGATACCTTCCCTCAGGATCAGACTTATTCTGTGAGAGATGATCTGGGTGTTGACAGCGATCTGACCTACAAGGACCGGTATTATTGCGAGAGCGTAGGAGTTGAATATCATCTGAAAAACGGACGGAACGTGAAAAGAACATACTGCCTCTCCGAGATTGATGTCAGAAAGATATATTCTGTTGTGTACGAGACGCAGGGATATAAAAATGCAACCAATTTATTTAATAATTCGGTTGTTATGGACCGGTTAAACAGCGATTCGTACAATGTAGAAGCCGTATATACCGGATATGATTTTGAATCAAGCATGGGAGATACCTATGGTCAGAGAATCACCGGGGAGGACATCGATAAGCTTTGCGAAGCGATGAAGGATGATCTGAATGCCCGGACATATACGGATCTGCTGGATAAAGCGCCTGTCGGATATATTGAAGTGGATATCGGAAAGGTTGTAAAAGGTGAGACACGATGGGATGAATACTCCGGAGCTATCACTATCATAATGAGTGTTTATGAATGTGATGAGAAAACGACAGCATTCCTGCAGTCCATCGGTATAAATACGGATACATCCATTCCGACAGATGAGGTTTCTAAGATAAATGTGTATACAACAACAGAAATGGATGATACAACAACACAGCTTGTCTTGGAACTGGATCCTCAGTCAGAGCTTGGCAAAGAGGTTATGGCGGATGCATTTCCAATGAAAGCACACTGGGATGCAATAGAGGTTGACATGCTGGCCGATCAGGATTATTTCATAAAGGTTATTTCCAAGGATGGAGCAGAGTCGCAGTATGCATTGTATACAAAAGGCTTCCCTCAGGATCTGAAGAAAGCCATGGAAAATGCAGTGATCAACGATAGTTGGGAATCACGGGAGGATTAAAGCTTTATTTGCACCATCTACCGCTGGCGCCGCAGGGAAGCACGAGACCACTCTCTGTGACCGGAAGTCCGATTTCTTCGGCTTCCACCCTGCCGCCAAACTGCGGTACGATTGCCGTATTGATCATGTAGGATAATACAGCGGGCTGCAGTCCGGTTGTATAGGAATTGATCAGAAAGAAAACGGAATCCTTTGATAAAAGCTTTGTCGTTAATTGAATAAACGGATAAATCGACTCTTCGATTTTCCAGATTTCACCTTTGGGTCCTCTGCCGTATGACGGAGGATCCATTATGATTCCGTCATAAGTATTACCGCGGCGGATCTCACGCTCGACAAATTTGACGCAGTCGTCTACGAGCCAGCGGATGGGAGCATTGGAAAGACCGGATGACAAAGCGTTTTCCTTTGCCCAGGTCACCATGCCCTTGGAAGCATCTACGTGTGTTACCGCAGCGCCGGCTGCTGCAGCAGAAACCGTTGCACCGCCGGTATAGGCAAAGAGGTTTAACACCTTTAACTGACGTCCTTTTTCTTTGGTGGCTTTTTTGATCTTTTCAGAGCACCAGTCCCAGTTGACGGCCTGCTCCGGGAAAAGTCCGGTGTGCTTGAAGCTGAAAGGCTTTAAGTTAAAGGTCAGGTCGCGGTATGTGATGGACCATTCTTCGGGAAGGTTGCGGAATTCCCATTCGCCGCCGCCTTTATTGCTACGGTGATAGTGGCCGTTTTTTTTCTTCCACGCCGGATTGTGGTGTCCGGTATCCCAGATGACCTGCGGGTCGGGACGTACCAGGATATAGTCGCCCCAGCGCTCACATTTTTCACCTGAACAGGTATCTATGACTTCATAATCTTTCCATTGATCTGCAATCCACATAATATTCTCCTAAAAATTTGTTGTTGTTTTTAACTCCAGAATGCTTTTAATTCTCCCAGATAGTCCAGACCGAAACGCACGAGCAGGACATTTCTCAGGATAAAAAAAGCAATGACTAATATTAAAGCAATATAAAAAAGGATGACCGGAATCTGTATATCCGTTTCTCCATGATGTCTTTTTAATGCAACACCTATTTTAATATAGAAGAAACAGCAAAAAAATACAACATAAATTACGAGCGGATGGTAAAGAAAGGACTTGAGCGGATGCAGGTGTAACAGGGCATAAAGTGCATGCGTGCCACCGCAGCCGGGACAGTACAGATGAAAAAAGTTTTTAAAGACACATTCCCGGAAGATGACAGGGTATGTATCGGATAAAACCGGAGCGACATATACATAGCCAAAGGAAAGAAGGATCAATAACAGGAATATGCCTGTGAGCAGAAGATATCTTTTTTTATTTATATGAAAATGTAAATACATAGAGGTACTCCCATGGCGGGGCGGAATGTCCATACATCCCGCCGTTATTTAATGGTATTTTAATGGATTTTCGTTCTTTCGTCAAAAAAGCTTGTTGAAAAAGTATTCTTCTTGTATAATTTACTTTAATGTGTTACATCAGCAGAGAATAAACACGTAGAAGGAGAATGTATTTATATGGACGAAAATTACAATAATATAAATTCCGGTTATGTTCCGCAGGGTAATGATCCACAGGGGTATCAGCCACAGACAACCGGAGAGGGTGACTACCAGCCACAGGGCTACAGTCAGACAGACTATCAGCCACAGACAACCGGACAGAGTGATTACCAGCCACAGGGCTACAGTCAGTCAGACTATCAGCCACAAGGCAATCCACAGACCGGCTATCAGCCGCAGGGCAATGGACAGACAGGTTACCAGTCACAAGGCAATCCACAGACAGCTTATCAGCCACAGGGTTACGGCCAGCAGGGCTATGCGAACGGCTACAACCAGAATGCATACAATCCTGTGCCTCAGAAAAAGACCAGCACAAAGGCAATCCTTTCCCTGATCTTTGGTATTGCCGGAATCGTGACCTGTTGCGCTTTTGGAATTTTAGGAGTTATTCTGGGAATTGCGGGCGTAGTACTGGCTATCTTATCGAAAAACGACAATGATGGTAAAATGGAAGGCCTTGCGATCGCAGGACTGGTCGTATCCATTGTATCCTTTGTATTTGGACTGGGATATTTATGCATTATGGTTTTGGCAATCGCAGAGGATCCCAACTATATTAAGGATAATATTGCATCAGCGGCAATAAGAGTTTTCAATAGCAATGTGATTTCATAAAAACAGATGCTTTTGAGATAGACCCAATATGTATTCAAATGAGAGGAGATTATGAAAATGACAACATCCAACATCTGTATTTTGATTTCGATCATTGCATATCTTGCAGTGGTTGTCTATATCGGTGTTTCTTTTTCAAAGAAAAACAAGACAACAGATGATTTTTACCTGGGAGGCAGAAGGCTTGGACCTTTTGTAACCGCCATGAGTGCAGAGGCATCTGACATGAGCAGCTGGCTTCTGATGGGACTTCCCGGTGTGGCATATGTGACTGGACTTGCAGATGCATTCTGGACAGCAGCCGGTCTGGCAATCGGTACATATATCAACTGGCTTGTTGTAGCGAAGAGACTGCGTAAGTATACCGTTAAATGCAAAAACTCAACAACTATCCCGGTTTTCTTTTCCAACCGTTACCGCGATGACAAAAACATTCTTTCTTTAATCGCAGCGATTGTGATCATTATTTTCTTTGTGCCTTATACGGCATCGGGCTTTGCTGCATGCGGAAAGCTTTTCAGTACGCTGTTTGGTGCGGATTATGTTGTGGCAATGATCATCAGTGCGGTTGTCATTGTCGGTTATACAACACTTGGAGGCTTCCTAGCAGCCAGTACGACAGACTTTATCCAGAGTATTATCATGAGTATTGCGATCGTCGTAGTACTCGGCTATGGTGTGGCTACTGCAGGTGGTATCGGAGCGGTTGCAGACAATGCGCGTTCCATGGCAGGGTATTTTAATCTGACAGCCATTCATGATGCAGCAAGTAACAGCGCATCTTCCTATGGTGCGATCACAATCGCATCAACACTTGCATGGGGGCTTGGCTATTTTGGAATGCCCCATATCTTATTGCGTTTTATGGCGATTGAAAATCCCAAGAAGCTGACATTGTCGAGAAGGATAGCTACGATCTGGGTTGTGATCTCCATGGGAGTAGCGATCATGATCGGTATTGTTGGTAATGCAATGACAAAGGCTTCCGTGATCCCTTCACTGAGTGATGGAGAGACAATCATCATTGTGATCGCTCAGGCGATTGCTTCCCACGGTGTGCTGGCAGCACTGATTGCCGGACTGATCTTAGCCGGTATTTTAGCAGCAACCATGTCAACAGCCGATTCACAGCTGTTAGCTGCAGCTTCCTCTGTATCACAGAATATTATCAAGGAAGTTGTTTTCAAGGATCTGAGTGAAAAAGCAGCCATGATCATCGCACGTGTATCCGTTGTGCTGATCTCATTAGTTGCGATGTTTATCGCAAGAGATCCCAACAGCTCCGTGTTTGGTATTGTATCCTTTGCATGGGCTGGCTTTGGTGCAGCCTTCGGACCGGTTGTTCTGTTAGCTTTGTTCTGGAAGCGCTCCAACAAATGGGGAGCCTTATCCGGAATGATAGCAGGCGGTGTCATGGTATTTGTATGGAAGTTCTTAGTAAGACCTTTAGGCGGCGCATGGAATATCTATGAACTGCTTCCGGCGTTTATCGTTGCAATTTTAGTCAATGTACTGGTAAGTCTTCTGACAAAAGCACCTTCCAAAGAGATCGTGGATGAGTTTGAAGCCGTAAGTGCCGAGCTGAAAGCAGAAAAATAACAATGTACTTAAAAAAATACAATTTTTTATAAACTTCGAAAAAAAGGGGCTTGCGCAAGCTCCTTTTTTCTGTTATATTATCAAGTGCTGTGGCATGATAGCTATGAAGCGTGAGGTTGCTGCACATAGTTGCAGGTTTTCCGTGGAGCGAATGTCAAGTTAGGAAACTGACGGCAAGTCACTGTACAAATCAAAAAAGTCTATCCGAGGATAGAAACGACGTGTGAAAGTCATTGCGACACACACGGGAGAGTGTACAGTCACCGCTTGTCGTACTTCAATCAAAAAAGTGCGAAAAGGAGGCGACTTTTTTTATGGCAAATCAGCAGGTAATGAGAATTACATTAAAAGCCTACGATCATCAATTAGTTGATGCATCTGCCAAAAAAATCATCGAAACAGTCAAAAAGAACGGATCTCAGGTAAGTGGCCCTGTACCGCTTCCTACTAAAAAGGAAGTTGTTACCATCTTAAGAGCTACTCACAAATACAAAGATTCGCGTGAACAGTTCGAACAGAGAACTCACAAGAGACTGATCGACGTAATTGCACCGACACAGAAAACTGTTGATGCATTACAGAGACTTGAGATGCCCGCTGGTGTATTCATCGGCATCAAAATGAAATAATTTTTAGTAACAGATTAGATCCTTTATTAGGTTTATATAGAAGCAACGCAAGTTCCACTTATATGATCCCGGATCTAGTATGAACGGTGAGGGAAACCGATGACCCGTTCCGCTGTAGAAACAAGGAGGCAAAAACATGAAGAAAGCTATTTTAGCAACAAAAGTCGGAATGACTCAAATCTTCAATGAAGACGGTGCTTTAATTCCTGTTACCGTACTTCAGGCCGGCCCCTGTGTTGTAACTCAGGTTAAGACAGAAGAAAACGACGGTTACACAGCAGTTCAGGTTGGTTTTGTTGACAAAAAAGACAAAACAGTCAACAAAGACAAAGCAGGCAAGAAAGAAATCGTTCACAGACATGGTACAACAAAAGCTTTAAAAGGTCATTTTGACAAAGCCGGAGTTTCATCCAAGAGATATGTGAGAGAATTCAAATTCGAAAACGCAGAAGAGTATACACTCGGTGCCGAGATCAAAGCAGACATTTTTGCAGAAGGCGACAGAATCGACGCTAGCGCGATCAGCAAAGGAAAAGGCTTCCAGGGCGCTATCAAGAGATTTGGCCAGCACAGAGGACCTATGGCTCATGGTTCCAAGTTCCATCGTCATCAGGGTTCCAACGGTGCTTGTTCTTCTCCTTCAAAGGTATTTAAAGGAAAAGGAATGCCCGGTCACATGGGATGCAAGAAAGTAACAGTTCAGAACTTAACAGTTGTTAAGGTTGATCCTGAAAAGAATTTGCTTTTGGTTAAAGGCGCAGTACCCGGACCTAAGAAAGCATTAGTAACAATCAAAGAAACCGTTAAGGTAAACGCTTAATTAGGAGGAAAGGAGGACCATTCAGATGGCAAACGTATCTGTTTATAATATGGAAGGCAAAGAAGTTGGCACAATCGATTTAAACGATGCGGTATTTGGTGTTGAAGTAAATGAACATCTTGTACACATGGCAGTTGTTGCACAGCTTGCAAATAAACGTCAGGGAACACAGAAAGCAAAAACACGTTCTGAAGTTTCAGGTGGCGGAAGAAAACCTTGGAGACAGAAAGGAACCGGTCATGCTAGACAGGGTTCGACAAGATCTCCTCAGTGGACAGGAGGCGGCGTTGTATTCGCTCCCGTACCGAGAGATTATACAATCAGATTAAACAAAAAAGAAAAACAGGCTGCTTTAAAATCAGCTTTAACAAGCAAAGTACAGGAAGGCAACCTGGTCGTAGTTGATGAGCTCAAGTTTGACGAGATCAAAACAAAAGCATTCAAGACAGTTATGGACAACTTAAATGTTGAAGCAGGTCTTGTAGTATTAGCTGACAATGATCAGAATACAGTATTATCTGCTAGAAACATGGCTGCAGTTGATACAGCTCTTACAAACACAATCAACACATACGATATCATGAAAGCAAAGAAAGTAGTTCTCACAAAGGACTCTGTTGCAAAGATTGAGGAGGTGTATGCATAATGGCAGCAATCATGTATTATGACGTAATCCAGAAACCGGTTATTACTGAAAAGAGTATGGCTGGCATGGGAGAAAAGAAATACACATTCTTAGTTCATCCTGAAGCAAACAAATCACAGATCAAAGAAGCTGTTGAAAAAATGTTCGAAGGAACAAAGGTAGCTAAAGTCAACACCATGAATTACGATGGTAAGACAAAGAGACGTGGTCTTGTATACGGCAAAACAGCTAAGACCAAAAAAGCTATTGTTTGGCTTACAGAGGATAGTAAGGACATCGAAATCTTCGCAGGTTTATAAGATGCCCGCCCATACGCACACAAGCGTGATGATAAATGCAATCGAAAGGAGAAACAACAATGGGTATTAAAACATATAATCCCTATACACCGTCCCGTAGAAATATGACCGGTTCTGATTTTTCCGAAATCACAAAGAAAACTCCGGAGAAATCTCTTTTGGCTTCTAAAAAGAAAAATGCCGGACGTAACAATCAGGGAAAAATCACTGTCAGACATCAGGGAGGCGGTAACCGCCAGAAATACAGAATCATCGATTTTAAGAGAAATAAAAAAGATGGTATCCCTGCAAAAGTAATCGGTATCGAATATGATCCGAACAGAACAGCTAACATCGCACTGATCTGCTACGCAGACGGCGAAAAAGCATATATTCTTGCTCCCGAAGGATTAACAGACGGTATGACTGTTATGAGTGGTGCAGAAGCAGAAGTTAGAGTAGGAAACTGCTTAGCATTAGCAGATATTCCGGTTGGTACTTTGGTACACAACATCGAGTTGATGCCTGGTAAAGGCGGACAGATGGTTCGTTCCGCTGGTAACAGTGCACAGCTTATGGCTAAAGAAGGAAAATACGCAACATTACGTCTTCCTTCAGGCGAAATGAGAATGGTTCCGATCGGATGCCGCGCAACAATCGGTGTTGTAGGCAACGGCGATCACAACCTGATCAAAATTGGTAAAGCAGGACGTAAACGTCACATGGGTATCCGCCCTACCGTTCGTGGTTCCGTTATGAACCCCAACGACCATCCGCATGGTGGTGGTGAAGGTAAAACCGGTATCGGTCGTCCCGGTCCGAGCACACCTTGGGGTAAACCTGCTCTCGGTCTTAAGACTCGTAAGAGAAAGAAACAGTCCAACAAGTTAATCGTAAGACGCAGAGACGGAAAAGCAATTAAGTAATTAAGGAGGAATCACAATGGCTAGATCACTTAAAAAAGGACCCTTTGCAGACGCAAGCTTACTGAAAAAAGTTGATGCTATGAACGAAGCAGGACAGAAACAAGTTATCAAAACCTGGTCTCGTCGTTCTACAATCTTCCCTTCTTTCGTAGGACATACATTTGCTGTTCATGACGGAAGAAAGCATGTGCCTGTATATGTTACAGAAGACATGGTTGGTCACAAGCTCGGTGAGTTCGTTGCAACCAGAACTTATAGAGGACATGGAAAAGACGAAAAGAAATCTAAGGTTAGATAATTTGAAAGGAGGTTTTATCCATGGCAAAAGGACATAGATCCCAGATTAAAAGAGAAAGAAATGCGAATAAGGACACAAGACCCAGCGCTAAGATTTCTTACGCTAGAATTCCTGTTCAGAAAGCATGTTTCGTATTAGATGCCATCAGAGGTAAAGACGTTGAGACAGCAATCGGTATTTTAGCATACAATCCCAGATATGCATCCAGCGTAATTAAGAAATTATTAGAATCTGCAGTTGCTAATGCAGAAAACAACAATCATATGAGCGCTGATAAGCTTTATATTGCTGAGTGCTACGCAAACCAGGGCCCCACAATGAAACGTGTACAGCCCAGAGCACAGGGTAGAGCTTACAGAATCTTAAAGAGAACAAGCCACATTACAATCGTGCTTGATGAAAGATAGGAGGAAAAGTAATGGGACAGAAAGTTAATCCTCATGGAATTAGAGTCGGCGTTATCAAAGATTGGGATTCTAAATGGTATGCTGATGCAGAGTTCGCTGACTACTTGGTTGAAGATTACGATATCAGAAAATACCTTAAGAAAAAATTATACAGCGCAGGCGTTTCTAAGATCGAAATCGAAAGACAGTCTGACAGAATTAAAGTTATTCTTTACACAGCTAAGCCCGGTGTTGTAATCGGTAAAGGTGGAGCTGAAATCGAAGTTACCAAACAGGAACTTGCTAAGATGACTGGCAAGAAAGTTTCTGTAGATATCAAAGAAATCAAGAAACCCGACAGAGATGCTCAGCTTGTTGCTGAAAACATTGCTCAGCAGCTTGAAAACCGTATCACATTCAGACGTGCTATGAAATCCTGCATGTCTCGTACAATGAAGAGCGGTGCACTTGGTATCAAAGCATCTTGTAGCGGACGTCTTGGCGGTGCTGATATGGCTCGTACAGAGTTCTACAGCGAAGGTACTATTCCGCTTCAGACATTAAGAGCAGATATTGACTATGGTTTCGCTGAAGCAGATACAACTTATGGTAAAGTTGGTGTTAAGGTTTGGATCTACAAAGGCGAAGTACTTCCTACTAAAGGAAATAAGGAAGGGAGCGATAAATAATGTTAATGCCTAAAAGAGTTAAACGTCGTAAACAGTTCCGTGGTTCTATGGCCGGAAAATGTACAAAAGGTAATACAATTACTTACGGCGAATATGGTATCGTAGCACTGGAGCCCTGCTGGATCAAATCCAACCAGATTGAGGCAGCCCGTATTGCTATGACACGTTATATCAAACGTGGTGGTCGCGTTTGGATCAAAATTTTCCCGGATAAACCGGTTACAAGTAAACCTGCTGAAACTCGTATGGGTTCCGGTAAAGGTACTCTTGAATATTGGGTAGCAGTTGTAAAGCCCGGACGTGTAATGTTTGAAATTGCCGGCGTTCCGGAAGAGACAGCAAGAGAAGCGTTACGTCTTGCAACTCACAAGCTCCCCTGCAAGTGCAAAATTGTTTCAAAAGCAGATTTGGAAGGCGGTGTATCAAATGAAAACTAATAAATATGTAGAAGATTTACAGGCTAAATCTGTTACTGAATTAGCAGAAGAATTAACAGCTGCCAAGAAAGAACTTTTCAATTTGAGATTCCAAAATGCAACAAACCAGCTGGATAACACAAGCAGAATCAAAGAAGTTCGCAAGAACATCGCAAGAATTCAGACTGTTATCACACAGAAAAACAGTGTTGCAGAATAATTCTCGACAGGAAGGAGAATAAATCGTGGAAGAAAGAAATTTAAGAAAAACACGTACCGGTAAGGTCGTAAGCAATAAAATGCAGAAAACAATCGTTGTTGCTGTAGAAGACCATGTAAAGCATCCTCTTTACAAAAAGATCGTAAAGAGAACTTACAAATTAAAAGCTCATGACGAAAACAACGAATGTAACATTGGCGATACCGTTAAAGTAATGGAAACAAGACCTTTATCTAAAGATAAAAGATGGAGACTTGTTGAAATCGTAGAAAGAGCTAAATAAGCTTTTAGGAAGGAGAATTGGCATGATTCAGCAGGAAAGCAGACTTAAAGTTGCTGATAACACAGGTGCTAAAGAATTACTTTGCATTCGTGTTATGGGTGGATCAACAAGAAGATATGCGAACATCGGAGATATCATCGTTGCTTCTGTTAAAGATGCAACACCCGGCGGTGTTGTTAAAAAAGGCGATGTTGTGAAGGCAGTTGTTGTTCGTTCAGTTAAAGGCGCTCGTCGTAAAGACGGATCTTATATCAAATTCGATGAAAATGCAGCAGTTATCATTAAAGATGACAAGACTCCCAGAGGAACACGTATTTTCGGACCGGTAGCAAGAGAACTTCGTGACAAACAGTTCATGAAAATCGTTTCTTTAGCTCCCGAAGTATTATAGGAGGTGCCGTAATGTTAAAGATTAAAAAAGGCGACACAGTTAAAGTTATCGCAGGAAAAAATAAAGACAAAGAAGGTAAAGTAATCTCCGTAGATCCCAAAAACAACAAGATCGTTGTTGAAGGCGTAAACGTAGTTACCAAACATGCAAAACCTTCAGCTGCTAATCAGGCAGGTGGCAGAATCGAAAAAGAGGCCCCGATTGATGCATCCAACGTTATGTTAGTTGTAGGCGGCAAAGCTACAAGAGTTGGCTTTAAGTTCGAAGACGGCAAGAAAGTACGTTATGCAAAAGCAACCGGAGAGGTTATTGACAAATAGGAAGGAGGTCTAGTTCGTGAGCAGACTTAAAGATATGTACAAAGACGAGATCGTAGACGCTATGATCAAAAAGTTTGGTTATAAAAATATCATGGAAGTTCCGAAGCTTGATAAGATCGTTATCAACATGGGTGTTGGCGAAGCAAAAGACAATGCCAAAGCTCTGGAAACAGCCATTAAAGACATGGAGACAATCACCGGTCAGAAAGTTATCACAACAAAGGCTAAAAAGTCAGTTGCTAACTTCAAGATCAGAGAAGGTCAGGCAATTGGATGTAAAGTTACATTACGTGGTGAGAAGATGTATGAGTTTTTAGATCGTTTAGTAAACCTTGCATTACCTCGTGTACGTGACTTTAGAGGTGTTAATCCCAACGCATTTGACGGCAGAGGAAATTATGCACTTGGTATTAAAGAGCAGATCATCTTCCCCGAAATCGAATATGATAAAGTCGATAAGGTAAGAGGTATGGATGTAATCTTCGTTACAACAGCCAAAACTGATGAAGAAGCTCGTGAGTTATTGAAATTATTCAACATGCCGTTTGAAAAATAATAGGAGGTAAATTCGCATGGCTAAGAAAGCAATGAAAGTGAAACAGCAGCGTCCTGCTAAATTCTCTACCAGAGAATATACACGTTGCAGAGTTTGTGGACGTCCTCATTCAGTCCTTAGAAAATATGGTATCTGTAGAGTTTGCTTCCGTGAGTTAGCATACAAGGGACAGATCCCGGGCGTTAAGAAAGCTAGCTGGTAAAAAGAGAAAAGGAGGCAACTAACATGGCAATGAGTGATCCCATTGCAGATATGCTTACAAGAATTCGTAATGCAAATACTGCAAAACATGATACAGTAGATGTTCCTGCTTCTAAGATGAAAATTGCAATCGCAAATATCTTAGTTGACGAAGGATATATTCAGAAATATGATTTAGTTGAAGACGGAAACTTCAAAACTCTTCACATCACATTAAAATACGGTGAAGACAAAAACGATAAGATCATTTCCGGAATCAAGAGAATTTCCAAACCCGGTTTAAGAGTTTATGCTGGTAAAGAAGATCTTCCTAAAGTATTAGGTGGTCTCGGTATCGCAATCCTCTCTACCAACCAGGGTGTAATCACTGACAAGAAAGCAAGAGAGCTTCAGGTCGGTGGCGAAGTATTAGCATTTGTGTGGTAGGCTGAGCACTTGCTTCATGCAAGCGCAAGCGCCGCATGAAGCTTAGTGCGAAGCCTTGCAGCGACACTTAACGAGAGCAAGCCCTTTGGGCGCCGCTCGAGTTTAGTGGAGTCGCACTCCTAAATACAACCAGTATCTAGGCGACTTATTTTTAATCTCGCAAAGCAATTCCTTCGCATTATGACCACATACGGTCAAAAAATGTAACTATATCAACTTAACCCTAACAATTTATAGGAGGTACGGGCATGTCACGTATAGGAAGAATGCCAATCGCAATTCCTGCAGGTGTAACTGTAGAGGTTGCAGAAAATAACAAAGTGACTGTAAAAGGTCCTAAGGGAACATTAGAAAGAGTGTTACCTTCAGAAATGGATATCAAAGTAGAAGGTGCTGAAGTAGTAGTTTCCAGACCTAACGATTTAAAGAAAATGAAATCCTTACACGGATTAACCAGAACACTGATCAACAACATGGTTGTTGGTGTTACTCAGGGATTTGAAAAGAAACTTGAAGTAAACGGTGTTGGTTACAGAGCAGCAAAACAGGGCAAAAAATTAACCTTAAACTTAGGTTACTCTCACCCGGTTGAAATGGAAGATCCTGAAGGCATTGAGACAGTTTTAGACGGACAGAACATCATTATCGTTAAAGGTATCGATAAAGAAAAAGTTGGTCAGTTTGCAGCTGAGATCAGAGACAAGAGAAGACCTGAACCTTACAAAGGTAAAGGTATTAAGTATGCTGATGAAGTGATCAGACGTAAAGTCGGTAAGACCGGTAAGAAATAAGATAAGGAGAGTGTAAAAAATGGTTAATAAAGAATCAAGAAGTGAAATTCGTGTTAAAAAGCACAAAAGAATGCGTTATTCTTTAAGCGGAACATCTGAAAGACCCCGTTTGGCTGTTTTCAGAAGTAATAATCATATGTATGCTCAAATTATCGACGATACCGTTGGCAATACATTAGTTGCAGCATCTACACTTGAAAAAGACGTAAAAACTGAATTAAAGAAAACCAATGACGTTGAAGCAGCAGCATATTTAGGAACAGTAGTTGCAAAGAGAGCTCTTGAAAAAGGCATCAAGACAGTTGTTTTTGACAGAGGCGGCTTTGTATACACAGGTAAAATCGCAGCTTTGGCTGACGCAGCCAGAGAAGCTGGTTTGGAATTTTAGGAAGGGAGACAGACTTAAATGAAACGAACAATCATCGATACAAGCAATTTAGAGCTTACAGAAAAAGTTGTTTCCATCAAACGTGTAACTAAAGTAGTTAAAGGTGGCCGTAACATGCGTTTTACAGCACTCGTTGTTGTAGGTGACGGCAATGGACACGTTGGTGCAGGTCTTGGAAAAGCTACTGAAATTCCGGAAGCAATCCGCAAAGGAAAAGAAGACGCAACAAAGAGACTTGTCAGCGTTGCATTAGATGAAAACAACAGTATTACACATGATATCTACGGAAAATTCGGAAGTGCATCCGTACTTTTGAAGAAAGCTCCGGAAGGTACTGGTGTTATTGCCGGCGGTCCCGCTCGTAGCGTATGTGAACTTGCAGGCATCAAAAATATTCGTACCAAATCTTTAGGTTCCAACAATAAGCAGAACGTTGTACTTGCTACAATCGAAGGCTTAAGCCAGTTAAAGACTCCTGAAGAAGTAGCTAACAAGCGTGGTAAAGCAGTAAGCGAAATCATGGCATAAGGAGGAAGTAAAGATGGCAGATAAGAAAATTAAAGTGACTTTAGTAAAATCCCCTATCGGTGCTATTCCTAAACACAAAGCAACAGTTACCGCTTTAGGATTAAAGAAAGTTAACAAGACAGTTGAATTACCGGACAACGAAGCTGTAAGAGGTATGGTTGACCAGGTAAAACATTTAGTAAAAGTTGAAGAAGCATAATTGATTCCTAAAGGAGGTACGATCATGGAATTATCAAATTTAAGACCTGCTGAAGGCTCTAAACACAGTGATAATTTTAGAAGAGGCCGTGGACATGGATCTGGTAACGGAAAAACAGCTGGTAAAGGTCACAAAGGACAGAAGGCTCGTTCAGGAGCACCCAGAGTTGGCTTTGAAGGCGGTCAGATGCCGTTATACAGAAGAATCCCTAAGAGAGGCTTCAAAAATAGAAATTCAAAAGAAATCGTTGCAATTAACTTATCTACATTAGATAAGAAATTTGAAGATGGCGCTACAGTTGATGTTGAAGCATTAATCAAAGCAGGCGTTATCGATGCAGCAAAGGACGGAGTAAAGATCCTCGGAAACGGAGAGATTACCAAAAAGCTTACAGTCAAAGTAAATGCTTATTCTGAAGCAGCTAAAGCTAAGATTGAAGCCGTTGGTGGAACAGCAGAGGTGATTTAATGTTAAAAACCTTAACCAATGCCTTTAAAGTAAAAGAGGTCCGTAACAGATTACTGTTCACATTCGCGATGTTAGTTGTCATCCGTTTTGGATGTCAACTACCCGTCCCGGGTGTAAACCGAGATTTCTTCTCACAGTGGTTTGAACAGCAGACAGCTGGTACTTTTGGCTTTTTTGATGCATTTACAGGTGGTTCTTTCTTAAGAATGTCTGTACTTGCATTGAATATCACACCCTATATTACATCATCCATTATTATGCAGCTTCTGACAATCGCAATTCCGAAATTGGAAGAGATGCAGAAAGATGGTGAAGACGGACGTAAGAAAATTCAGGCAATTACCCGTTATGTGACCGTAGGTCTGGCACTGATCGAATCATCAGCCATGGCAATCGGTTTTGGTAATCAGGGTCTGTTGCAGGGTGACATAGAAGTTATTGACTACATCGTAGTTATAGCCGCTTTAACAGCCGGTAGTGCATTCTTAATGTGGGTTGGTGAGCGTATTACGGAAAAAGGTGTCGGAAATGGTATTTCCATCGTCCTGATCATCAATATTATCTCCAGACTGCCCAATGACTTTGCAAACCTGTTTGATCAGTTTGTAAAGGGTGCATCTACAATCGCACTTGGAGTTGTGGCTGCGGTTATTATCATAGCTGTTGTAATCGGTATGATCGTTCTTGTCGTTATCTTAAATGGCGGCGTTCGTAAAATTCCGGTTCAGTATGCTAAGAAAATCCAGGGAAGACGTACCGTAGGCGGACAGAGCTCCGTTATCCCGTTAAAGGTCAATACGGCCGGCGTTATCCCGATTATCTTCGCTTCTTCTCTGATGGAGTTCCCGATCGTCATTTGTCAGTTATTAAATGTACAGGAAAAGGGATTTTGGGGAGAGGTTTTAAGAGGATTAAATTCCAACAACTGGTGCAAACCCAGTACTCCGGTATATTCCATCGGATTGCTTGTTTATGTATTACTGGTAATCTTTTTTGCTTACTTCTATACATCCATTACATTTAATCCATTGGAAGTATCCAACAACATCAAAAAGTCAGGTGGATTTATTCCGGGTATCAGACCTGGTAAGCCCACAACTGAATACTTAAATAAGATCCTGAAATATATTATCTTTATCGGAGCATGCGGACTTCTGATTGTTGCAGTTATTCCTTACATCTTTAATGGTGTGTTTGGCGCCAGCGTTTCATTCGGCGGCACAAGCCTTATCATTATCGTAAGTGTAGTATTAGAGACAATCAAACAGATCGAATCCATGCTTTTAGTAAGAAATTACAAGGGATTCTTGAATGACTAGAATATGAAAACGCAATTTGGGGCAGGCGGTTTACCGTTATGTCCCATGCTTGCGTATTAGCTTGGAGGTTTCAAATGAAAATCGTTATGTTAGGTGCGCCCGGTGCCGGTAAAGGTACACAGGCCAAGATGATCGCAGAAAAATATGGTATTCCCCACGTTTCTACCGGTGATATTTTCAGAGCAAATATCAAAAACGGCACAGAACTTGGCAAGGAAGCAAAACAGTATATGGATCAGGGTAAACTGGTTCCGGATGAATTGACAGTTAAGATCCTGCTTGACAGAGTAGCACAGGATGACTGCAAAAACGGTTATGTTCTGGATGGTTTCCCGAGAACAATTCCTCAGGCCAATGTATTGGATGAAGCATTGACAAAGCTTGGTGACAAGATCGATTATGCGGTCAACGTTGATGTTCCGGATGACAATATTATCAATCGTATGGGTGGCAGACGTGCATGTGTAGCCTGCGGAGCAACCTATCATATTGTATACAATGCACCCAAGACAGAGGGCATCTGTGATGTCTGCGGAAAAGAACTGATCATCCGTGATGACGACCAGCCCGAAACCGTTAAAAACCGCTTAAAGGTATATCATGATCAGACACAGCCTTTAATCGATTTTTACGAAGGAAAAGGTGTATTAAAGAGTGTTGATGGTACAGCAGACATGAAAGATGTTTTTGCTGCGATTGTTGAAATTTTGGGAGAATAAAAAATGGCTGTTTCCATTAAATCTGCAAGAGAAATTGAACTCATGCGTGAATCGTGCAAATTGTTAGCCGATGTTTTTTACAATTTAGAGCAGGCTGTTAAGCCGGGTATTTCAACCATGGAGATCAATCAGCTTGGAGACAAACTGATCCGTGCCCACGGTTGTGTACCGAATTTCTTAAATTATAATGGATATCCTGCATCCATCTGTACTTCAGTCAATGAAGAAGTCGTACATGGTATCCCGAAAAAGAGCAGAATACTCAAAGAAGGAGATATCGTGAGCCTCGATGCGGGTCTTATCTATAAAGGATATCATTCTGATATGGCACGTACATTTCCGGTAGGAAAAGTAAGTGAAGAAGCAACACTTTTAATGGAGCGTACCAAACAGAGCTTCTTTGAAGGTATAAAAATGGCAAAAGATGGCAATCATCTTCATGATATTTCCAATGCGATCGATGCTTATATCTCACAGTTTGGATATGGAATTGTAAGAGATCTGGTCGGACATGGAATTGGAACACATCTTCATGAGGATCCGCAGGTGCCCAACTTCGCACAGAAAAGACGTGGTATCCGCCTTTGTGCAGGTATGACACTGGCAATCGAGCCAATGATCAACTTAGGAACTGCTGAGGTTGACTGGCTGGATGATGACTGGACGGTTGTTTCAGCTGATCACAGTATTTCAGCTCATTATGAAAACACCATTCTGATCAAACCGGATGGCGAACCGGATATTCTTACATTATATTAATAAGAGGAAACAAAATGATTGGTAAAATTGCAATAGCAATGGCCGGACATGACAAAGGTCATGCCTACATTATTATAAAGGAAGAAGACGGATTTGTTTATCTGGTTGACGGAGAAAACAGAAAGCTAGACAATCCTAAAAGAAAGTCGATCAGGCATGTTCAGATCAATCAGAGGTATGACGCCGGAGAACCTGGCCGGTATGATCATGAAATAAAAAGAACATTAAAACTATTTTGGCAACACATGAATAATGCGGAGGTATAATATGTCAAAAGCAGATGTAATCGAAATTGAAGGAACAGTAGTTGAGAAATTGCCCAATACCATGTTTCAGGTAGAGCTTGAAAATGGTCACAAGGTGTTGGCCCATATCAGCGGAAAGTTGAGACAAAACTTTATCCGTATCTTACCGGGCGACAAAGTTACTTTGGAATTATCACCTTATGATTTATCCAAGGGACGTATTATTTGGAGAGATAAATAACAAATTATAGTGGCGTTTTAGCAAAAAGTGCTTGCTATTGCTGCGCCTTGATGCTATAATACAAAATGGTCTTTTTGTGAAAGGAGGGTTTAACGTGAAAGTTAGATCATCAGTAAAACCGATTTGCGAAAAATGCAAAGTAATTAAAAGAAAAGGGAAGATCAGAATTATCTGTGAAAATCCCAAGCACAAACAGGTACAGGGATAATCCACAATTAACAGACCAGAAGTGGAGCTTTTAGGAATCAAAAAAGCGGCTGATGTACATCATCCCGCCGTCATCGGGATATGTACAATTAAGATAATTGAACGTAGATGAGCCTACGGGAGATTACTTATTGATACCGAGAAGACAAACCTTTAGTATCGGAAAGATCGGGTATTTACCCGGTTGGGGATAATGTGCATCCCCCAATCAATTAGTATCTGCTTGCAATTTTTATAATTGCAACAAGTAAACAAATGGAGGAATTTTTAAAATGGCTCGTATTGCAGGTGTAGACTTACCCAGAGACAAACGTGTTGAGATCGGTTTAACTTACATCTATGGTATTGGTAGAGTAAGTTCTAATCGTATTTTAGCAGAAGCAAATGTTAATCCTGACACTCGCTGCAGAGATTTAACAGATGATGAAGTTAAAAGAATCAGCGAAGTAATTGACGCAACACAGACTGTAGAAGGTGATTTAAGAAGAGAAATCGCTTTAAACATCAAGAGATTACAGGAAATCGGATGCTACAGAGGTATCCGTCATAGAAAAGGACTTCCTGTTCGTGGTCAGAAGACAAAGACAAATGCAAGAACAAGAAAAGGTCCTAAGAGAACCGTAGCAAACAAGAAAAAATAATTAGAAGCATATCAAGAAAGTAGGTTAGTTTAAAATGGCTAAAAAAGTAGCAACTAAAAGAGTTACAAAAAAGCGTGTTAAGAAAAACGTTGAACGCGGACAGGCACATATCCAGTCATCTTTCAATAATACAATCGTTACTTTAACTGATACAGAAGGTAACGCATTGAGCTGGGCAAGTGCAGGTGGTCTTGGTTTTAGAGGTTCAAGAAAATCTACTCCATATGCAGCACAGATGGCAGCAGAGACTGCAACAAAGGCAGCATTAATTCATGGATTAAAGACAGTAGATGTTTTTGTAAAAGGACCCGGATCAGGACGTGAAGCAGCAATCCGTGCTCTTCAGGCAGCAGGTTTGGAAGTTACAAGTATCAAAGACGTAACACCGGTTCCCCACAATGGATGCCGTCCGCCCAAACGCCGTCGTGTATAATTTTTACTATAAATAAACTTGAAAACTTAAAACCATTGGAAGAAGATGAATCCACACAATATCACGTGGATGATGATCATTGTAAACAATAGTAGGAGGATAATTAAAAATGGCAGTTAACAAAACACCGGTATTAAAAAGATGCAGATCTTTAGACTTAGATCCCACATATTTAGGTTATACCAAAAAATCCAACCGTAAATCTGCAAGAGCAGGCAAGAAGATGAGCGAGTACGGCTTACAGTTACGTGAGAAACAGAAAGCTAAATTCATCTACGGCGTACTGGAAAAACCTTTCAGAAATTACTACAAAAAAGCTGACCGTAAAAAAGGTATGACTGGTGATAACCTTATGACAATGCTTGAGTCAAGACTTGACAACGTTGTTTTCCGTCTTGGTTTTGCTAGAACAAGAAGAGAAGCAAGACAGATCGTTGATCACAAGCATGTATTAGTAAATGGTCAGTCAGTAAACATCCCTTCATACTTAGTAAAAGCAGGAGATGTTATTGAAATCAGAGAAAAATCTAAGAGCTTACAGAGATACAAAGATATCGTTGAAGTAACAGCCGGCAGAATTTCACCGGAATGGTTAGAGCAGGATTTGGAAGCACTCAAAGGAACAGTTAAAGCACTTCCTACACGTGAACAGATCGACGTTCCTGTAAACGAAATGCTTATCGTCGAGTTATACTCCAAATAATAACCGTTTTGTAAGGAGGGTATTGCAGTGTTTGATTTTGAGAGACCGAATATTGAAGTTGTTGAAATCTCAGAAGATAAGAAGTACGGAAAATTTGTTGTTGAGCCTTTGGAAAGAGGCTATGGTATTACCCTTGGTAATTCTTTAAGAAGAATCATGCTTTCTTCTTTACCCGGTACCGCAGTAAGCCAGGTTAAGATTGATGGTGTATTACATGAGTTTTCTTCCATCCCAGGAGTAAAAGAGGATGTCACAGAGATCATCATGAACTTAAAGAGTCTTGCAATCAAAAATACCAGTGCATCCAACGAACCCAAGTCAGCTTACATTGAGTTTGAAGGCGAAGGCGTTGTAAGAGCATCTGATATTCAGGTTGATTCAGATATCGAGATCATCAACAAAGATCAGGTTATCGCTACATTAAGCGGTGGTAAAGACAGTAAGTTATACATGGAACTTACCATTACAAACGGTAGAGGATATGTAAGCGCTGACAAAAATAAAGGCGAAGGTTTACACATCGGTGTTATCGCAGTAGATTCTATCTACACACCTGTTGAAAGAGTAAATATGACCGTTGAAAATACCCGTGTCGGTCAGGTTACAGATTACGACAAATTAACATTGGATGTATACACCAACGGAACTCTGTATCCGGATGATGCTGTCAGCCTTGCAGCAAAAGTACTTAGCGAGCATCTCAAGCTCTTCATCGACTTATCTGAAAACGCTAAGAGCGCAGAAGTTATGGTTGAAAAAGAAGACGATGAGAAAGAAAAAGTTCTCGAAATGAGCATTGATGAATTAGAGCTTTCCGTTCGTTCATACAACTGCTTAAAGAGAGCCAATATCAATACTGTAGAGGAATTGACCAACAAGACTCCCGATGATATGATGAAGGTCCGCAACCTTGGACGTAAATCATTAGAGGAAGTTTTGGCTAAGTTAAAAGAATTAGGCCTTGAATTAAATTCAGGCGAAGAATAAAATTGATTGGCATATAAAGTAAATCCGAAGAGTATTTATATGTACACTCATGAATGGCAACTAACAACTGCCGGATATCTAAGACCAAAGAGCGTTGTCCGGTGGCACCATGAATGGAGGATATGAAAATGGCAAAATATAGAAAACTTGGTAGAACAAGCAGCCAGAGAAAAGCATTATTAAGAAATCAGGTAACAAATTTACTGTATCATGGTAAGATCGTTACTACAGAAGCAAGAGCTAAAGAAGTTCGCAAAATCGCAGAAGGTCTGATCGCACTTGCAGTAAAAGAAAAAGACAACTTCGAAACTGTTAAGGTTACAGCTAAAGTTGCAAGAAAAGATGCTGACGGCAAGAGAGTTAAAGAAGTTAAAGACGGCAAGAAAGTTACCGTATATGATGAAGTAGAAAAGGAAATCAAAAAAGATCTTCCCAGCAGACTTCATGCTAGAAGACAGATGTTAAAAGTATTATATCCTGTTACCGAAGTTCCTACACAGGCAGCTGGTAAGAAGAAAAATACAAAAGAAGTTGATCTTGTAGCAAAATTATTTGACGAAGTTGCTCCTAAATACGCTGACCGTAAGGGTGGTTACACACGTATCATCAAAATCGGCGAACGTAAAGGTGACGCAGCAATGGAAGTTGTACTTGAGTTAGTTTAATTTAAGACCTTTCCAATACACAAACAGCAGATTAAAAGACCATCGACAGATTGCCGGTGGTCTTTTTTATGCACAAAATATAAAACAATTATTTACAAATCAGTATCGCTATGATATTTTTTATTTGAGCGTTATTCCAGAGGAAAATGCATCGATATATCTATGCAAACATCTTTTGGTGCTGACCATTTGGCGGCAACCATACATCTATATAAACATATCATTTATGTCAATGTGCTCTCTGGATTGTTTCGCTTTAGAAAGACAGTCGCAAGACGTTTTATCAAAGGAGAAGAAAAATGGAAACAAAAAAGAAACTTGACACACTCACTATGGTAGAAATGGCACTTTTACTTGCCATCACCATCATCATGGGAACGACCCCTCTTGGTACGATTCGTACACCGTTTTTAAGTGTTTCGTTGGTTACAATACCGGTTGCTATCGGTGCTATCATTGTTGGACCGATTGGCGGAATTGTCTGCGGTCTGGGATTTGGATTTACCAGCCTTTACAATGCATTGATCGGCGCCAGCGGTATGATGAGTGCACTGATGAGCGTAAGCCCGTTTTTTGCGGTATTTACGATTTTAGTACCCAGATTTTTAGAGGGACTGTGTACAGCATATCTTTTTAAATTATTTAAAAAATTAAAGACCGGAAAAGCAGCTTATTTCCTCGGCGCTATTTGCTGTCCGTTATTAAATACCCTGTTTTTCATGGGATGTATCGTAATCTTCTTTTATTCATCAGATTACATACAGGGACTGGTTGGTACATTGGGCGTATCCAACCCGATTTCCTTTATTATCGCACTGGTCGGCGTTCAGGGACTGATTGAAGCCGTATCATGCTGTATTTTAGCCGGAGCCATTTCACTGGCTTTGCATAAAGCATTGAAAAGATAGTAATATAACACACAAATTAGAGGAGCATGGATATGATTTTAGCCATTGATGTCGGAAATACCAATATTGTTGTTGGTTGTATTCAAAATGAAAAAATTATGTTTTTCGAAAGAATTGCAACCGATACCTTAAAGACTGAGCTTGAATATGCAGCAACACTCAATGTATTGTTTGAGCTGTATCATATTGAAAAAAAGAATGTGACCGGATGTATTATTTCTTCGGTTGTTCCACCGATCAACCGTACTCTGCAGATGGCAATTCACAAGCTTTTTGGTCTGGAATGTATGATTGTGGGACCCGGAGTTAAAACAGGGCTTAATATTCTGATGGACAATCCGGCACAGGTCGGTGCGGATCTTATTGTAAATGCAGTGGCAGGTCTGCATCTGTATGGTGCTCCTCTGATTATGATCGATATGGGCACAGCTACGACGATCAGTGCGCTGGATCCGAACCGCAACTATATCGGAGGAATGATCATCCCTGGTGTGCGTGTCTCTCTGGATTCACTGGTAAACCGCACTTCGCAGCTTCCCAAGATCAGTCTGGATTCACCAAAGAGGATCCTCGGCAAAAACACAGTTGACTGTATGAAGAGTGGTATTATCTACAGTCAGGCATCTGCCATTGACGGTATTATCGACAGGATCAATGAAGAGCTTGGATATGAAAGTCCGGTTGTGGCAACCGGCGGTCTTGCACCCAAGATCATTCCGCAGTGTAAGCATGATATAAAGGTGGATAATGAGCTGACACTGATTGGTCTGTCTTTGATCTATGATAAAAATCAGAAATAAAAGCGTGATCAATACTGTAGGATAGTAACGGGGTGTGTGATAGCGCACTGGTGCAGCTATCAATAAATTGTCGGATGAATCCTTAGATTGATTGTTAGATTAATTATCAGATATATTATCAGTTCATGAAGTTATAGCTTCAAATATATTGTGTAGATTTAACGTGTGTAAAGGAAGAAAGCGCATATGATAGAACTTGAAAATAAAAAAATTGTGATTGGAGTAACCGGAAGTATCGCAGCCTACAAGATTGCAGGTCTTTGCAGCATGCTGAAAAAGAAAAAGGCCGATGTGACTGTGATCATGACGCAGAATGCGACCAATTTCATCAATCCGATCACATTTGAAACGCTGACAGGAAATAAATGCCTGATCGATACATTTGACCGCAATTTCCAATATGATGTGGAGCATGTAGAGCTTGCCAAGGCAGCAGAGGTCTTTTTGGTAGCACCGGCTTCCGCCAATGTCATAGCCAAGGCTGCACACGGGATCGCAGATGATATGCTGACAACGACACTGCTGGCAGCAACCTGTCCCAAGCTGTTTGCGCCTGCCATGAATACGAGAATGTATCAAAATCCGATCACACAGGATAATCTGCAGATATTAAAGAAATATGGCATGAAGGTGATCACGCCCGCCAGTGGATATCTGGCATGCGGAGATACCGGCGAAGGAAAGATGCCGGAGGTCGAAGAGCTGTATGACAATATCATAGATGCCCTGACACCCAAGGATCTTACCGGATACAACGTGCTGGTAACAGCAGGACCGACCCAGGAGAAAATAGATCCGGTTCGTTTTATTTCCAACCACTCAACCGGAAAAATGGGCTATGCGATTGCAAAACAGGCGAAAATGCGTGGCGCAAAGGTGACGCTTGTCAGTGGACCGGTTGCTCTGGAGGCACCGAAGGGCGTAGAGGTTGTGCCAATTGTGTCCGCAAAGGATATGGCTGATGCAGTATGGGAAAGAGCCGATACGATGGATATGATCATCAAGGCCGCCGCTGTAGCGGATTATCGTCCGGTTACGACCTATGAAGATAAGGTCAAAAAATCCAGTGATGATATGGGTATTGCGCTGGAGCGGACAGATGATATTCTGGCCCATCTTGGAAAAAATAAAAAGGAAGGGCAGATCTTATGCGGTTTCTCCATGGAAACCAAAGATATGCTTGAAAATTCCAAAGCAAAGCTTGAAAAGAAAAATCTGGATGTCATTGTTGCCAACAATTTAAAGGTAGCCGGTGCCGGTTTTGGAACAGATACCAATGTTGTGACACTGATCACCAAGGATGAGGTAAAGGAGCTTCCTATTCTTTCCAAGGAAGAGGTTGCCGACAGAATACTCAGCTTTTTGCTTGGGTTGAAGGATTGATTTGAATACTACAGTTTTACATAAATACAGAAAGAAAAGAGGATAATATTATGATGAATCCCGCAGCAATGATGCAGATTGCATCTGCATTTAAGAAATTTGAAACTACACATCCTAAGTTTGTAGCCTTTGTTAAGACAATGTTTGGTAGAGGTATCACAGAAGGTACGATCATTGAGCTGACCGTGACCAATCCGGGTCAGGATCCTGTGACAACCAATATCCGCGTACAGCAGTCCGATCTGGAGCTGATCAAACAGATCCAGGATATGGCCGGAAGGTAAAGAACAGATATAGCTGATAACGATAGGCTATAGTGCTTTCTGGAAATGCTGGTAATCCTTGAGTGTTTTCCAGTGTCCACCCCAGGTAAAGCCATGGGCAGTAAACAACTGATAGCAGAGGTCGTTTTCAGTGATGATATGGGGAAGACCGCTTGAACGGTCGGCATAAGGTTCACTGCCGGCAGGTGATATGCGCTCTTTGCCATTGGGATATGTGACATAAGGATTTTGAAAAGGATTGATATCGATGGCAAGTCCCTGGGCATGCTTGCTCAAAGTGGAGGTTCCGTCAACTGTACGAAAATTAAAGCAGGAGGTGTTGTTATCCGCGCAGGATAAATCATCATCTGCCTGATACTCATCAACAAGACGGATCTTATCAATCTGATATTCATTGCAGTAGAGCTCATAAAAGATCTCGACAAGATCCTGGGCAATCGCTTTATTGCAGATGATCTCACCGGTTTGTACCTGATTGTCAAAATCATAGTATCGGACAGAAATATAACGGAGGTCCTCATAGGGAATGGTACAATCCGTTTTGTAGGACAGTCCGTAAATGCGTTCTTTGATATCATCGGTGATGGGCTGATAGAAAAATCCGTCCTGATAGGTGGTGCGGTCCTCGGTATACATGACAGTCTCCGTCTGGTTTGTTTTTATATCCTTAGTATATGAAGAGGTGCCGGTGGATATGTCAGAAGAGGCAGTGTTTTCTGCGTTGCCGGAAGTTTTGCCAGAAAATGCATTCGGTGTCTGTGATGCAGATGTTTGAGCCCCAGTTGTCTCAGAATTTGGATTGGATGTCTCAACTCCGTTAGAAGAATCCTGTGAGCCGGGATCTTCGGATCTATTGGAAATATCGGATATTGTATCAGAACCCTCAGAGCTTTTTTCCGCATCAGAATAATTTTCAGATACAGAAGTAACTGCGGTGTTTTCAGAAACAGATCCGGTGCCGGGCTGGGATGCAAAATATGCACGGTATACCAACAGGTAGCCGATTCCAAAAATGGCGATCACAGCCATGAGGAGCGGACGGAAGTTTTCTTTTTTCTGATTCTGCGGTTTATTAAAGTCGTCGTAGTTGAAATTTTTAGCCATAATGTCTCCATATCAGTCGTTCATCGATTTTTGATAAGTATAGCACAGTTTGGAAAGCTGCGTACAGATGAAACATTGCGAAAGCAGTTGGAAATATATCAATAACAGGTAAAATAAATGAGCATGATTAAAACAAAAAAACTGACATATGAATATATCCACAGGGATGAAGAAGGAAATGTTGAGGGTATTACCAAGGCTGTCAATGAGGTTGACCTTGATATCAAAGAGGGGGATTTCATTGCCATACTGGGTCACAACGGCTCCGGTAAATCCACACTGGCCAAGCATATGAATGCCATTCTGACTCCGTCAGAGGGTGCCATCTATGTGGCAGGAATGGATACAAGGGATGATGATCATATCTGGGATATCCGTAAAAATGCCGGAATGGTATTTCAAAATCCTGATAATCAGATCATTGGACAGGTTGTAGAGGAGGATGTCGGATTTGGTCCCGAAAATATGGGTGTGCCGACAAAAGAAATCTGGCAGCGTGTAGAAGAAAGCCTCAAGGCGGTCGGAATGTATGCATATCGCAAACATTCGCCCAATAAGCTTTCCGGCGGCCAGAAGCAGCGTGTGTCCATTGCCGGTGTACTTGCCATGCATCCCAAATGTATCGTGCTCGACGAGCCTACGGCCATGCTGGATCCTCAGGGCAGAAAAGAGGTCATCCGGGCTGTTCGTGCACTAAACGAGGTTGAAAATATCACGGTCATTCTGATCACACATTATATGGAAGAGGTTGTGTATGCGGACAAGGTCTTTGTCATGGACAAGGGCAGTGTCAAGATGGAAGGAACACCCAAGGAGATTTTTTCAAGGGTGGATGAGCTGCAGAGCATGCGTCTGACGGTTCCGCAGGTCACATTGCTTGCAGAAGAATGCAGAAAGATGGGAATGCCGTTTTCAAAAGGAATCCTTACTACCAAAGAGTTTATGGAGGAATTGAAGTGTCTATTATCTTAAATCACGTAAACTGTATATATGAAGAAGGAACGACAATGGAGGTTGCAGCCTTAAAGGATGTCAATCTCAAGCTGGAGGATGGGCAGTTTATCGGACTGATCGGGCATACCGGCTCCGGTAAATCCACACTGGTACAGCATTTAAATGGTCTGATGAAGCCGACTGGCGGAGAAATTTACTTTAATGGTGAAGATATTCATGATGCCGATTTTGATAAAAAAAAGCTGCGCAGTCAGGTAGGTCTTGTTTTCCAGTATCCGGAGCATCAGTTATTTGAGACAGATGTTTTTTCCGATGTCTGCTTTGGACCTAAAAATCTGGGACTTCCCAAAAAAGAAGTGGAATTAAGAGCCTATGAAGCCTTAAAAATGGTAGGGCTTCCGGATGAATTTTTTTACCAGTCACCATTTGATCTGTCCGGTGGACAGAAAAGACGTGTGGCGATCGCAGGCGTCCTTGCCATGAAGCCGCAGGTGCTTATTTTAGATGAGCCGACCGCAGGTCTGGACCCCAAAGGCAGGGAAGAAATCTTAAATATGATCCGGGATCTGCACAATCAGATGAAATGCACCATTATTCTGGTTTCACACAGCATGGATGATGTTGCGGATTATGCAGAGAGAATCATCGTGATGAACCATGGTCAGGTCTTTTTGGACGGCACACCGCGTGAGGTATTTTCACACCGGAAGGAGCTGGAAGAGATCGGACTGGCGGTTCCGACTGTGACGGATATCATGCACCGGGTAAAAGAACTGGGCTATCCTGTGGATGAAAACATCACAACACTTCATGAGGCTGCGGATGCACTGGTCGGACTTTATCAGGCGCGTTCATAAAATAAATTTTTCCATCAAAGGATTTTACAAAAATGCTTAAAGATATTACATTAGGACAATATTATCAGGCAGATTCCAAGATCCATAAGCTGGATCCGCGGGTGAAGCTTGTCGGTACAATCGTATATATTATTTCACTGTTTATGTTCCGCAATCTTACGATATATCTGTTTGCGCTCCTTTTTCTGATCTTTGTCATCAGGATGTCCAAGGTGCCGTTTTCCTATATCGTGAGAGGGTTAAAGGCCATTGTATTTTTATTGATCATTACGACACTGTTTAATCTGTTTCTGACAGCTGGCAAGCCGATCGTGACGATCTGGAAATTTTCACTGACATATGAAGGTATTGCGAGTGCATTTTATCTGGCGGTGCGTCTGATTTTCTTAATCATCGGCTCTTCGCTTATGACACTGACCACGACACCCAATCAGCTCACAGATGGTCTGGAGCGTTTGCTGGGACCGTTGAAAAAAATCAAGGTGCCGGTACATGAGATTTCCATGATGATGTCGATCGCGCTTCGATTTATTCCTATTTTAATGGAAGAGACGGATAAGATCATGAAGGCGCAGATGGCAAGATGCGCTGACTTTGAAAGCGGAAATATCATAAAAAAGGTAAAAGCACTGATCCCGTTACTGGTGCCGTTGTTTATTTCATCCTTCCGTCGTGCCAATGACCTTGCCATGGCTATGGAGGCGCGCTGTTATCAGGGTGGAGAAGGCCGGACCAAGATGAAGCCGTTGATCTACAAAAAACAGGATTATATAGCATATGCATTTTTATTCTGCTATCTGGTACTGGCAATTTTACTCGGAAAATTCCTGCCGCTACATGTACTGCATTTTTTTGTAAAATAATGGATGCTGTACGGAGTGCTTATGTCAAATTTCTGATTGTATATCAGATGGAAGTGGTTTGAAAGGGAACTTTATGAAGCGGATTATGATTACCGTGGCATACGACGGAACAGTCTATCATGGGTGGCAGGTCCAGCCAAACGGTGTGACAATAGAGGAAAAATTAAATCAGGCACTCTGTGATCTGACGGGAGAAGATATCCGCATCATCGGTGCGAGCAGGACGGATGCCGGGGTGCATGCCATGGGCAATCTGGCTGTCTTTGATACACAGTCAAGGATTGCACCTGAAAAATTCAGTGCCGCATTAAATGCCAGACTGCCGGAGGATATCCGGGTTTTCCAGTCGGTTGAAGTGACTGCGGATTTTCATCCAAGACATTGTGACAGTAAGAAAACATATGAATACCGGATTTATCGCGGTAAATTTGAAAATCCCATCGGAAGACAGTATGCCCACTTTGTTTATGTTCCGCTTAATGTGGAAAATATGCAGAAGGCAGCAGATTATCTGGTCGGTGAGCATGATTTTAAAAGCTTTTGTGCGACGGGAGCACAGGTACTCACGACAGTGCGGACGATATACGAGGCTCGTTTTTTTACAGAAGGAGATTATCTGATATTCCGGATAAGCGGAAATGGTTTCCTATTTAATATGGTAAGGATTATTGTCGGCACACTTCTGGAAGTCGGCAGAGGAAATCAGGATCCATGTGCGATGCAGGATATCCTTTCTGCCTGTGACAGACAGAAGGCCGGACCGACAGCACCGGCGCGCGGACTGATGCTTGTCGGATATGAATTTTTTAGTTGACACACGTGGGTGCGTATAATATAATATTTCACAGTGGCGACATTTGTTGAGTATCTCCAAAGCCCCGGAGAAGCTTGATGAGGTTGCAAAGATATCAAAAAGTATTTTACAAAGGCATATATCATGATTTCGGACATTGTCATGGTAGTCTTAAAAATGCTTGGACCGGTCAATCTCAAACCGGTTTTATAAAAGTAATTATTTGTTATATTAATTTTGGAGGAACACGACATGAAAACATTTATGGCAAGCACAGCAAATGTTGATAGAAAATGGTATGTAGTTGACGCTACAGATCAGACTTTAGGACGTTTAGCTTCTGAAGTTGCTAAAGTATTAAGAGGAAAAAACAAACCGATCTTCACACCTCACATCGATACAGGTGATAATGTAATCGTTATCAACGCTGACAAGATCAAAGTGACAGGTAAGAAATTAGATCAGAAAGTTTACTACCATCACTCAGATTATGTAGGCGGTATGAAAGAAACTACATTAAAAGAAATGTTAAACAAGAAACCTGAACAGGTTATTGAACTTGCTGTTAAGGGCATGCTTCCCAAAGGACCTTTAGGAAGAGAAATGTTTAAGAAACTTCACGTTTATGCAGGACCTGATCACAAACACGAAGCTCAGAAACCTGAAGTATTAACATTTTAATTAAAGGAAGTTGAAAGGAGAAAATTAAAATGGCTAAAACAGCAGAAAGATATCACGGAACTGGAAGAAGAAAAAAATCTATCGCCAGAGTATACTTAACACCAGGTAAAGGAAATATCGTTATCAATAAAAGAAGCATCGATGAGTATTTCGGACTTGAAACATTAAAGGTTATCGTTCGTCAGCCCTTAGTAGCTACAGAAACAGCTGACAAATTCGACATCCTTGTAAATGTTAAAGGTGGCGGATACACAGGACAGGCTGGTGCTATCAGACATGGTATCGCAAGAGCTTTATTAACAGTAGATGCTGATTACAGACCTACATTAAAGAAAGCCGGATACTTAACACGTGATCCTCGTATGAAAGAACGTAAGAAATACGGTCTCAAAGCTGCACGTCGTGCACCTCAGTTCTCAAAGAGATAATATTTCATATATTTTGGGACACATTTCAGTGCGATTTATTACACCTCAGGACTTTGGTTCTGGGGTGTTTTTTTATATAAATTGTGATAAAATTTATATTACAATAGTTGAGATAATAATTAGAATGGAGGAGCATTTATATGACAACTGTAAGCACAAAAAATGGTAGAATTATAAAAGTTGTATCCAGAGAAGAAGAAAAAAGTACATTGACAGAATCAGATAATGAAATGGACGAAAGAGCGGTTGAAGCTGTTAAGGCAGCAATAAAGAAGGCTAAGATTTGTAAAAAACCCATAGCAGGGTATGACAAAGAGAAGAAGCGGGCTTATGTTGAATATGCAAATGGGGAAAGAAAGTATGCAGAATAGGAAACCGATGATTCTTGTATTAGCAGGACCGAATGGTTCGGGGAAAAGTACAATAACAGCTTTTTTTGATAAAGTCGGCAGATATACGAATGCTGATGACATTGTTGCTACTACAGGAATGGATAATATGGAAGCAGCTGTTTTAGTTGATAGGATGAGATATGACTCGATTGATAAGAAAGAAGATTTTACATTTGAAACAGTATTGTCATCAGAATACAAATTAAATATTTTAAGAAAAGCCAGGGAAGAAGGATATTTTATAAAATGTGTATTTGTGTTAACAGTTGATCCACAAATTAATATTGCCAGGATAGAATCCAGAGTGGCAGCAGGTGGTCATAATGTTGAGAGCGGCAAGGTTATTGAAAGATATTATAAATCAATAAATAACATAAAAGAGTTACTTAATATATGTGACATTATGCATGTTTATGATAATACTAAAACACCAGAAAGAATTATCCGAAAGCATAAAGAGGAACTGTCAATATATCCGAATGAATATTGGAGTGAGCAGGATATATTGGGGTTAATGGAATAAAATACCTATAAATCAAAACTTAAGCATAAAAAAACTTTGAAAGAACGGAACACACTACCATGTACAATCAGTCAGAAATCACAACATATTTAAAAAAGATCAACTATCAGGGAGACAATTCTGTGAATCTCCATAATCTGAGACAGTTGCAATATTGTCATCTGCTTCGTATTCCATATGAAAATCTGAGCGCTATGAATGGTAGTCCGGTTTTACTGGATGAAAGTTCATTGTATGATAAAATTATCTCGCATGATCGTGGCGGATACTGTTTTGAATTGCAGGGATTGTTTTACTATCTGTTAAAATCCTTAGGGTATCAGGTTGAACAATTTGCCGGAAGATTTATGGATGAGCCCGGACATATTCAGATGCGGAGACACAGAGTGCTCGTTATGACATTGGAAGGAAAGCGATATGTCTGTGATGTGGGAGTACGGTCAGAATCTTCTCGTTTTCCACTCGAACTGGTGGAAGATGTGATTCAGAGTGACTGCGTAGGAGAGTATTATTATAAAAAGGATCCTTTTTATGGATGGGTACAGATGCAGCGACTTAAGGGGAAGGACTGGAAGACAATTCTTGGGTTTACAGAAGAGAAGCAGATTGATGATGACTATGTCATGCCCTCCTTTTACTGTGAAAAGCATCCTGATTCTACATTTAATAAATTTATGAAGATCTCTATTTTTACAGATAAGGCAAATCTGAATATTGTAGGAAATGAATACCGTGTTTTTGCGGAAGGCAGGATACAGGAGCGCAGGCAAATTCAGAATGACACAGAAGCCCGCAGAATTCTGGCAGAGCATTTCCATATTCAGGTTCCGCCGGATTATAAAAAACTATTACTGGAGCATACATGAACGAGATAAAAAAAGCAGCAATCCAAAATATCATAGACACCGAGATCAAAAAGTTTGCAGATGCTTACGAAGCCCGTTTCCGGAAGGAAGCAGACAATCCGTACGGTGTTATCAACAGCAAAAAGAAAAACTGTTTCATTCCTGCACTTGGCAATGAATTTATGTTCTACAGTGCGCTGGTACGAAGCTTTGACAGCTCCTTTGGCAAGGTGCTTGAGAAAATTGGCAATGAAATCGGAGCTCTTTCTTTTGAAGTACATGGCAATATCAAGTCCTTTTTGCTGCCACAGCAGTCGCAGCATATGGATTATATCGTTACGGAATACGAAAGGCACCGCACACCGGAGATTACGGACTACAATCAGTTTACATGTATGATCCCGGCTGATACCAGGAGCTTTGAAAAGGCTCATGTGACAGATCATTATTTTTATCAAAAGGATAGAAAAGAGCATTATCTGATTGAATTAAAAGCCGGTGGAGATCTGGACAACAAAAAGGCAAAGACAGAAAAGCTGGCTCTTTTGCAGGAATATTTTATTTTGAAAAATGCTTTGCGTGACAGACCGGATGAAAAGGTAAAGATCTTTTTGGCTACCGCATACAATAAATATGGCGAAGGCGCTCCGTGGAACCAGGAAAGGGTTCGGCAGTTTTTTGCCAATGAGGAACTGCTGGTCGGCAGGGATTACTGGAATTTCATCTGTGATGATCCGCAGGGCTTTGATATTGTGATGGAACAGTATCAGAAGAGTGCGCTTTATATAAAAGAGACGCTCGATAAAATCAAGGCAATCTATTTTTAAAAGATGAAGTCTAAAAAGTAAGCAGGTTAAGTAATGGATAGTAAAATTATAAATGGAAATTCTATAGAGGAAATGAAAAAACTGGAGGATGGCTGTGTGAATCTGATCTTTGCGGATCCGCCGTACTGGATGCGCGTTGAGGGAGTTTTGCAGCGCGTGGAAGGTACTGATTTTGACGGCTGTATGGATGAGTGGGACCAGTTTGAAAGTCTCAAGGATTATGAGGCTTTTACAAAGGAGTGGCTCAGTGAATGTTACCGGGTGCTCAAACCGGATGGATCCATCTGGGTTATCGGCGGCATGCAGTGCATTTATACGATCGGTGCCATTATGCAGGATATCGGCTTCTGGCTCATCAATGATATTGTATGGCACAAAAAGAATCCGACACCCAATTTTAAAGGGACCCGGTTAAACAACAGTCATGAGACCCTGATCTGGGCGACAAAGAGCAAAAAATCCAAATTTACCTTCCATTATAAGACGGCCAAGGAATTAAATCGTGACAATGTGGATGATGAAGCATTTGCAGACGGAACGCGTAAGCAGATGGGATCCGTATGGAAAATTGCCGTATGCTCCGGCAACGAACGTCTGAAGGATGATAATGGGGAAAAACTGCATACGACACAAAAGCCGGAGGAGTTGTTGTACCGGATCATAGCGATATCCTCCAATATCGGGGATATGGTGATGGATCCGTTTGGAGGCACTATGACAACAGGTGCCATTGCCAAGAGGCTTGGCCGCAAATATCTGATGATCGAGCGTGAAAAAAGATATTATGAATACGGCAAAAAAAGAATTGATGGCGAAGCGTTTGAGGACAGCGATATCGCACATGCAGTTTTTGATAAAAAACCGTTGAAGGTCAGTGTGCCGGACATGATCCGGGACGGATTTTTTGTGGAAAACGAATATTTCTATTTAAAAGACGGAACCAGGGGCGGAAAGCTGCAGTCTGACGGAAAGCTTTTGTATAAAGGAAAGCGTGTGGATATGCACAGCCTTGCAGCCAATATAAAGGGCGTAAAAGCACGGAGACTGAATGGTTTTTTAAACTGGTATGTAAAGCGGGATTCAGAATTGGTTTCGATTGAAGACATCCGTGAAGCATACCGGAAGCAGAAGGAGCAGCAGATTCATGAATAAACGCCGCAAACATCAACTGGAGCGAATACTTTATATTTCGGTTGCATTATTACTTGTTTTGGGACTTGGTTTTCTGTGTGCATGGGGATTTTCGACAATTCGAAAGTACCAGAGGCAGCAGGCCTTGGAGAATGGCAGTCAAAGTCCGGATGGACAGGAGACTGTTTCGAAAGCCGGAGTGGAAGATGCATCTGTGCCGGTTGAAGAAAATTTATCTCAGAATGGGACCGAGGTTATAGAAGAACAGGAAGAGCCGACTGATCCAATCTTATTGAGTGTGCAGCAGATGATTGCTGATATGACTTTGAAAGAAAAAGTCTATCAGCTTTTTATCATTACACCGGATGCGTTAACCGGTGCTAACCCGGCAGTAGCTGCCGGAGAACAGACAAAAAAGTCTCTTACCGATTATCCTGTGGGAGGCCTTGTTTATTTTGCCAAAAATCTCACGGATGAAGAGCAGACAAGGACCATGCTTGCCAATACGCAGGACTATGCTTTGGAGACGCAGGAGCTGCCTTTGTTTTTATGTGTGGATGAAGAAGGCGGAAAAGTGGCACGGATTGCATCCAATCCGGCCTTTGGCGTTGACAATGTCGGCGATATGCAGGATATTACACAGGTAGACGAGGCTTACAAGGCTGGAGAGTATATCGGATCCTATCTGCAGAATCTGGGATTCAATCTGGATTTTGCGCCCGATGCAGATGTACGCACCAATGATGCGGATGTGGCAATCGGTAAAAGATCCTTTGGATCAGACCCACAGCAGGTATCAGAGTTAGCCAAGGCTTATTCTGACGGGCTGCATGAACATGATGTGATGAGTACTTTCAAGCATTTTCCGGGACACGGTGCGGTTGCGCAGGATACCCATGATGGATTTGCCTATACACAAAAAAGCTATGATGAGCTGATGCAGGCAGAATGGGTGCCGTTTCAAATGGCGGATGATTATGGCATTGATGTTGTGATGGTGGGACATATTTCACTGCCGGCTGTCACAGGAGACGATACACCGGCATCTTTATCGGAAAAGATGGTTAGTGAGATTTTGCGGACAGATCTTGGCTATGATGGGCTGATTGTGACGGATGCCCTCAATATGGGGGCAATCACGCAAAAATATTCATCCTCCGAAGCATGTGTTAAGGCTTTTGCGGCAGGTGCGGACCTTTTACTGATGCCGGCTGATTTTCAAGAGGCGGCAGATGGTATGATGCAGGCGGTGCAGGATGGAAGCATATCAGAGGATAGACTGGATGAATCCCTGCTTCGTATCGTGTATGCCAAGCTTTCGTGGCAGCAAAAGAGCGGGATGTATCGCCAGGATACAGATGGTGACAAAGCAAATAGTGACAAGACAAACAATAACAAAATAAACAATAACAAAACAAACGGTGATAAATCCGATCAGAATGTTACTTATACATCCATGATCGATGTTTCCGCTTATCAGGGAAATATTGACTGGACAAAAGTTGCTGACAGCGGCGTAGAGGGCGCCATGATCCGGCTTGGTTTCCGGGGCTATGGAGCCGAAGGCAGCCTCAATACGGACAAGTATTTTTCGAAAAATCTGAAAGGTGCCAAGGCAGCAGACCTGAAAACAGGTGTCTATTTCCATTCCGAGGCAAAAAATGTGTCCGAAGCAGAGGAAGAGGCTTTGTATGTGCTGGGAATATTAAAAAATGAGACGCTGGAGCTTCCTGTGGCATATGATCTGGAATACAGTAACAGCGTGGACAAGCGCTCCAATGCACTGAATACGGCAGAACGTACAGAGTTAGCACAGGCTTTCTGCAAAAAAATACAGGAAGCAGGATATGAACCGATGGTCTATTATGATGTTGCGGCTTTGAGCGGGAAAACTCTGGAGCTGTCGGCACTTTCGGGAATAAAGGTGTGGGTTGCCGACTATGAGCATGAGGCAGGACCGGCATATACCGGTGAATATCAGATGTGGCAGTATTCCAATTGCGGATCAGTAAGCGGGATTAAAGGAGCGGTTGACCTCAATCATTACATAGATTAACCGTCCTCCTCCTGCAGTCTTTTGATCGTATCTAAAAACAGTTCGCAGATTCGGTTATCCGGCCTGGAGCCAAGCAGATACAGATTTTCTTTGGCAATCATGCCGCCGGCCATGGAGGCATGCCCACCGCCGTTTCCAATGCCGAGCAAAGCTTCATGGATGATCTCACCGGCATCCATAGAGGGAGTCTCGCTGCGGACAGAAAACTTCCAGTCATTGTCCCTTTTGGCATAAATAATGACGAAATCCACATTTTCCAAAGAAAGGATAAAGTCAGAGGTCATCGCAATCAACGCATCCGGACACGGAAACGGGATATAAGCAATGCCGATCCGGTCAAATACCTGAATGGTCTTAAAGACAGCACCATAGGCGGACAGATCGGAAAATTCCAGTGTGTTGGAAGCGACGCGGTTAAGCAGCACCATATCCGCATACTGGAAAAGGTATGCATAAATGTCGATATCCTCAGCAGTCACGCCGCGTGTAAAATTATTGGTATCCATTTTCAGACCATAGAGCAGGACGGTAGCCGTCTTGACATCCGGGGTGATCTCATATTTTTTAAAATATTCGGCGATCAGTGTACAACAGGAGCCGACAATCTTAGCTTCCTTATATTCATAATCAACATCTACAATCGTGGGGTGATGATCGATGCATGCAACCTCATCCCCGATCAGATCTGTGACATTTCCGGAATCCTTCTGACTGTCCACCAGAATAATCGGACTGTTTTCATCCATATCCTTTAACTGATCCTTGGAATAAATATGCATATCAAATACTTCCATGATCTTGCGGGTGCTCAGTTTATCAATGCGCCCGTCATAGCAGAGCGTGGAATCCACGTCATAGTGTAAAAGAAGCGTGCGCAGACCGTAAGCGCTTCCTAAAGCATCCGGATCCGGGAAATTGTGCGTCTGTATAAAAACATGCTGTCCTTTATATTTTTGAATATAGTCAATCAAATCCATGTGGTTCTCCTATTGCCATCCGCCGTCTAAAGTAATGATCTGACCGGTCAGATAAGCGGGGCTGTTGATGATCTGCAGTACCATCCGGGCTGCTTCCTGTGCAGTGCCAAGCCGGTCTGCGGGAATTTCTTCTATTATAGAATCGATTTCTTCCTGTGAAAAACAATGATTCATATCCGTATCAATGATGCCGCAGGCAATGGCATTGACCTGGATATTGCTGGGAGCAAGCTCTTTGGCAAGCGCCCTGGTAAAAGCATTGAGCCCACCCTTTGAGGCTGAATAGGCGACCTCCGTGGATGCACCGACATTGCCCCAGACAGAGGAAATATTGATGATCTTTCCGCTGTGCTCTTTTAACATAAGCGGTATGGCCTGTCTGGCTGTATAAAAGGCAGAGGATAAATTGGTGGACAGGACGTTGTCCCAGTCTTTTTCTGACATATCCGTCAATAATCCCACATAGGAAATACCGGCATTGTTGACCAGTACATCCAGATGCCCGATTTTTGAAAAACATTCCTTTATAAAGGAAGGAGAAGATACATCCCCGGTAAAGCAGGTAATGCTTACCGGATAACGCTGCGTAAGCTCTTCTTTAAGATCTTGTAAAAGAGCAGAATTGTTTTTGCAGACCAGATACAGATCATAGCCCTGTGCTGCCAGCTCCATGGCGATGGCACGGCCTATGCCTCTGGATGCACCCGTAATGAATGCGCTCTGATTCATTTGTATTGCCTCCAAACCGATGCGCGGAAATATCTGTGGCTTCCGGCTGCATCAATATATATCTGTAGTATAACATGTTGCAGATGATAAAGCGACCGTAATTATTATGCGGATTTTTCTCAAAAAAACAGCTGATTTTTATATGTCAATGTCAGTAATTTGTAAAAAAATGTGAGAAAAAAGTATGTTATCTGCCCTGAAAGGTTGACAAAGACAAGCTCCTTTGGTATTCTATGAAAGGAATGTAACAAATTTGTAACAAATTGTAACAATAGTTAATAAACATTTGGAGGCAGTATGTTAAAGAAATATAGCGCAGTTCTTTCTGTTATATGTGCAGCAACAGTGATGATGACAACCGCAGTTCCGGTCAATGCCATGTCATTACCTACAGCAGGTGCATCACCTGCATTGGAGGCTGTCAGCATCAAAGATCAGGGAGCAGCTGTTGGAGTAAGCGCACCGGTTCTGATGTCAGTCGGAGACGTTAGCGCAGATAAATTCACATCTGTTCATTCAGATGCCTCAACCGAGATTGCTTTGGCTGAGACACAGAGTGAAGTGGAAGACACCGTATATGTAGAAGAGATGCCGGAAGAGGAACAGATGGTATCTGAAAATGACTTAGAGTATGCTAACCTTGTTATTGCTCAGGTCAATGATTATGTAAATGTCAGAAGCGATGCAAGCGAAGACGCTGAGATCGTTGGTAAATTATATGACAAATCCGTAGGTACATTTCTTTCTGAGAAAGACGGCTGGTACGAGATCGCATCCGGCAACTGCCGTGGATATGTCAAAGCAGAATATGTTGTTACCGGTACAGATGCAATCGCTCTTGCCAAAGAAGTAGGAAAGAGAATTGCTACTGTTACTACCACAACACTGTTCGTCAGAGAACAGCCTTCCACAGACAGTGCAGTCATCGGCATGGTTCCGATCGAGGATGAGCTTTCTGTTACCGAAGAGGGTGTAGATGACGGATGGATCAAGGTATCCGTTGAAGAAGGTGACGGTTATGTGTCTACTGAGTTTGTGACACTTTCAACCGAATTTGTAAAAGCCGAATCCAAAGCAGAAGAGGAAGCTCGTCTGGCAGCAGAAGAGGCAGAGAGAAAGAAAGCCAATGCAGCAGCAGCCAAGAGCAAGGGCGGTAAATCATCAGGCGGTGCATCCGTATCCGGTGGTTCCGGCGCAGGCTCATCCGTTGCAAGCTACGCATTACAGTTTGTCGGCAACCCTTATGTATATGGTGGTTCCAGCCTGACAAACGGTACAGACTGCTCCGGTTTCGTTATGAGTGTATACGCACACTTCGGTGTAGGACTTCCTCATTCATCCGGTGCACAGAGAGGCTGTGGTTCTGATGTAGGCGGTCTTGGCAATGCACAGCCCGGTGATATCGTATGCTACTCCGGTCACGTAGGTATCTATATCGGTGGCGGACAGATCGTACATGCATCTACAGCAGCAACCGGTATCAAGGTATCCAACGCATCATACAGACAGGTATTATCTGTAAGACGTATTTTCTAATCGGGATCATACTACAGACAGTCCGAATATGAGATTATCAACAATAAGCTCCTTGTCATGAGACAGGGAGCTTTTCTTATGCACATTTATCGAATTGTGACGACCGACAATTTTTTTGTGGAACGCTGTCTGAATTTGTCTGATTTGTGCATGTTGCATAAAAACGAGACGGAAAATGGAATTGTCAGACGATTTGACAAGAAATGTGACATAAAGTTATCCACATATAGAATCCTTGATTTCTAGGCACATTTGATTTATACACGAAGTTATCCACATTATCCACAAAAAAAGAAGGAAAAATAACTCAATTTTATGGAAACCTTGTCGAACGGACGTTTTGTATAGAAATGATGAAATTGCTTGTTTTTTGAAAAAAGTCCGTTTCGGGTCTTGACTTTTTTGATGTGAAAAAACATAAGACAATTTTTAAAATTGTTGCATAATTTAGGGAAAACATGGTATAATTACCATACACTTTAAACAGAAAGGGATGGGTATCATGAAATACATTATCTTAGGCAAAAACATAGAAGTAACAGACGGATTAAGAGCCGCAGTGGAGGATAAAATCGGCAAACTTGAAAAGTATTTTACACCGGAAACAGAAGTACATGTTACTTTAAGTGTAGAAAAGGACAGACAGAAGATCGAAGTTACCATTCCCGTCAAGGGCAGCATTATCAGATCTGAGCAGGTAAGCAACGATATGTATGTTTCCATCGATCTGGTTGAGGAGATCATCGAGAGACAGTTAAAGAAATACAAGAAAAAACTGACCGAGCAGCAGCAGGCAGCAAGCTTCTTCAAACAGGACTACATCGAAAAAGACTATATGGACGACGAAGAGATCAAGATCATCCGTACCAAAAAATTTGATATCAAACCGATGTATCCCGAAGATGCATGTATCCAGATGGAGCTTTTAGGACACAATTTCTACGTATTCTGCAACGCAGAAACAGATCAGGTAAACGTTGTATATAAGAGAAAAGGCAATACCTACGGTCTGATCGAGCCTGAAGACTAAGAGCCGGTACAGTTTTTGACAATTACATATTTGAAGAGCATGCCATATGACGCATGCAGCAAAAAACAGCCATACACCGTTATGGCTGTTTTTTTGTCCGTAAACATCATCAGAAACCAATAAAAATGTATGAAAATCAGGTATGTGTTTTCCACGTAAAAAAATGTCAGGAAAAGAGGTGCAGAATGAGAATTGTACCCCCTGAAAAACATTGCAAAAAGGGTGTGGCTATGTTACAATAATTCCAGTGGGCAATGACAAAAAAATAACAATCATTGTCTAAGTCGTGAAAACGAAAGATTTTATAAAAAATGGAGGAAGTAAAAATGGCAAAAAAAGTCGTATTAGCAGGCGCATGCCGTACCGCAATCGGTACAATGGGTGGTTCCTTAAGCACAATACCCGCAGCTGATTTGGGAGCTATCGTTATCAAAGAAGCTTTAAACAGAGCAGGTGTTAAACCGGAAGCTGTAGATCAGGTATATATGGGATGTGTAATCCAGGCCGGACAGGGTCAGAACGTTGCACGTCAGGCATCTATCAAAGCAGGTTTACCCAACGAAGTACCTGCAGTTACCATCAACGTTGTATGTGGTTCAGGTCTTAACTGCGTAAACATGGCAGCTCAGATGATCCAGGCAGGCGATGCTGATATCGTTGTAGCAGGTGGTATGGAAAACATGTCCAAAGCTCCTTATGCTATGATGAACGGCCGTTTCGGATATAGAATGAACAATGGTGTGCTGGTAGATACCATGGTTAACGATGCATTATGGGATGCATTCAACAACTACCACATGATCAAAACAGCAGACAATATCTGCGAAGAGTGGGGAATCACTCGTGAAGAGATCGATGAGTTTGCTGTAAAGAGCCAGGCAAAAGCTGTTGCAGCTCAGGAAGCAGGTGCATTTGACAAGGAAATCGTTCCTGTAGAAGTTAAGAAGAAAAAAGAAACAATCATCTTCAACAAAGATGAAGGACCTCGTCCCGGTACAACAATGGAAGGTCTTGCTAAGCTTCGCGCTATCAATCCCGGCGGATTTGTTACAGCTGGTAATGCATCAGGTATCAACGATGGTGCAGCTGCAATCGTTGTTATGAGCGAAGAAAAAGCAAAAGAACTCGGTGTTAAACCTATGGCTACATTCGTTGCAGGTGCTCTTGCAGGATGCAGACCTGAAGTAATGGGTATCGGACCGGTTCCTGCTACAAAGAAAGCTATGGCTAAAGCAGGATACAAGATCGAAGACTTCGACGTTATCGAAGCTAACGAAGCTTTCGCTGCTCAGTCAGTTGCAGTTGGCAGAGAGCTTGGTATCGACGTAGACAAACAGTTAAATCCCAATGGTGGTGCTATTGCATTAGGACATCCGGTTGGAGCATCAGGTGCCCGTATCTTAGTTACACTGCTTCATGAGATGGAAGCAAAAGACGCTAAGAAAGGTCTTGCAACCTTATGTATCGGCGGCGGTATGGGTTGTGCTACTATCGTTGAGAGAGACTAATAAATTGCAGATTTAAGACTGCTTATCATAGATGGAACGCGCTTTGGCGTGTTTCATCTATGTTGCGTATAAAGATACTTCAAACCGAAAGGAGAAACAAATATGGAATTCGTATTATACGAAGAAAAAGGTGCTGTTGGTATCATTACCATCAACAGAGAGAAAGCATTAAATGCATTAAATTCACAGGTTCTTGATGAATTAAATGCTACACTGGATGCTGTTAATCTTGACACTACAAGATGTCTGATCTTAACAGGTGCAGGTGAAAAATCATTTGTTGCCGGAGCAGATATCGGAGAAATGAGCACATTGACAAAAGCAGAAGGTGAAGCCTTCGGTAAGAAAGGAAATGATGTTTTCCGCAAATTAGAAACATTCCCTCTTCCGGTCATTGCAGCAGTCAACGGTTTCGCATTAGGCGGCGGCTGTGAGATCTCCATGAGCTGTGATATCAGAATTTGTTCTGACAATGCAGTATTTGGACAGCCTGAGGTTGGTCTTGGAATTACACCCGGATTTGGCGGTACACAGAGACTTGCCAGATTAGTAGGACCCGGCATGGCAAAACAGATGATCTATACAGCACGCAATATCAAAGCTGCAGATGCTTACAGAATTGGCCTTGTTAATCAGGTTGTTTCTGCAGAAGTAGATGAAGCCGGCAATGTTGTTAAATCTGCAAAAGAAGCATTAATGGAAGCTGCTGAAAAAATGGCATCCGGCATTGCAAAGCAGGCTCCGATCGCAGTTCGTAACTGCAAAAAAGCAATCAATGAAGGTCTTCAGGTAGATATGGATCAGGCAATCGTGATCGAAGAGAAATTATTCGGCGCATGCTTCGAGACAGAAGACCAGAAAGCCGGAATGGGCAATTTCTTAGAGAAAGACAAAGAAAAGAAATTGAAAGTCGTACCTTTCCAGAATAAATAAATAGCGTTCAATCCGGGAAAGTGAAAGATTCTTTTACGGATATGAATATAGAATGACAATACAAATGAAACGTATATGAATTTGTGTTGGTAATTCACAAAAATATATTTTTAGGAGGAACAAACAATGAAGGTTGGCGTTATTGGCGCAGGTACCATGGGACAGGGCATTGCAAAAGCATTTGCTCAGGTTGATGGTTACACAGTTGCACTTTGCGACATCAAACAGGAATGGGCTGAAGGCGGAAAAGACAAAATCGCTAAAGGCTATGCAAGACTTGTAGAGAAAGGAAAAATGACACAGGAAACTGTTGACGGAATCCTTGCAAGCATCACACCCGGTCTGAAAGAAGACCTTTGCGCAGACTGCGATTTAATCGTAGAAGCAGCATTTGAAAACATGGAAGTTAAGAAAACAACATTTGCAGAATTAGACAAAATTGCAAAACCGGAATGTGTCTTTGCTTCCAATACATCAAGCCTTTCTATCACAGAAATCGGCAACGGACTGACACGTCCTATGATCGGTATGCATTTCTTCAATCCTGCTGATCGTATGAAATTAGTAGAAGTTATCGCTGGTGTTAATACACCTGCTGAAACAGTAGATACTATCAAAAAAATCTCTGAAGAAATCGGCAAAACACCCGTACAGGTTAATGAAGCTGCAGGTTTCGTAGTAAACCGTATCCTGATCCCTATGATCAACGAAGCTGCTTTCATCAAAATGGAAGGTGTTTCAGATATCGCTGGTATCGACGCAGCTATGAAGCTTGGTGCTAATCATCCCATGGGACCGCTTGAACTTGGCGATTTCGTAGGTCTTGATATCTGCCTTGCTATCATGGACGTTCTTTACAATGAAACAGGCGACAGCAAATATCGTGCATGTCCTTTGATCCGCAAGATGGTAAGAGGCGGAAATCTTGGATGCAAGACTGGCAAAGGTTTCTATGTATACAATGCAGACCGTACCAAAACACCGGTAGATGCACTGTAATCAAAAGTTTTTTATAAAATAAAACGGAGGAAATGAAAATCATGGATTTTACTTTAAGCAAAGAACATGAAATGGCGAGACAGTTATTTAAAGATTTCGCTGAAAACGAAGTAAAGCCTCTCGCTCAGGAAATTGACGAAGAACACAGATTCCCTAGAGAGACAGTAGAGAAAATGGCTAAATATGGTTTCTTAGGTATTCCGGTACCGAAGGAAATGGGTGGCCAGGGTTGTGATCCTTTGACATACGTTATGTGTGTAGAAGAATTATCAAAAGTTTGCGGTACTACAGGTGTTATCGTTTCTGCTCATACATCACTGTGTGTAGATCCGATCCAGACATATGGTACTCCCGAACAGAAAGCTAAATACCTTCCTGACTTAGCATCAGGTAAAAAGCTTGGTGCATTCGGTTTAACAGAGCCCGGTGCCGGTACAGATGCTCAGGGTCAGCAGACAAAGGCTGTCTTTGATGAAGCTACCAACGAATGGGTATTAAACGGATCTAAATGCTTTATCACAAATGGTAAAGAAGCTGACGTTTACGTTATCATCGCTGTAACAGGCAAAGTTGAGAAACGTGGACGTGTTCAGAAAGAGATTTCTTCTTTCATCGTTGAAAAAGGAACACCCGGATTTACATTCGGTACAAAAGAAAACAAAATGGGTATCTGTGCATCATCTACTTATGAATTGATCTTCACAGACTGCCGTATCCCCGCAGGCAACTTACTTGGCCAGAAGGGTAAAGGTTTTGGAATCGCTATGCATACTCTTGACGGCGGACGTATCGGTATCGCTGCTCAGGCACTTGGTATTGCAGAAGGCGCTTTAGAGACAACAATCGAATATGTAAAAGAAAGAAAACAGTTCGGTCGTTCTATCGCTCAGTTCCAGAATACACAGTTCCAGTTAGCAGATATGGCTACAAAAGTAGAAGCTGCTAAATTACTGGTTTACAAAGCTGCCATGAAGAAAGCTCAGTATCAGGCAGGTGCTAAAGTATCTTATTCCGTAGAAGCTGCAATGGCTAAATTATACGCTGCAGAGGTTGCTATGGAAGTAACAACCAAATGTGTACAGTTACACGGTGGTTATGGTTACATCAAAGAGTACAATGTAGAGCGTATGATGCGTGATGCTAAGATTACAGAAATCTACGAAGGAACTTCAGAAGTTCAGCGTATGGTAATTTCTGGAAGTTTATTAAAATAGGAGGTACGTTATCGTGAAAATCGTAGTTTGTATTAAACAGGTTCCTGATACAAAGGGCGGCGTTAAATTCAATCCTGATGGAACTCTTGACAGAGGAGCAATGCTCGCAATCATGAACCCCGATGATAAAGCTGGTTTAGAGGCAGCTTTAAGATTAAAAGATCAGTACGGCGCAGAAGTTACTGTTTTAACAATGGGACTTCCCAAAGCTACCGATGTTCTTCGTGAAGCAATCGCTATGGGCGCTGACAAAGGTGTATTAGTTACAGATAGAGTATTAGGTGGTGCCGATACTTGGGCTACATCTACAACAATCGCAGGAGCATTAAGAAATCTGGATTATGATCTGATCATCACAGGTCGTCAGGCTATCGACGGTGATACAGCTCAGGTTGGTCCTCAGATCGCTGAGCATTTAGGAATCCCGGTAATCTCTTATGCACAGGATATCAAAGTTGAAGGTGACAAGGTTATCGTTCAGCGTCAGTATGATGACAGATATCATGTAGTAGAAGCTAAGATGCCTGCATTAGTTACAGCACTTTCTGAATTAAATGATCCCCGTTACATGACACCCGGTGGAATCTTCGATGCTTGCAAAGCAGAGATTACTACATGGGGCCGTGCAGACTTAAAAGACGTTGAAGACGGCAACTTAGGTCTGATGGGTTCACCTACAAAGATCGCTAAAGCATCTGACAAAGTTCGTAAAGGTGCAGGCGAGAAAGTTACTCCTGATTCTCCGGATGAAGCAGTAGCATACATTGTAGGCAAATTAAAAGAGAAACATGTAATCTAATGAAATAAAGGAAAAGTGGTGAATAATTATGAAAATGAGTCCTGAAGTAATCGCACAGTACAAAGGTGTCTTTGTATTTGCACAGCAAGTTGATAATGAAATCAGCGGTATTGCTTTTGAATTACTTGGAAAAGCAAAAGAGTTAGCTTCTTCTTTAGAGACAAAAGAAGTAACAGCAGTATTAATCGGCTCAGATGTTAAGGGCCTTGTTGATCAGTTAGCAGAGTATGGCGCAGACCGCGTTATCGTTGTTGATGATCCCGAATTAAAAGATTACAGAACAGAGCCTTACGCTCACGCATTAGCATCTGTTATCAACGAATACAAACCTGAAATCGTATTAGTTGGTGCTACAGCAATCGGTCGTGACCTTGGCCCTACTGTTTCAGCAAGAGTACAGACAGGTCTTACAGCTGACTGTACAGTTCTTGAAATCGGTGATTTCCCGTTAGTAGCAATCCCCGGTAAAGAAGCTGATCAGAAACACAATCAGTTATTAATGACTCGTCCTGCATTCGGTGGTAACACAATCGCTACTATCGCATGTCCTGACAACCGTCCTCAGATGGCTACAGTTCGTCCTGGTGTTATGCAGAAGATCGAGCCCGTTGCAGGTGCAAAAGCAGAAGTTATCGAATACAACCCCGGCTTCACACCCAACAACAAATATGTAACAATCAAAGAAGTTGTTAAAGCCGTATCTGATACAGTTGATATCATGGCTGCAAAGATCTTAGTATCCGGTGGTCGTGGTGTTGGTTCAGCAGAAAACTTCAAATTACTGGATGATCTTGCAGATGCAATCGGTGGTACAGTTTCATGTTCACGTGCCGTTGTAGACTCAGGCTGGAAACCCAAAGATCTCCAGGTTGGACAGACCGGTAAGACCGTACGTCCCAACGTATACTTCGCAATCGGTATTTCAGGTGCCATCCAGCACGTTGCCGGTATGGAAGAATCAGACATCATCATCGCAATCAACAAAGATGAAGATGCTCCGATCTTTGACGTAGCTGACTACGGTGTAGTTGGCGATCTCAACAAGATCGTTCCTCAGTTAACAGAAGAAATCAAAAAAGCTTTAGCTGAGAAATAAGAACAGAATTCATGCCGGAAGGTATGGAGATAAAGTAATTTGTTTTACCTAATTTTGCAGGTTGGCCACCGTACAAATTGCCGGTCTGTAAAAACTGATTGATATTTATTTCAGAAAAAAGGAAGTCTGGACGCTGGTTTCGGACTTCCTTTTTTATTTTTGGATTAGAAATTTCGAGATATTATATTAGTGATTGACTTAGCCGAACGAACTGATTTATAATAGCAATATTAAAATTATGCCGTTCGGCTAAGTTTATTTTTATGAATAATACTGTAAAGTGATAAAATATAATTGACAAAAAGTTAATTATGATTTAATATACAAATATAGTAAGCACTACAATCAGTGAAAACGTTTCGCCGGTCTTTCTGCGACTGGCAATGTTCTTTGGCATCTCGCCAATATTTTCACACACTAAAATTGAAAAGTTGGCGGAGTTCATAAGCCTTTGTATAACCATGGATTTCGTCAAGGAAAGGAGATTTATGAGTTATACAAACAAAACATTGGAGGAACTCAATGTATTGGATGATTTCCTTATGAATGCCATTGTGGCAACGCCTGTATTAGGAGAGGCATTTTGTCGAAATGTGCTGACTGTACTTTCTTTATTTTTATACAGGTGGGCATAAGGGTGGAAATGAAAGCATTAAAGCAATGCTGAATTATTTTCAAAACAGCCGGAAGGAAAATGTGACAACTAAGGCAACAGAGGAAATAAATGAGATTGTAGATCAGATTAGAAATCGGCCGGAAGTGAGGAATGAATACATGACGCTTGGAGATATCATTGATATGGAAAGAGAAGAGGCGGCTGCGGAGGCGACGGCTAAGGCAACAGAAATTCTGAATGATACAACAAGAAATTATATATTGATGTATTTTAGAAAAAAAGGGGCGGTTCCAGCTATTATGGAAGATAAACTGAAAAAAATCCATGATACAAGCCAGCTACAGCATTGTTATGAGAAAGCATTGGAAATATCAGAAATTGATGAATATTTGAAATTTTTAGAAGATTATATGATAGAAAATAAGGGTGTCTCATAGATTAGGGGTTATCAATAAAACATCATGCAATTCAATCTCAAGATATAGAGGGTTATGAAAAAAAGAAAAATTTTACAAATATTACTAGTGTTGATTATAATCGGGCTGATCATTTACCTGGTCTGCTGTGTCCTGAACGGTTTTAAAAAGAGTGAGCATCCTGAAGATGTTTCCGATACATATGCCGTTTATTATCTTGTAAATGCAGATGGTATGAAAGGACTGGGACATAGTATTGTTTTATTGACAGGACCGGATAATCAGGAAAATACTTCCTGTCTGGTCTATAGCTTTAACGGTATGGAAAAGAATTTGCAGCAATCTCTGATGGGAGAAGCTGGCGTAGGGTGTCTTAGCATTGTACAGCTGACACAGGATGAATCCATAGCATTTTTGAAAGACGGCAATCTAAATGCCGGTATTGATCAATTAAATGCAAATTATGATCTGGCAGTCTATAAGGAAATCGGGTATGAAGAGTATATGAAGATTGCAGAGAGAGCCGCTGTATACACACAATTGACAGACGAATATCACAGACTGGAAGAAATGCAGGATAAAGAAGGGATAGATGTGTTAAAATCCCAAAATGAAGAATTGTTATATCGGATCTACTCGCATAACTGTGATACAGTTGCAAGAGAATTGCTTGAGATGGTTGATCAGGATGTCTGTATTTTTGATGAGGCTAATCACTATCGGACTCCACTTGCCAATATTAAAGCATTTAGCAGGGAAATGGATGAATGGTCTGCGATTACCATTGGAGAACAGACGTTAAAAGAAAGGTTGTATACTTTTTTCATGATTTTTAACTTTTTTTTGATATTTAAAACAAACTGTTAATTGAAAATAAATAATTGACAAACAGTTAAAAATATCTTACTATACAGTTGTAATGAATATTACAATTCGTGAAAATCGTTTCACCGGTCTTTCCATGACCGGTAATGTTCTTTGGCATCTCGCCAATATTTTCACACATTAATTGAAAAGTTGGCGGAGTTCAAATATATTTGTATAACCATGGATTTCGCCAAGAAAAGGAGGCTTATGAGTTATACAAATAAAACATTGGAGGAATTGAATGTACTGGATGATTTCCTCATGAATGCCATTGTGACAACGCCGGTACTTGGAGAAGCATTTTGCCGAAGTGTATTGACGGTGCTTCTTCAAAGGAAAATTAATAAGATCAACATTATTTCCCAACGTATTGTGCCGCCATTTACGCCTGATCTCAGAGGAATAAGGATGGATGTAGAAGTATTGGAATATGCGGATGATCTGTCGGATGAAGTAACAGAAATATATGATATAGAGCCGAATCTGCGTAGGAATGTGAATTTACCAAAGCACAATCGTTTTTATCAGGCAAAGATTGACGGCAGACATTTGAAAAGCGGAGATGAAAGCTTTGATAATATGCCAAATCTGTATGTTATTACCATTGGAGTTTCTGTATTTTTATACAGGTGGACACAGAGGCGGAAATGATAATATCAAGGCAATGCTGAATTATTTTCAGAACAGTACAAGGGAAAATGTCACAGACCGGACAACGGAAGATATAAGTGAGATAGTGGAGCAGGTGAGGAACCTTCCGAAAGTGAGGAATGAGTATATGACACTTGGAGATATTATTGATATGGAGAGGGAAGAGGCGACGGAAGAGGCAACCCGAAAAGCAGCAGAAAAAGAAAAACAAAAACTTAATGATATGACCAGAAACCATATATTGATGTATTTCCAGAGCAAAGGTGCCATTCCGGATGGTTTGGTGGATGAACTGAAAGAAATCGACGATGCAGAGCAACTGCAGAGCTGCTATGAAAAAGCATTGGAAATGCAGGAGATCAATGATTATATACAATTCTTGAGAAATGTCAGGAAGAGAAATTAAAGGGAATTTCAGAAAATGTCATGAGCAGTGTAATAATGGGTACAAATTTTTCATCTAGACAATATCGGTTTCATTTCGATGAATATGGAAATGGAACTCTTATATCCATATATTAAATTATGCCCAGATAGTAGACAGAAATGAATGTAGAAAAACTATTTTTGGACATAGATAAATAAGTTATAAAATGTCTTGGAATCAAAGGTGAATCTAATGAGTGTACAGGGGTTAGAATAAAAATATATTTTGAAATAATTTATCGAAAATCATTCGTGGAACATTATCTGAACTGATAGCAGTACCTGTTTCTTTGAATCGCTTGTAAAGGTTAAGGCTTGGCAAAACTGCTGTCAACATCAAGTGTTTTTATCAGATCTCTGGTCGTTTTATCAATAACAGACAAGTGGATGATAACCATTGCTTTGATAATAAATGTCAAGGGCGGTGCCTTTCTGTTTGCCGTATGTATCAAAAAATGAAAATCAAATCCAGAATAACAGTCTGGGCATCCGAATACTATAATTTTTATTCCAGAGTATTCTGTTAATCGTGAGGAAATGGTTTAGGGGTTCTTTATCTATGTATCTAGAGAATCTTGATAGGGTAGTCTGTGCTGTGATTTTTTCAAGTACGGACGCGAATACTGGATTGTTTGTGAGTTCATCGGATGCATTAGCTTTGGAATAACTGGCAGTGATCAAATATATCATTTGGAGCAGAAAATCCTGATCTGTATGATATTTGGAAAATCTTGAATTATGTTTTGAACAGTTGTAAAAAGAACCATGCCTCGCAGATAGTTAAAATGAGCTATTTGTGAGGCTTCGTTGTCAGGAAATACCGGAGCTTTCATATGATGATGGATTGGAGTTTCTGTATTTTTATACAGGTGGACACAGAGGCGGAAATGATAATATCAAGGCAATGCTGAATTATTTTCAGAACAGTAC
>ONHB01000022.1:50871-58524 GCA_900317505.1 uncultured Lachnospiraceae bacterium | reverse complement strand
CCTTGTTTATGAGTTTGAGATGAAACAGAAAGAATGGTATTGGTTCTGCCTGTTTTCTCCTTAAAAACACAAAAGGCTATGCAATCATGCATAGCCTTTGGGTAGCATCCGTCGTAACGGAAATACTCTGTTTCATAAGTCCACTTATTGGCAGGACCCTCCATGTAGCTATGATTATATCAAATTTATGGTAAGTGTCAATAATAACAATTATATTAACCAATTTGGGTATTCGTATTGTGAATAACAGATATTGAAAATAATGAATGCTGGATAATATATCAAAAGAATTATTTAGAATAATGAAATGATTTAGATGATTTATTTTTGAACTTGTAATAAATCTGCAATTATTATACCATAAGAAAAGTGACGTAAGCAATAAAATGATTATTAAAAATATGAGCCGGTGTCTGCTGTGACCATGAAAGCTGATTAAAATCCGGTGACACGTGTTAAGATACCAACATATAATAAGATAAATCATTCAGAAAGAGGACAGTTATGATATACGACAATATCTTAGATGCAATGGGACATACCCCGATGATACGCTTGAACCGGATAAACAAGCCCGGCAATGCGCAGATTCTTGTAAAATTTGAGGGACTTAATGTAGGTGGTTCCATCAAGACACGTACAGCCTATAATATGATTCTGGAAGCAGAAAAGGAAGGTAAGATCAACAAGGATACGATCATTGTGGAGCCTACCAGCGGCAATCAGGGCATCGGTCTGGCACTTGTCGGTGCAGTAAGAGGCTACAAGACGATCATAGTCATGCCGGATTCGGTCAGTGAGGAACGCAGAAAGCTGGTCAGGCATTATGGCGCAGAGGTCGTTTTGATACATGATGCAGGAGATATCGGTGCCTGCATTGATGAATGTTTACAGACAGCACTCAGAATGGCAAAAGAAAATCCCAATGTGTTTGTACCNNNNTCCGGAATTGGTACAGGCGGTACGATTACCGGAATCGGTGAAACATTAAAGGCGCAGTATCCGGATATTGAAATCTGGGCTGTTGAGCCGGAAAATGCGGCTATTCTTGCAGGCGGAAACATCGGCACCCATTTACAGATGGGAATTGGTGATGGCATTATCCCGGATATTCTGAATCAGAAAATTTATTCCGATATTTATATTGTAACAGATGAGGAAGCACTTCAGACTGCCAAAGATCTGGCAAGGCTGGAAGGTCTGATGTGCGGTATTTCAAGTGGAACCAATGTGGCAGCTGCTTTAAAGCTTGCCGAAAAGCTTGGAGAAGGCAAGACGGTTGTAACGATCTTGCCGGATACAGCAGAGCGGTATTTCTCGACACCATTATTTGATGAATAAAATATTTGACCTATAATCCACAGATCATTTTTGGTTTGTGGATTTTTTTGAAAATTGGGGGAATTAATTTCTAAAATCTTTATATTTAACGGCTTGCAATCTGAATATAAAAGGGGTAAACTACAGACAGATTCTGAGGGTGGAACGTCTGATATCCCACGATACCGGGCATTTTCCTCATAATCTGTGTATTTAACAATTTATAAAGGAGATGGTTTCTTGGGAGATCTGGCTTCAAAATTAATGGCCGAGCTGGAATGTGAGACTGTCTTTACAATTCCTGTTTTCGGAGGAATAGGCATTGCGGAATCGGTTGTTGTTACATGGATCATCATGGCAATCCTGATCATCGGTGCGATCATCCTGACGAGGAATTTAAAGATTGATCATATCAGTAAAAGACAGGCTGTGGCCGAGCTGATTTATACCAAATTAACCGGACTCGTGGAAGGTATGATCGGGCCTGCCGGAAAGTCATATGTGCCTTATCTGACAACGGTTTTACTTTACATAGGTTTGTCCAATATTATCGGACTATTTGGTATGAAATCCCCAACAAAGGATCTGAATGTCACGATAGCATTAGCTGTCATGAGTATCATCCTGGTGGAAGCTGCAGGAATACACCACAAAGGTGTTGGAAAGTGGCTGCATCACTTTACAGAGCCGGTGGCAATCGTTACACCTATCAATATCTTAGAGGTGTTTACAAGACCGTTGTCACTGTGTATGCGACTGTTCGGTAACGTACTTGGTGCATTCGTTATCATGGAACTGATCAAGATCGTTGTTCCTGTATTTTTACCGGCAGTATTTAGTTTGTACTTTGATTTATTTGATGGATTGTTACAGGCATATGTATTTGTGTTCCTGACATCCATGTATATTGCAGAAGCAATAGAGTAAGTCCCGCAGCGTTGCAGATGGGAAGAATAACAAAAAAGGAGAAATAATTATGAATTCATTAATCGCGATTGGAGCAGGTATTGCAGTTTTTTGTGCATTGGGAGCAGGTATTGGTATCGGTATTGCAACAGGTAAGGCATCAGAAGCCATTGCCAGACAGCCGGAAGCAGCAGGCAAGATCAACTCTACTTTGATCTTAGGTTGTGCGTTAGCAGAGGCAACCGCTATTTACGGTTTCGTTATTGCCTTGATGATCATCGTAATGCTCAAATAAATGGTCATCTAAACCAAAGTGGCGCGCAGGTTGTGCGTAATATACGGAAAGGCGGGGCAAAAAATGCTCAAGGTTGATATCAATTTAGTATTTACCATCATAAATCTTTTAGTGCTTTTCGTAGCCATGCGTATTTTTTTCTTCAAACCGATCAAAAAGATCATCGATGACAGACAGGCAGAAGCCGACAGACAGTTTGAAGAAGCCAGAAATAAACAGACGCAGGCAGAGGAATTAAAGACGCAGTACGAAGCTTCTTTAGCATCAGCAGAGGATGAAAAGAAACAGATTCTTGCAAAAGCCAGAAAAGATGCGGATGTGGAATATCAGAAGATTTTGAAAGATGCAGAGGCAACAGCCAGTGAAGTGGTTTCAACCGCAGTTACAAAAGCTGAAAATCAGAAGAACCAGATTTTGAAAAGTGCGGAAGGCGAGATCGCAGCGATGGTTGTGGATGCCGCAAGCAAGGTAATCAGTGGAACAAGCAGTGCAGATTCAGACAGCGCACTGTATGACAAATTTTTAAATAAAGCAGGTGAAAAAGCGTGACTTTGACAGCAGAAAAATATGCAACAGACCTGGTAAACAGTGGAATCGGCAATGACATTCTGAAAGAAGTTTCGGATATTTTGGATGCTGTGCCTGAGATCAGAGTTGATTTTGAAGACCCTACGGTGGCTCTGGAAAGAAAGCACATTATCATTGATCGCGTTTTCCCTGAGGAAATACGCAACTGCCTGAAATTACTGTGTGATAATCAGGATTTTGCATTGTGGGATGATATTTGCAAATACTGCAAAAATGCCGGCAAATCCCAGAAAAAAGAAGAAACGGCAACTCTTATTTATGTTACAAAGCCCAGCGAAGAACAGCTTTCAGGTATCCGGGCATTCCTCGATAAGGAATATCACAATCCCGATATGGATCTGACACTGGAAGAGGATCCGTCCATCAAGAGTGGATTTATCTTAAGAGTTGGGACAAAGGAATATGACTGGAGTGAAAAAGGACGTATCGAGCAGTTAAAATCCAGTCTGATGAAGGTTACAAAAAGTGCACACGGCAGTGAGACACAGACAAGCTCCGAGGGCATTATCTCCATCCTCAAGACAGAGATCAAGGACTTTGATCTGGAAGCCAAAAATAAAGAGATCGGTGTGGTCAACTGGGTCGGTGACGGAATTGCCAATATCGATGGTATTGATCATGCATTTTACGGAGAAATCGTTGTATTTGACTGCGGTGTCAAAGGTATGGTGCAGGATGTACGTCGTGATGAGATCGGTGTTATCCTGTTTGGACGTGATACCGAGATCAAGGAAGGCAGCCGTGTCGTTCGTACCGGCAAGATGGCAGGTATTTCCGTCGGAGAGGATTTCAAAGGAAGAGTCATTGATGCCTTAGGCAATCCAATCGATGGAAAGGGCGATATCAAAGCTGACGGTTTCCGTCCGATTGAAAATCCGGCTCCCGGTATTGTAGACCGTAAGTCAGTATCCAAGCCTATGGAAACCGGTATTCTGGCAATCGACTCCATGTTCCCGATCGGTCGTGGACAAAGAGAGCTGATCATCGGTGACAGACAGACCGGTAAGACCAGTATTGCAACAGATACCATCATCAACCAGAAGGGCAAGGATGTTGTTTGTATCTATGTAGCAATCGGACAGAAGGCATCAACCGTTGCCAAGCTTGTCAACAATTTAAAAAAGAACGATGCGATGGATTACACGATCGTGGTTTCTTCCACAGCATCTGATCCGGCACCGTTACAGTATATTGCACCCTATGCAGGTACTGCACTTGCCGAATACTTTATGTACCATGGCAAAGATGTACTGATCGTTTATGATGATCTTTCCAAGCATGCGGTAGCCTACCGTGCTATTTCATTGCTGTTGGAGCGTTCACCGGGACGTGAAGCTTATCCGGGTGATGTTTTCTATCTGCATTCCAGACTGTTGGAGCGTTCCGCTCGTCTGACAGAGGAAGCGGGAGGCGGATCCATTACAGCACTGCCCATTATTGAGACACAGGCAGGGGATGTTTCCGCATACATACCGACCAATGTTATTTCTATTACAGATGGTCAGATCTATCTGGAAAGCCAGTTGTTCTTTGCAGGACAGCGCCCGGCGGTCAATGTCGGCTTGTCCGTATCCCGTGTCGGTGGTGCAGCGCAGACAAAGGCTATGAAAAAAGCAGCCGGAAGTATCCGTATCGATCTGGCACAGTATCGTGAAATGCAGGTATTTACGCAGTTTTCATCCGATCTGGATGAGAGCACCAAAAAGCAGTTAGCCCACGGTAGTGCGCTGATGGAACTTTTAAAACAGCCGCTCAACCATCCGCTTAGCATGGCAGAGCAGGTTATCACACTGGTTTGTGCCAACGGCAAGGTATTCAGTGATCTTGCAACAGATCAGGTTAAGAACTTCCAAAAGGAGCTGTTAAAAGAGTTTGCACAAAACCACAATGATATTATCAGCAAGTTAAACAGCACCAAGGCACTCGACGATGATATCAAAGAGGCAATTATTGACGCAGCATTAGAATTTAAGAATAGAGCGTGATAGGAAATGGCGAATACCAAAGAAATTCAGGACAGAATTAACAGTATCCGTGATACCATGAAAATCACAAGGGCCATGTATATGATGTCTTCCATGAAGCTTAGGAAGGCCAAACAGAAGCTTGCCAATACAGAGCCGTACTTTTTCAGCTTACAGGAGCAGATCCGGGATATCCTGTATCATTACCCGGATATGCAGCACCTGTACTTTGCTAATCGTAACAAGGACCTGGCAGAGCCGGTTAAAAAGAAAGGCTTTGTGGTTGTTACCGGTGATAAAGGAATGGCCGGAGCTTACAACCTCAACGTGTTAAAGCAGGCAAGAGAGCTGATCGACGAGGCCGAGGATTACCGGCTGTTTGTAGTCGGTGAGCTGGGAAGACAGTTTTTCAAATCACAGGGCTATACGATCGAAGAGGATTTTGCCTATTCTGCCAACAATCCCAGTATTCACAGGGCGCGTATGATGGCAGAGCGCATGATGAAGCTTTACAAGGATGAAGAGCTGGATGAGATTTATATCGTATACACCAAGATGATCAACAGTATGAGTGAGGAAGCGCAGGTGCAGAGACTGTTGCCGCTGCAGACACACAAATTTATTGAACAGGAAATGCTCGAAAAGATCCAGAATGAGCAGGGTGAATATGATTTACAGGCAGCAGAAAAGCTTCATGACGAATGGTATCTGATTTATCCTTCTCCGAAAGCTGTTCTGGAGAAAGTAGTAGATAATTATATAACAGGATTTTTTTACGGTGCATTGGTAGAAGCATCTGCCAGTGAGGAAAACGCCCGTATGATGGCAATGCAGTCCGCAACGGACAATGCAGAGGCCATGCTGCACGATTTGTCAATCGAATACAACCGTGTGAGACAGGCGGCGATCACGCAGGAGATCACTGAGGTAATCGGTGGTGCCAAGGCACTCAAGAAAAAGAAGAAACAAGCGAGGTGAAATTTCACATAATGGAAAATACAGGAAAAATCGTACAGGTTTCAGGACCGGTAGTAGATGTGGAATTTGAAAATGGAGAACTTCCCGCAATCAAGGACGCACTGTATGTCATGAACAATGGCAAAAAATGTGTGATGGAAGTATCCCAGCATATCGGACACAATGTTGTCCGCTGTATCATGCTGGCAGCATCCGAAGGTCTGTGCAGGGACATGGAGGTTGTCGCAACCGGTAAGGGTATCAGCGTACCGGTCGGTGAAAAGACGCTGGGACGACTGTTCAATGTACTCGGTGAGACACTGGATGGCAAGGAAAGCTTAGAGGATACCGAGCACTGGGTTATCCACAGAGAGGCTCCTTCCTTTGAAGAGCAGAGCCCGGTAGCCGAAATGCTTGTAACAGGAATTAAGGTTATCGATCTTTTAGCTCCCTATGCAAAGGGCGGTAAAATCGGTCTGTTCGGTGGTGCCGGTGTAGGTAAGACCGTACTGATCCAGGAGCTGATCCGCAATATCGCAACAGAGAGCGGCGGATATTCCATTTTTACCGGTGTAGGAGAAAGATCCAGAGAGGGTAATGACCTCTGGATGGAAATGAAAGAATCCGGTGTTATTGACAAGACTGCCTTAGTGTTTGGACAGATGAATGAGCCGCCGGGAGCACGTATGCGTGTGGCTGAGACCGGACTTACCATGGCAGAATATTTCCGTGATGTACAAAATAAAGATGTGCTTTTATTTATTGATAATATCTTCCGTTTCGTTCAGGCAGGATCTGAGGTATCCGCACTTTTAGGACGTATGCCTTCCGCCGTTGGTTATCAGCCGACACTGGCCAATGACCTGGGCGAGCTGCAGGAGCGAATTGCTTCTACGAAAAACGGTTCCGTTACTTCTGTTCAGGCGGTTTATGTGCCTGCGGATGATCTGACTGACCCGGCACCGGCAACCACCTTCTCACATCTGGATGCAACCACTGTTTTGTCCAGAAAGATCGTAGAACAGGGTATTTATCCTGCGGTTGATCCGTTGGAATCTTCTTCCCGTATTCTGGAAGCTGATGTTGTCGGAGAAGAGCATTACAAAACAGCCAGACGTGTACAGGAGATTTTACAGAAATACAAGGAATTGCAGGATATTATCGCTATTCTTGGTATGGAAGAGCTGTCTGATGAAGATAAGCAGACTGTATACCGTGCACGTAAGGTACAGAGATTTTTGTCACAGCCGTTCCACGTAGCAGAAAACTTTACCGGTGTAAAGGGTGTCTTTGTTCCGGTTGAGGAGACGATCAAAGGATTCAAGGCTATTTTGGATGGCGATATGGATTCTTATCCTGAGGCAGCATTTTTCAATGTTGGTACGATCGAGGATGTCAAGAAAAAGGTTGAGACATTGTAATTGCAGAAGTAAAGAAAATAGGTGATGCTATGAAGAGTTTTCAATTAAAGATCATGGCTTGTGACAGAGTGTTTTATGACGGCGAATGTGAAAGCTTTGTATTTCCCGGTTATGATGGTGAAATGGCAATTTTGGCCGGACATGAGCCGATGACAACGACATTGGAGATCGGTGAGATCCGCTTCCGCAAGCCCGGTGAAAC